>JBCBCI010000107.1:0-20410 GCA_038530755.1 Cyanobacteria bacterium J06592_8 | reverse complement strand
TGGGGAGAGGTTCTTTTCTCGAATCAAAGATTATGCGGCGGTTAATTCTGCAAGTTCAACTTCTTCAATTGTTTCAGAAGGAGCTGCATCTTGAACCAGCGATCGCATTTGACCTTGACGTTCGACAAAGTTACCCACCATCGCGAATAAAGCATCGACTTTCCGACTGCGCCAGTTATTAATGACGTTTTCAACTTCAACTGGACTCAAACGACGATTTAAAGCTTCTAAAAGATAAGCCGCGTGACGAGTTTCATCTTGAGCGACGCTGAGAATCCCTTTTTTTGTACTCGCAGTAACTGGCTCATTTTCAGGTAATACATTCGCCATCCGAACAAAGTCTTTACTCGCATCTAGTTCGAGAATATAGGTACTCCCTAAAAATACGATCCAGTCCATATTTTCGGCTTTAAGTTGTTCCGAATTATAGCCTTTAAAATAGGCATCAAAAAAGGGACTGCGCTGACGCTCTTTTTTCTGCTTTTCAGAAGATTGTTCAGCCTGCTTTTTAAAGTCGATCACTTGTTTGTGATGACGTTTGAGGGCTTGAGCAAAAATCTGACCATGACGTTTTTCATCGGAAGCATGACGGCTGAGTTTTTCAGCGAGCCAGGTATCTCCTTCAGCGAGAGCGCGATCGCGAAGTTTCTCCAAAAACGGAACTGAACCTGACTCAGCCATTTGAAAGCCTGCAAGTAAGTTTGGGCGAGTTTGAGCATTCCGCAGGTTTCGAGCTGTAATATAGGCGCTCGCCCCACTCCCAACGATGTGAAGAACTTGAGTCAAAAGGTTCATATCAAATTCACCAAAAAAGTTAGTAAGATTGACTGTTTTATTGTAGATTAAACTAGAGAATTTCGTTGCGACTGGTATCTCCGAGTTCAGGTTTTGTGCCATCAATATTGGGATCAATTGCGTTGGGTAATGTGGCTGGAGTTCCCCATTGACTGACTAATTGTTGGAGTAACCAGTCTTGATGACCGCGTAAATTATCTAATCCGGTTCCTCGGTTAATAATCGCAAACCAAACAACTCCTCGTTCTTTGGTGGGGATGGCTCCAGCTAAGGCGCTGACATCAAATAAACTGCCTGTTTTGACGGCTGAATGACGAGGAATTGCCCGGAATTCTAAGGTGCCAATATCGCGCCCGGAAACGGGAAATAAATCAGCAACATTTAAGTTGGTTCCGTCTAATTTTTGCTGCAAAGCCATAAACATAGAAACGGCAGCTCTCGGAGAAATTTGATTTTCATGGCCGAGTCCCGACCCATTAATGATTGAAATTTCTTCAACGGGAACGCCGGCAGCTAGGGCGGCTTTTTCTCGTACTACTTGTGCGCCCCCAACACTTTCAGCTAACATTTCCGACATTAAATTATTACTATAAATATTCATTTGTTTGAGAATTTCTGCTAAGGGTAGAGACTTGTGTCGAACTAGCGGAGTGGCTTCTATGGCTCTATACTGAGGTTGAACTGAACCTGCGATCGCCACAATCGGTTTTGGGGTTCCCGGTGGCATTCGTTCCTGGTATTGAATCGCGGCTTCAGTTGGCCATAATCTAGAATCTAAACCCTGTTTGAGAAAGGTACCTGCTTTGATCGGATTCGACTCATAATTCATGGAAAAATTACCCGAAATAATTAAATTTCCAGTGACTTGAGTAATTCCCATTTGGTTGAGTGTATTTCCAAGGGCAAAAGCTTCTTCCCAAACAAAAAACGGATCGCCATCACCGACAACAATTAAGTCTCCTTGAACTACCCCATTTTCTACGGTTCCTGTAGTAGCAATTAAGGTTTCAAATTGATAATCCGGTGTCCACTTTTCTAAAGCTGCTAGAGAGGTGGCAACTTTCGTAATCGAAGCCGCCGGAAGAGGTGTTGTCCCGACATTATTGGCTAAGGAAATTGGACCCGATTGAATCCAAACCCCTTGCACCTGGTCAGATAGTCCTCGTGCAGCGAGTCGATTCAGGTACTGTTCAACCAGGTTCGTGGCAACGGGATCGGGTTGATCGAGTAAGATTAATTTTGTGATTCCATCTTGCCAAACTTGACGAGTAGCAGCATTCAACTCGATCGCGTCTACCCCCGCCATTTCCAACCACGCTGATAGGACTCCTGAGCTAAACACATCTAACATTCTTAAAAATTCCTCAAAAAATTTCTCTAATTTAGATTTACTAGGCTGCTATTAGCCTATCAGACCGCAACACCAACTACCTCAGTCAATATAGCAGTACATTCTGTTCCCTGTTCCCTGTCAAAACTGTTCACTGTCTGTTGCCTATTGCCCACTCCCTATTCCCTTTCAAACCCAGTGTGGACTTTAAACTATGATAGTCTATGCTGTATAAAGAAGTATAAGACTTCAGCCCGTGTTCAACCTGATTTCGATTCATAGGTCCGTCGAACGGTTGGCAGAGCTAGTCGCCAATCTAATCGTCGCTCTTCTCTCCTGGGTTTGGGCAATGCTCAAAACTCTCTACGAGCGGCTAGTTCGTTTGTTTGGAATCTCACCTAAATTTAACCAAGACAAATGGAAGCAAACCCTTTCTCCTGAACAACTCCAGACCTCGGTTGATGGTGCAGCAGAAACAACCGCAGATGTCCTGATCCGTCTGTATCGATACCTGAAATCAATTCTCGGCAAAATCCCCAAGCGAATTTTTCGGTTTTTTCGGTTTTTTCTGTATATTAATTGGACAACAATCAAGCAGATTATTATTCGTACCGTTGAACAACGTCTAAACGGTCTGTCAGCGGAAATGGCTTATAACTCTACCTTAGCCCTATTTCCGGCTTTGCTGGCGATTATTACGGCGATTAGTTTATCGGAGTCCTTGCAGAATATCCTTCTGGAAATGGCTTCTTTACTGGCGGTGGTTGTTCCCCAGGAAGTTCAGATTCAAATTACCAGCGTCTGGGATCGATTACTGTTGTCGGGTAGTCCGCAGGTGTTTTCCTTTAGTTTTCTAGTGTCGATTTGGCTATTTTCGGCGGTGATTGGTTCTGCAATGGTCGCCCTCAACCATATTCATCGGGTTCCCAGACAACAGCTTCGACCCTTTTGGAAAGCGAAGTTAATTGCGATCAGCCTCGCTATTGGCACTATTTTGTTATTGATGGTTGCTTGTGGACTGGTCTTTATCAGTGATATCTTGATCGAAATTCTCGCTCGTCAAAGTTGTATTCTCGAAACGGTCGGAACTTGTCCCCTCGATCAAATTGCTGAGTGTCTCGAACAACCGCCTGTTCAACAATGTTTGCTGGTTCAAAAGCTACCGGATACCTGGAGACAGCTTCGATGGCCGATCGCTTTGGGAATTGTGGCGACGAATTTTGCCTTGATTTATCGCTTCGGGCCAAGTCAACGACAGCCGGAAACTCCTCTACTTCCGGGTGCCATCTTAGCGTCAGTCTCCTGGGCGGTGATTTCCAACTTGTTTCGCTTGTATGTCTCTCGCTTCGGCAACTATAACCTTACCTATGGTGCAATTGGAACGTTTATTATCTTGCTACTGTGGCTGTACATCAGTTCTCTGGTGATGCTGATTGGTGCCCAAGTCAATGTAACGGTAGGTGAAGCGATACAACGTCAAAAATCTCCGCCTCGTCTGCCATCATCCCATATTTCCTAATCGGGAATGAGACTATGAGTACAATCTAAGTAACATACATAGTCCTATAATCTGTAAATAAAGAGATGATTGCCAAACGTCCTAGTCCTTGGATTCATCGTTGGTCTCGCCCGATTACCATTGCGATCGCATTTGTGGGAGCCATTGAAACCAGCTATTTAACCTGGGTTAAACTCACAGGGGGTTCCGCCGCTTGTCCTACTCAAGGATGTAACCAAGTTCTCAATAGCCCCTACGCCACTGTTTTCGGTTTACCCTTAACGCTATTCGGTTTACTGGCTTACATTGGGATGGGAATTGTGGCAGTTGCTCCACTTTTAGTTAATCCTCAGTCTCAAAAATCCTTACGAGCCAATCTCGAAGAACAAACTCGACTGTTGATGTTTGCTCTCAGTACAGCAATGGTGGTGTTTAGTGCCTACCTGATGAATATTATGATTTTTGAGGTGGGCGAACTCTGTCCCTACTGTGTGGCTTCTGCTGTGTTTGCCATCAGCCTATTTATTTTAAGCATTTGGGGTCACGATTGGGAAGATGGGGGGCAACTCTTACTGACGGGTTTAACCATTGGTTTGATCACCTTGATTGGAGCTTTAGGTCTTTACAGTGATGTGAGTGCCTCTGAGCCATCTGTTGTTACGGGTGATGCTTTCAATCCCTACGAGATTACCACAACTTCAGGAGCCTCAGAACTAGCACTGGCGAATCATCTCCAGCAACTCCAAGCCAAAGAATATGGAGCCTATTGGTGTCCTCACTGCTACGAACAAAAACAACTCTTTGGCAAAAAAGCATTTGCTATGATTGATTATGTAGAGTGCGACCCCAAAGGGAAGAATGCGCGACCATTACTTTGTAAAGAAGCCAAGATAACCGGATATCCAACCTGGGAGATTAAGGGTGAATTTTATCCCGGTACTTTACCTCTAGAAAAACTAGCAGAGGTGTCGGGTTATCAAGGGCCGCGCAATTTCAAGCATTAGGATCAAATTGGCTCTATAATCCTCTCTTCAATGAGGATATCAATTGAAGGTCTGGGTCAAGAATTTCAAGATTTGAGTAAGCATCGACTCTCCTATCAGGATTTCAACGGGTGTCGGAACATTTTGATGTTTTCAAGTTCCTAAATACCTAGTTCTATCTCTATTTGGGTCACTCAAATCTGGCATCTTTGTGTTCGTTATTTAGGGGAATGGGTGTTTCCAGCCCCTCTAGCTCGTCTATCGCAGTACAGGCATCGGTGAGTACAGTAGGGAAGGAAGAAGTCGTTTCTAAAACCTATAGAATTATAGACTTTTTCTGGATCTGTTCTCTAGCAATGGGCGAGTGCTATGCCAGATTCCCTCCTAAATTTATTAAAACTTGAATTGGGTGAATACATCAATTGAATGCGTTAGATAATCAAGACAGGAGCTAAACGATTGTTTGGGATACTTAGCAAAAAGGTCGGAAAATATCAGAAATATCCACAAAAGTTAGCACGACTGATGGCATGGTTCTCGCAAAACTATCGAGTAATTCTGACCTCTTCAAGTATTGCCGGAATTGTAATTGGGTTGCGGGGTTTGGGACTGTTGCAACCCATAGAATGGTCGATGCTAGATTTATTTTTTCGCTTACGACCTTTAGAACCTGTTGATGAACGTATTCTGATTGTGGGTATTGATGAATCTGACTTACAAGCCTATGGATTTCCAGTTTCAGACGAAAAATTAGCGCAACTGCTTCAAAAACTGAATGCAGCTCAACCTCAAGCCATCGGTCTGGATATCTATCGAGATTTACCCACTGAACCCGGTTATGATCAATTAGTTCAAGCCTTTGAAACGATTCCTAATTTAGTGGGAATTGAAACCTTTGGAACCAGCCGTAGTGAGGGCGTTAATCCTCCTCCTATTCTTGTCGAGAAAAATATGGTTGGCTTTAATAACTTTATGATCGATACAGATGGAGTGGTGCGGCGAGGCTTGCTTCATGTTTGGTTCCCTGATGATGTTATTCTTCAGAGTTTTCCGTTGAAACTTGCCGCAATTTATCTCAAGAATCAAGCCGTTTCTCTGCCTTCTTTAGAATCCTCTGATAATTTTTTCATTGGTTCAGGAAATATTATCCGATTTCGTGAAAATGACGGGGCTTATGTTAAAGCAGATGCACGAGGCTATCAATTTATCGCTAATCTTCGCGGACCCAAAAATCGATTTCAGCAAGTTTCGATGACTGATGTATTGGAGGGGAAGGTTTCACCTGAGTTAATTCGCTCACGCATTGTTCTAATTGGCTCAACGGCTTCGAGTGTTAAAGATATTCACTTCACCTCCTACAGTGGAGGATGGTTCAAACCCCGTGAAAAAATGTACGGGGTAGAACTGATGGCAAATTTTATTAGCCAAATTCTGAGTACCGCCCTCGACAACAGAACATCAATTCGGGTTTGGTCTGAACCAATAGAGTGGTTGTGGATTTTTGGGTGGTCTGGGTTGGGAGCGAGTATCTGTTGGAAATTAGGAGCACCCTATCGCTCAACTGTTTTGGTGTTGCTATTGGGTATCGGTTTGATGGGGAGTGCTTATCTCGTTTTTTACTTCGGATGGTGGATTCCAGTCATTCCTCCTTTAATGGCATTGTTCAGTTCGGCGGCTGTTGTGATTGGTTATTTGGCTCATTTACAAGGAGAATTTAAACGCTCTACCGATTTTTTGAGTAGTGTGATTAATACTATTCCTGACCCAATTTATGTTAAGAATAAAGATCATCAAAAAATTGTAATTAATCAAGCCTATTGTAAATTAGTGGGCTATCCGATCAAAACGTTAATGAATCAATCAGACGAGCTGTTATTTCCTCAGCAAGAAGCCGATATTCTTTGGCAACAAGACGAATTAGCGTTTTATGCGGTTGGAGAACAAGAAAATGAGGAAAAATTGACCGATGCTCAAGGAATTACACATTTTGTTTCCACAAAACGATCTATTCATCGAGATGGAGCAGGTAATATATTTCTAGTGGCTGTTATTCGGGATATTACAGAACGCAAACGCATCGAAGAAGAACTTAAACGAATCGCCGCAGAACTCGAAAATCATAATGCTCAACTGAAAGTTCACGCTGAACAAGATCCCCTCACAGGTTTAGCAAATCGTAAACTTTTCAATGAACGTCTAGCTCAATCTTTAGCTTGGGCTAAAGAGAATAATAAGTTAGTGGCATTATTCTATCTAGACTTAAATGATTTTAAGATTGTTAATGACACAATGGGTCATCATATTGGAGATTTATTACTGCAAACTGTTGCTCAACGCTTGAATGGATGTCTACGCAGTAGTGATATGGTGGCTCGATTAGGCGGAGATGAATTTACGGTCATTTTACCGGGAATTCCGCGTAAATCGGATGTGAGAAAGGTTGCAGAAAAAATCCTCCAAACCGTTGCTCAAGAGGCTCATTTAGAAGAACATATTGTATCCGTAACAACCAGTATTGGGATTAGTATTTATCCCCTCGATACTCAGGATTTAGAGGTATTGATTCAAAATGCTGATGATGCCATGTATAGAGCAAAACGTTTAGGGAAAAACCGATATCAGTTCGCTACATCTACAACTCAAGGTCACGTCAGCGAACCCGAAGAAGAAAATATCAATTGTGAAAGTTCCTCCGTCTCTTAAATTGCCAACCCCTATCCAAATTACTATAGAATCGCGGTCATTTTTGCGGTAAAATCAGTTTGATCGACTCAAGATGAAGCCTCTCTCAAACTATCAACCTTATGACTCCGGTAAACGAAGATTCTAATTCTCAGTCTCTTGAACAGCAAATTCATCAGCTCAACCGCCGAGTTGAACAGCTTGAAACTCAGTTAGAACAAGCTTTAAATATTTCAACAAAAATTGAAAAAATTGAAGAAGATTTGATGCTGGTTTCTGATGTCAACCGCTATGCAAAATTGCGAAGCTATTTACAGGATAAGCGTTGGTTTGATGCAGATATTGAGACCATTAATTTGATTATGGCGATCACAGGTCATAACCGTTTAGAGGAGTTGAAACCTGAAGAAATTCAGATGTTTCCCTGCAATTCTCTGCGTGTAATTGATAACCTCTGGCTTAAATACAGTCAAGGTCGATTTGGCTTTAGCGTACAACTGGAAATCTATAGAAGTTGTGGAGGCGATCGCGAAGCAACAATTGCTCAAAATCAAAAATTAGTAGAACAATGGGGCGAAAAGTTAGGATGGCGAGCGGATAATAAATGGTTACGCTGTGAATCTCTTGATTTTAGTTTAAATGCACCGCTAGGTTGTCACCCTTCTCAATGGTGGAACTCTCCCTATGGTAGCAAAATGACTAACTATTTTCTCGCCCGTTTAATGAGTTGCGGATTTCTCAACACTTAGAAAAATTTAATATTGATTGAGAAAGTCAGGTGCGCGACTCACACACCTGATGAATTACAACATTAAAATTACCATTAACTTTCTGGACTTGCCTTTTTACGAGACGTTGAACGCTTCGTGGTTCCAGTGGTTTTCTTTGTGGTTCCGGTACTTTTTTTCGTTGTACTACTACTTTTTCGAGTTGTTCCACTTTTTGTTGTGGTTGTTTTTTTCCGAGACTTAGTACCTGAACTTTCCTTCGCTTTTAACCACTCTACCGCTTGCTCTAAGGTCACATCTTCCACCGCGACCTCTTTGGGGACAGATGCGTTAATTTTCCCGTGTTTAACATAATGACCGTAAGGGCCGTTGTAAACGTTCACGGGTTCATTATCTTCGGGATGACCGCCTAACTCTCGTAACGGAGTGGCAGAACGCCGACTCCCGCGACTGGCTTTGGGTTGCGCTAACATTTCTAAAGCTCGATCTAAAGTGATCGTTAACACATCATCGGGTGCCTTAATAGATCGATAATCTTTGCCCTCTTTACCCTGATCGTGGACAACATAAGGCCCAAATCGCCCAATTGCTGCTTTCACTTTTGCCCCTGTTTCTGGATGAACACCTAAGAGTCGCGGTAACGACAGCAAACCGACAGCCATGTCTAAAGTGACGCTATCTTTTTCCACTCCTTTCGGTAAAGACACCCGCTTGGGCTTTTTATTCTCCTCAGACTCCTCACCCAACTGCACGTAGGGGCCATAAGGGCCGATTAACATAAAGATGGCCTCTCCGTTTTCGGGATGCAAGCCTAACTTTTCTGGGCCTTCGGTTTTTTGCTGAAGCAGTTCTTGGATCAGTTCTGGGGTCAAATCAGCCGGAGTTAAATCTTGAGGAATAGAGGCGGTGATCACTTCATCCTCTTTTTCCGGATTTTGAGCTTGAATATAGGGCCCGAACTTACCGATACAGACTTGATAGGGAACGCCGTCTGCTTCACCCCCGAGATTTTCAAGTTCAATGGTTCGAGCCACTTTGGCATCAATTTGGCTTTCTTGTTCCTTGACTTGCGTTTCTAAACCCGTATCTCCGGAGTAAAATTTCTTCAAGTAAGGCAGCCAATTTGCCTCTCCGGTGGCAATATCATCGAGGGTATTCTCCATGCGGGCGGTGAAGTGAATATCCACCAAATCTGGAAAATGTTTTTCGAGTAACGTTGTCACGGCAAAGGCGGTAAACGTTGGGGTTAGGGCGTTTCCTTTCAGTTGAGCATAGCCGCGATCAATAATTGTACCAATCACACTCGCGTAGGTACTCGGACGACCCACACCTTCACTTTCTAGAGTTTTCACCAGAGACGCTTCTGTAAATCGGGCTGGTGGTTGGGTTTCATGGCTGACGGCTTCTAACTCCTGACATTCAGGATGGTCGCCTTTTTTGAGTTTGGGAAGCAAAACTTCCTGGTTTTCGAGGGCTGCATCTGGATCATCTGACCCCTCAACATAAGCCCGTAAAAAGCCCGGAAAATCGATGCGTTTTCCACTGGAACGGAACCCTGCATTCTCGACTTTCAATTCCACAGAAATATTAGTCTGGCGAGAGTCTGCCATCTGACAAGCAACGGTTCGCTTCCAAATTAGATCATAAAGTTTGAGATCGTTTCCACCGAGATCTGTATCTCTAGGCGTGCGGAAACGATTTCCCGCTGGACGGATGGCTTCGTGGGCTTCTTGAGCGCCTTTGCTTTTGGTGGTATATTGGCGAGGTTTAGGGCTGAGGTAGTCTTTGCCGTATTTTTCCTCAACGCAAGTTCGCGCGGCTTCTATCGCCTGTTCAGAGAGGTGAACGGAGTCGGTTCTCATGTAAGTAATGAAGCCCCGTTCATACAACCCTTGAGCAATTTGCATGGTTTGACGCGCACTCAGTCGCAGTTTGCGGTTAGACTCCTGTTGCAATGTCGAAGTAGTGAACGGAGGCGCAGGTTTACGAGTTGTGGGACGTTCTTCGATGTTGCTGACTGTCCAGGGTTTGTCTGTGAGTCGCTCTTTCAACTGCATTGCATCCGCTTCATTCAGCAGAACGACCTTGCGACCTTTGGCAATTTTTCCGGTATTTTCATCGAAGTCGCTTCCGGTTGCCACTTTTGTCCCGTCAATGGTGGTGAGTTTGGCTTCAAACGGGGTTTTATCTTTTTCCAGTAAGGCTTTTAAGTCCCAGTAAGATCCTTGACGGAAAGCTCGACGTTCTCGTTCTCTGTGAACTAGCAACCGCACCGCCACTGACTGAACTCGCCCCGCAGATAGACCTCTAGCGATTTTTTTCCACAGTAATGGAGAGAGGGTATATCCGTAGAGGCGATCCAAAATCCGTCGGGTTTCTTGGGCGTGAACTAGCTGTTCATCGAGATCGCGACAATTTCGTAACGCGCTTTGAATGGCTTCTTGAGTAATTTCGTGGAAGACCATTCGTTTGGTTGGGATTTTCGGTTGGAGCAGTTGCAACAAGTGCCAACTGATACTTTCTCCTTCGCGATCTTCATCTGTGGCGAGAACCAGTTCATCAGCGACTTTCAGGGCATCCTTAAGTTCTTTGACTACTTTTTTCTTGTCCTTCGGTACCACATAAATGGGCTCGAAGTCGGACTCGACATTCACACCCAGCGGGGCCCACTTTTCTCCCTTGTACTTTTCTGGGATTTCGTCAGCCGAGGGCGGTAGGTCACGCACATGACCCATTGATGCTTCCACGCGATAGTCACGAGGAAGAAAGTTACTAATGGTGCGAGCTTTCGTTGGAGATTCGACGATCACTAGGGTTGACATGGTTGGTGTCTTTTCGGAGATATCAGCAGCGAACTAGAAAGAATTTCGATCAAGATTGGGAATAGATAGGCTTGCCAGACTGTCTTCCGCAAATTCGGAGTAGGCCCTACTCTCAAAACTATCTTAATTTTGAGTTTATGCCAAAGTTTATAGACAATCTTTTTAGACTCACTATTCTAGTTTGGCGCATCGGAGCGATACTGTGGCTATGGTTAGCACATTTTTTATTTTTTGTCAACTTGCCTATAAACTTTTTTGATTTTTGTTGAGATGTATTGTATACTTACTATTGGAATTCTTAAAATATTATTAAGACATCAGTACACTTGTTTTCTGCTTGGAGGTGATGTCCAGATGTTCTCAGATCTATTACGTGTTCTTCTGCCCGCTATGACCTATTTAGCAAGTGTTTACTTGCTGTTAATATTTGTCGCTAAGTTTGCTCAAAAAACAATTTAATGATGTTAAATCAGTTGGGGTCGGTTCAGTGATTAACTTAGCCGACTCCACATTAAGCTTCCTATAAAGATAAAGAGCTGAACCAAGACGATGCTTGGCCCTGACGGTAAGTCCAAAATTCCAGAGATTGTCATTCCGATAATACCACTAATTGCTCCAATTGCGGCAGCCAATCCGAGAAATGGTATAAAGCGATCGCACAAAAGTCTGGCGGTAGCCGCAGGAATCACGAGAAACGCATTCACAAGTAAAATTCCCACAGCCCGAATGGATACAGCTAAAGTTAGAGATAATAAAACGACAAAACTATAACGATAAAGTTGGACTGGAATACCTTTGAGTTGGGCGAGATCCTGATTAAAGGTGAGTAGAATCTGTTCAGGTAGAGTTAGAGCTAAACTCAACAGTGCGATCGAGAGTAATAAAATCAGAAAAATAATATCAAAATTACTAATAGCTAGAATATCACCGAATAATACAGAGAGTAAATTGCCTCGATAACCTTCTATAAATGAAAATCCAATCGTTCCTAATGCCACAGAGCCTGCAACAATAATTCCTAGAATTGTATCACTTCCTAAATTAGAAGTATCAATTAAATAAAGTACACCTAAACCAAATAGGATCAGAAAAATAGTCAGTGATAATGTAAACGGGAATGGAAGGAAAGCCCCAATCACAACCGCTAAAAATGCTGAATGACCGAGTGTATTTCCATACATCGAAAGCCCTCGTAAAACAACGAAGCTTCCTAGAATTCCACCCAAAGTGCCTAAGAGAATTCCACCAAATACAGCCCTTTGCATGAAAGGAAAACTAAAAAGTTCAATCCAATCTAAAGAATTCATTATAATGGGTCGAATTGTAGATTTTTAATGAGAATGAGAATATCGAACTTGATTTGAACCATAAATAGATTTTAAATTATCGACTGACAGCGTTTCTCTTGGACTTCCCTGACAGATGATTTTACGGTTGAGACACAAAACGCGATCGCAATATTGACTCACTAAATCTAAATCGTGAGAAATTTGTAAAATTGCAAATCCTTGTTCTCGTTGTAATTGATTTAAGAGTTCTGCAAATTCAATTTCTCCGGTTGCATCGACTTCTGCTAAAGCCTCATCTAATACAATTAACTGACGCGGAACAGCTAAACAATAAGCCAATAATACTCGTTTAAGTTCACCGCCACTCAAGGTTCCAATACGTTGACGAGATTGAGATTCTAAATTAACCTGGACTAAAGCTTTTTGAGACAATATTTTTCGGTCTCGCGATTTCCAAAATCCAGAGTTCGGTAAGGCTAAAGCCACTAATTCTTCAACGGTTAAGGGGAAATACCGATCAAAAGAAAACTTCTGAGGAAGATACCCAATTTTCTCCCACCGTTTCCCCAATTGCTTCAAAGAGCGTCCGAATATTCTAATCTGACCTGACTCAGCCGGAATTAAGCCTAATATTGCTCGAATTAAGGTGGTTTTCCCGGCACCATTGGGTCCGATAATCGCAGTATTTGTTCCAGAAAAAAGCTGAAAGGAAACCCGATCAACCGCAACCTGGTTTCCTTGACGAATCGTTAAGTTGTCAATTTCAAGAACCGCATAACTTCCTAATTCATCATCATCGATCATTTACAAATTTCCTCTAGCGTGTTTAAATTCTTTCGCATTGCTGTAAAATAATATTCTGGATCTAAGGAACCTGTTTCGAGGGGATCTAAAGTTTTGACAGGCAACCCAACATCATTAGAAATTTGCTGAAGTCGGCGATCATCCACTCCCGGTTCACTCAATAAAGCCTGGACTTTATATTCTTTAACCGCAGAAATAACACGCTGAATATCACGGGGAGAAATACTATCTTCTGGAAGTTCAACCACAGCCATTTGCTGAATACCATATCGTTGAGCTAAATAGGGATAGGCATCATGGAAAGCAATAAATTTGCAACCTTGTACCGAGCCTAAACGATTCTTGAATTCTTGATCGAGTTGTTGTAATTTATTAAGATAAACCTCAGCATTGGCTCGATAAGTTTCTGCATTAGCAGCATCTGCGGCAATTAAACCATCTCGAATATTTTGGACTTGTTTCTGAGCCAAAACTGGATCGAGCCAAACATGAGGATTTCCCTCGGCGTGGTCATGGCCATGGTCGTGATCGTGATCGTGGTCGTGGTCGTGGTCGTGGTCGTGGTCATCATCTTCCTTCAAAGGTTCAATGCCTTGACTTGCATCTATTTGCTTGAGTTGAGCATTTCCTGCATTCGCCACTAATCCACTGAGAAAGGTTTCCATTCCTAACCCATTTTTCACTAAAACTTGAGCTTGAGCAAGCTTACGAGCATCACCTGGAGAGGCTTGGTACTCGTGGGCATCGACATTCGGAGGAATGAGAATGGAGACTTCTTGACTCGAACCGGATACGGCTTTGGTAAACAGGTACATCGGTAAGAAGGTGGCAACAATCTTGTTAGAACGGTTGTCCTGGGCGACAGTACCTAAGCTTCCAACTGTTATCGTGATCGCAGAAACGAGTAAAACCAGCAACCCAGAACGCTGCCAACGGTTAGTCTGAGTCAAGAGTCGAAAAAGTTGTGTCGGTGACATAGTTGTTAAGATACATCAGAATAGATGATCGTTATGTTCTCTATTTTGGAAAATAGAGTTTTATGTGAGAATGATAATCATTTCACGTCAACCTGTCAACAGCCTATTTCTGATACCGAGAATGGCGAGGCATCTACAGCGCGGCAAATATTTACATTACACAATAATATGAGTCAAGCTGAACTGGCTGAATAAACAGGTATTTCTCAACAACAACTCAGCAATCTAGAAAATGATCAGAATCTGATTGATAAGTAGATATTTAAAACTCTAAAATGATCATAGAAATGATATTTTAACTTCCTTTCTCTTCCTGATAACTTTGTTGAATTAATCTCTGAAACTGTTGATTCGCTCGAATATTATCAAATCTAAATCTATTTTAGACATCTAAATATATATTTCAATATGTTTAGAATTAAGTAGCGTCCTAACTGACGGAGTCTAATGCCTCCGTTGTTCCAAGCAATACCATTATTTAGTTCAATTTCTATAGCTTTATCGAAAGATTGAATTGCTTCTGTGTAACGTTCTAACTTACCAAGTGCATTACCTCGGTTGTTCCAGGCGTAAGCAACATCGGGTTGAATTTCGACTGCTTTATCGTAGGATTGAATTGCTTCTGTGTAACGTTCTAAGTTATAGAGTGCAACACCTCGGTTGTTCCAGACGTCAGCATCATCCGGTTGAATTTCGAGTGCTTTATCGTAGGATTGGAGTGCTTCTGTGTAACGTTCTAACTTACGGAGTGCAACACCTCGGTTGTTCCAGGCGGAAGCATCATCGGGTTTAATTTCGAGTGCTTTGTCGTAGGATTGAATTGCTTCTGTGTAACGTTCTAACTTACCAAGTGCATTACCTCGGTTGTTCCAGGCGTAAGCAACATCGGGTTGAATTTCGACTGCTTTATCGTAGGATTGAATTGCTTCTGTGTAACGTTCTAAGTTATAGAGTGCAACACCTCGGTTGTTCCAGACGTCAGCATAATCGGGTTGAATTTCGACAGCTTTATCGAAGGATTGGAGTGCTTCTGTGTAACGTTCTAACTTAAGGAGTGCAAAACCTCGGTTGTACCAGGCTTTAGCATCATCGGGTTGAATTTCGAGTGCTTTATCGTAGGATTGGACTGCTTCTGTGTAACGTTCTAAGTAATAGAGTTCAAGACCTCGGTTGTTCCAAGCTTGAGCATAATCCGGTTGAATTTCAACTGCTTTATCGTAGGATGCAATAGCTTCTTCATAGTTCTGAGTAGCAGCGAGTAGCCGTCCCAATTCCCGATATAATTTTGCTTGATCATCTGAGGATAAATCAGCTTCTACTAACAATCCTTGAATGTCAAAAAATTTCTCTCGTTGTTCATCTAGAGTTAGGTCTTTGTATTTTTGAGAATCTCCTTCCTCAATAAGTTGAATAGATTTCTGAGTTAAAAATTCTGGATCGCTGGGTAACTCTATAAAACCTGAACGCCAATCAAAGAAATCCGGCGCACGATGAATAAAATAGTTTAAAATAAATTTGGGAACGAGAAAAACGATGCACATTTTGAAATCATCCCGAAATCGTTCTCGCTGTTGGTTGAGATGACTTAAAATTGGCGGAACACCTTTCCAACTATAGGTGTATTTCTCTCGACTACTCCATCCTTGTGTGAGTTTTCTCTGTTCATAGTCATAGAGAGAATGTTCTAAGCCAGAAATAAATAGAATATTAATATTGTCTCGATTTGATAAATCATTTACCTTTGTGTAGAGATCATCCGTTGGTTCCGTTAACCGCAAGACTTCAATTATCTTTCGAGGAAGATCTTTCTGAACCTGTTGAATTAATTTTTCGCCTTCTGCGGGAGAACACTCGACAAAAAATAAACCAAACCCCTTTTGGCGTCGTAAACCCCGAATAAAGGCTTGATAATCTTCTTCTGGACTGTTGGGTAAATCAATATCCCAATCATTCAAGTCAAGGGTCATAGCTGGATATTTTTAATTTTTCCTTGATTTATTTTTCCTTGATTTTTTCAACCGCTTGTTTAAACTCTGGTATTCCCCGAATTAGAGGATGAACGTCATTCCAGGTGTGTTTTTCGTCTTCCTCATCATAATAGCAATATTCTAGAATACAGCGATTGAATAAAAGCGGACGATATTCCTCATTATTCCGTATGGTTTTAGTTTGGGAAACATCTGCTAAAATCTCCCATTGATCATCCTCAACAGTTTTGCGATAAATATCTCTAAGTTGAGTAATAGAGCGTTGAACAGCGCGTTTAGAAATCGGTAACGTTGCCGTTTGTTGAATTGCGACTTGAGTCAAAAGAATCAGATTTCGCATATCTCCGCCACTCATTAAACATAATCTTTCTAAAACCTCCACACTCTCAAAAATATCTGTTTCTAAGGACAATTTAGAATTTTGTAAACCGACACGCTTTCTAATAATTTCTTTAACAGTATTCATCCCTTCTGGATAAATTTCTCCTTGTCGCGTTTGAATCATAATCATCGGTAAAACTTGCGGTGAACCATAAATATCGGTAATCTCAATTGCTCGTTTTGAATAGATCATCGAAATCGGAACCGTGTAAATGATATGACAGTCTAATGCTTTGAGTTGTTCACACCGATCTATAAAGATTTCCTCCTGGTTAGTGCGGTTATTTTCTTGAATAATCGGAACAATTCGATCTAAGTTATCTGCGATGACAGCCAGTTGAGTACAGCCATTTGGAAGTTGACGTTTTGCTTCGGAGATAAATTGATTTAATGCCTCAATTAAGGTGACAGTATGGGGATTAACTTTGGCTCGAATTTGCGATCGCAAACTAGGAACTGCCCTTAAATTAGCAGTAAGTTTAGCAAACTGAGTAATCTGAACACTCGTATCTAGTTTATCAAATTCTACTTCCGATAAGGCTAAATCTTTTAATTCTTGCCAACGACTTTTTAACCAATTTAAAAGTGGATCGGGTTTAGTTGTATCTTTTAATCGTTCGAGGATATGGCGAGTACAACCGAGTAAAATATCGGTATATTGAGTATCTTCTGCATCGATATCTTTTTCATCGGCTGCAAAGTCAACGACGAAGAATTTCTTCTCCTCTAAATATTGCTTTAGCCGTAACAATTCAGTTGATTTTCCACCGCCTCGATGACCCGAATAGAGTTGACAAGTCATCGTTTGCGATCGCAAAATTTGCTGACCCAAATCGACTAAAACATCCCCATCTCCTCGTGCTTTCTTGCAGTCTACATAAGCCGGATCACCTGCGGGTAGAGGCTTCCTTGGATCAAAAGCGTTGTAGAGATTATTCAGTAATTCCTCTTGATTCATTCCAGTTCATCTTTGAGGTGAGCCGCATCCTATTTCTAGTTTACCAAAAAGTTGAGTAAAAATGCGATCGCCTTGACTGGCTTGCGGGTCTTCATTCAATACCGACAACACAATCACCATACTCTCAATCCGAAGAAATAATCTTCTGTTTTGCGGCTTCTAAAACTAAATCTCGATTTAACATGATCTCATATTCATTACCTGATAATCCTAGCAGATGACACCAAGATTTTTCGGTTCCCCAGGATGTATTTTTTTTGATTTCAATCACACTTTTGAGTAAATTGGGATAGAGATGACTTAACTCTAGTTCGACTTCTCGATGTTTAACGGCATCATAAACTTTAACTGAAGTGGAAGCCATTATATTAATAGGTCTATCAGCGAATGTAAATTTATAAAGGTAAGCGGGATAAGAAATTGTTTGAACTAATCTTTTCAGCGTTCCTTTTGGCATTAAATGGAGTAACTTTTCAGGTTCAGCGTGAACGAGACTAATATCAATATCGCTAATTCCGCAAACATCGGAAGGAACACCGCTAGATAATTTCAATCCGGAAATTGCTAGATATTCCTGAACTAAAATAAATGTTTCTTCTATAGATAACATTTTCTATTCTCAATTTTCTAGTTCATAATTCTTGTCATCTTCTATTCTGCCCATTTTCTCAATAAATTGGCTACACTTTTTGAGATTAAATCAAATTCTGGGGTTTGTCCTTTTGCTGTTCTCGCTTCTGTATAAGGTTTTGTTTCCGAACTTAAGCAACTTTGATTAACTTGAAGATTTGGTGGGCATTGCCCACCATAACGTAATTTAGAGATCGGATAACTTAATCTTAAAAACCAACCTTTGTACTTGACTTGGGGTTTTTACAGGTGTTTCCGAAGGATGAGATGACGGTTTACTCAGCTTCACATTAATCCTAAAGTTTCCATTGAATCAATGTCGGGATTTCCGGTGCTCGCTTAATCATCATCATCGTCATCATCGTCATCATCGTCATCATCATCATCATCATCATCATCATCATCATCGTCATCATTATCATCATCTGGTGTAACCGTTTCAGTTGTAGGAGTCTCATCATCGGTTTCTTCATCAGTAGTTACTGACGGACTACCACAGGCGATTAAAGAAATGGCTAACCCTATTGCGAGAAATAACTCTAGAGATTTTAACGGCTTTTTCATTTAAACTGCTCTCTCAAAAAACAATAATAGGATCACAGGATAAACTCAAACGTCAAGAATATCAATAAATTTACCAATCTTTAGAAAAATTTTAGAATGATATTACAATAAGCCATACACCCTATTTCTGCGATCGCATCTTGATGTATTCTACTGAATATTATGATTTTCAAACTTGATGTTTTAGTCAAGTTTTCGCTACAATGAATCAGGGCGTTGCAAAGCGATCGTCTTATTAAGTCTTGAGAAATTGATGAAATCGGCCAGGTCAGAAGCCGAATCAAGCTGGTAAGATACGAGTATATCTTTGTTTGACTGGCTCTATATTAAACCCCTACCATAACCGAAACAATGGGATCAAAGCGAATGGCTACGAAAGTTGATAACCCCGAAAAAGAAAAAGCATTAAATCAGGTTCTCAACCAAATTGAGCGGAATTTTGGGAAAGGCGCAATTGTACGTTTAGGCGATGCTCCTCGCATGAAGGTGGAAACGATTCCCAGTGGAGCATTGACCCTCGATTTAGCTCTGGGTGGGGGAATTCCAAAAGGACGAGTTGTTGAAATCTATGGGCCAGAAAGTTCCGGTAAAACCACTTTAGCTCTACACGCGATCGCAGAAGTCCAGAAAGCGGGAGGAATCGCCGCCTTTGTTGATGCAGAACACGCCCTCGATCCAACTTACGCCTCGGCTTTAGGGGTTGACATTGAAAATTTGCTGGTTTCTCAGCCGGATACCGGAGAAATGGCGTTAGAAATCGTCGATCAGTTAGTGCGATCGGTTGCGGTTGATATTGTTGTCATTGACTCCGTCGCTGCTTTGGTTCCCCGGGCGGAAATTGAAGGGGAAATGGGCGATGCTCACATGGGGTTACAGGCGCGTTTAATGAGCCAAGCCCTGCGGAAAATTACAGGTAATATTGGTAAGTCTGGTTGTACGGTGATATTCCTTAACCAACTTCGTCAAAAAATTGGGATTACTTACGGAAACCCAGAAACAACAACGGGTGGTAATGCACTGAAATTTTATTGTTCAGTTCGTTTAGATATTCGCCGAATTCAAACGCTGAAAAAAGGTTCAGAAGAATATGGAATTCGCGCTAAAGTTAAAGTCGCTAAAAATAAAGTTGCACCGCCTTTCCGCATTGCTGAATTTGATATTATTTTCGGGAAAGGCATTTCGACTTTGGGCTGTTTAGTTGATTTAGCCGAAGAAACCGGAATTATTAAACGTAAAGGGTCTTGGTATAGCTACAACGGCGATAATATTGGTCAAGGTCGAGAAAAGACCATAATTTATATGGAAGAAAATCCAGACTTTACGACTGAGGTTGAGAAGTTAGTTCGAGCAGAACTTGATGGTGGAGCGGTTGTTTCTTCTAATTCAGTCGGACAAGTTGAGGACTCTGGGAATAAAGATGAAGATGAAGTTGTAGAGGTAGCAGAAGAAGAATAAATTCATTCAGTTGAAATTGAGGGGATGAATTTCCCCTCGGGTAAGTTTGTAGTTGTGCTTCAGCACGACTTAAGTTCAAAATAACGAACCAGGCATCTGAGACTTCAAACACCTGGAAGAGTACGAACGACTACTTTTTAAAGAACGATATTAAAAAATCTTCCTTTATTTAACCAGAAACCGCAAAAGCTACAGCCATTAAACCCACAATTAAACCAAAACCTGCCGATCCTAAAATGATGTAGTTGCGAACCTGATTTTTACTGGGAGGTTCAGCAGTGTAGACTTTGGGTTCAACAGCGAAGTTATTTAGACGTCCACCCTCTTCAGTTGTATAAGGCATAAATTAGCTTCCTTTTATTTTCATCTTATCTTAATCTAGAGTAACAAAAATTTGCCAAAAGTTAAATATCTTTAGGCAGGATGCGGATATTCCCCCGTCGAGAGCCCAGGGCTGTTTCATTCTCAGTTAAAAATTGCCGGGGTTGATAGGGTGATGGGGTGATGGGGTGGTAGCCTAAAGGTT
>JBCBCI010000106.1:16828-20999 GCA_038530755.1 Cyanobacteria bacterium J06592_8 | reverse complement strand
CAAAAATTTCTGCTCTGGATTCATAATAAATTTTGAGTGAGGTAATACTGGGCAAGCAGCAATCAGAAGTATTCTAACTCGAAATCTCCTTAACCAGAGGGGCAGACAGGCTGAATTTATTTCAGGTGCTTGAGAGCAAGGTCCAAGACCCTTCGGGTACTCTGCGAGAAGGACTTCGTCCAACGGCAGTCGTTCCACTTGGGGAGACTTTACGTTATTAATAAATATCTGTCTACAGACTATAAGTAGCAATCTTGAGTAAGGCTAAATGGACAGCAGATAAAAAATACATCAAATATCTGATGTGAGTTATTTTTTTAAGAGATTTAAAAGCAATTCAATTCACTTGTAATTCCACCAATAACACGGGATAATCAAAGCATAAATCTGCTCAACAAAAAGGCCATGAACCTCAAAATTTCCCAACTTTTTAGTCCTTTTCAACTTGGTAAATTAACACTACCCCATCGAGTCGTGATGGCACCGATGACCCGATCGCGTAGCGCTCAACCTGGAGATATTCCGACCGATTTAATGGCTGAATATTATGCACAAAGAGCCAGTGCGAGTTTAATTATTACTGAAGCTACTCAAATTTCTCAGCAAGGAAAAGGTTACTCTTTTACACCCGGAATTTACACTCTAGAACAGATTGAAGGGTGGCGAAAAGTCACGAATGCAGTCCATCAAGCCGGAGGTCGAATCTTCTTACAATTGTGGCACGTAGGGCGGATGTCTCACGAGTCTTTTCATGCAGATGGTCAACCTGTTGCGCCGAGTGCAATTAAACCTGATGCACGAGTGTGGATTGTAGATGATAATGGTGTGGGTCAAATGATGGATTGTCCAACACCCAGAGAACTTTCAATTGATGATATTAAATCCATTATTAATGATTTTAGACAAGGTGCCGCGGCGGCAATCGCAGCAGGTTTTGATGGTGTAGAAATACACGGCGCAAATGGCTATTTACTCGATCAATTTTTACGCCGAACTTCCAACAAACGCACGGATATCTATGGCGGTGATATTCCAAACCGGGTTCGTTTTGTCGAAGAGGTTGTAGAAGCAGTTATTGCAGAAGTTGGGAAAGAAAGAACCGGAATTCGATTGGCACCCTACATCACCCAACGAGGAATGAATGACCCAGAAGTGATCGATGCTATTCTCTACGCGGCGAAGAAATTAAACTCGCAGGGAATTGCTTATATTCACTTAGTTGAGGCGGATTGGGATGATGCGCCTGTGGTACCGGAAAGTTTTCGTCACGATCTCCGAAATGCTTTTAGCGGTGCGATTATTGTGGCGGGAAACTATACCGCAGAAAAAGGAGAAACCATTCTAGAAGCGAATCTTGCAGATTTAATCGCCTATGGTCGATGGTTTTTAGCCAATCCCGATCTTCCCTTCCGCTTACAACAGGGCTTAGAACTCAACGAAATGAAAGAAAGAATTACATTATTTGGAGGTGGAGTAGAAGGTTATACTGATTATCCTTTTTATTCAGAATAATTTCTTAGCTATACCTTTAATTAAATGAGGTGGGCATTGCCCACCCGACAATTTAGCCTAAATTAGATTAGTCTAGATTAGTTAGAAGCAGTATGTTCAGCCATTGCTTTGCGATCGTAGACTTGATCGATTAAGCCATAGTCAGTCGCCTCCTGAGCAGACATGAAGAAATCCCGTTCAGTGTCTTCCTCGATGCGAGAAAGGGGTTGATCGGTATGATCGGCGAGATCTTGATTGAGGCGTTTTTTCAAGTAGAGAATTTCTTTCGCTTGAATCTCAATATCAGTGGCTTGTCCTTGCGCCCCGCCTAACGGTTGGTGAATCATAATTCGAGAATGGGGTAGACTCATGCGCTTTCCTTTGGTGCCTCCACTCAACAAAAATGCTCCCATACTTGCTGCCAATCCAATGCAGATGGTGCTAACATCAGGGCGAATATGGTTCATGGTGTCGTAGATCCCGAGACCTGCGGATACAGAACCGCCAGGAGAGTTGATATACAGATAAATATCTTTTTCAGGATCTTCTGCATCGAGGAACAGCATTTGAGCCACGATCAAGTTTGCTAAGTCTGCGGTTACAGGTTGACCCAGAAAGATAATGCGATCGCGCAGAAGTCGGGAGTAAATATCAAAGGCGCGTTCACCTCGACCCGATTGTTCAATAACGGTTGGAATCATACAAACCCACTCATCAAGTTCACTTTCATAGATTGTAGCGACAGTTGTTCTGACTCGGGATTACGGGTTACACAACAGATCTTAAAAATTCGCGATTGTGAGTCGGAGTTATTTGAATTAAACTTGCAATAAGCTACCCTAAAGAAAGGAGTTGGGTAGGTTAGGTTAAACATGGGTCAGTCTGTGATTTTACAACTGGATCGAGTCAGCAAGCAGTTCTCACATCAAGAGGTTCCTGCGGTTCAGGAGGTAACGCTGAGGCTACAGCAGGGCGATATTCTTAGCTTATTGGGGCCTTCCGGTTGCGGAAAAACTACTTTGTTGAGAATGATTGCAGGGTTTGAGCAACCCCAAGCCGGAAGCATCACAATTGCGGAACAGGTCGTTTCTAGCGCCGACTGTTGGCTTCCTCCAGAACAACGAGATGTCGGGATGGTGTTTCAAGACTATGCTCTGTTTCCCCATTTAACAGTCGAGAAAAATATTGCTTTTGGCTTACAACCGATCAAAAATAAATCTAAGCAAGAGGTTGAGCAGCGAGTCTGTGAAGTCTTAACATTAGTCGGACTCTCTGGTTTAGGGAAACGTTATCCGCACGAATTATCCGGGGGACAACAGCAGCGAGTCGCCTTAGCCCGTGCATTAGCTCCTCGTCCAGCTTTGGTATTATTAGATGAACCGCTCAGTAACCTTGATGTTCAAGTTCGTCTCCGACTTCGCCAAGAGTTACGAGAAATTTTGAAAGCAGCGGGAACTTCAGCAATTTTTGTCACTCACGATCAAGAAGAAGCCCTTTCCATCTCAGATTGGGTGGCGGTGATGCGTTCAGGCTGTTTAGAACAGTGTGGTAAGCCCGAAACGATTTATCAACAACCTGCTTCTCGATTTGTCGCTGAATTTGTGACTCAAGCCAATTTTATCCCGGCTCAACGTCACGGTGATGTTTGGGAAACTGAATTGGGATGTTTTACAATCGAGGACAACATCATTGAAGGTGAAAATCCTGGAAATGGTAACAGCTTAGATCGAGTCGAACTGATGGTGCGTCAAGAAGATTTTATTCTCCAACCGGATGAAGATGCGCCTGTGATTATTCGCGATCGCCAATTTTTAGGACGGGAACTTCATTATAGTTTACAGGTTCCCTCTGGACAAGAATTAGTCGCTCGAACCCCAGCCGGAGCCGCTTTATCAATTGGAATGCGAGTTCATGTTTCTGTCGCGAAGGATGCGGTACAAGTCTTTCCAGCCAAGACATCAAAGCCGACTCAATTGAAATGGAAGCCCTTTGTTCGCGTCAAGTAAATCTGGCATTATTGCCGTGTTAATGCTATATGAACACGGTATTTTCATCGATCAGGTAACTAACGTTACAAATCTTAGAAATCTTTGCTCCCACTCAGCAACTATACTTTGAATACAGTATTAAAAGTTAAAATGCTGAGGATAAAGCAATGTCAAGAAAGAAAAAACGTGGTGTTCCAACCTTGTATTCAGAAAGCAAGGTAAAGGTCGGGGTATCTCTAACTCCTACTGGAGCAAAGCGATTGGGTGACATTGCTAAACAACTTGGTTTGTCAAGATCAGAGTTCGTTGAGCGTATCGCCAGAGGTCAGTTTGATGTTTCTGGAAGTGGTAGTGAAACCACTATTACATTAGCGACAAAAGCAGAAGCAAAAACGGTCAACTCAGTTGCAAGTTTAGAGCCAAAGTCTGTTGATCTCCAAGTTCAAAGTGAAGCAAGTCAGCCCTCTCCCAGTCAAAATTCCGATCTCGTTGAACTTCAGGAACGCTATCAAACGCTTCAAGAACAATCACAAGAACAAGCAAGTACCATTCAGAATTTAGAAGAACAACTCACTAAATTATCTCAACTCGAACAACAATTAGCTCAAACCGTTCCGACTGAAGAACACCAACAGCTTCAGCAACAACTCGAACAGCAACTCCAAACTGTTCAACAACTCGAACAACAAATA
>JBCBCI010000106.1:0-16732 GCA_038530755.1 Cyanobacteria bacterium J06592_8 | reverse complement strand
GAACACCAACAACTTCAGCAACAACTCGAACAGCAACTCCAAACTGTTCAACAACTCGAACAACAATTAGCTCAAACTGTTCCCACTGAAGAACACCAACAACTTCAGCAACAACTCGAACAGCAACTCCAAACTGTTCAACAACTCGAACAACAATTAGCTCAAACCGTTCCCACTGAAGAACACCAACAACTTCAGCAACAACTCGAACAACAACTCCAAACTGTTCAACAACTCGAACAACAACTGCAACAACAACTTGAACATCAAGAAGCGACTGTTTCTGAACTAAAACATCAGTTAGAAGAACAACTCATTTCTCAACCCGAACAAGAAACTCAATTGGCTCACAGTCTCGCTTATACACCCGTCGAATTGCATTCAGAAGTAACCTTAGAACCTTCTTCGAGTTCAGTAGACATTCATCATCAATCTCATCAGAACACTTCTCATTACGCACCGGTTAATCTAGCATTAACTCACGGATCAGAAAGCGACAGAGTATTACAACAAAAAATCGAGGAACAAGAAAAAACGATCAACAAATTGCAAAAAGAAATTATGGAATTAAGAGGTCTTGCAACCATAGCAGAATCCCATTTAGGGAGATGGCGTTACAAGAATTTCTCCCATTAAGTTAATTGAGAGTCGATGCAAAGTCCAATACTTGTCGCCTCTCCAGAAAAAACTGCTCAATAAAAATTCAATCCTGTAGGGTGCGTTACTTACGCACCCATAACAATTATTGTTGATATGAACAGCATACAAAAGTTTTTTATATTTAAAGGTATAATTTCAGCAGACTAGAGACTAACAAACCAAAACTGAGAATGATCAGAAATTATGGTCGAGGTTGAATTATTATTCATCAGTCTTGCTCTACTACTACTCGCTAGCATTTTTGCCAGCAGAGCAGCCAACAAACTAGGTATTCCAGCATTACTTCTGTTTTTGTTTATCGGAATGTTTGCGGGTTCACAAGGGCCAGGAGGGATTGAGTTTGATAATCCCTCGATCGCCAAATTAGTTGGTGACTTTGCACTCACTCAGATTTTATTTACAGGTGGACTTGATACCCAATGGAAAACGATTAAACCTGTTTTAACCAAAGGTTTAACCTTGTCTACTGTTGGAGTCGGGATTACAATGTTGTTGCTCGGTACCTTTTCCTGGTTTATTTTAGGTTCTTTTTCTAGTTTTAATATTGGTTCTGAGGGAATTACCTGGACAGAGGGATTATTATTAGGAGCTATTGTGTCTTCTACCGATGCAGCAGCCGTTTTCTCTGTATTACGTTCTAGCAATTTAAGCCTTAAAGGAGAGCTGCAACCTCTACTCGAACTTGAATCGGGAAGTAATGATCCGATCGCGATTTTACTAACAACTAAGCTTGTGAAATTGCTGACCAATTCTGGAGGCTCATTTCTCAGTTTAGGATTTTCTTTGATCTGGCAAATTTTAGCTGGAATTGGTATAGGATTTGCGATCGGTAGATTGATGATTTTAGGTATGAATCGGATTAATATCGTTTTTCCTGGACTTTATCCTCTAACTATATTTGCATGGATTCTACTCACCTATAGCATTACGAGCATTTTAGGTGGAAATGGATTTTTAGCCGTATATATTATGGGGCTAGTTATGGGAAATGATCCTTTGCTGATTGAGCGCAAGAGTCTATTCAGTTTTTATGATAGTTTGTCTTGGCTCATGCAAATTACCATGTTTTTAACTTTAGGATTATTAGTTTTTCCTTCAGAACTACTACCCATTGCTGGAGTGGCGACTATTATTGGTTTATTCTTAATATTTGTAGCTCGCCCTATTAGTGTTTTTATCTGTTTGGCTTGGACTCAAATTAGTTTTTCTGAGAAGTTGTTTATTTCTTGGGTTGGACTGCGAGGTTCTGTACCTATTGTTTTAGCAACCTTTCCTCTGATGTCAGGTCTAGCAGATGCCGATAAAATTTTTAATGTTGTGTTTTTTATTGTTCTTGCTTCTGCAACAATTCAAGGCTCATCTTTAGCTCCCGTTGCGCGAAAACTAGGTTTAGTTGAATCTCCATCAATGAATTGCAAAGTCTAAGTTTCAAATATACCTTAAGTTTATGTTTAATACCTTTTTGAGAATTAAACTTTTAATTCCCTCTATTTTAGTTGTTTTTCTAATGAGTTGTAATCGTGACTTATTAAGTAATTCGACAGCAAGTTCAACAGAAGAATCTGAATCAACCTATATACAAATTGATGAATTTTCACCGGAAGAAATAGTTGATTTTGACAACTTGAAAGTGGCAGTTGGACAAGTTATTTATGTTCCGGTTTATTCTCATATTTATTATATGAATACTCGGCAAATTTACAACTTAGCAACAACCTTAAGTGTTCGTAATACTGATCAAAATCGCGAAATTATTATTAAAACTGTCAATTATTATAATACTGAAGGACAATTAGTCCAGTCATATTTAGAGCAAGGAATTCGACTCTCACCTTTAGCAAGCACTGATTTTTTCGTCGAGCAAAGCAACTCGAAAGGAGGAGCCGGAGCTAACTTTATTGTTGAGTGGGTTGCAGAAGAAGCGGTGACAGAGCCGATTATCGAAGCCGTATCAATAGGGACAGCAGGAACTCAAGGAATAGCATTTACCAGTTCGGGCAAAGTTCTTAAAAAGGTACAAGAATAGAGGAAATGAATGCAGAAGCAGGGGATGCCAAGGATAGCCAGTGTATTAAATAACATCAGCAGTACGGACCCCCTGACGGTGATTAATGATGATTAATTTTGATGCTGATTATCCATTTTAAAATTCCCGTTATTATGATTGTGAAAAGATTGATCAAGATACATTCTGTGTTGTGGAATTCCCACCACAATACCTTGTTCATCAAATACTTTCTTCAGGCGGTAGCGAAATTCCCGACCAACGCGCCACTGCTGTAGAGGTTGAGTCTTGATCAAGAGTCGAATTAAAATTCCGGTATGAGCAATCCGATCAACACCAAGCATTTCCGGTGTTTCCAGAATTAGATCTTGCCATTGCGGATCGCGATACATTTGTTGGGCGACTTCTGCCATGATTTCCATCACCCGATCCACATCAGTATCGTAGTTCACCTCAACAGCATAATTGACTCTTGACCACTCGCTCGACAGATTTTGTACCATCCCAACTGACCCATTGGGTATAGTAATTAACTCGCCATCGAGATTCCGCAACTGAGTCACCCGCAAAGTGATCTTTTCAACCAAACCACTTTGGCTATTAATCACAATCACATCTCCAACCGCATACTGGTCTTCCCATAAGATCAATAAGCCACCAATTAAGTCTTTGAGTAAATTCTGAGAAGCGAGAGAAACGGCAAAACTGAGAAAACCGAGGATAACAGCGATAAATTGGGTAATCCTCCCCAACTGATGTAAGTGATAGGCAACTGTCAGTCCTAGCAACAAGTAAACGATCACTCTCAACCAACTTTTTAAGGCTTTAGATAAGGTTGGAGCGCGTAAACTGTGACGTTTAATGGATTTTTGCTCGCTCCACTGCCGGGCTAAAATATCGCTGATGGCATCTCCCCCCTTCAGTATCAAACGAGTCACCAGTAACAGTAGTAAGATAAATAGGGGTGTTCCCAGGTTAGCCTGCGTTCCAAAACTCAAAAGCCAATCGGTAGGAGGCCAGCCAATGGCAATCGCCTCTCCAGACTGATAACCCCGAATGCTCACGCCGATCATCCAATTACTCAGGGGACGAGTCCAGTGAAACAAGCCAGCCAGATAGCCAATTCCCAGCATCCAAAGTAGCCATTGAGTCCAAAACAATCCACTTCGGTAAAAAGCATTGAGACTGTGGCGTTGCCTGAGAGAAAGATTATACAGTTGTAGAGCCATCAAGCCTAACCCTTTTGTCACCTTTGATGAATCCGAAGTCTGACTTTTTTCGAGTTGAAGGTTCTCCGAGTCCGAGATGCGATCGCCAAGTTGTTTGTGTCGAACAGTCAGGCGTTTTTGTATCCATAGCAAAACGAGGCTAGTAGCCATTAAGAGAATCAGTATTCTCAGAGCTTGTTTGGCTTGGAGGAGTAAATGGGGAGTTTGGCGTTCTTTCCAGGCTTGAATGAGGAGATCTTCAAGCTGAACGGCTGCCCTCTGGGCGATTTTAATCGGTTGGGAACTCACCAGTCGGGGTAGTTCTACGTCCGCTTGGGTAACGGAGTAAATCACTTCCGGCACATCCTCTCGAGGAAAGGTTTCGAGTACAACTACCATCCCCTTATTCACGGAGACTTCGGTAATCAACTGCTCTCTGAGTTCTTTTTCTTGGGCTTCCAGGCTGAATATTCCTTGCTTCGGAAAAACTTGTTGAGAATAGCGAATTATATTATTCAAGACTTTTTGCAGCTTGCTGTGAATCAACTGCGAACGAACACTGGCACTGTAAACATTAGCATTTTCCCGCAATCCCACTTCGATAAATGAGGGAATCGTTCCAATGAGTTTTCCATCCAGGAATACCGGGGCTACCTCCAGGTTTCCTTTCGGAAAGACAGGGATGTAAGACTCGGGAGCAATATCTTCTTTAGACCAACCCAGACCAGGAACCATTTGGGCAACCGTGGGAAATTCCCAGGCCAGAGTTAGCGTCAAAGTTAGCAAGCTTAGGGAGAATAAAAAGGCAAAAATCCGAATACATCTTTGAATCATGGAAATTCTCTAAGTTTGCTCAGATCGGGCTACAACGGTAAAATTATCATTATTATGTATCACGACCTAAAAACCCAACCAATGATCGGGCTGACATACACTGAATTTGTTTAGCTTCTATTCAAAACATAAAAGCAAATATAAAAAATCCCCCGCCTGCTAACTGGTGGAGGATTTCAGGATATGTATCAAGCGAAAATTTTAGGCTTCGCTCTCAATGTAAATGAACAGTAAGCCCATAACAACAACGGGCATCAACCAGGTAACAACTGGAATTAAAATCCAGGGTAGGTATGAGGCAGCGTATGAACCTGTCATATTAAATTCTCCTATTTTACAAAACCATGTAACCGAACTAAAATCTGAGTGACTTTAACCCGTGTTAAAGCTTAATCAAGTTAGTGAGTTCAACTCAGAGGGGAATTAGCTATTGAAAACTCCTCGGAAAATATCATCGATAACAGAGAAGTTTTCCAATAGGAAGAAAGCCACAAAAGCTCCACCCATTGCACCAATAAAGAAACCGCCCGCAAATTGACTCCAACCTTCAGAGGTTTGTAGGAATTCAGCCCCTTCAGATTTTTTCTGGAAGGAAACTAAGCCATAAGCAGACAAACAAGCAGTTGCAATTAAAATCAGAGCAATTCCAGAAATTAATCCGCCCAAGTTTGCACTTGCACTATCGCGTAATGGCCCAAGCTTAACCCAGGGGCCAATCAGAAAATAACCATGTGCCATGCCAATTTCTAAACCCCGTAACAGGGGAGAAAGACCTTGACGATAAGCAGGTAAATTACCGATAAATGCCCGTGTAAAATCAGAATCACTAATCGGTGTAGATAAGTGACCCACAAATGGATCATCTTTATAGGGTTGAACAAACCCAGTATCTCTGGCGTCAGCCGCACTCATATTAATTTTCTCCTGTATGCTTGACAATTTGTAGCAAACTTGAAGTCTATTTTACGCACCCATGCGCCGTCTAGTCTCACAAATGAACGGGAGCGTTAAAAAAGTTCACATCTTTGTTCATTAATGTTTACTTCTGTACCAATCTGCAAGTTTTTGAGGAGAAACACCCAACAAATAGGCGATAATAATAATTTGATTAATTAACGTAGTTCTAAACACACCTAACTTTTGCCAGCGTCGTCCCGAAGTTACGACTGCTGCGGGGACAATGGCAATTTTTCCCTGTCGCCGCAATTGACGCACCAGTTCAAAGTCTTCCATCAGAGGCAATTTCGGGAAGCCACCTATCTCCCAGAAGGTTTTCTCCTTCAAAAAAATTGCTTGATCTCCATAGGGCATTTGTAGAATATGCGATCGCCATTTTACACCCTGTTCAACCCAAGCTGTTCCCGCTACAGATGTCGTAATTTTCAGTTCAAAAGCCCCCGCAATGACTTGAGGTTCATCGAGTACCTGACGGACCCATTTCTCAAAATGATTTGGTAATAGAGTATCGGCGTGTAAAAACAGTAAAATTTCTCCAGTTGCTACCGCCGCCCCGGTATTCATCTGATGGGCGCGTCCTCGAACTGCTTCTATAATTTGGACTTCCACCTCTGTATTCTTGCCAAATCTATGAGCAACTTCGATAGTATTGTCTATGCTACCCCCATCTATAATAATAATCTCAAGATTAGGGACATTTTTGAGTTGAGAGAGAACATCAGCCAGTGTTCGTTCTTCATTTAAAACAGGGATAATAACAGAAATTTTAGCTTCATTCATCAGAGACTTATACAATCGAGACTAGAATATTCAATCAAATATAGCAATATCAAATAAGTTTGAAATTTGAAGTTAGCAAGATGTTAGCACTACAACCCTTCTCTAGTTGTACACTTATCTATGATTTCTTCTTATTGCTATAGAGACCCAAACTAGGTTGTTAATGCTTCTGTACTGAATCTTAATAGCCCGATCTGAGAAATTACCCAAATTCAGATGAGAGAGCGATGAGACATTATTTGAAACTTATTTTAAATCTTCTGGACGGTCAATATCGGCTAGCTGGGGCAAAAATTCCACCGATAAATTTAGAGTTTTACAAATTGCTAGAGTTTGTTGAAACACTTCAGAAGTTCCCCAATTAATTCCTACAAAAATTTCAGGAATAAATCGACTTAAGCCAATTAAGTAATATCCACCATCTTCTGCGGGTCCTAGAACAACATCTTGATGCTGAAGCTTTTCATAGGCTTCTGAGAAAATATCCGAACTCACATCAGGACAATCGGTGCCAATTACAATAATAGCGGTTTTTTCCCGATCAAAAGCATCTTGTAAACAGCCAATTAAGCGATCGCCTAAATCTCCAGTTCCCTGTAAATTATAGACTAGATCGGCTCCTAACCAATCTTGCATTAATTCTAAACTTCCACCCGTATAGCGAATCTCTAGCGACACTGAATTAGAGAAGGAAAATTCTCGCACCGTTTTGACGATATCTTCAGCCATTTGGCGATGAAACTTAGCCGCGCCTTCAGCCCCCAAAGCTGGAATTAATCGAGTTTTTGTTTTTCCCGGTTCTGGATAACGAGTAAAAATAATCAGATGTTGCATAAATCCCAGCTTAAGTAGAAGTCATCTATTAACGCAATTCATTCAGTTTAATAAACAACAAAACCACCTCAGTTGTAAAGTCTCCCCATTGATCGACCGGAAGCTGATTGGAGTCAAAACTACGGATTTCCAAAACAGCACCTTGCTTGCGGTGAGTCATGCAAACTCCTTCAGGAGAAGTTGTTTTCCATTCTGGCCCAACAGATTCCATCCCCAACTCTTGGTCTGACCACTGCTTATCTTCTCCGTTAAATACTCCATTTACCCAATCATAAATTGTAATTTCTGAGTTAGAATCTATACTCCGAATACCCTGTTTTTCAGGAAACAAACCATGAGGAAAAAGAGGTTGATTCGCTTGATTTTGTCTCAGTCCTGCTACCATGAGGATATCCTGTAAAAACTTTTCTTTATTATTTATTTCTACCTGTTGTCGAATCTCTCCTAGGTTAGTCCGGCTTAGAATTGGAAGCATTATTTTTCCAGTTCGGATGTTTGCTTCTTGACCCAATTCCTTTTCTTTGCAGATGACAAACTGATACTGACCCGCGACATAACTGCCCAGCAACGCAACAAGACCTTTATATTCTAAGGATTCATTAAGTTTTCGGATGTTGTCAACAACTTGATTTATAACAACTTTGTTCTTTCTTTCGATCACGAAACCTGGATAGAGACCCTCATTTTTCAACTCAGAATTATTATTAATTTGTGCAATATTTTCTAACAACTCCAAAACGCGATCAAGCCTAATTCCAGCAGTTACATGAAATGAGCCAAATATTTCAGTTTCTTTTTGACCCGGATGCCATCCCAAAACATAATCTTCAGGGAGTTGAATATATTCACCTGATTTGAGATCGACTAAATTCTCACTCACCCAATTTTTTAGATCTTCTACAATGTGAGTTAGTTCTTTTGCATTCAGCGTTTCATCAACAGGATCGGTAATATATTCACAATACCAACTATCCTCATAGCCATCAGGAGTGAGCTTCCAGGAATTTCCTTGAGTAATAGCAGGTTCACCTTTTTTAATTTCTCTATCGTTAGTAGGAATAAAGGGTAATTCTCGGCTTTTTGTTTTAAAGGGTGAGGGTTCATCTCGTTCAGCTTCGGGTTTAAGATTTCCCTTTTGTAAATCCATTGGAACTTCGATTTCTAAGCCAATCTTCCTTTGAATAATATTTCCAAATTGTGTAATTTTATTTGGAAAACTTAATTGATTATCTAAGTTAATCTTAAAATCATTTGCTCTTTTCCCTATTCTATCCGCTTCTTTTTCTAAGATATTATTATCATTCACTGATGTATTTTCCATCTGCAAAGTAGACTGAACACGACCCTGCATTTGTTGAACCACGTGCCAAACTTCATGGGGTAAGTATTCTTCTTGACCGGGCGCGATATAAATATTATGATCTTGAGTATAAGCTAATGCTTGTAACTTAGCAGGTTCAAGAGAATTGTAATGAACCCTGACATCATCAATTGAAAAACCGCAGAGATATTCAATACCAGCTTTAAGATGATCAGGTATACCTGTTAAATTTTCAAAAGTCGGGAATCTTAGAACAGCTACAGAATTTTCAGTCTCCTCGCTATGCTGTTTCTGTGGAGAGGATTTATAGATAACAGTCCACTGACAAAGGCAACGACTACCTTTTGCATTTGGATTCGACTGCTGATAAGTCATTCAAGATTCCTGTAGTCGCTGTTGTGAGCAGCTTGGTTTTCACTTCCCTAATTTTACACTTAAATAAGTAATAATAACAGACGTAAATGTTACATTTAGGATGGGCATTGCCCACCCTTTTGGTTTAACGACTCATTTCTAACATTCGTTGAATGGGGGTTAATGCTGCAATCCTTATATTTTCAGGTAAGGTAATTTCAGGCGTTCTATTTTTCATTGATAGATACAGTTTTTCTAAGGTATTCAAGCGCATATGTGGACACTCATTACAATTACAACTGTTCATCGGAGGGGCTGGAATAAACTGTTTATTGTAGGCTTCCTTTTGCATTTGATGAATGATACCCGGTTCAGTTGCCACAATAAATTCAGAACTTTCACTCTGTTGAGCATATTTCAATAAAGCTGTCGTTGAACCGATATAATCAGCATGACGTAGAACAGGTTCTTCACATTCAGGATGGGCAATCACTTCGGCTTGTGGATACTCAATTTTGAGTTGAACAATCTTCTTTTCTGAGAAATTTTCATGGACAATACAAGCCCCATTCCAAAGCACTAAATCTCGACCTGTTTCAGCCATGACATAACGACCTAAATTGCGATCAGGTGCAAAAATGATCGGTTGATATTCAGGAATTTGTTGCACAATTTTAACCGCATTTGAACTCGTGCAAATAATATCGCTCATCGCTTTAATTGCTGCGCTACAGTTAATATAAGACACAACAATATGATCGGGATGTGCCGCTTTAAACTGAGCGAATTCTTCGGGTGGACAAGTATCTGCTAGTGAACATCCAGCGTCTAAGTCAGGTAATAAAACTAACTTATCAGGATTCAAAATTTTAGCCGTTTCTGCCATAAAATGAACCCCGGCGAACACAATAACATCCGCATGAGTTTCAGCCGCTTGACGAGATAAGCCGAGAGAATCTCCAATGTAGTCAGCAACATCTTGAATATCAGGATCTTGATAGTAATGTGCTAAAACAACAGCGTTTAACTCTCGCTTGAGATCATTAATTGCAGTGAACAAGTCATCTGGGGTGATTTGAGACTTCGTAGGCTTGGTTCGTGTGGTCGTAAACATATATCAGATGCCGATGAGTGGTACAAGTTAACAAAACAGGACTTCTAATTATAGTTGAATTCACCAAAATATGCGCTAGATCCAGGTCACTTGTCTGTTGCGATCGACACGCTTAGTTTCAAAAAGAACTGAAATTGCCTATCCTAGATCTTAGAGAGGCAAAGAGTACAGAGATGAAACAAGATTCTAAGCAAACCATTAAGATTGCTATTGTTGGAGATGTGCATGATCAATGGGAAGTAGAAGACGAGATCGCCCTTAAACAGTTAGGGGTAGATTTAGTGTTATTCGTAGGGGATTATGGTAACGAAGCGGTTGAAATCGTCAAAGCGATCGCCGCCCTAGACTTACCAAAAGCCGCCGTTTTCGGCAACCATGACGCTTGGTATACAATGACTGAATGGGGGCGAAAGCATCGTCCCTACGACCCGGAAGTAGAAAATCGGGTACAGCAGCAAATAGATTTATTTGGAGAAGCCCATGTAGGCTACGGAAAGCGAGATTTTCCCCAATTTGGACTAACTGTTGTCGGTAGCCGACCCTTTACCTGGGGAGGGCCAAAATGGAGAGATGGAGGATTTTATCAAGAATGGTTCGGGGTTAACAGTTTTGAAGACTCAACTCGCCGTATCGTAGAAGCAGCTAAAAGTTCCACAGAAGATACCGTGATTTTTCTGGGTCACACCGGACCGCAAGGATTAGGAGAAGCACCAGAAGACCCCTGCGGCCGGGATTGGAAGCCCATTGGTGGAGACTACGGAGATCCAGATCTAGCAGAGGCGATCGCTCAAACTCATGCTATGGGCAAAAAAATTCCTTTAGTTACCTTTGGTCATATGCACCATAATCTCCGTCACACAAAAACCCGTCGCCGGAAGTCTATCGAAGTGAGTTCAGAAGGGACAGTTTACCTAAATGCAGCCAGAGTACATCGTATTGAGGATAGAGGTACAGGTAAGCGACGAAACTTTTCTATAGCTACCTTAGAAAAGGGTCACATCTCTGAGGCGGAATTAGTTTGGATAGATCAAGATTTCCAGATTGCAGAAACAGAAATTTTGTATCGTCAATCTCAGCTTGTTACAGAAGTCGCATCTGTGCTATAATCCTAAATTAGCTTTGAAGCTAGAAATTAGGTCTAAGAATAGGTTAAAACTTAGAAATATATTCTGATGTTTTCATTTCTAGCTCAAAATAGAATATTAGTTGGAGAGGTGGCAGAGTGGTCGAATGCGCTCGACTTGAAATCGAGTGAGGCGAAAGCTTCCGAGGGTTCGAATCCCTCCCTCTCCGTTCTTTGAGACACACAGGATAAGACAATTGGAGTGAATTTGGAGTGCAGACAAACAGACACTCTAAACTCGCTCTCTTTTTAATGCCTTAGACACCCAAAAGAAATGAGAAGTGACTCAGTATAGATTGACAAATTTGGTTTGGTTCTGGTGTTATTAGATATGGTAACGACATCAAATCTGACACCAGAGAACCTTGAAAACTAAATATCATAAGAGTTTCACCCTCATGGACACAACAGGATTCGAACCTGTGACCTCTACGATGTCAACGTAGCGCTCTAACCAACTGAGCTATGCGTCCGCATGGATTACTATACTAGCATACAGTTCTTCAGGTTGACAATCTCATGTGCCAGTTGTCTATTAATCTTTTTTAAAGAAACCTATTTGCAGGAAATGAGCAAGAAATTTATCTCTTCCGACTGGCTCAACTCTAACACTAAGGCGGTAAACTGAGAGGGTTAGTATCCAAAGAAGTAGCCTAAAATGTTGACGAGGTAAGGACATTTGCTACTAGGCTACTATGATGTAATCACAGGAGGACAGGATGGGTAAACAACCAAGTCTAAGCGATGTGGTCAAGCAGGAGGCTCAAAAAGTCAATGAGACAGAGGCTCAACCTGTAGAAGCAACAGTGGTTGATTCTAATGAAGTTTCTGAACTTAAAGCAATTGAGAATTCTTCAATATCTGATGTCACTGAGACTTCTACACGACGCAAAAGCCCAACTAAGGCTGATCTTGAAGTCAAAATTACGGAATTAACTGATCGGATTACGGAATTACAATCTACTTTAGAAACCTTTCAGAATAATGAACGCACTCTCCAAGAGAAAGTCTTAGGTTTACAGTCTGAAATTGAAGAAAAAGGTACATTCATTGCTCAACTTCAAGAAGATATTAAACGCAATGATCTCACAGACGAGCTGGAGAAAGCCCAGAAAACGGCACTGCAACTGTCAGAAAAGAATTCTGAACTTTTAGAGGAGTTGGAAACCCTCAAAAAGGAGAACCAAGAACTCAAAGAAAAACAAAAACAGCAATCCAAGCCCGGGCTAAAAAAAACAAACTTGCCACAGATCCATCAACGTCCAGAACACGTTGAAAATCAACCCCAAACTTCTTCAAATGATTTTTCTCAAAGTACCTGGCTGCTTTAATTGTAAGAGGCTTCTGCTACAATGGGCTAAATATTAACCTCTGAACTGAGAGTGTTTAGAGAAGATAAGCCCAAATATTAATTGCCCATAAGACCAGCTTCGCCGCCCGTTCTTGAATTTCTGTTTGATTCCATTTTTATAGTTTTCCTAGTTTCTAATTCAGGTACAGAGGACTAACTTTAAACCCACCCTCTATATACTGCTTTTCATATTTTCATAAAAAGAAAGAGCGATCGCCATATTCACAGTTATAAGCTGTTAGGGTGGGATTTCCAATGAGATGCAAATACTTGGCTTGAATTTCTTTCCAGTTTTCTCCTAAATCGGCTTTCCATTCAGGAGAAAGTTGAGGATTAAGATAGATACTCAATATTCAGAAAAGGCGATATAGTATCATCATTCCCCTGTGTATAAACCCGCATAACAGTTCCCTAGAATTCCAGAATATCCAGCATGACGACAGCTACAACCAATCAACCTTTATCCTTTGAAGAACGCCTCGATGCTTCTGACATTACCCCTGTAATGTGGTTACTCTGGGCGTTATCAGCGGGACTAATTGCGCTTGATGGCTTCGATTTTTTTATTATCGGGGTCGCACTCCCTTTTCTCCAACGAGACTTTAGCCTTAATGCGGCAGAAATTGGTGCCGTGGCGGTGGCGGCGATCGCTGGATCTATGGTCGGTGCCTTCACCCTTGGCCCAATTACCGATAAGGTTGGACGCCAACTGATGTTGATGGTGGATGTGGCAATTTTTGTATTCGCAACTGCGGGAACAGCCCTAGCTTGGGATGCGACTTCTTTGATTTTCTTCCGATTTTTGGTCGGTATCGGTATTGGGGCGGACTACCCGATCAGTGTTTCTTATATTACTGAAAATGTTCCTTCTCGGTTGCGGGGTCGGATGGTGATTAGTGCTTTCACCTTTCAAGCAGTGGGTGCTTTATTGGGTGCGGTGACGGGACTAACGGTGATTCATATTTTTCAAGTTCTTTATCCAGACTCGCCTCTACCAATGATTCAATATGCGTGGCGTTGGATGTTGGGAGTCGGACTGATTTTAGCGATCGCAGTGGGTATTTTACGGATTAGTTTTTTACTGGAAAGTCCGCTTTACTATATTAATCGCGAAGAATACGATCAAGCGTCTAAAGCGGCTTCTACTCTACTCGATGAACCTGTCAATGTTACACCAGAAACTGATCCTCCGAAGCAAGAATCAAAGCTATCTTATTCGGCGTTATTTTCTCCTCAATACTTACGGCGTACCGTTTTAGCTTCTGTACCTTGGTTCTTACAAGATATCGCTACCTATGGGATTGGGATTTTTACACCGACAATTATTGGGGCTTTAGCATTTGCACAAGCAGATAGTTTTATTGCTAGAGAAAAAGCTTCTGCAACTGGTGCCGCTTTTGTTGATATCTTTTTAATTTTGGGCTTTCTGATTGCTGTATTATTCGTTGAACGTGTAGGACGAATTCGTTTACAGATTGTTGGGTTTGTCGGAATGGCTGTCGGGCTAACGATTTTAGCTGCATCTAATACATTTGACTTCAGCACCCAAACGAGCATTATTTTAGTTTTTGTCGGTTTCTTTGTGTTTAACTTAATGATGAATGCAGGTCCGAATTCTACGACTTTTCTGTTATCCGGTGAAGTATTTCCCACGTCTATTCGGGCGAGTGGTGCAGGGTTCGCGGCGGCTGTTGCAAAAGCTGGTGCTGTTTTAGGTGCATTCACTTTGCCAATTTTACAGCATTGGGTTGGTATTCCGGGTTTGCTGTTTGCACTCGCTTTCGTTTGTATTCTTGCAGCCGCTTTAACTTATCTCTTTCGGGTAAATACTCAGGGAAGAAACCTACAAGAGATTAATGAGAAGTAGCGGGACTCTGTTCAAATTGGCTCTGTTCCATTAATTCAGAGAGAGTTACAATTCTGTATCCCTTCCTGTTCAAGTCCTGTAAAATTTCTTCTAGGCAGAGAACGAGATTTTTAGTTCTTTTCATTGAACCGCCATGCAGCACTAAAATTGAGCCAGGGAAAACAAATTGAGAAATATAATGGGTTGTAAAAAGCGGTTGTCCTGTGATCGTGTAGGTATCCAGTGGAATCATAGAAGCCAAAGCAAATTGAGGATAATACCCTTCCGTTTCGGCAATTTTTTGTAAAGATTTTCGCATCGTTAAGTTATAACGACCTCTTCCGGGTCTAAACCATTTCACTTTTGCACCAGTGTTTTCTGTTAATTCTTGATGGGCTTGCCACAATTCTTCCTCAAATTCTTCCGGTTCTAGGTCTGCATGAGTTCGATCCAAAACACCATGATTGCCAATTTCGTGATTTTTTTCTAAGATTTTAATCACGGTTTCTTGGCTTCCCATTAAAAGACCTGTATTTAGAAAAAAGGTGGCTTTAGCTTGTTGTTCAGATGTTGTAGCTTTCTGGTTATAGTTATCAATTGCATCTAAAATCAGTTCAGTTGATTTGTCTCCTACATCATCAATTGTTAATGCAACGATACGTTCCTGTGTCGGCTGATAAAATACAGCATCCGGAAAAGATTGGGCAATGAAAACTGTCAGGTGTTGAGAGAAGGAAAGCATGATCAATAGCGCAGGTAGCAACATCAGCGACAACAGGTTCAAGAGAAGCATGATTCCATCGGTTTATGAAATGAGCAAGTTCTATAGCAATGTTACTTGATTTGTAAAAAAGTAATCCAGATAACCCCCCATAACAGGGTCGTTTCGTTGCCCTAAAACTTGATTTGTGGGGAGGTGGGGAGCTAGGGAGCTCGGGAAGATTTTTATTAACAAAAAAGCTATTTTTGAAAGGAATTAAACTTTCTGGCCACCACCCCATCACCCCATCACCCTATCAACCCCGGCAATTTTTAACTGAGAATGAAACAGCCCTGCCTCCAGAATTTGCAGTTTAGGGGCAATGTTGTTTACATAAGATTTCTTATTGCTAGACATTCATCCCAAACATTAATTCAGTTTGTTGATACCATCTAAGAGATAGAGCCAGATGAAAACAACTAATCCATGAATGATGACAATTCCCCATAACGAACCTGTTAGTCTGTAAACTATTGCACAGATCAGCCCAAGCAATCCGGCTAAAATTAAAAATATTGAATTAAAAAAGATTGGGTTTCCGGGCGGATAAAATGTCAAAGCATTGAGAGGATGATAAATAATAAATAATCCTAAACTTAACACGATCCAAAATATCCAAGTTCCGATAGAAACTGTTTCAAAGGGATGAGGAATGAGTATGACTCGAAATATAATTTCCTCGACTAAAGCCGGGAAAAAGAAGACTTTTACCAGATCTATCAACACAGCCCAGTGCGAGCGCATAATAGGATGAAATTGCAAAAATCCGGATAGAAATCCTAGAGGGAGAGCGACTAACCCATAAACACATAAGCTGAGAATAACAATTTGCCAATCTTGCCAATCTAGCGGAGTAAAAATAGCATGAGTTAGTCGTCGGAGAATCATTGCAATTCGGAAATTAAATCAGATAAAAGATGAGGAGTTCAGTTGCTCCCATTAAACAGTTCAAATACTTGACGACAGAATAATTTAAGCTTACTTGCAGACTCAGAATCAGGTTGAGTTGTTCCTTCAAAACTCCAAGTATCTACAGTTGAAACTTTCCACTGTTGTCCAGTATGATCGTATCCTGCCGCTTCGACTCCAATAGCTCGCCGATATCCTTCCAAGGGATCTTGATAGAACCGAATTTGCATGAGAACACAGCGACTCTGCATCAAGCGGCTTCTTCCCGGAAAATGGAAGCCAATATCAATAGAGTCAGGATCGACCAATTCTTGTGTATCTGGATCGTTCATCCACGGCTTGAGATCGACTCGAACATCAGGAAATTGTCCTTTGAATAGGTTAACGACAGATGCAATTTTACTGGCGACTTCTAGGTTATTGGCTTGTTCGGCTGCATTCACGATATCATTCTCCTTTCGATCTACAGTCTGATTCCTTCGGGTTCATCAGTTTAATTACTCATGTTAACTGTAGACTCGAGATTGAGAGGGCAAAATTGGCCCTATTTACGGATTGATGTCAAGAAATGCTCAAAATCATCTAGATTTGAAATGATCTGACTCTTTGCGATCGCTCTATGAGTACAACTAGAAAGGGTTATCAGCTTTTGTCCCTCAACAATACCGCTAAAATC
>JBCBCI010000105.1:259-21079 GCA_038530755.1 Cyanobacteria bacterium J06592_8 | reverse complement strand
ATCATTTGAATTTTCGCAAATTCTCGTCCAGACTGCACCACACAAAGTCCAGCTTCGGCTAATAAACTGCGTAAATCTTCCGGTTCGAGGTCTGTTAGTTCTGGGTTAAGATTGCGTTTGTCTTCCGTGCGTTGTTTATTCAGTACCCACTCTAACGCCTGTTCATAAATCAGAATTTTGGCTTCTCCTGCATCTGCTTTTTCAAACAAATCAACACTAATTTTGTGATCTCTGTGCATAGCAGCCAGCAAGTGAAAAATTAAGGGTTCTCTGGCAATTTCTCTAATCGCTTCTAGACAGCGTTCATCTTGGAGGAAATTCCAAAATTGTTGTGTTTTAGCCTCAGCAATATTCGGGTCAGTATCAACAATTTGTTTCCACTTCTCTAAACGTTGTTTCTGAATAGCTTCATCCATTGGGATAATTTCAACCCGTTCTAAATTCGTGGGCATTAACCGTTCAATGCCGTACAATGCTAGCGGTCTACCTGTAATTAAAACTCGATGTCCGCGTTCGCTATTTTCTGCTGATCGTTTTTGAAACAGTGAAACCTGTTCTAAAAATTGTTTGAGGTCATTACTCGCCCCTCGTTCTAACAGCAACTCATCAAATCCATCCAGTAAGAATAAAAACCGAGTATTGCAGTCAGTTAACCAGCCGTTATCCGCCGTGACAAAATCCCAACCGATAGCCGTTCCTAGTGTTTGATCAAAATTAGCATCAAAACTGCGAATATCTCGCAATCGTATTAAGATTGGAGTATAAATCGGATGGAGTTCTCGTCGTACCCAGTCGGAAAACATTCGACAAAAGACACTTTTTCCCCGTCCTGGCCCGCCCTGAATAAACAGAACTCGATCTTTTTTGCGGTTATCCAGTAAGATTTCTGTTGCCCACTGTTCAATATTTATCGCTTCAGAATTTCTTTTAACTTCTCCATCAGACTCAACTGGCTTCACGTTCATGGGAACATAAATCTGTCTAAAATTAAACGCCTCATCAAAAACATTCTCTTCCGGTTTTTTAGCAATAATATCTTCTAAGTATTTGTCAATGCTGTTGTAAGCTTCGATATCTCTTAACCAACCATCCCCATAAATAGCTGCCAACTTTTTCGCGGAGTCTCGGACTTCTGCAACGGCTTCTTTCATGTAGCGGTGAGTGTTGCGAGAAATTCGTTCTGTTATAGTTTTGGCTATGTTTTCATCGATTCCAGACTCTTGAAACCGTTCAACCAGAATAGCATTAAAGACCGTTGCTAAAGGAGAGTTCTGAAAACAGGTTAGAGTTTTTCTCGCTTCTCGGTCATCGAAGTTAATTTCTTCGCCGTTAATTTCTAGAGTTTCACCAAGCTTTTTAATCTGTTTTGCAACTTTTTCCGAGGCTTTTGTTTCAGTCAGTTCAAGTTCAGGATGTTCTCGTAAAAAATGCCGTAAACTTTCTAAATAGGCAACTTGAGACACCAACTGAACCGAATCTTCTAACGTGGGTTCGCTGCGGTTTTGTTCAGCAATATAACTGAAAAGATTTGTAGCAATGGGAAGAAAAGGTAAGGCAGTTCCAGCAACTTTTCCCAACGGTGAATTGAGAACATCTAACAAAGAGTCAATATTTTCAATTAAGGGTTTCAGTTCTCTGGCGTTTTTATTCTCATTTAATGCCTTGGCGAGTTCGAGAACCGCTTTTCCGGCTTCTACGCCTCCCGACACTGTTCCCGTTAAAGAGAGTTCAATATCTGTATTGAGAACTGTCCAAATTTTGCGCCAGAGTTTTCCCGCCATTGTTAACTGTTCCTAAAACTTCTCACTTGAATTGAGATAAGTCTTTTTTATTTTAACATCATTTTAAAATGCGATCGCTTCGCTGCACTCACCAGGCTTCGCAACTGCCTCAAACAGATTGATTTTATTGGCAATTTATTTTATAATTTTTCTGAATAGATTTTAAATTAAATAGTTTCTAATGTCTTACTATCTAATACACGATCCCAACTGTCCGACCTGTAGCCCGTTTATCCAACTTCTACAAAGTTATGATCGCGGTCAATTATTCACCTGTATTTCTCTAGAGAATCAAGAAAGATTAACCGAATTTGGATTAACGCTGGAAGAATGTAAACAGAAAGGCTTAATTTTAATTAATACTAATAATTTATCACAACGTTGGTATGGAAGTGAAGCCATTGAAGAAGTTGTGAATGTCTTGCCAATGGGTCAATTATTGATTGCAACTTACCGGGCAATGCCGGGAGCAAAACCCATTGGCGATCAAGTTTATACGACCTTAAAAGACACCGGAATTTGCTAGGTTTCTTCAGGGAGAACGGGTTGAGACGGTGGTGGGGATGAACGATTAGCAGGCAAACTACTAAACCATCCCAAAATCACTTCTTGATAGAGATAAAAGCTACTTTCTAGAACAGGTAGCTGTCTCTCAGCAGCGCTTAGGTTTATTTCATTGGGCTGAGAATCGGTTAAATCATCATAACTGGCTGGGTTCAAGTAATTTCCTAATGCTTTAAATAAATTAGCAAGAGACTCTGGTAAGATACCTAAAAAGTCAAGCGGCACAATTTCTGGTGGTGTTCCATCTAACATAAAATCTTCCCATTCCATTAAATCGAATAGGAATTGCCCACCTTTGTATAAGGGATAAGGGGAAAGGGCTTCAAGAATAGCTTTCGCACGTTCTGGATGGCCTTGTCGAAAAGCTAAACCTCGTCGCGCTAAAGTACACAGAACAGCTCGTAAACTTTCGTTACCCCTCGCAATTGCAGCGAGTTTGGCAATATCCTCAGAGTTGAGAGAGTTCATTGGAGAAGGATTGTCAGAGGCGGTCATAAAATAGCTCTGATATATAGATGGAATGCTGTTGATGAAGTGTAGCTGAGAAATAGACGCTTGTCGAGGACAAATCAAAAAAAAAGCGAATTGCCCAGATTAATAATAAACTGCTCTTAGTTAATCTGTTACAATCCCTTGTTTTCAAGACCTCAGCCGATATGACCCCTGAAAATCCTCAATCTCAAATCCAAACAGGGCGGTTAGCCATCCTGTTACATGAAGGTATTCTCGGTGCAACAGGTAAAACTGGACTATCATTGGTGCGTTACTCTCAGTCTAATATAGTAGCCGTCATCGATCGCGATTGTGCGGGACAATCTCTGCCTAAACTGACGGGAATTAGCCGAGATATCCCGATTGTTGCTTCAGTTACCGATGCGATCGCCTATAATCCAAATATTCTGATGATTGGAATTGCGCCGCCTGGAGGTGCCCTACCCGAACAGTGGTGGAACGATCTTGATGCAGCATTAGAGGCGGGATTATCGATTGTCAATGGATTACATACAAAATTAATCCCCTTAGTCGAACAGCGCCATCAAACGAATATTCAGCAATTTCTCCAGCCTCAACAATGGATTTGGGATATTCGTACTGAACCTGTGGGTTTAAAAATTGCCAGTGCAGCGGCGCGTCAACTCAGTTGTCAGCGAGTCTTGATGGTGGGAACTGATATGGCAATTGGTAAGATGTCAACAGGATTAGAACTGAATAAAATCGCTCAACAACGAGGAATTCGATCTAAGTTTCTCGCCACAGGTCAAGGCGGGTTAATGCTTGGAGAAGATGGCATTCCCCTAGACTCAGTACGAGTTGATTTCGCCGCAGGTGCAGTCGAACAGATGGTGATGGGGTGTGGAACAGATTATGATTTGGTCATCGTCGAAGGACAAGGTTCACTCCTGCATCCGGGTTCAACGGCAACATTACCCTTATTGCGAGGCAGCCAACCGACTCATCTGATTTTAGCTCATCGGGCTGGACAAAGTCATATTCGTAACCATCCGGATGTTGTGATTCCTCCTCTTCCTGAAGTCATTGAGTTATACGAAAACGTCGCCAGTGCAGCCGGGGCGATGGAATCTGCAAAAATTGTCGCAATTAGCCTGAATACTTATGGTTTAACAGAAGATGTAGCTAAGGATGCGATTACTGAAATTCAACTTGAAACGGGTCTACCCTGTACGGATGCAGTTCGATTTGGGGCAGGTACATTACTGGATGCAGTTCTAAATCAGTGACCAGCTTTTACAGTTTACAGTTTTACGGTGTTCAGTTATCAGTTTTAACGACTGACTGTGTACTGTTTACTGTCCACTGTTCCCTGTCCGAATCATAAACCCATTTATACTAGCCAATTGATTCGAGATCGGTTAGTCTCAATAGTAGTGTGTGTGAGGTGGTTAAAAGAAATCTTATGAGTGATGTGATGGTGTTGGGTGAATCTACAATTAGCAGGTTTCCGGTGCTAGGACTTCCCGTTCATCTGCATCATAGCTATCATAACTGGTTGCTTGACCGTCTGTATAACGGGTTAGGAACTCATGTGATTACCCTGAATGCGGAAATGACAATGCAAGCCGAGCAAAATCATCGTTTAGGAGAAGTCATCCGCCGGGCTGACTTAGTGATTCCAGACGGGGCTGGTGTTGTTCTTTATCTACGACTCAAAGGCAAGCCAATTAAACGATGTCCAGGTATTGAATTGGCTGAATCTTTCTTGCAGAACATCGGTCAATACAAGCGTTCAGATTTGATTTTTTTCTATGGTGGAAAACCGGGCGTTGCTCAACGGGCAGCGGAGCGATTCCAGCAAAACATTCCCAACTTAGCGATCGCATCTTATCACGGTTATCTCTCAACTTCTGAAGAAGAACAGTTAAAAGATTCACTCAAAGATCTACAACCTAAAGTTATTTTTGTTGGTTTAGGTGTACCCCGTCAAGAGTTATGGATTGCGAGACATCGCCATTTATGTCCAAATTCAATCTGGGTTGGAGTGGGTGGTAGTTTCGATATTTGGGCGGGTACTAAAAAACGAGCACCTGCTTGGTTTTGTAATAATAATTTGGAGTGGCTGTATCGACTCTATCAAGAGCCTTGGCGGTGGCGACGAATGTTAGCTTTACCTCAGTTTGCGTTAAAGGCTTTATTCAGTTAGTTCGATGGAGATAATGTGGGCATCTTGCCCACTTGCTCTAACTCATTTCACCTGTGCCAGAGAAACCCTGGAGATATATTTGAGCAACTCGATCGCTCGGATTGAATTTCAAACATTCTGCAAACAATCGCCCGGCCTCCAACAACTGACCAGAGTTGTAAAGAGATATGGCTTGTGTAAACTGTTGTAAGGTATTGAGTTTACCCTCCTTCACCACAGGCGGATCGGCATCGAAAACTTCATAAACAGTTACCTTTTCCAATTTACCTTTGACTTTAACCGTAGCTATAGAGCGAATCGCGTAATTGCTAGGCTGTGTTAGCCGTGAAAAAGTCTGTTCCGTAATTAACAAAGAGACTCCATAATTTTTAGTCAAACTTTCCACCCGAGAAGCCAAATTTACAGCATCGCTAATGACAGTTCCATCCATACGATTTTTGCCACCGACAGTACCCAACATCAAAAGACCAGTATTAATGCCGATACCGATGTCAATAGGAGAATCACCAGAATTAAGACGATGTTGGTTATATTTGCTAAGTCGCTTGAGCATAGAAATACCAGCTTTCACGGCATTATCTGCATCTCCGCAAAATAAAGCCATGATTGCATCGCCGATGTACTTGTCGATAAAACCTTGATTCTCTAAAATTGCGGGTTCCATGCTAGATAAATAAGAATTAATAAAGCGAAAATTATCCTCCGGAGTCATAGCTTCCGACATTGTAGTAAAATTGCGAATATCAGAAAATAAAACTGACATTTCTAATCGGACTTGGTCGCCTAATTCGACATCAACAATGCTTTCCTTGTCCAAAAAATCGAGGAACTGCTTAGGAACAAAGCGTTCGTAAGCTTTATTCAGTTTAAATAGTTCGTTAGTAAAACGTTCGCGATCGGCTTCAGCTTTTTTCCGTTCCGTGATGTCTATAAAAGAGCCAATAGCATAAATAATCTTTCCTTGTTCATTATAAACAGGAGTCGAAAAATTTTCTAGAGGAATTATCTTATTATTTTGGCGAACTTCAACATCTTCTGTTGTCAAACTTTTACCTTGTAAAGCTTGGATAATAGGAAGTTCGTGTGACTGGTATTCTTGACCTGTGCTTATTTTATAAAGCTGATAAGTTGAGGCTATTTGTTCTGAGGTGATATCTGAGACTATTCCTTTACCCAATAATTTCTTTCCAACTCGGTTCAGGTAGCAAATGCGAGCGGAAGCATCTAGAATTGCCACACCTACTGGCATAGCATCTAGAAATTGAGCCAACCTACTTTCATTTTCTCTGACTTGTGAATAAAGTCTTGAATTGTCAATCGAGATAGCAGCTTGAGCAGAGAGTATATTTAAAAGTTCGACTCGATCTGAAGTAAATGCACCTGTGGTTAAATTATTCTCTAAATAAATAATTCCTCTTAATTGACCTTGATTAATTAAAGGAGTACAGAGAATTGATTGACTTTGTGTGGTTTGAATATAAGGATCATTGATAAATTGTCCTTCCTGGGTTGCCTCCTTGAGAATAACATTTTCTTGGGTGCGGATTACATAATTTATAATTGTAGTGGGTAAAATAGGAATTAATGTCTCAGGATGTACAGACTCTATAGGAATTGACTGCAAAATAGTAGCTTGTTCGCTCTCTAATGTTCCTTGAGCTTCTATTACCCAATTTCGTTGATTATTTAAAATGAGAAAACCTTTCTGCGCTCCAGCATTTTCAATCAAAATTTTCATTAAATTTTTCAGGAGTTTTTCTAGATTGATTTCACAAGAAATCGATTGATATGCTTTAATAACAGTTGTTAAATCTAAGATATCTGCTTTACTACTGGAACTCGAAAAAGTCGTGCTATTTATTTCCTGAATTTCTACTTTTTTCTGTAGCATTTCTGATAACAAATGAGGATATTTTTCTGCTAAATCATCGACTTTTCGCTGGGCACCCCAAACTTGATAGTTATGGTAAGCTTCTTTCATATAAACTTTAGCAATTTTCTGATTTCCTCTTGTTAACCAAAACTTACCCGCTAATTCATTAGCTACTGCCTGATTATTAATAAATTCATTTTCTTGAGCTGATTCTATAGCTTGATCATACAAATCAATTGCATCTAATTCTTGTCCACAAATCCGGGATATTTCTGCTGTTACTAATAAGTATTTATGGAGATAATTTTCTGGACAATTATCTGCCCATATTTGAAGTTTTTCTTGATTTGTTTTTAATATTTTCCAATATTCTTTTTGTACTTCTTCGCTCGTATTCAAATAGAGATTTGTTAAAGTTAAAGAATAGTACAAATAGTGTTCAACTTGATTCGGCATTCCTGAAACAAAACCTAGAATATTTTGACTTTCTTTTGAAATTTCTAAGGCACTTTCATAATTTCCATAAAGATATAAAATTTGAGCTTTCAAAATATTGTAAGTAGCGACTCCTGGTAAAAAAAACTTTTGGCAAATCTGAAGAAATATATTGGCATCGAAGCCGTTTTGGCTATTATCAAACGAAAATTTATCTTGAGTTAAACCTTGCAAATTCAAAATAAAACCTTGAAACATTCGTTGGTTTTCAGCAAAAAGATCATTTTTAATTTTTCCGATCCAATCAAGAAGCTTATGGGATTCTTCTATGATGTTACTTAAATGATCACCAACGATAATTCTTTGCACTATAAGGTGTTGGGAAGCAGTGCAACTAAAAATTAAATTGGCAGTTTCTTTAGCAATTTGATGTCCTTTTCTGATCAGATAAATACTTGTTTTTAGATGTTCTTTCCAAGGGCTAACAAGAGAACCAAATATAATTGAAGTTATACAACTTAAATTAGCATTTTCATACTTATCTACTAATTTTAAAGCCATTTTGCCAAATTCATAGCCACAATTGTATTCTCCTAAACTCGAAATTGCGATAAAACCCCATAGAGAATATGCCCGAGCCGAGTTTTCTGAATTGCCATACTTCATAGAAATATTAACAATTTTCAATGTAATCAGAATGAATAAATCTTGATCAAGAAAATAAGCCGGATCGGTCAGATTAACTAATATATTCATACAGGCTTTTATTTCAGGATCGCTCATTTTGTTAATATTGATTAAATCAGCAATTTCAACCGCATCAAGATTAGTTCTGTATATTTGTAATTCTCTTTCAAATTCTGCTAATATGCTCTCTGTATTTCCAATTGGTATATCAAGATTAAATATTTTCAAACATTCTGAGCCAAGCTGCAAGGCTTCTAGATATTTAGATGTACTCACATATAAAGTCAAACGAATAGTTTGAATATCAGCTTTTTCTCGGTTAGATTTAGCTTGTTTTAAAACCAAATCAAACAGTTTTTCTGATTCCTGAAAATATCCGCTAAGATATTCACATTCTGCTCTTTCTTTATGCAAAACAAAAGTGAGTTTATAGTCTTTTTGCCAACTATTTTTTGGTAAAAATCCTGTCCCTTTCTGAAAATATTTTAAAGCCGCTTTATAAGCTATAGAATCTTTAGCTTTTTTCCCAGCCTTTAAGTTTAATTCAGCTAATTCATAAATTTCTTTTTGATCTTCAATTAACTCTGATCCTTCATTAAGATGATTAACTACATCGAATATTTTGTCTTTTAAATCAGATTTTTTTGTATTCTCCTTTAGCAATCTGCCAATTTTTAAATGAGTTTTTTTTCTGTCTGTTTCAGCAATGAGTGCATAAGCAGATTGTTGGATGCGATCATGCAAAAACTTGTAGTCTATTTTTAAATCTTTTTTTGAAGTTAATAGGGATTTTTCCGGAACGACTAGAGGGATTTTATAATGATCACTTAAAGGTATAATTAGACCTTTTTCTAAAGCTTCCCAAAGCTCTGTTGCGGTTTCTGCTAAAGATTTTTCGTTAATGATAGATAAGGTATCTAAATCAAATTTATTGCCAATGCAAGCAGCTAGCTTTAATAAATTTTGTGTTTTTTCACTAAGTTTCATAATTTTAGCAATTGTTAACTCTACTACATTATCGGTAATACCAATCTTCTTAATTTGCTCTATATCCCACTGCCAATAGCCATTACTAGAGTCGAAAACGATCAGATGATCTACATATAGAGTTTGCAAGATCTGATTTAAGAAAAAGGGATTTCCATCTGCTTTTTGTTGACATAATTCTGCTAAAGGCAAAGCTTTTTTACTATCACAATGAAGCGTGTCAATAATCATTGTATTGACATGATTCAAAGCCAAAGGTTGAATAGATATTCTGTTGATTGTAGTTGCAGTTTTTTGAATTTCATCCAGCATTAGCATTAAGGGATGAGAAGGACTAACCTCATTATCTCGGTAAGCTCCAATGATCAACAAATATTGCTGTTCAACAGAGGTTATTAATAGGTGAATCAACTTTAATGAAGCTGAATCTGACCACTGCAAGTCATCTAGAAATAAAACTAAAGGATGTTCGGGTTGGGTGAAAATTTGAATAAAATCTTGAAAGACTAAATTAAAACGGTTTTGAGATTCGGTAGGGCTTAATTGAGGAATAGGAGGTTGTTTACCTATAATTAATTCTACTTCGGGAATCACATCAATAATTATCTGACCATTAACCCCCAGAGCCTTTAAAAGTGTTTCTTTCCAGATGACAATTTGATCTTCAGTTTCGGTTAACAACTGGCAAATTAATTGTCGAAAAGCTTGGATTAAAGCAGCATAAGGAACATTACGTTGATATTGATCGAACTTACCACTAATAAAGAAACCTCGTTGCCGCACAATAGGTTTGTGAATTTCGTAGACGATAGAGGATTTGCCAATACCCGAATAACCAGCCACCAGAACCATCTCAGTTTGTCCCTGACTGACTCGATCAAATGCAGCCATTAGGGTAGCAACTTCTTTTTCCCGACCGTAGAGTTTTTGAGGGATTTGCAATTGAGCTGATAAATCTTCCTGACCGATAGTAAATAGAGAAATCTTCCCTGTATTTACTAATTGATTCAGGCAAGTTTCGAGATCTCTTCTTAGTCCAAAAGCAGTTTGATATCTCTCTTCTGCTGTTTTGGATAGTAATTTCATCACAATGTCTGAAATTATTTTAGGAATTTCTGGTTTTTTTTGGTAGGGAGGAACTGGTCTTTGGGCAATATGACAATGAACAAATTCCATCGGATCATTAGCGAAAAAGGGAATAACTCCAGTCAGCATTTCGTAGAAAGTTGCACCCAGAGAATAAAAATCTGTGCGGTAATCAATTGACCTATTCATTCGACCTGTTTGTTCTGGAGACATATACGCGAATGTCCCCTCTAACAAATTAGGATGCTCACTCGTCTGTGTTTCTTGTTCGAGCAAAGTTGAAATGCCAAAGTCAGTAATTTTCACTTCTCGGGTTTGCGAGTTAATGATAATATTCCCTGGGTTAATATCTTTATGTATAATTTTACGTTGATGGAGATCGGCTAGGGAGTTTACTAGGCTAATAGCTATTGGCAAAAACTCGTTAAACTCTAGTTTTTTATCACGCAGAAAGTCTCGGAGAGATTCACCACCAAAATCTTCTAAAATTATAGCTAAACCATTATTATATTTTTTTAGACTTATTGCTTTGACTACCCCAGGTAAAGCTAGATCTTTTATGATTTTATACTCGTGTCTCAATCTAGCTATATCTTCTAGGTTTGGATATTCCTGCTTTAGAGCTTTGAGAATAACTGGCTCTCGATCTCGTTTTCTGATTCCGCGATAAATGATGGTTTTTACTTGCTCTTTGATAATTTCTAAAATTTGGTATTCAGTCAGATTGTCCATAACTTGTAATTTTCATTTGATACTAATCTAGTTTAAAAAACTAAACTGTAGATAATATCATGTTTGGATATCATTATTTTAACAAAAATTAAAAGTCAAAAGCAAAAGGCAAGAGTAAAGGCGTATGGAGCAGGATAAACAGTGCTAGAACATGAGACCAACAATAAATTTGGGATTCGTAAAGTCCTTCTTCCATACTACTTTTGCCTTTTACCTCTTGCCTCAACTGAAACTAATCTTAAAAAGGAATAGGATATTTTGTCTAGAATGCTCTCCAAATCTCCTGACCCGATTCTACCTTGAAGTCAAAATCAAGCCAGAAAGCTGTTTTAGCTATTTGTTCTCCTCCCGTTTTTAAACCTAACTCTGAAACAATAGGATGACTATCAAACTCATTTACCTTAACTTGAAACAAATCTGACGGTTTGCTTCCAGTAGATAATAGTCCACCACTGCGAAAATTGAGTAGCTTTGATGGAGACTCAACGATAGCTTGATAACAAGCTCTTTCTCCATATTTAATATCACGGAACTGTTTGAGGTGGACCATAGGAACTTCTACATCTCCAGTAAAGTAATCTAGAACTTGAAGGTCTAGTCCTAAGCTCGGAATTTTAATGACTCCCTCATCCTCAAAAAGCGTCTGAGCAATATCTTTAAATACTTCATCGAGACTATTGCGTGAGTTTGAAAGCAGATTTTGCTGATTTTTATCAACTTGAGAAACTTCAATTATTTTTTCTCGCGTTGCTTTGGTCTCAGGACTAAAATTCTTTAAAACTAAAGTTTCTACTGACAATTTTTCAGGAATCGTCAACTTTTCTGGTTCCATAGGGCGATCGGGAAAATCAAACCATCCCCACCCTTTAGGAAAACCAAAAACTTCTCGTCCTATTGCCATTATGTATGATTCATCAACAAAAATATAAGGAATAAACCAAGCTAAACGATCTATGAAGAAAAAAGGACCTACTTGCTTTCCTGCCATCGTTAATACCCAAACCATAGCTTCTTTTTCACTAAAGTAACCTCTATTTTCAAGAGGAATAGAATTGACGTATGGAGAGTTACCAAATGTTATTAATACAAGATTTGTAACGGGTCGATAGTCTGTTTTCCCTTGAGTCGGTTCATTAAGATATTTATCACACATTGTCTGCAAATGAGGCAAGCTTCCCTCGACAACAAATCCATAAAGTTGATAGTTTTTGAGGATAGAAGGTTGAGGGTATTGTTGCATACCTCCTGTATTAACAAAGAGAGGATATCTTGTTGAATTGCAGGGATTAATTGATGATAGTAATGAATTCAAGAGCTGCTCAGGATTTTTCCCTATTTCTTTCCCTTTAGCTTCTAGTTCATGGAGAAGCTGGTTGATTTGTTGCTGTTTTTGAGTAGGATTTGCTTCAGGTTTTTGAGAGTTTTCTAGAATTTCCAGAAAAGTGTCGATCATTCCTAAAGCTAGATTAGAACCGGTTTCTATTAGCTCAAAAGGATTTTTGATATTCATTACCGTTTACTTATATGATTGGATTGAATAACGACATTTTAGCAAGTTCTGTGTCTAAACAAAGAGTTACAAGAAAAAATCACGTTCGTGAATAATTTCCTGAGTGTATTGAATACCAAACTCTTGCTTTAAGACCGCCTGTGCTGTTTGCATTCCTGACATAACTGTTGGCTCGATCGCGCCAGCATTAAAACCATTGTTAATCCAATCTCCGGTCAGATAGAGGTGATTAAACCCTGATTCATCTACTTTGAGACGATACTGAAGACTACCCGGAACAGAGAGTACATAGCGTTCAGTTGGAGTAATATTAATGCGCCAATATTGTGCAGAGAATCTATTCACTCCTTCACTATCATTGGGGTCAATGAGCAGATTCCAATCTAATCCTTGAGGATTTTCTGGAGTCGTGGCATCTGGCCAAAGATAGCCAATATTATTCTCCAGAAAGTAGATGGCTGTTTGATCGATTTTTTCTTGCTCTCTTCTGGGAAATTGAGAATCGCTTTGGGGTGGAATTCCTGGGTCTAGCATGACTCCAGTAAAGTAAGCAAGGTTATAAGGATAATTATTTGATTGCCAATTTTCCCTTTCAATTAGATAGCTCATATCGGCATAAGTATCTAAAGGTTCAACATAGGAACCTAATACAGGACTGGAGCCTTGCCATCCTAACTGCGATAATGTATCTTTCAACCAAATCTGACCGCCTTGGGTGTTAACAGTCTTGACATTGTTGACCATGTTTTTCCAAGCTAGGCTAGCATCAATTAGTTCAGGGCAAATATAGGGAAGAGCAGCAATAGAAATGCCCAGAACAACGATATCAAAATCCTCTTCAGCTTTGAGAGTGATTTCGTTTACGGGTTTCCAGGTACTCCAAAAAGATTCGAGAGGATTATTATAAGGATCTTCTTCGGTTAGCTTTTTGAGATCTTCTCCTTGATCGAGTTGGTCGTAGAGAGGTTCACTCGGCCAACAATGAAGTCTTTTCACTTCAATGAGTGGTTTGTATTCTTTATTATCTTTGACAGTTGCTTGCACATTAATCTTAATGTTATCGATAGACTTTTTATCCTCTGAAAGACCTATATTAGTCACGTTGTGGAAAAACTTAAACTTAACGCCGCGACGTTTAAGGACTTCGTAGATGGGAGTAAAGACAACATCTGCCATTGCAGATTGCATTTTCCACATAATTGCGCCATTATATTCAAAAATCATCTTAGTGATGAAGCGCAGAGCAACTGTTGTAGAGAGTCGGGGTTGCCTAACATCACCTTGTTCATAGCTATAAACTTGGTCGTATATCATTCTGACTACTGGTGCTTGGATCGTCATTTCCACAGCACCGTGTTTACGCAACCAGTCGGCGTAATTATATTCATCAAGACAATCAAAAGAGTCTTGGAAAATCACTTTATCTGCCAGCAAACCCCGTAAATTGGCTGTGGCAAAATTCAGCAGAATTACGCGCCGACGCAGGTCATCATTTTCTAGAAGCTGTTCATTTTGGTATATGGGTTCTGTTAACTTTCCAAAAGCCTCTAAAATTCTCAAGAAAACATCGGAATATAATTTGAGAAGTTCTTCCTCGACATTTTTGATGTCTGTCACTAAAAAAGATGCGAGCTGAAGAGCAAACCCAAGTAACCCACTGCCTGAATTTAAAACTGGGTTATCTTTGATTCTCCCTTCTAATTCTTTTTGGCGACGTTCGTGCCATTCTGTTTCTATCAAGCGCGAGGGTCTTTCTACTAACGACTGTATTAATAGGAAGGGGGCAAAAGGCAAAGCAGGTAAAATAACAGGAATGAGTTCCCAATATTTTAATTGAGTTATTTTGATCAGAAAGTTGATCAACCAGTTATTTGACTGTTGCTGGTTTTCAAAGAACCAGGACTCGGATTTTAACTCTGGCGACCCGTTCCAAATCTCGTACATAAAACGTAATGTGGTCACTATATGCTGTAAAATCGAGTCAGTACCACCACCTTCCCAAGGAACTAAGTTATTTGTAGGAAAGTTTATCTTCCAGGGAACCCAACGACCTTTATAATTTTCTAGTAGGACGATAAAACTGTGAGGCTTGAAACTGTCTGTTACGGCTTGAAACGGACCATCATAACTCATCTCTTCGTATGCTTCCTTCATAATCCGAAAAGCATTTTCGTAGAAGCCAAAAAAGATATGCAAGCCATGTTCTTCGATACGATAGTTGGGAGCTATATTTGTTTCTTCTCCTGTAACTTCCTTTGCTCCCTGGAAAGGTTTCATATTACGTCCGCTAGTTCCTTTCCCTCCCAAACGCCAGCCCATTTGATATACAGTAATATCGTAGAGGGCATTCCAATTCGGTTGGCTGGTTAGTTCCCATACTGTTGTTAGAGAACCCATCCCAGCTCCGAGGACAGTGATTTTCTTTTTTTTGGGTACTGCTTCAGACATAATTAATTTATCCTTTTCTTTGGATTTTGTCCAAATTAAGTGAACAGAGTTTAGCTGGCTAATTGTTCGAGATTTCCTGTCGGAATTGAAGCAATAAGCTGACGAGTATATTCAGTTTGAGGATTGTGATACACCGCTTCGGCTGGGCCGATTTCTTCGATTTTGCCTCGATTCATCACCATAATGCGATCGCTTATAAATTTTACCACGCTTAAGTCATGGGAAATGAAAATATAGGTGAGTCCAAACTCGGCTTGGAGTTCTTTCAAGAGGTTCAAAACTTGAGCTTGAACAGAAACATCTAAAGCAGATACTGACTCATCACAAATGATAAACTTAGGGTTTAAAGCTAAGGCTCTCGCAATACAAACCCGTTGTCTTTGTCCGCCGGAAAATTCATGGGGATAGCGTTTCATCCACTCCGGTTTCATTTCAACTCGTTCTAGGAGATAAGCTACGCGATCGCGTCGTTCTTTGCTATTCTTACCAACACCATGAATTAACATCGGTTCTGTAATGGCATCTTCAATATTCATGCGAGGATCGAGAGAACTAAACGGATCTTGGAAGATAATTTGCATCTCTCGTCTGAGTTCCTGTCGCTTCTGATAATTTTGCTTGTATTTTTTATAGTTCTTAATTTGATCAAAGACTGACACTTGAGAATAAATTTTCGTGATATCTTCCCCTTCAAAACTGACCTTTCCACTCACCACCGGAATTAGTTGTAATAAAGCCCTCGCTAATGTACTTTTCCCACAACCCGACTCCCCAACTAAACCTAACGTTTCTCCCTGATACACATCAAAAGACACATCATTCACCGCCATAAACAAACGCTTCATTTCTCCAAATATTCCAGAGACTTTAAATCCAACTCGCAGATTATTAACGGAGAGAATTGTTGCAGGCGAAACAGGTAAATCCAGCTTAACCAAATTAGATGAAGTGAGATTGGCTTCCGGATTTTTTTCGCGAATTTCCAACTCTCCAGATTCAGTTGTTTCAACCTCCATATAATCAGCAATTGTGGGAAGACGTTCAACCTGAATATCCAGAGGCGGACGACAGGCTAATAACCCTTTTGTATAGGGATGTTGTGGCGTTAAAAAAATATCTCGAATTTGACCCGATTCTACAATTTTACCCCGATACATCACCGCAACCGTATCCGCAATTTCAGCAATCACACCCAAATCATGGGTAATAAAAATCATCGACATTCCGCGACGGCTACAGAGTTCTCGTAATAAATCCAAAATCGTCGCCTGTACCGTCACATCCAGTGCAGTTGTTGGTTCATCTGCTATTAATAAAGTTGGGTTACACGAAATCGCCATCGCAATCATTACCCGTTGTAATTGACCGCCGGAAAGTTCGTGAGGATAACGGTCTAACATCGCTCGTTTTTGAGCGTTAACATACTCCATTAATTCTCGTCTATCATTGCGTTCTTCCTTCAAACTTTTAGGAGAATTCGCAACTGAATCAGATGCAGATAATTCAGCTTCAACTTTGGCGAGTAATTCCTCATCCGACGGGAGAAGTTTTACCTCTTGAAGTAAAGATGTTGCTTTCCACATCGCTTGTCGAGGAGAAGTTTCTTCATGTTGTTGAATGGCTTCGATCAGTTGAAACCCAATCGTGTATACTGGGTTCAATGAACTCATCGGTTCCTGGAAGATCATCGCAATTTCTCCGCCTCGGTATTGTTGCTTGTCTTGCGGTGAGAGTTGCAGTAGATTAACGAGTTGGGAATTAGGGGATTTATCGAGATTATTGCTGAAGCGAAACAAAATCTCTCCACTGACCTGAGAAGTGTCTGGAGAGAGTAACCCCATAATCGCCAGAGAGGTGACTGATTTTCCAGAACCCGACTCACCCACAATACCCAGCGTCTGTCCGCGTTCAACCTGAAAAGAAATATCGTTAACCGCCTGAACTACCTTTTCATCACTTCGGAACTGAACCCGTAAATTCTTGACATCTAAAACAACATTTTCCATAGAGGCTTAACACTCAATCCATAAATTTTATCAATTTTATCAATCCACCGCGATCGCGATCGATCAATAATTACAGAATAGCTTATACGCAGCAATGATTCAGCCTAGCAGTAGGGACTGATAGTCAAGTGTAGCATTATCTGGTGGAAGTGCAATCGCGCTATTTTCATTATCAATTGTGCTTTAGAATTCTGATGAACTTATTGGCGAACATCTTAAATTTTATAGTCAGCCGAATTCAGAACAACTTTAACTCCCAATGAGTGTTTCATAAATATAGTCATCCTCTTCTGAAAATGTCATTGACTTTTATATCCTCTGAAGTCAAATTAAACTCAAAAAATACTAACGCTGAATCTCAATCCTGCTAATTTAATCAATTTGTGACACAATAATAATATAGTCCCATATTATAATCGCTAAAATTTAGAAATAAGTTCTCAGACTCCATATATTCAAAATGACTTTACCTTCTACTGTAGATTTTCAAGACGAATTTGATATTGTTGTCGTTGGTGGCGGACATTCGGGTTGTGAAGCCGCCCTCGCCTCAGCGCGTTTAGGATGTCGTACTCTACTGTTGACCCTGAACCTTGATAAAATTGCGTGGCAACCCTGTAACCCTGCGGTGGGTGCGCCTGCAAAGTCTCAACTCACCCACGAAGTCGATGCTTTAGGTGGCGAAATTGGCAAAATGGCCGATCGCACTTACCTACAAAAACGCCTACTCAACAACTCTCGTGGCCCTGCTGTCTGGGCATTACGCGCCCAAACCGACAAACGAGAATACGCCGCCGTGATGCGAAATATCGTCGAAAATCAAGAGAACCTCTCCATCCGCGAAGGCATGGCGACAGACCTGGTATTAGGTGCAAATGATGAAATTATTGGGGTAGAAACCTACTTCGGCGTGGCGTTTAAATGCAAAGCCGTTATCCTAACAACTGGAACCTTTTTGGGTGGCGTAATTTGGGTTGGAAATAAATCTATGCCCGCCGGACGTGCGGGAGAATTTGCTGCTGTCGGTTTAACTGATACCCTGAACCGTTTAGGCTTTGAAACAGGACGGTTAAAAACAGGAACTCCGGCGAGAGTTGACAAACGTTCGGTGAATTATAGTCAGTTAGAACCACAACCGGGAGATGAAAAAGTCCGTTGGTTTAGTTTCGATCCTGAAGTTTGGGTTGAACGCGAACAAATGTGCTGTTATCTGACTCGAACCACTCCCGAAACCCATCGAATTATTCGGGATAATTTGCATTTATCTCCCGTTTATGGCGGTTGGGTAGAGTCGAAGGGGCCGCGTTATTGTCCGAGTATTGAAGATAAAATTGTTCGGTTTGCGGATAAAGACAGCCATCAAATTTTTATTGAACCCGAAGGTCGTCATATTCCTGAATTATACATTCAAGGATTTTCGACAGGTTTACCAGAAAAACTACAACTGGAAATGTTGCGATCGCTTCCCGGTTTGGAGAAGTGTATCATGTTGCGTCCTGCTTATGCCGTTGAATACGATTATTTACCCGCAACTCAATGTTATCCAACCTTGATGACGAAGAAAATTGCCGGGCTATTTTGTGCGGGTCAAATTAACGGTACAACAGGTTATGAAGAAGCCGCCGCCCAGGGAATTGTGGCGGGAATTAATGCAGTTCGGTTTGCGAGAAATCAAGAGATGATTGTTTTTCCCCGTGAAGGCAGTTATCTCGGTACATTAATTGATGATTTGTGTACAAAAGATTTGCGCGAACCCTATCGAATGTTAACCAGTCGTTCCGAGTATCGGTTGTTATTGCGTTCGGATAATGCCGATCAACGGTTAACACCATTGGGTCGAGAAATTGGCTTAATTGATGACCGTCGCTGGCAGCTTTTTGAATGCAAACAAGCCAAAATCATTGCTGAGAAAGAACGGTTACACTCGACTCGTATTAAAGAACGAGATGAAGTTGGAATTGCGATCGCCTCTGATACTCAGCAAAAAATCAAAGGTTCAATTACCTTAGCGGATTTGTTGCGTCGGCCAGGATTTCATTATTCCAATTTAGAATACTACAACTTAGGAAATCCTGAGTTAGATAAAGTGGAAAAAGAAGGTGCAGAAATTGAGGTGAAATATTCCGGTTATCTGCAACGTCAACAAAATCAAATCGACCAAATTAGCCGCCATGCCAATCGTAAGTTACCTAAAAATATTGACTATATGACAATAGAAACCTTGTCAATGGAATCGAGAGAGAAGTTAACCAAAGTTCGACCGTTAACAGTCGGTCAAGCCTCTAGAATTGGCGGTGTAAATCCGGCAGATGTGAATGCGTTGTTGATTTATTTGGAAGTTCGCGATCGGCAACAGACAATGACCGTGGGAAAATAATTAATATAAATTGGGTGTATTAAACTGCGGTTGATGCACCCAATACAGAGAAAAACATCTAAAATTACATGGGTACAAGTCCAGAGGGCATAATTTCTATATCCCTTATGTAAATAGTGTTTCAGATAATGCGTGAGTATTTTTACAGGGGAGAACTTCAGTCTTGACTGTGGACTGTGCGATCGCGAGTGATCGCCAGCTTCGTCTTTGGGAAGTGCTGCGATAGCAAGTCACGAAGCGCTATTTATAGAACGGCTGGCTGAAGAATTACTAAACACCTTATATTGTTGCATTTCTCCCTTCTGTTGCCTGTTGCCTCTGTTGCCAAGTTGCTCTAGTGGCGTCGTTCCTTCAAATAAAGCCAAGGGGCAGACAGGCTGAATTCATTTGAGATGATTGAAAGACCCGTCCAAGACAAAGTCTTCCTAGCCCAGGGAACTTGCCCGTTCACCTTCTGGAACATCCGGTGCTTGCAGGCTACCTTCAGCACTTGCATCCGTGTGACCGAAGACCCTTCGGGTTCGCTAGTTGCTAATGGAAGAAACCCCTTCACCGATTCACTCCGTCCCTAATTTTTTATCAGACTCTACAATTTAATTTCGAGAATGACACGGCTATACTCGCATTAAGATTTCATTAAATTATTGCTAAGTTTTGTAAAGTCTTGGACGATCTCTGTGATTTCACACAAAATTCACAAAATATATGGGATTTTTTACAAAACCCCCTTGACTTCTATTAATATCAAGTTTTTTTTAGTTTTTGTTTTACATAAGTATATAGCTTTATAAAAGCATTACGAAGTTACCTAATTTTTTTACATAAATCGCTTGACTTTTGAAAAATAATCTATCTTTTACAGATTTTTTTCACAACTCTGTAATATTTACAAAAGCTTTACAAAAAAAATCCGTATTTTTACGTAATCTTGTGAAATACAAAAGAAATTAGACATATAATTCATAAACATAGAGAGTAAACAGAGCAACATTTATATGTCAACCTGAATACTTCTCTTTTCCGTTGTATTTTTCTGAAAAATCGTGACATATTACTACAGTAACGATCCGGAAATCATTAGTAATGGTGGTGGTTTATACGCCAATATCCATGTTGATGAGAACACGACTTTTGTAACTGATGTTGAAACCTTCGACACTATCAGTACAGAAGAAAATGGTCGATTAACTTATAAAATTGTAGGGGGTAGAGAGCGAGACCAGTTTGAAATTGACTCAAAAACTGGAGTTCTTTCTTTCAAGGATGCACCAGACTTTGAGAATCCAACTGACAGTAACCTAGACGGAGACTATAACGTTAAAGTCAAAGTAATTGATGGAGCAGGTTTTACCGACACTCAAAGCATTCGAGTTGTTGTTAAAGATGTTGATGAATCTCCAGTTTCCTTCGATCCTAACAAACTTGATTTTGAAGCGGATGCTGATGGAAATCGCTTAGAAGCAGGTCGAGTCATTGATAATGAATTTTTAGGTGCAGGCATCACAGTCCGCACGAATAATCCTGATAAACCTGCAATGATCTTTGATACCGCCAACCCCACAGGTGGAGATGATGATTTGGGTAACTTCCCAGAATTGGGTAAGGTATTAATTATCTCTGAAGACGGAGATTCTTCAAAGTCAAAAATCAGAGTACCGCCACCTGCATTATCGTC
>JBCBCI010000105.1:0-249 GCA_038530755.1 Cyanobacteria bacterium J06592_8 | reverse complement strand
ACCTGAATATCCAGAGGCGGTACTCTGATTTTTGACTTTGAAGATTCTCGTCTTGTTAAGAGTATTGGCATACTAGATACTGAAGAAGGTGGCAGCATTCGCGCCTTTGATAGCGAAGGGAATTTGCTCTCGACGACTGATATTCCTGCTATTAGTAATGGTGCTTTCCAGAACATTGATGTCAATGCTGGTAACGTTTCTCGTTTAGAAGTTCACCTCAATGGCAGTGGTGCTTTGGCACATCTAAGC
>JBCBCI010000104.1:0-21224 GCA_038530755.1 Cyanobacteria bacterium J06592_8 | reverse complement strand
CTAATTCCGCTGATCCTAATTTCCCTTTCCTCACTGATGCAGCAGATGATATAGCAAGTGGTGATTTACCAGGAGGTATTAATGTATTAGATGATATTTGGATAGGCAAGGATGAAGGACGTGCCATGCTACAAATTATCCATGATGTCGCCCCTGGAGCCAATTTAGCTTTTCATACAGCCAATGGTGGTACTGCTAAATATGCCCAAGGCATTGCTGAACTATCCAATGCAGGAGCTGATGTCATCGTGGATGATATCCGCTTATTTGATGAACCAATGTTCCAAGACGGCTTAATTGCTCAAGCTGTTGACTCTGTAGTAGCGGATGGGGTTTCTTATTTTGCATCAGCAGGTAATTATGGGCGACTAAGCTATGAAAATGCTTTTAGTCCAAGTGGACAGTTTTTACCCAATGTGAACGGTGAACTCCATGACTTTGACCCTAGCTCTAGGGTGGATACTCTTCAACAAATTACGATTCCTGCTAATACTGGATTTACGGCTTCTTTTCAATGGGATTCACCACTTTTTAGCGTTAGCGGGGGTAGTGGCTCTCCTAACAATCTAAATATCTATCTGTTTGATATAACAACCGCCAAGGCGGTTAGGACATAGAATAGAAGTAGTGTTTGAGAAAAAGCGATCGCCAACTCATGCCCAAACCCTACAGCTACGATCTGCGAAAAAAAGTGATAGAGGCAATTGAACTTGATGGTCTCAAAAAAAGTCAAGTCAGTCAACTGTTCAATATTAGTCGCAATAGGATTGACTTATGGTTGAAGCGAAAAGTCGAAACCGGGGACTATCAAGCTTTACCAAATCAGCCACCTGGTAATAATCATAAAATCACCGACTGGGACAAATTCCGTGAATTTGCTGTTGTGAATGGGGATAAAACCCAAGTGGAAATGGCTCAACTCTGGAACGGAGAAATTAGTGCTCGCACAATCTCAAGAGGTTTAAAGAAAATCGGCTTCACGCGAAAAAAAAGCGAGTGCGTAATTCTGGGGTCTCCCCAGAATGTAAGACGTACTCAAGACAGACCTATGGCTACACTGAACGAGATGAAACCAAACGGCAAAACTTCATAGCCCAATTGTCTAACTGGTCATCAGAAAAGATTGTCTACGTTGATGAGTCAGGTATGGATAGCCGAGACGAGTATGACTATGGATGGAATCTGAAAGGGCAGCGTTTTCATGCACTCAAATCCGGGCGACGTCAAGGACGAATCAATATGATTGCTGCGCTGTGTGAGCCAAATCTCATGGCGACTTTTACTATAGATGGAGCTTGTAATCGAATTGTATTTGAGAGTTGGCTAGAACATTGTTTGTTACCGATACTTAAACCTGGGCAAGTTGTCGTCATGGATAATGCCACTTTTCACAAAGGTGGGCGAATTCAACAATTGATTCAGAAGGCAGGTTGCCAACTTTTGTACTTGCCACCTTATTCTCGAGATCTCAACAAGATTGAGAACTGTTGGTCTTGGTTAAAGAGTCGAATTCGTCATCAATTAGAGCAGTTTGATTGCTTACGAGATGCCATTGAGAATGTCTTACGCCTTGTGTCCTAACCGCCTTGGCGATTGCTATAACTCCTGATACTTGTCGCCGATTAATGACTCAGCTCAATGCCTGTGTAAATTGGGCGATTGAGTCTAAGCGAGTGGAGTTAGTCCGTTCACCGTTTGAGGGCATGGCAACTAAGGCAAAAAAACTAATTAAAAATTCAGAAGATGAGGAAACCGACATAAACCCATTTACTAGCTCTGAGCGAGATGTAATCATAGAGACTTTTAGGACTCATCCTCAGCACAGTCATTACTATCCTTACGTTTACTTCTGCTTTTATGTGGGATGTCGGCCGAGTGAAGCGATCGCCTTGACCTGGAATGATATTGCAGAAGATTTCAGCCAGATCCTATTTGATGACGTGATAGTTGCAGGTGAAGGGGGACAGTACAGATGTTCTGGACTTAAAACTCAGAAAAAGCGGATATTTCCCTGTAATCATCAGGTGAAGGAAATAGTAGTTCTCCTTAGTCACACTCGTAGAGGCAAAAGCCCGCAAGTCTTCACCTCGGTCACAGGCAAAACAATGAATATAGGGTACTTCAGGAGAGTTTGGAAAAGAGTATTAAACGAGCTAGAAATTGAATACAGAAAGCCGTACCAGATGCGGCACACCTTTATCACCCTCTGCCTTGATGCTGGACTAGATGCTAAAGATGTTGCCAAGCTAGTCGGCAATAGTGCAAACATCATTTACAAACATTATGCGGGTCAGAAAGCCGGATTATCTGTACCTGAAATCTAGTTTTGACTAGAATTTGACTAGAATTTACAGGACTTCATCAGCAAGCCAAAGCTTGAAAGCGTTAATCGGCAAGGATTGGAAGGTAAAATTACTGACGCACTTGTAATCGGAAGGTTGTGGGTTCAAATCCGACCGCCAGCTCTTTAAATAGGCACTTTCAGCCAAGAATAATAAAACAATTGGAGTGAATTTGGAGTGCAGACAGACAGACACTCCAAACTTGCTCTCTTTTTAATGCCTTAGACACCCAAGAGCAATGAGCAATGACTCAGTATAAATTCCGGGTTGGCCATCTAATTATTGAGGCCCTGTCATAGAGAACAGTAAATCCCTCAGACAACTGAGGAGGCTTCAAGCCTCGTTATTTGGTTAATGCGATCGCTATTTGTCATCTCGGTTCCCTCTATCGTTTCCACAAACTTAAAGGGCGCCCAGTTGGACACCCCCTAATTTATTCTTCTGAGTCGTCTGGCTTGCTGTTAGCATTGGTTGAGTTGCCTTCGTTGAGAGCATTTTCCACATACCGCTTTAAAATAATTGCTACAAAGTTGCTTAAGGTTCTGTCTTCAGCTTCAGCCATATATTCCAGCCACTCTTTAACCTCGTGCGGAATATAACCCTCTTCTGTCACTTTCATGGGGAACGAATGCGAGCCTATGGTCATACCATTGTTGACATTACTCAGAGAGTTATGGAAAAATGGCAACCCCATCAACCCTTTGAGATGCGAAAATCTACTCAAGAAATTACACTAAGGGTGATTTTAAATACAGTTTTTGGCTTAGATCAAGGTGAACGCTTTGAAGAATTACGACAACTGTTGAGTGACTGGTTAGATACTTTTAATTCTCCCTTGAAAGCTAGCTTTTTATTCTTCCCAAATTTACAAAAGGATTTTGGGCCTTGGAGTCCTTGGGGACGATTTGTACGATTAAGAAACAAAATTGATCAACTGCTGTATGCAGAAATTAATGAGCGCAAAAATAAGCCCTTGAGTGAAGATATTTTGAGTTTGATGATGTCGGCGCGAGACGAAAATGACGAACCGATGAGCGATCAAGAATTACGAGATGAGTTGATGACGTTACTCTTTGCAGGACATGAAACAACTGCTTCTGCATTAGCTTGGGCTTTTTATTGGGTTCATTATCAACCTGGGGTTCTCGATAAACTCTTAGCAGAACTCAAGGATTGCGATCTCGAAGCCGATCCGAGTGCAGCGATCAAATTACCCTATTTGAATGCAGTGTGTTCAGAAACTTTGCGAATTTATCCGATTGTTTTATTTACCTTTGTTCGCAAACTGAAAGAGCCGATGCAAATCCTGGACTATTACTTAGAAGCCGGAACTCAAATGATTCCTTGCATCTATTTAGTGCATCATCGCGAGGATATTTATCCGAATTCTAAACAATTTCGCCCGGAACGTTTTCTCGAACGTCAGTTTTCGCCTTATGAGTTCTTCCCGTTTGGAGGTGGAAGCCGTCGTTGTTTAGGGTATGCGTTTGCATTGCTCGAAATGAAGCTCGTTTTAGCAACAGTATTAACTCAAACCAAGCTCGCTTTAGTCGAAAATCACCCCATTAAACCTGTGCGTCGTGGCATTACTTTTACTCCTGAAACTGGAGTGAAGATGAGGATCAAATAAAGTTCGTTTCTGAGCATTTAGTTCATCCAAAATATGGAGAAAATTATAATGATTGAAGATGCTATTAAGATATTATGATATTTTGAATCAATATTCTAAAAGTATGATAGAAATCTCGAATAGGTTGAATTGAACTGCTAATGTCTTCTACTCGTATCATAGATAACTGCTAGCGAGGGAAAATTCAGCCTATGATTGAAAAAGTTTTGCAATAACTTGCAGTCCACTAACACTAAATCACCACTGATGAGAGAACTCGACACCGAACAAACAATCAACCTGCTCAATACCATCATGGAGTTTGAACTCGCAGGAGTTGTCCGCTACACCCATTATTCTCTGATGGTCACAGGGCCAAATCGTTTGTCTATTGTGCAATTTTTTCAGGCTCAAGCAACAGAGTCTCTGACTCATGCTCAACAAGCCGGAGAAATTCTGACAGGTTTAGAAGGACATCCCAGCCAAAAAATTGCGCCTATTGAGGAAACCTATAAACACACTGTTAAAGATATTTTAGAGGAAAGCCTTAACCATGAGAAAAAAGCTCTCGGACTCTACAAAGATTTGCTATCTGTGGTAGAAAATGCCAGTATTTATATCGAAGAATATGCTCGCACTTTAATTGGTCAAGAAGAACTACATAACATAGAAATTAAAAAAATGTTGCGAGATTTCGCCTAAGACGGTTTCTCTTGAATCATGCAACTTTCTTTTATCCCTCCGCTTGCAGCTTCCCCCATCTTCCCTTTAGAAGGGGTAAGGCTGTTTCGTTCTAATTCTTGAAGATTGGCAACGCCTGTGTACTCTTAAGGGGAGGTATTTCCCCACAGGCGTGCGCTTCATGCACAAACTTCTCTCAACGTAGTGCTTCACCGTCTCACGGAGCCAGTCCATATATTACAAGAAGAACGCTCGCGAATTCAGTCAGGAAGAGATGAAAAAAAGTTGCATGATTAAAGAGAAATAATATGAGAAAACCCAACCCCTGAATTCTAAATAATAGAGATTCGTTCAATCTGAACAGATTAAGTTTTAATTTTGATTTACTCTCTATTTATCATGGAAAAATATTCGGTTTTTAGACTCGCTCAGGGGAGTCTGTTTAAGTATGAATTCAGTTAAAAAATAAGTAAAAATTACTAAAAAAATTCTCTGTAATTGAAACTATAGCAATCACTAAATTATCGGTGAGAGTGGCAAAACCTCAAATTGAGTAAGAATCTAATAGTGCTGAAGCCCAACGACAAACCCCGGCTGTTTTATATTGAGACAGAAAAGCAATGAGAAAACCTACTATTATTTGTGTGGATGATGAGCGAGTGGTGCTGATTAGTTTACGAGATCAGCTACTCCCCTATTTAGGCGAAAAATATACTCTAGAATTAGCAGAAAGTGGAGAAGAAGCCCTAGAAATTGTCGAAGAACTCAAACAGGAACAGGTTGAAATTCCTCTGATTATCTCAGATTTAATTATGCCTTCAATGATGGGAGATGAACTCCTGAGATACATTCACGAACGCTCTCATAAAACGCGGAAAGTTCTCCTCACAGGACAAGCCAGTGCAGAGGCGATTGGAAATGCAGTTAATTCAGCGAATCTCTATCGTTATATTGCCAAACCTTGGAGTGAAACTGATCTTTGTTTAACGGTAACTGGGGCTTTAAAAAGTTATCAACGGGATAAACAACTCTCCGAACAAAATGCCGCCCTCCATAAAATTAATCAAGAATTAGAACAACTCAATGCCTGTCTTGAACAAAAAGTGGCTGAACGAACTTGGGAACTCGAAGAAAAAAATCGTCTCCTCAAACGAGAAGAAGAACAACTGAGAAAAAGCGAAGAACGATGGCAACTTGCCCTACGAGGGAGTAATGATGGGATTTGGGACTGGAATTTAAAAACCGATGAAACCTTTTATTCAACTCGTTGGAAAGAGATGTTAGGCTATGAAGAAGATGAGATTGGTAATACCTTAGATGAATGGTCAGATCGGGTGCATCCAGATGATTTACCACTCACTTTAGCTGCCATTGAAGACCATACTCGCCATCAAACAACTTACTTTACCGTTGAGTTTAGAATGCGCTGCAAAAATGGTCAGTATAAATGGATTTTATCACGGGGACAAGCCCTATTTGATGACCAAGGAAATGCGATTCGGTTTGCTGGCTCTCATGCCGATATTAGCGATCGCAAACGAGCGGAAGAAGCTCTAGAATATCGCGCTCAAAAAGATAATTTACTTAGCAGAATTTCCGAGCAGTTTTTGAATCAAGATGCCGATTTAGCGATTTATTTAGTTTTACAAGCAACAGGGGAATTTTTGGGATGCGATCGCGTTTATGTTTTTTGCTACACCGACAATCATACCAAACTCAATCAAACTCACGAATGGTGTGGTGCAGATATTCCCTCTTTTATTAAAGATTATCAAGACGTTCCGATTGAAGTTTTTCCTTGGTTTGTCGAAACTATTCTCAAAGGAAAACCCTTTCAAATGTCAAGCATGGCGAATTTATCCGATACAAACGTAGTAGAAAATTCAGAATTTAAACATCTAGCAACTCAATCTTTATTAATCGTTCCGATGCAATTAACAGGGCCAGATGTGAATCAAGATGTCGGGTTTATTGGGTTAGATAGTATGCGATCGCCCAGAGTTTGGAGTCAAGAAGATATTAACCTGGTTAAACGAGTGGGAGCATTAATTGCGATCGCTCAAGCTAAATATGAAGCTGAACGAGCTTTACGAGACTCAGAAGCTCGATTTGCTGGAATTTTAGATAATGCTGATGAAGCGATTATTTCCATTGATGAAACCCAAAAAATTACTTTATTTAATCAAGGGGCTGAAAAGATTTTTGGTTATTCTCAAGCTGAAGTTTTAGGTCAACCTCTCGATATTTTACTCCCTTCACGCTTTGTTCCGGTTCATCATCACCATATTCAAAATTTCACTCAAACCCCATTATCGGCTCGCAAAATGAGCGAACGAAGCACGGTATTTGGGCGGCGTCGAAATGGTGAAGAATTCCCCATAGAAGCTTCAATTTCTAAGTTACAATTGGGAAATAAACGAATCTATACAGCGTTTGTTCGAGATATTACAGAACGTCAACTGGCGGAAGAAGAACTCAAACGGGCTAAAGTCGCCGCCGATAGTGCGAGTCGTGCTAAAAGTGAATTTCTTGCTAATATGAGCCATGAACTGAGAACACCTTTAAATGGGATTTTAGGATACGCTCAAATTTTAAAACGGGATAAAATCATCACGCCTCAACAGCGAAAAGGATTGAGTGTCATTCAACAAAGTGGTTCTCACCTGTTAATGTTAATTAATGATATTCTCGATCTCTCCAAAATTGAAGCTCAAAAACTGGAACTTCAGCCCACAGATTTTAACTTTTTAACCTTTTTATCAAGTGTCTCAGAAATTTGTCGAGTCCGCGCCGAACAAAAAAACATTTCATTCACCTATCAAACCAGTCAACATCTCCCCAAAAACCTTCATACGGATGAAAAAAGATTACGTCAAGTTTTAATTAATTTGATTAGCAATGCGATTAAATTTACCGATACAGGTGGTGTTAAGTTTAGCGTTGAACTCCTAGAAAATGGTGTGGCGAAAGTTTGTGAAGTTGAAACACGCGATCAATGCTTTACTCCGCCTCAATGTGCAACCCATAGAATTCGATTTTTAGTCGAAGATACCGGAATTGGCATTTCTCCGGAACAAATTGAGAAGATTTTTATTCCCTTTGAACAGGTGGGCGATCGTTTCCGAAAGGCTGAAGGCAGTGGACTCGGACTCGCAATTACCCAGAGAATTGTCACTTTGATGGGAGGATCTTTAAATGTCGAAAGTGTAATTAAAAAAGGGAGTAAATTTTGGGTTGATTTAGATTTACATGAAATTTCCGGATGGGTCGATACGACTTTAAGAATATCTGCTATGGTTAGAGGGTATGAAGGTAAAAGATATAAAATTTTAGTCGTTGACGATCGCTGGGATAATCGCTCAATTTTATTCAATATGTTAGAACCCCTTGGCTTTCAAGTCATAGAAGCAACACACGGCGAGGAAGGAATTCAAAAAGCACTTCTTCACCGACCTGATATTGTGATTACCGACTTAGTTATGCCCCAAGTTGATGGCTTTGAAATGACTCGACAACTTCGACAAATTCCAGAGTTTAAACAGACAAAAATTGTTGCCACTTCTGCCAGTGTTTTCAGTTTAGATCGGCAAAAAAGTCAAGAGTCGGGTTGTGATGCTTTTGTACCTAAACCGTTACAACTGGAAGATTTGCTCGAAACGTTACAAGCTTTGCTGAAAATTACCTGGATTTATGAAGAAAATGAAGTACAGCTCAATCAGAACTATTCAGCATCCTCTCATCAAAATACAGAGATTTTACAACCTCCAGTGTCTGAGTTGATGACTATTCGAGAAGCACTAGAAATTGGAGATTTTGAAACCATTGAACAAGAAGCAGAACGATTAAAATCCCTAGATGAGAGTTATGTCAACTTTTCTCTCAAACTTCTAGAACTGGCTCAAGAGTTTGATGAAGAAGGAATTATCGATTTTGTCCAATCAGCACATCTCAACTAAACAGGAGAATATAATGATTGAAAATCGCAAACAAGAACTGATCTTAATTGTTGATGATAATCCAACAAATATTAAGGTTTTATCCGATTTTTTAAAAGATTTCGGCTTTAAAGTTTTAATTGCGAAAGATGGTGAAAGCTGTCTTCATAAACTTGAGAAAGTCAAGCCCGATTTGATTCTATTAGATGTAATGATGCCGGGAGTTGATGGGTTTGAAACCTGTCGGCGTCTAAAAGCTTTAGATTCAACAAAAGACATTCCCGTGATTTTTATGACCGCTCTAACCGATCCAGTTGATAAACTGAAAGGGTTTACATTAGGGGCCGTTGATTATATTACGAAGCCACTGCAACATGAAGAAGCGATCGCTCGCGTTAATGTTCACCTGAAATTACGCAGTTTAACCAAACAACTCGAACGACAAAACAACCTTTTAGAAGAACAAAATCTACTGCTCCAAGAAGAAATTCGCTCTCGAAAACTGGCAGAATCTGCCTTAAGATTATCAGAAGAAAAGTTTTCTAAAGCCTTTCGCTGTAGTCCCCATCCCTTAACGATTAGTACCGTTACAGAAGGTCGATATATTGAAGTCAATGAAAGCTTTTGTCGGCTAACCGGATATAGTTTTGATGAAGTTATCGGAAAAACCGCCGATGAATTAGACTTTTGGGTGAACCGAGACGAACGCAAACGAGTCATCCAACAACTGCAATCTGAAGGCACAATTCGCAATCAAGAATTTAACTATCGAACCAAACTTGGAAATATTAGAACCGTATTATTATCGGCGGAAATCTTTGAATATGATGGACAAGATTATCTCCTATCTATTCCCAATGATATCACCGATCGCAAACAAGCAAAAGCCGTTGTTCAACGCGCCACTCAAGAGTTACAACGAATTACAACAATTGATGATTTAACTCAAATTGCCAATCGTCGCCGCTTTGAAGAATATATCAGTCAACAATGGGGAAAACTCGGAAGAGAACAGACTCCTTTATCCTTCATTCTCTGCGATATTGACTACTTCAAACATTATAATGATGTCTATGGCTACGAAGCTGGAAATGACTGTTTAAAAGCCATTGCTCAAGCCCTTATACAAACAACTCGTACTCCAGCGGATTTAGTTGCTCGTTATGGCGGAGAAGAATTTGCAGTCGTTCTTCCCCAGACGAACTCCTCAGATGCTTCCCAAGTTGCTGAAACCATCTGTTCCTTAATTCAGGACTTGAAAATTCCTCATAGTCAGTCTAATGTCAGTGAATTTGTGACCTTAAGTTTAGGGGTTTCTACAGTGACGCCCAGTTCGGAATCTTGTCCGGCTGAAGCTTTAATTAGTTCAGCTACTAGAGCCTTATCTCAAGCCAAACAACAGGGACGAGATACCTATTCTTTGTACTCTGAACCTCAATCCGTTTAAGAGGTTTGATTCTGTAGGTTGAGGCGATTATATTCAATTTTAATACAGCGATCCATAATCAGATTGAAACCCGCATTTTCTGCAACTTCGCTGAGAGTTTCATCGATCACGCCTAACTGTCCCCAAACGGTTTTGGCTTGAACTGCTATGGCTTCTGAGACAATTTCAGACAAAAACTCCGAACGGCGAAATACATTGATCACATCAATTTTAACAGGTATTTCTTTTAAATTTGGATAACAAGGTTGACCCTCAATTTCACTCAGCATTGGGTTCACTGGATAAACTTGATAACCCACATTGCGTAAAAACTGGGCGATTTGATAACTGGTTCGAGAAGGCTTATCCGAATGACCCACAACCGCAATTACCTGAGCATTTTTGAGAATATCAACGATGACCCGATCTTCTAAATTAGTATTTGTCATGAGATCGATAATGTAACAACTACCTTTGATTTATCTGCTTACATACATCCTAGTCTGCGAGCATTTTCTCGACAAAGTTTTTCGACTTGAGTTGAAATCATCTGATCCTCGAATGAATCCAAATCAACCAGTCTGTCCGCCCAAGTACGCCCTGGATGAATTGTATCCCAAACCGAACGTTTTTGTTGATATCGTCCTCGACCGGGATCGTGATTTCCAAATCCATCAATAACTTGATTCCAAATCGGTTGAAAATGTCGAATCATTACCCCTTCACCCCAAGAGACTAGATCAATTTCCATTGCAACAACTTTGAACTTAAATTCACTCACTTCAATTCCTTCTCCTTGTTCTATTGATTTGCAATGTTCTCTCAAACGGCTATAAATATTCGGGACTTTTCCCACAGTTTTACCCATCCGGCGTCCTCCGGCTACCGCTTTACCCACATAAAGAGGTAAACAGCAAAAATTAGAGTTAGCTTGGCTAATACAAGTGTAAAGCGGATAAGCACCTTGATAGTAAAGGATATAGACGCCAACCTGTTCTCTCAGTTCAATCTTCAAACCTTCAAGTTCTCTCAATTCATAGCAATTTTGGCGTTCTGAAAAGTTTAATAATTCTGTGCTTAGATTTGGAGGGACTCTAAAAATATCAATCATGTTGTGACTCAATTGAACGGAGAGACATCTGAAGATGATCGGCAATTTTTTCAGCTAACAGAACAGGAACAGCATTTCCAAGTTGATGAAGAATTTTTGTCCAAGATCCTTCAAATTGATAGTGATCAGGAAAAGTTTGTAGTCGAGCCGCTTCACGAATAGTAAAATAACGAACTTTACCATCTGCAAATTGCATCATATTTTCCCCACCCGGAACACCATGAACTCCGGCTTTAATGGTTTTTGCCGGTTCATCAAGAGGACTACCCGTATGACCTGGATAAATTTTAGCACCGTTATGTAAAGTATGATTCGGAATACTTTGATTATCTTCTTCTTTCGGTTCAGGTAAGTCGTGAATTGTATCTCTCACTGTTAACCATCGTTGATGTTCAGGAGGAAAAAGTCTAGATTCTAATCGTTTAATTCTAGGAATTAATTGCTCAGGACATTGAGGACAGGGAATTTTATGTTGCTCCCAATATTGTTTTGTTATCCACTGTTCCCACAGTAAACCATCTTGTGAATGACTCGGATGAGGAAAAGACCATTCCAGGTTAAGATCTGAGCGTATACCCACAATAAAAACTCGCTCTCTTTTCTGAGGAATACCGTAGTCAGCCGCATTCAGCAAACGAAAAACTACATGATAATGTAGACCTTTAACCTTGCCTTTTGTATGATATTGTTCTAGGCGATAGAGATGTTCTATCCAGGTTTCATCTGATTTGATTACAATTTTAGGGTAGGTCAGTTGCAAAATAATATACTCAAAATACTCTGTAAAAGATTTACGAAGTAGACCTTTCACATTTTCGATCAGCACAATTTTAGGCTGTAACGAGCGCACGGCTCGAAGTAGCTGAGGAAAGAGATCTCGCCGATCTAAATAGCTGCGATGAAGACCGCCACGAGAAAAGGGTTGACAGGGAGGCCCTCCTGCTAACAGACTAATATTATTTTTGACCCGATCAAAGCTAAATGTTGAGATGTCCGACTGAATAATTTGCTTTTCCAAAGTATCCTTAAACAAAAAATTTTGATTAAGCTTTAAGGTCTGACACGCTTTTCTATCTTTCTCTAATAAAAATTTATGCTGAAATCCAGCTTGAGCGATTCCTAATGCCAAGCCTCCTGCACCTGCAAAAAGTTCTATTGATTCCATCTGTTATAATTTCTGAACGTTATCTCTCTTCATTTGTGTAAAATTGTAGTTGATTGATCGCTTAATATTCAACGCTTTTGAGCGCCATTTTTTTGATTCATTGCCCCTATGGTATCGATCGCTGCAACTTTTCTCAAATAAAAAACAGGATTTATTGCCAGTTTCTGAAAAACTAGATTATCTTAGAATGAAGTCATTTTACAATTCTTAACTCCAGTGCCAGATTCTGCCCAGTTTCGTCCGCCTAGTTCTCGTTCTCGCTACGATGGTTGGTCTTTAGATGAACGTAATCCTGATTATATTAACAGTATAATGCTGCTTTGGGAATGGTTTTATCGCTACTATTTCCGAGTTCAAACTGCGGGTTGGCACCACATCCCTTCTGAGGGGAAATTTCTGATCGTTGGTTCTCACAATGGGGGCTTACCTGCACCGGATATGCACATGTGCTTGTATGACTGGTTTCGGCGTTTTGGGACTGAACGTTTGTTATATGGGTTAATGCACCCCAATGTCTGGAAAGCCGCTCCCTCAGTGGCACGTCAGGCGGCTCAATGCGGTGCCGTCATCGCTCATCCGAAAATGGCGATCGCTGCTTTTAAACGAAATGCAAGCGTAGCGGTTTATCCTGGCGGTGCAGAGGATGTTTTTCGCCCTCACTCGATGCGAAATCAAATTTATTTTGCGGGGCGAAAAGGCTTCATTAAGTTGGCGTTACGAGAAGAAGTTCCGATCATTCCGGTAATTTCTTGGGGGGCGCATGATACTCTATTTGTCTTAGGAGATTTTTATCAACTCGTACAACAATTACATCAGTGGGGAATGCCCTGGCTCTTGGATATCGACCCAGAGGTTTTTCCGATCTACCTGGGTCTTCCTTGGGGGATTAGTGTTGGGCCGTTACCGAATTTTCCCTTACCTGCTCAAATTCATACTCAAGTTTGTGCGCCGATTCATTTTGAACGTTATGGTCGTCAAGCCGCTCTAGATCGCGATTACGTCGATCATTGTTATGAACGAGTTCAAACTCAAATGCAGCATGAACTTGACGGTTTAATCGCATCTGTTGAAACTTCAAACCGTTGGCTCGGATTAAGTTAAGCTTATTAAAGCCTTTGAAATAACTTATTAAACTTTTTTTAATAATTTCTAAAGATTGGTCTTTAACTATCTTTACTCAAAAAATTGCGACATTGGGTATTAAATTATGATAATATCTTCTATAAATTAGTAAAATCGATAGAATTTATTGGAGGGGATCAATAAAATATGCCGAAAGCATGATTCGCAGGGAATATCCGAGATAAAAAGATGGGAGGAGATGTCAAATAAGATTTTTCCTTTTGTTTGCAACTTCTGTGCTCATGGGGCGATCAGGAGTTAAGGTAAGTTATGTCCCCGCAGCCTGAATTCGGAAAATTGAACCCCACTTTAAGACCTCTACTCAATTACACAATCGGTGTTTAAAATGACGACAAAACAAAAATCTGTTACAACGGCAACAAAACAAGTAGTTCACTGTGCAAATTGTGGTGCATTAGCAGACCGTTGGTGTTATAGCGATCGCATTCAAACCGAATGTGAAGTCTGTGACTATCTGATGGTAACTTGTCCGCATACGGGAAACGTGATCGAAGCACAAGCACCAGGCTTGTATGCTGGGAGTTTACAGCCCGTAAAATCTTTGCTTTTTCCGGTTAAATAAATAGTGCTTTAGAAATTCATTTAATAAAAAGGAGGAGAATCAACTCCTCCTATCAAGATTTGCTAATTTTAAAAATTTAATTGAGAATTTAATTCTGAGAAGAACTGGCTTGAGATGCACGCAACTGTCCGCAAGCCGCATCCGCTTCTAAACCGCGAGAATAACGTACACTCACTGCGATTTTGCGTTCTTTCAATATATTCATAAATTGCTTAACTCGCTCTAGACTCGGACGCTGATAATCGACTTCTGAAATGGGATTATAAGGAATTAAGTTAACATGACTTTGAAAACCTCGAAGATGAGTCGCCAGTTCAGTCGCGTGTTCTGCTAAGTCATTCAAACCCGCCAATAAAATATATTCAAAGCTGACTCGTCTTCCCGTGATCTTGACATATTCTCGACATTCAGCCAAAAGTTTGTTGAGGGAATAATGTTCAGCACTGGGAATCAATTTTTGCCGTAAACTTTGGTTAGAAGCGTGTAAACTTACGGCAAGAGTAACCTGAAGTTGATAGTCAGCAAATTGACGAATCTGTTGAGGAATTCCAACAGTTGAAACGGTCATCATTCTCTGTCCAATTCCCACATCTTGATTGAGAGACTTGATTGCTTTGACGACATTTTTTGTATTCAGAAGCGGTTCTCCCATTCCCATAAAAACAATATGACTCACTCGTCGCCCAAAATCTTCTTGAACCGTCAAAACTTGGTCAATAATTTCGTGAGTCTCTAAATTCCGAACAAATCCGCCTTTCCCCGTTGCACAAAAATCACAAGCCATCGGACAACCCACTTGAGAAGAAACACAAACTGTCAGCCGTTTCTCTGTAGGAATTCCAACAGTTTCAATAATCTGATTATCGGCTAACTTTAAGAGATACTTAACCGTTTTATCCGACGCAACAGAACGATAATGAATACTTGAACGACCAATCGCAACATCTGCAACCGTTTCTCGCCATTGTTTCGGAAACACCGTAATTTCTGCGAGGGATTTACTTCCCTTTTGATAAATCCATTGATAAAGCTGCTTACCGCGATAGGTAGGTTGTCCTTGTTGTTGAACCCAAGCCGTTAATTCTTTTAAAGATAACCCTAATAGAGGCTTTTGATCGGTAGAAATTGTTAACATAGAAATTAAAACAAGAAATCCAGACTCAAAATATACAATAATCTCTAATTTTAGCAGAATAGAGTCATAAATGTCTTCAAAACTCAGGTGCGTCACAGACACACCCAGTTTCAAAGAGGGGATTTCAACCCACCGACTTACAAACCATTCTTTTCAATTTGACTGAGTTCAGTCAAAGCTTCACCTGTCACCCGACAAATTCGCCATTCTTCGAGAACAGAAGCGCCAATATGTTTATAAAAATCAATCGCAGGTTGATTCCAATCTAATACACTCCATTCTAAGCGACCACAACCTCTTAATACAGCCAAACGAGCCACAAAAGTAATTAACCCTTTACCGATTCCCTGGCTACGATATTCCGGTAAAACAAACAAATCCTCTAAATAGATTCCAGGTCGCGTTAAAAAAGTCGAATAGTTATGAAAAAATAGCGCAAAACCAACGACCTTTTCTTCAACCTCAGCAAGAATCACCTCAGCATAGGGATGTTTTCCAAATAAATGCTCTCTTAATTCCTCAACAGTCCCACTCACCTGATGAGATAACTTTTCATACTCCGCCAGAGCCTGAATTAACTCAAAAATAGTCGGAACATCATCAGGAGTAGCAAAACGCAAAATAAAGTCTAAAGCCATAACCAATAAAAGCGAGGAGAATAGGTTGTGAATTGTGTAATCATAGTTCAAGGTGAATAATTTTAACACCTTCTCTCCCCAATTTTAGAATTTAGCTGCGGCGGTGAGAAGTCCCACGACTCAAGCGAGCCTGGGTTCGCGTAACCTGTCGTTAGACGTAGCAGTTGTTGAATCGCCTACCCAACTTTTGTTTAAGCGCGTTTTTTTTGGTAAAATCTAAAGTTAAAATCAACAGAGATTTGTGACTATAGATCTAATCTTACAACGCTTTCAACGTTTTGGCGTTCACCTGGGCTTAGAACGAATTCAAACCCTACTGGCTGATTTGGGTCATCCTGAACACAAAGTTCCGATTATTCACGTTGCCGGGACAAATGGCAAAGGATCAGTTTGTGCCTACCTTTCCTCGATTTTAACCGCAGCAGGCTATCGAGTCGGACGCTACATTTCTCCGCATTTAATAGACTGGACTGAACGAATTTGTATCAATGAACAGCCAATCTCGACAACGGACTTGGAACAGGTTCTTTTAGATGTCGTTGCAGCAATAAATCCAGATATTCCCTCTCCAACACAGTTTGAAGTGATTACAGCCGCCGCTTGGCTGTATTTTGCCCAACAACAAGTTGACATTGCCGTGATGGAAGTGGGGTTAGGAGGGCGACTGGATGCCACCAATGTTTGCGATCGCCCTTTAGTCAGTGTTATCGTTTCTATTAGTCGAGAACATTGGCAACGTTTGGGGCCAACCGTTGCAGATATTGCCAGGGAAAAAGCCGGAGTTCTCAAAGCTAACTGTCCCGCCGTCATTGGAAATCTACCCCCAGAGGCTAAAGCCGTTGTCGAACAGCGGATTAACGAGTTAAACTGTCCCACAGTTTGGGTAAAAGCAGCAACTCCAACAACACAGAAGACACCATCCGGGTTAGCAACTGCCATTTATAAAGATATTGAAGAAGAAGAGATTGAATATCCTTTACCCTTACTCGGAGAAGTTCAACTCCTCAATTCAGCAATGGCGATCGCTACAATAAAGATATTAGAACATCAAGGGTGGCAGATTTCAGCACCAGCGATTCAGCAAGGAATGGCAAAAACGCGCTGGCTTGGACGATTACAATGGACAAATTGGCGAAATCATCCGTTATTAGTTGATGGCGCACACAATCCCGCAGCCGCTCAAGTTTTACGTCAATATATAGATAATGTAGCCATTCAAGATTGGGACAATACTCACAGACATGACTCATCCTCTACTGATTCAAAACCTACAACTTGGGTGATGGGAATGCTATCAACAAAAGATCATGCAGATATCTTTAAAGTATTATTGCGTTCTGGAGATCAATTGTATATCGTTCCCGTTCCCGACCATAGTAGTGCTGAACCCGAACAATTAGTAACTTTGAGTCGTCAGATTTGTCCAGATTTAGCGGTTTCTCAAGCCTATCCAAATTTGATTACAGGTTTAGAGGCTGTATTCTCTTCCTCTGCCTCCTCAAATTTAGTTGTTTTATGTGGTTCTCTTTATCTTGTCGGTTACTTTTTAAGCCTTCAACATTCAACTGCTTCCTTCTAGATTTTTCTAGTTTTTTTCTAAATTATTTTTAAAACCTAACCATTTTTAATCAGATTTATTGTGTTTATCTCCCTATTAATTATTCTAATTGGAATTAGTCCAGCATTCATCTATTGGTGGTTTAGACGACACATCGAAGCCCGTACTATTGTTCCGTTTTCAACAGTTGGAACTACTGCTGCTGCTGATTTGGCTGTTAATCCCTGGCGCAGAGCAAACTTACCTCCAGATGCTCAATATGTAGAAGGAGTGGGCTATCTCATTGGTGATATTTCTTGCGAGTATAATGCACGTTCATCGTATATCCGGTGTGCAGTTAATCCTGATGGTCCTTGTCAAGATTGCCGTTTCTATCAGCGCACCTCATCATCCGGTTCAGAGTCAATTGATGAAAATTAGCATTCTAAGTATGATTCCCCCCTCTAATGAATCCTGAACAGATTTTCACAAAATCACCTGAATGGGAGATGTTGCTCTCGGAAAGAATGTTATCTACTCAAAGAAGATCAAGAAAAAATCATTTACAATCAGGAGTCAAGAAACATGATTCATATTCACTCCATTCTTGCCCTAACGATGCTTCTGAGTGTGCTATTTGCTCAACCCGGTTTAGCCTCAGAAGAAAAAAACCAAGAGACAAATAGATAAAGCCAATCTTCTACATCGACCACTGAATCAGTACCGATGCAATATTATCCACCGCCTGGATGTCTTCAAAGCTAGTTAGAGCTTGACCTTCTAAATTTCTAATCTAGAGCATTTTTGGAGAAGAGGAAGTTCGACTGATCTGAATAATCGGTTCCCAATTTAGAACATCTCGAAGCAGTGTTTTATAGCCTATTGTGTTTGGATGCAAACCATCCGCACTCAAACAAGATTTCCACGCCATCTGACCTCGCTCTAACCAATGTTGAAAGATATCAAGATAGGGAATATTCCGTTCTAAACAGGCTAAACGAGTTGCTTCTTTATAACGACATTGACTTTGGAGATCGTAATATAAACAGCCTTGAAATGGCATTTTCGTCTCATCAACCGGAACCATTCCCACAAATAACACCGGGCAGAGATTTTGGGCAGTGTCCAGTAAACTGTTGATTCCCATTTGGAACTGTTCAAAATCTGTATAACTTCGCCCTTGAGGAGATTGGATTCTGGCGCTATCATTAACACCGACCGATAGTATAATAAGATCGGGAACCCGATTTCTCAACTCACCACGATGACGAAATTCATGTTCCAAGCGATCGCGAACCTGAACCGCTCGATTTCCTCGAACACCCAAATTATAAACAACATGACCCGGACTCTCTGGTGACATCCATTGTCGCCGTAGTCGTTCAACCCAACCTCCTCCTTCAGGATCGCCAAACCCATAAACCAAACTGTCGCCCAGAGCAACAACCTTAAGGGAATGATGTGAGAGAGAGGGTAAGTTAACGGTAGAGGATTGAGAACTCCAAGCTACTGATGCCTGCATAGATAAACTTAAATTCGGGTTAACGGAGCAACTTCAGCAAAGGTATATATACACATTGATTTAATTAATAGTTTATTACAAAAAATTAATACTGACCAGTGAGACCCTTGAGCAATGACAAGAACTGTCAAGAATTTCATAGAGATCAGCCTTGAGGAAAAACGATCAATCTCACAAAATCAGATTACCAAATTGTTCGTTAAGATAGGGTAGTGTGAAGATTAACCTAGAGTAAAGCAACTTTATGCAAAAGCGTTCCACTATCGATTCTATAGAAATTACTTGTCGGGCTGCTGATTTAATGAGTGCGGCTTCTAACCGTTATCGTATCACAGTACAAGTCGCGAACCGAGCCAAACGCTGTCGTTATGAAGATTTTGACAGTGTAGATGATAACTTGATGAAGCCTGTACTGCGAGCAATTATAGAGATGTCAGATGAACTGACTCAACCTGAGATTATTGTAGATCGCTAAGTCTGTTATTTACAATTTAGCTAGTCCTCACATAAATTGATGTTAGCAATGATTCAATTTTCTCAGCGACAGTATCGTTTCTTCGTCTTAATGTTAGGTGTCACTACTCTAACAGTCTTCAGCAGTGGATTAGAATCAACTCAATTACAAGGACTAGCTAGACTGACTCAGTTAACCTCAACGGTTGCAGTTGCTCAACAGCCCCAAACTCGTATTGTTAGAATTCGAGATGTTTGGCAACAGGTGTATCAGCAAATGCCCGATCTACCTAAAGAAAATGAGTATATTTCTCAGGATACGGGAGAAATCGCCTCAGAAGATACCTTAGTTGGACGATTCGTTCGCTATCATGTTTACGTTAAAGGGCGATCGCCGCTCTCTCGATTTGACTGGAAACTGACACTAGCAGACTATTTAGGGATCAATGAAGTTATGCTAGAGTCTCAATATCCAGGAGCCAGTTCCTTAAATCAAAATCCCCTTGATGGCGATCGCGAAATGGTGAGAGCATTTAATCGTCGCCAACGACAGGAGTTAGTCGATACCCTCGTGAATTCCTTTAATCCCAACGCCGCAGAAAGTGCCTCCGGTTCATCCTCAAGTTCATCAGAGGATAGAACTCAAGCACCCAGAAATCAGCAACCCTCATTACCACCCGTTCCACAACCTGGAGACGCTGAGTTATTGCAATTTTAAACAGAATTAGGCGCCGCAATTGCTGAGTGCCTTCAATCAATTCATAAGCGCAATAATCATAAAACCGCGACATTAAACAAATGAGAATTATTGGATTAGACATCGGTGAAAGCCATGCCGTAGCCGCTGCATTGGATTATTTTCCTTTAAATATGCAGCGTTACTATCAGTTGCACAAAAAGGAGTTTGTAAGGCTTGATTTCACCAAAGATGGCTTTGCTCGACTTTGGGATCTATTGCCCGATGGAGTTGTAATGGAACCTACTGGACTGTTTCAGCTAATTTGGTGCTTTAGATTCAACGGATTCCTCCTGCTCAAAGTCCGGATAAAGATGTTTCAGTTTAACTCTGGCATCAACGGTTGTAAATTTCCACTTGATCGCGCTTACCATACAACTCAAGGTGCAGGAATCAGTAATTACACCAGACAGCACGCTCAATGGGTGTGCGAAAATCAGCGGCGGGTTGGTTTGATCAAAGCAGAGTGTGAAGAGTTCATCAGTAAACCTGAGTTCTAGCCGTACCTAGAGATGATGCGATTATTCGGTTATTATTCAGAGTTACAGTTGAACTCTATAAAAATTTAATAGCGACAATGCTAGGGTAAAAGTTCGTGAATCAGATTCTCAAAACAGGGACAGGTTGGCGTCTAGGCTGGAACCCCACAGCCACAGAATATCAAGGATTAGTCGGTGGAGACAACTGGGCTTTTGAGTTAACAGCAGCAGAGTTCAATGATTTTTGTCGCTTACTCACCCAGCTTAGTAGCACAATGGAGCAGATGGCAAACGAGTTGATGGATGAAGAAAAAATTACCTGTGAAGCTGAAAGCGAATTGTTGTGGATGCAGGTAGAAGGTTTCCCCCATGCCTATAACTTACAGTTGATCCTCAATACAGGACGGCGAAGCGAAGGAAGCTGGCCATCTGAAGTTGTCCCTGCGATCATTCAAACAACTAAAACGATAAATATTTACTAATTCGCGTTTATCATGCTATACTAATTAGATATGTCGGGGCGTAGCGCAGCTTGGTAGCGCACTACTTTGGGGTAGTAGGGGTCGTGGGTTCAAATCCCGCCGCTCCGATTCATTCGTTTAATTTTCAAGATCAAGGCGTTCTCTTTTGAGGGCGCTTTCTTCGCTTTAAAGGGCTCAATGTCAAATATTTGCGATTGATGTCACAGCAGTGGCACTTATCAACTCACTTAGATATATTGTGCGTGAATGCACCCGGAATTCTATTCAG
>JBCBCI010000103.1:0-21233 GCA_038530755.1 Cyanobacteria bacterium J06592_8 | reverse complement strand
AAAAACACTGTTACATCTATAGTTTTCGCGATTATTCGTCACTTAGATCTGTCAACACACGAGCGCTCGTTGCTATAATACCCTTCAGTTAAGGATTTTGGCTATATCTGTGAGGTGGAGAAGAATAGGTCTTCTGCGATGCAATCAAGAGTCCAGAGGAGATAGATAATAATACAAAAATATCCTGAAAGTTGAACGCAATCAGGAGTTACAGTTTTTAAAAAAAGTTTAACCCTGAGCGTAGCCGAAGGGTTAGTTTAAACGTCAGAGTAGTGAACGCCTCGATAGATTAAGTGATGAGAATAATCGGGAGTTGAAGCATGATGGTCAGCTTGATAAGTTACGCCTCGATATGTACAGTTCACAGTGTTAGAAATTGGTTTTGCTTGTTCGGATAATTGATAAGCTGCACCACGATAACGAATCGCTTGAGATGTGGATACCATGATTTAAACCTCTTTTGGAATCATTTCTAATCTCTTTATGCTTTTAAGATAATGCGGCTATCCTCTGATAATCATCCGGGTAAACATTGTATTTGATTTCAATAAACGTATGTATGATTCCACTAAGATTTGATCGATAATTAAAGGCTTGGACGTAGGGGCGATAACTGTTTAACAATTTCGTCGGTTTGTCCTGTAACATGGTTGGCGAATCGTTGGGCGAGGGGCGGTACAAAGAGTAACGGGCTACTGAATCCTGAGAAAATATGCAGTCCAGTTAAACCCGGAACCTCACCGACTAAGGGTAAACTATCATAAGTAAAGGCAACTAAACAATGATACCAGTTGCAGGGTAAATCTTGTAAAGCAGGTAATATTTTCCCAATTGCATTCCGAATTTTAGCTTCACTTTCAGTTGGATTAATTCTAGCATTCGGATCGCTTAAAACACGAGAAGGTTGACCGATTCGCATTTTTTGATTAAGAAATTGTACCGCACTCGCATCAATAATTACAGGGACAAATTCATGTCCAGGTTCATTCCATAAGGGCTCAATTTCGGGCTTGGCGGCGTCGGCTTCAAGTTGAAATCGTTCCATCCCCGCAGACATAACAACGGTTCTTAAATTCAGCTCAACGGGTGGTGTTTCTAAGACTTCTGTATGTGTAAAATGGAGGCGTATTGAAATTCCCGCTGCTGTTAATAAACTCCGACTTAAACCCCCTGCACAAATAGCTACATTTTCTGCTGAATAACTGTTATTTTTTGTCTTCACTCCCACAATACGATTTTCTTGTTTAATGAGTTCTGTGACGGTGGCTATTTCTAATCTTCCACCTAATCGTTTAAAGGCTTCTAAATAGGCTGAATTGGTCTTTTCTGGGGAAATACGACCATGACGTACAGTAAAGGCGGCGGAGATGGCGTTGGGGTTGAGAAGCGGTTCAATTTCGCAGGCTTCTTCAGGCGTGAGTAAACGAGGCGGCGTGATGAATTTACTGTAAGCTGCGGCGATTTTTTCAGGATTTTGGTTTGGGAAAACGGTTAAAATGAGGTCAACTTCTCGAAACTCTGTATCGGCTTCTAATTCCTCTGATAAAATATGATGACGTTGTTTTCCGTCTTCACAGAGTTGACGAGTTATTGGGGTACTTCCTGACCAGTAGGCTAACCCACCATAGCTGTAACGGGTGGCATTGTCTAAGTTAGGATTTTCTTCAATAAGAAGAACGTTTAGCCCTTTTTTCGCCAGTTCGTAGCTAAGACTCGCGCCTGTAATTCCTGCACCAATAATAATCCAGTCGTAGGTTGTCATACACTGAGGAGTGAGAAAGTTGACCAACGGTAACAGCAGCGCGACAATGCCGTCTTGGGGGTTCCCCTCATGAGCAATTGTCGTAAGAAGGCTCCGTTATTGTACAGCGGAGTAATCTGTTACTTCTATTTATATTGTGCCTTAAATTGAGCCAAGATTTCAATCAATCTTTTGTTTGTAGTTGCGCTACTCTACCATAAGCTGAAGCGCCTAAAACACACAATCAATATAGAAGGGCTAAAGCCCAACTACTTTTGTAAAGTTGCGATCGCGCACAATACAAAATTACTGAAACCCAACTACTTGGCTAAATCTACGGGTTTATACAAAACACTTTTTCCCCTTCGTTCTCCTGAATCTTCCCAGCCTCTTTCTTGTAGTTCTCCAATCCGATTTAAGGTGGTGATATAGGGTGCAGAAACACCTAAAATTTCTCCCAGTTCTCTAGCCGTTTTGAGAGTGGTTGTTTTTGGCTTTTGTAAAGGAGTGGCTTGAATATCTTCAGAAGAAGATATTGGGGCTGAAGTTACCCCTATGTTTGAGCTTAAATGCTTGTCTACCGTTTCTTGAATGAATGGCGTGAGTCTGTTTTCAACTTTTCTTAGAATATAAGGTTCCAGATTTTGCACGAGATAGTTATCCACTAAATCTCGTAATTTTTCGGTTAACAGTTGATCGATATTTTGAGTGGAAGATTGAGATGATTTTTGTTGAGTTGGTTTGTCGATTTCTTCTAAATAATCAACAATGAGTTGGCTTAAAACCTTGGAGGTTGTTGTGTCATCTTCTATACACCTAGCTCGAAAACGCTGCCACAAGTCGTGACTAATTTTAAAGCTTGCTAGGGTTGGGTCATTCATTTCTTCTCTGTTTGATCGCGCTATCAACGATTTTTATCCTAATTTTTTTACTAAATAAAATTAGATGCAATCTATCTAAAGTTTAGCAAAAAATTGACTCATTCCAGCTATTAAAATAAAGTTTTATTAACTTTTTGAGAAATATTTCTATTAAAATAGAGCTTATAAAGAATTTTTTCTATTAAGAAAGATCACGATTGTCCTTGAACAGATGGACAACTTTCTGAAGTTATGAGAAGAAGTACCCAGGTTCTACAACGGTTTGACCTTCTTGGGAGTCGTACCTAAGTAAATACTCATGGGCGATCGCATCTTGTTCCCGCAGATTCTGGACTTCAGCTTCCCCAATTTCGCTATCAGTGGACAGCAGTATAACCTGATGACTCGCGGAGGGAAAATAACGTTCGATCAGGTTATGGCGGTGAGAGTTGTCTAGGCGTCCTAACGGTGTATCGATGGCGACGGGGAGATTTCGCCCAGAAACTCTAGCTAAACCCCATAAAAATGCGATCGCGAGAAGTTGTTTTTCGCCTGCGGAAAGGCGATGTTTCGCAACGGGTTTTCCTTCTAGGTCGTAAAGAGAAAGTCTGAAATTATCTGTCTCAATGACTACTCGATGAACCAGATCGGATTTGTGGAGTAAATATCGGAAGCATTCTGCAACTTCAACTTCTAGTTTATTCAGCTTTTTAAGGGTCAGTTTCTCTTTAAAGAGTTTGAGGGTTTCTTGTACTTTGTCGATAGAGTCAACAATATGCTTATTATTCTTATATTTAACGGTATTATTACTGTAGGTATCGAGTTCTTTTTTTGTTTTTGCGATCGCGCTTTTTATTTGATATAGATTGCGTTGTCCTTCTTCATAGGCGGCTTGGGCTTTCACCAGTTCAGTTTCTGAGAGTTTAAGTTGGGCTTGCAATTTATCATACACTTCTTCGGGTGGGGCGGCTTCTAACTTAGTTTGAATTTTAAGAATTTCTTCTTCCAAGTTTTGCAGTTGTTCTAGATGGTTTTGGGCTTGTTGTGTTTGCGTCTGAAATTGAGATGTCCGGAGATTTTTGAGTTGATTGACTGTTTCTGTATCTATCTCTAAATAAGGTTTAACTCCAGTCTCAATTTCTTGTTCTAAAGCTTGACTTTCCTTCTGGAGAAAGGATTCAATTTGATTGACTGAATTAGAATCTATAGAGAGTTTATTGATATACTCTAGTAAGCGGTTATCTCGTTCTTGCAAAACATCTCTAGCTGCTACAGACTGTTGACGTTTTAATTCCTTCTCAGCTTGATTTTCGGCAGCTTCTAACAGTGGAGAAATTAATTTTAAGGGGAGGCTACTCGCCGCGATTTCTCGAAGGGCTTTTTTTTGGACTTCTTTGGCTGCATCTAATTCTTTGATTTTATCTTCTAGCTGAGACTGTTCTTGGGCAACTTTACCGCCTTCTGAAGTAAACTTTTCGGAGGCTTTTTTCTGATGCTTCTCGGCTAATTTCAGTTTTTCTTTAAGTTCGTCTTCTTTCTGTTTGAGTCTTTTATATTCTTCTTCTTGTTGGGCAAGGTGTTGTTCGATTTCTTCTATATTTTCCCGTTCTTCTATTGTGGCGAGTTCTTTCTTTTTACGTTGGGCAAGAATATTTAAGTCTGTGGATAAACGAGTTGCAAGTTCAAGTCCGAGTAAGTTAGAAATCGCTTCGATAACAGTCGGTGGAGGAGTTTCTAATTCAGCTAATTCTTTGACTTGTTCGCCATCGAATAAAAACAGGTTAGAGATGCCCAAGGGGAGAATATTTTCGATGTAGTCATCCCAAACACTTGAAATTGATTTATCGTCCCAGCCTCCGATTAAAATTCCTAGTTCATCTTTCCCCTCTTTGGGGTCTTTCATCCAGGTTCTAACGATTCTCCATTCTGCCATTTTCCCATCTTTGACGTGTTCAAATACCAGTTCTACACGGGTTCTATCGATGGGTGAGGCGTTGCTATTAACACATTGAGTTAGGAAGTCTTTATAGCTAAGATTTCCGCGTGTTGAACATTGGGCGCGATGTCCATATAGGGCGAGGCGAATGGCATCCATTAATGTTGTTTTTCCGCCTCCGTTCATGCCTCCAAATAGGATAATGGGGCGAAGGTTTCCGTTGTCTTCGGGGCGAAGATTAATAACTTGTCTTCCTTTGTAGAGACCGAAGTTTTGTAGGACGAGTTCGAGGAATATCATTTGAAATTAGGAGTATTTTTAAGAGGAGTATTGCCAAACAGTGGGAGGATCATTTTTAGCGGTTACTTGTTCTAAAGCAATGATTAAACTTTGATTGAAATGGTGTTTTTTCTGGTTGTTAACGTAGGTGATGGCTCGTTCGAGTTGCTTGTATCCCATTGAAAATATACCATATCCTTCTTGCCATGTAAATTTATCTGGGGATGTTGATAAAACATGGTTCATGTAGTGTGCGCTACTTCCTTTAATTTTTTTAACAAATTCAGAGATTGATAGGGTTGGTGGTATTGAGGCTACGAGGTGAATATGATCTTCAATTCCTCCAATTGCGTGAATAATGCAGTTCAATTGATCTGCTTTATTAACGATATAACTATACAGCTTTCCTTCTTTATCAGGTGTAATGAAAGGTTGACGTTCTTTTGTTGTCCAAACTATATGATAATAAAGTCTCCAAAGTGACATAATAATTGAGGTTAATTTATGATTTTACTATTTTAACAGTTTTGTCAGTCAGAGCCAGATGTTGCCAGATGTTACCAGAGATTGAAATCTCTGTCTAATATTTGAAGTCCTCTTAAGAGGACTTGAGGTTTAAGGCGGGGAATTTATTCCCTGACTGACTTGGGTTTGAGGGTGGGAGTTGAGAAAGGCGATCGCATCATTGGGTTGAATTTTTCTCTAGCCAGAGATTAAAATCTCTGTCTAATATTTGAAGTCCTCTTAAGAGGACTTGAGGTTTAAGGCAGGGAATTTATTCCCTGACTGACTCTGACTTGAGTTTAAAGGAAATATATATTTTTTGGGGTTATTCCTCCTCTGAATTGTTGGCAGCGCTGGCGAATTTTAGGTTAGCCCAAGTTAGTTGTTTAACGGTGTCAATATCACCCTCTTGAACGGCTTGTTTGAGGTTGCGTGTGAGGTGGGCGTTTTCTATGGCTTCTTCTTTGGTTCGAGAACTGGTTTCAAAGCATTTTTCGAGGTCGGAAAACAGGCCTTGACGACGGGTTTTTGTGCGATATTGGCGTTCGGTATCGAGGAGTTTTGTCATCAACTCAAGGTGCATGGCATCTTCTCCACACAGTTCTTCTAATATTCCCCATTCGTCAGCGCCTAACAGACTATTTTCTAAGCCGCGATAGCTATCAATAAATTTTTCTCCGGTCACTTCTTTATATATCCTGGGTAAACTGTCATCAAATTCGTGTTTTTCTTCTAACCAGATTCGACGAATTTCACTCATTTCTTCGGATGTAATGAGAGTAATATCGCGCATTTCTTCGGGGGCGGTTTTACGAATAGTAGTCTGGGCTTCTAATACTCGTCTTAACCAATGTTCGCGCCATTTTTTTGTATAGGGGCCAGGTACAGGTTCTACGGAAATTTCTCCATTGATATTCCGTTCAAAGAGTTGTACTCTTCCAAATATACGCCGAAAATCTCTCTTATCTCGATCATTTTTGATGTCAAGCTCACCACGAATATCGAGTAAAGGCTGCATCCATTCTTTTTCCTCATCATTTAGTATCATTGCCTCCATTGATTTATCTTTATTGACTAATGTACACACCCAACAGCCAAAGCGTGAGTCTCCACAGCTAGGGGTTGAGGTGTCTACAACTAAGGGACATTCATTATCTGCGGTTGCCCCTCGATACATCACAAATAGGTCTTTATTGCTGTTTCCCCAAGGATTTTCCCATTGCATTAAATACAGCCAAACTTCATCTGTTCGCCATTCTTCAATAGGTGTATATATTAGAGAATCTGGTAACTGAGGATGAGGACATAACCGTTCTTGTACTCGTCTAGCTTCACGCTTTTCCATGATTTTTGCACGGCTTGCACTCTCAGTTTTACGGGTTCCCAGGACTACAATTGCTTGGCTATTCGAGCGTACAACATCGCGGATAAAACGATTAGAAGGATGGACTTTCAAGCGTTCTGTACACCAACGAAATTTGTATCTAGGTGCTGGATAACCTTTCCCTATTAAATTAACCCAAAATGTTTGAGTGATTTCTGGTGTCAATAATCTTGGTTTTATTGGAAGTTTTTGTTTTTGGGCAGCAGTTTCTATTTTGGTGAGAGAATTTTTCACCCAAGCTGAAACAATTGGGTTTTCGACAAGTGTATCTGTAGTAATTACATAAATAGTTTTAGTGCGCTTTTCTTCTGGCAGTTCTGCTATTGCGTTCCAAACTACTTGCAATGTAGCGGTACTATCTTTACCGCCTGAGTAACCGACTAGCCAAGGAACCTGATTTTGACAGTATAATTCTTGAATTTCACAGGTAAGCTTGTTCAAATTTTTTATAAAATTTTCTGTAGTCCAGTTAAGTGAAGGTGAGGCTTGTGTTTGAGTCATAATTTTAATGATTAACCTTTAAGCATTGTCTACTCGGCACTGAAAACATTCTTACGATGCCAATCAAGAGCATCTAGTCTCGGAAAATGTTTCTCCGAAGATGGCAAAAATATCGATTCACCATTGAATTCTCGAATAGGTTTGCTATTAGGTGATATTTCTTCTAAATCATTAGCTACCCGGATTCTGTAGGTACTATCGATAGTGAACCATCCCCAATCAAATGCCCAATGGTGGTTTTTACAGAATGAGATTCCGTTATCAACTTTGCTATCATAAAATTTTGCAAATGGTTTAATATGTGCGCCATCTACAATAGTCTGATTAATTTTCCTTGTGACTTTTAAACCGCAAAATGCACACCTGTAATCATAGATATGTACAACTGCTTTGCGAAAAAAAGCATCTCTGACTAATGATCTAGTAAGTCTAGTCTTTGGAGCCTTAACTTTTTCAGCAGTATCTATTTCTTCAAATGACAGATTAATATTTAAAATGTCTTGCAATTCGTTGTTGCTATCAGAGAACCAAACTGATATTAAAGTATCAACAATTGTTTTTCGACTCTCTGAATCTTGTAACAGCTCAAACAATTCGTCATCTAGGTAAGCATATTCTACTAATTTTTGTAAATCTCTAAAAGATTTCGCTTGAGGATTACGGTTCCGATGTTCAGGCTTCGGACGGTTAGCTATCTGTTCTTGACGGCGTTGTTTTTCTTCCTCATTATATTTGACGTGCCAAACTTGACTCTTTTCTAAAGCAGTAAAAGGATAATGTAAACCTGGAGTTCTATTATGTAAACCCCGATCTGAATTATGAGTTTTTAATATATTCCAATAATTATTAAATTTCTGTTTTAACTGTTCTGATACATAAATTTGATTTTCTTTTATTAGACCTTGTGCAATTAAATCAATAACAGATAAAAGCAAAATGGGCTGATGAGGAGCATCACCTAACTTTTGGTTTCTATCTACTTTGAGTTCAGCAAACCGTTCACAATAGTCCAGTAACGTTCGTTTGTCCTCCGAATTTTCTGCGATACTCATATCTGTTGCCTCCAACTTGCACCCTCTTCAGTTACAATAACCTGTATCTGAGAGTTTTTAAAAACTTGTTCTATTAGCTTAATACTTTACGAATGAATTCGGCAACTAACCAGACCCCTGAACCGAACCCCAAAAACCAATACACCGCCGCCAAGCTGCTTGAACCTCTCCTCGACTTACCGAACTATCTCCTGGTTCAAAAAACGCAGATGGGCGGAACAGAAGCTTTTATCGGTTCGGTGACTCTGGACTGGTTGGATCGTCATGTCGGCTATGCTTCCCAACTTCCTCTATTTAAACGCTACCTCGACTCCCAAACTATTAACGTAGAACGAGTTGCTGAGACGGTAGATGATATTTTACAACGTCCCCTCGACTGGTCGCGTCAACTTCCCCTCGCCCAATACCTCGCAACCCATAAAGCCCATAAGTTCCCGGCTTTGTTGGTGGTTCTGTGTCCGCCCTGGGTGAATGATCCGGAGGCGTCTGAGTGGGATCGTGAAGGACGGGCGAAGGTATCGGCGACGGTGTTTGAGGGTTTGGATCGTCAGGGACAACTCGGACTGCTGCATTTACCGCCAGATGTGATGGTGTTTGCTTTGGATGGACAACATCGCTTGATGGGAATACAAGGCTTGATGGAACTGCTACGAACTCGAACGCTGCAACCCTACACCAAGATCAAGAAGCCTGTGGGTGAACCGATTACCCTCGATGATATCGCGGAGGTTTCGGCGTTGACTCCCACAGGAGATCAAAAATTTGGGGTCGGAAACGGTGGGCGTTGAGTTTATTCCAGCGGTGGTTGCGGGGGAAACTCGGTCTTTAGCCCGTCAACGGGTTCGGTCTATTTTTGTTCATGTTAACCTGATGGCGGTAAAACTCAGTAAGGGTCAGTTAGCCCTACTTGATGAAGATGATGGATTTTCTATTGTAACGCGACAGGTGGCGGTGACTCATCCGTTGTTGAGGGAGAAGGAAGGACGCAACCCTCGGATCAACTGGGATAGCGCGACGGTGGCGGCGAAGTCTACGGTTTTAACGACGTTACAAGCCCTGAAGGAGATGACGCAACGCTATTTAGGCGATCGCTTTCCTCACTGGTATTCTCCCAAACCAGGTTTAGTTCCGATGCGTCCTAATGATGAAGAACTGGAGGAGGGGATGCAGGAGTTACGACGGCTGTTGGATGCGTTGGCGAGTTTACCCAGTTATCAACGTCTCGAACGTGGAGAGGAAACCCCTGTCCTGCGGCGGTTTAGCTTTGAGAAACCGGGAGGTGAGGCGAATATTTTGTTTCGTCCTGTGGGTCAGGTTGCGATCGCGCAGGGCTTGGGTGTGTTGGTGTTTCAGCAGCAGCAGCCGTTGGTGAGTTTGTTGGAGAAGTTGCGTTCTTTTGATGCGATGGGTGGGTTCACTGAGATCGAGTATCCGGAGTCGTTGTGGTATGGGGTGTTGTTCGATCCCAATAAACGGCGTATTCGAGTGGCGGGAAAAGATTTGGCGGCGAGGTTGATTATCTATATATTAGGCGGAATAGATGAACCAATGGATCGGGCGGAGTTGCGACGGGCGTTGGCGGAGGCGAGAACCTTTGAGAATAAAGCGGTTAGTTTTCAGGGGCGGTTTGTGAAACCAAAAGAGATTAAATTACCTGATGTGTTGTGAGATCTGGGAATAAATTTCCCGTCTAAAAATCGTGCATCAGGGAATCAATTCCCTGCCTAAAAATTCAAGTCCTCTTAAGAGGAATTCTAGTATTAGACAGAGATTTTAATCTCTGGCATAGGTTAGCTAGCTAGTAGATATTAACTAATATACAGCTTTTCATACAATATGTTAGGAGTAGTCAATTGAGGATTTTACCACCTACAATAAAAATATGAATTACACCTTTTGTCTGCCAGAATAGCATGACCTCACTCCGCATGAATAATCTGAATAATCACCATCTTGAAGAAACCTCTCGCCTTGATGCTGTACTCGCCCCTCTATTTTCAAAACATTATCGGGAAAACTGTTATATCGGCTTGACTTTCCAACAGGGAAAGCGACAAATGATTCAAATTAATGTTCCTGCTAGGGATGTTCCTACTCTTTTAAATGCTAATCCTTCTGAAAACAACGATCCGGATTCAGGTAAAAATCGTCCAGTTGTGAAAGGTCATGCGGAAGAAATTCAAGACTATATTGTGAATCATGCCGATAGAAATAAGCCTTGGATTTTAGGAACATTGACCGCTAATATTGATCCAGAAAGTATTCAAGTGATTGAGTTAGGTCGAGGAATTTGCTTTGTGGTGATTCCCCGTGACACTAAGCTTGATATTACTGATGGGCAACATCGTCAACAAGCAATCAAAGAATTAGTGGCAGATAATGTCAAATTAATTGGTGATAGTGATTTTCCCATCACATTAGTTTTAGAAGGAGATTTCAAACAGTGCCAGAAAGATTTTCGAGACATGGCACAAACTAAAGAACTTGAACAATCTCTACTCTTATCTTTTGGAGAATTTACAGGTCAAGTTGGCATTCTTAAACAAGTGGTTGAAAATGTGCCAATGTTTAAGGGAAAGACAGAAAAGATCAAACGAACTCCCAACTCAAAGAAAAAGCTAATTTTTACAAATAAATTTATTGCCACTGCGGTGAGTTGTGCTTTTGAAAATGAACCGAATGCTAAGTTAGAAGATTATGACGTTGAATCCGCGTCTCAAACACTAGCAAATGTTTTCAATCAGTTCTTTTCTGAATGTCCTCAAACTCAACGTATTGCTAATCATAGCCCTGAAGATTTAACAGTTGAAGAAATTATCGAGTTCAAGGATAAATGTATTTTGGGAGTTGCTGTTGGTTTAGAAGTTTTCTCAAGATTGCTCCATTTAACTTATAATGAATATGAGCAATCATTTGATTCTGAAAAAATCTCACAACTTGCTCAACTGGACTGGTCTCGTAGCAGCAGTCTTTGGGCTGATAATATCATTACAGTTGATCCAAATCCAAAAAATCCTGCTAAACCTTATAAGATTTCATTCGGTGCAAGTAATATTAAATTTGCTGTAAATACTGCTAAAACTCATTTAGGCTGGATTTAATTTTTAACTGAATATTGAATCAATTTTTGGGGGTATTTGAGACAATACCCCTTTTTTGTTCAAACTTGTCGCTTCAGTAAACTCATTACTTCTCCTGCTTTTTGAGTCGGTTGCAGGGGACTCCACTCCCACACCTGGGCGAACCCCCGCAAATACAATACCCGTATCGTCTGCTGAACTGCTTTCGGAGACCCCATTAACACCACTTTGATATATTCTCGTTCCTCTGTGGGTGTGAGGGTTGGTTCAAGTGTCTTCACAGTTGCGTTTTGCCTTTCTGTTGCTAAAAAGCCTTTGTGCATGAGTTTTTCCTCGTATCGCTGTTAGTCAGTTAGCCAGGGAATAAATTCCCTGTCTCAAACTCCAAGTCCTCTCAAGAGGACTTCTATTTAGTCATATCTAATTTTAGTAAACATATATGTAGACGTCAATACTTTAACTTGCACTGTGGTAAAGCTGACATTTACGAACCGATGATTCTCTGACACGATTGAGAGCATGGGTAAAGCAGGTCAATCTCTGAAGCAAGTCTTACAGTCTCATGGTGTCAGTCAGTATTCCTTAGCGCAGAAATTAGGGATAGAACGCACCAACGTTTACCGTTGGGTACATGAAGCGACAGATCCAACAGCAGAGTCTGTGGTTGATATTGTTCTAGCCCTCAAGGAACTGAACCCGGCGGCGGCGAAGGAGTTTGTGCGGTTATATCTCGGTACACTGGTTGAAGATATAAAATCAAACCAACAAAGCCAAAGTGATTCGAGTACATTCACACCACCTCAAGCCAGTATGAGTAAACGAGTTAATATCAATATTCCTAATGCAGTCTACGAAGATTTAGAAGCCTGGGCTGAGTCTGAAGGTCGAACCGTTGCTAACCTGGTGGCGTTTCTTGTGGAGACTGAAGTTAGGAGTGCTAAAAAACAAGGTAAAATTCAAACTCAGAATGATAATAAAAAATAAATTGCATTAGTTATTCGAGGAATAAATTCCCCGCCTCAAACTTAAAGTCCTCTTGAAGAGGACTTACTATAATTGTTAGACAGAGATTTCAATCTCTGGCTTAATCAGGGCTGAAGCCCAACTACAAACAAGCAGTTTTTCAGTGCTTTGATCTCAGGGAATAAATTCCCCGACTCAAACTTAAAGTCCTCTTCAAGAGGACTTACTATAATTGTTAGACAGAGATTTCAATCTCTGGCATGATGCTGGCGGTATTGGCGAATTATATTAGTGCGATTGGCTCCTAAGCGTGACGCTACTGCGTCAATCGCGCTGTAATATTGAAGATATATGAACTCTTTAGGAAAAGATGCCTGCTAAAGACATTTACCATGACTGTGTTAAGAATGCTCTTGTTAAAGATGGTTGGATAATTACCCACGATCCTCTTAGTTTAAAATGGGGTAAGAAAGATATGTATGTTGACTTGGGAGCAGAGCAACTCATAGCCGCCCAGAGAGCCGAACGTAAAATTGCTGTTGAAATTAAGAGTTTTTCGGGTTTGTCGGAAATGAACGATCTTGAGAAAGCCATCGGACAATATACTGTATATTATGATGTTCTCGCCCAAGTTGAACCGGATCGAGAGCTTTATTTAGCAGTCTCACAAGAGATCGCCAGTGGATTATTTGAAGAACCTCTTGGTGAGCTTTTATTAAAAAATCGTCGAGTTCGTCTTTTAGTTTTTGAGTCTGAAGCGGAGGCTATTGTTAAATGGATACCATAGAACAAGATCGGCAGATTATTCAAAAAATTATTTCTGAGTATGCACAGATTCCTTATGCTCATGGAGAAATTGAACGACATAGTGTGTTTGATTGCGATCGCGATCGCTACCTTTTAATGATTGTAGGCTGGGAGGGAGTGCGACAAGTTCACGGCTGTATTATTCATGTCGAGATTATTGAGGGTAAAATTTGGATTCATCGTGATGGTACAGAAGATGGTGTGGCGGCAGATTTCTTAGAAGCAGGAATTCCCAAAGAACGTATTGTTTTAGGGTTCAAATCTCCTCAAGTTAGGAAACATACAGGCTTTGCAGTTGCTTGAAGCAGTTTAACAGCGAACAGTTAGAGTTCTTTATCTTAAATTCCCAATTCCCAATCCCAAGAACCTAACACTTAACTCTCAATTCCTATGATTCAAAAAACGATTCAAGCCCAAGATGTAAACCTCCGTTATCTGATCGATCACTTGAACTTGCAATGGATACGAGATGAGCAATTTTTTCGAGAATGGCAAGAAGATTTACCAGAAATCTGCGATTTAGAAAAGCAATTGTTAGACCAAGTTCAGGAAGGGTTTTTCAATTTATTGCAAAATCCTCCGGTTCTTGAAGATGTTGTTCGTATGGCAATTTTAGATCCTATTTTATTGATCGGGAAATTCTTTCTTTATCCCTATGATATTCGTTCAGAAGAATCTGTTCTCTTAGAGATACCAGAGGGTGAGAACTTAATCAGAGGTCGAATTGATACTTTAGTTCTCAAAGAGAAATTATGGGTAATGGTAATCGAATCCAAACGGGCGGAGTTTTCCATAGAAGCTGGTATTGCTCAACTGTTAACTTACTTGTTAACTAGCCCAAACTTAGACCGTCCAAATTATGGTTTAATTGTTACCGGGAGCGATTTTATGTTTATCAAGCTGGTGAAAGTCGAAAATATCCCTCAATACGCAACCTCGAAAGTGTTTGTAACTCGCAACCCTGGCAATGAACTTTATGACGTTCTACGGATTCTCAAACAACTCAGTCAACTTGCAGTCAATGAAAATTAGGCTTAATAATCTGATAATTTATTGTTAAATAAATAGCTTTATTCCATTTTCACTCATTTAAGCTTTTACACGTCTAACAAAACTGGGTTGATAATTCCTTCTGAACGTGCTTTTTCTGTGCTAACTGCGATCGCCCAAGGAAGTGTATCTTTTAAGGTATCCTGAAGCAGTAAACTAGGATTAACAGGAGAAATCTCTGACAAAAAGCGATCGCCTTCTACAAGAGTCAGTTGAAAATCATCTATGGCTTTGCTAAGAGTAAATTTACTATAAGGCATCAGACTTCCCAACTTGCACTCAATTCCAAACCCGACGCAATTTCAACACAAAACCACGTAACACCTCTTCTCCCGACAACTCAGTCGGATTTTCCAATACTTCCACATCTAACTGGGGTCGATAAATCTCTACTCGTCGATTTTGCGGATCGATCAACCAACCCAACTTCGCCCCATTTTCTATATATTCTCTCATCTTCGCTTGCAATACCGCCACCCGATCTGAACTTGACCGCAATTCTACGACAAAATCTGGACAAATATTCGCAAAGGTTCCTTTTTGTTCTATTGTCAGTTCATCCCAACGTTCTCGACTCACCCAAGACGCATCGGGAGAACGAGTCGCGCCATTGGGTAATCTAAACCCTGTTGAGGAGTCAAATGCTTTACCTAAATCTTCGTTTTCTTCGTACCAGCGATCAAGTTGTCCTGTCAGACTGCGGTTCCGTTCTCCGGTTTCCCAACCAGTTGGTGGGTTCACGATTAATTCTCCTTGGGAAGTTCTCTCTAGTCTCAAGTCTCGGTTTGCTGCAACCAAGAGTGTAAACTGTTCTGAGGTGACTGATAGTTTAATAGTTTTGGGTAACTCTATCAATAGGCTTTCGGTTTCGAGTCTATTGTGTGTTTGTACCATCTCAATCTCCTTTACAGTTCAATTATTCAAACGCATCTCAATTCCAAACCCGACGCAACTTTAATACAAAACCTGGTAACACCTCTTCTCCCGACAACTCAGTCGGATTTTCCAATATTTCCACATCTAACTGGGGTCGATAAATCTCTACTTGTCGATTTTGCGGATCGATCAACCAACCCAACTTCGCCCCATTTTCTATATATTCTCTCATCTTCGCTTGCAATACCGCCACCCGATCTGAACTTGACCGCAATTCTACGACAAAATCTGGACAAATATTCGCAAAGGTTCCTTTTTGTTCTATTGTCAGTTCATCCCAACGTTCTCGACTCACCCAAGACGCATCGGGAGAACGAGTCGCGCCATTGGGTAATCTAAACCCTGTTGAAGATTCAAAGATTTTACCGGGTTCACCAGAATTGCGCCACCATAAGTACAACTCTCCTGAAAGATTGCTATTACGTTCTCCGGTTTCCCAACCAGTTGGCGGGTTCACGATTAATTCTCCTTGGGAAGTTCTTTCTAGTCTCAAGTCTCGGTTTGCTGCAACCAAGAGTGTAAACTGTTCTGGGGTGACTGACAGTTTAATGGTTTTGGGTAACTCTATCAATAGGCTTTCGGTTTCGAGTTTGTTGGGTGTTTGTACCATCTCGATCTCCAGTACCCGATTAATTCTAATATTTTAGCAAAAAAGTACAGTTGAGAAGTTGTCGTCCGTGATGAGCGATCGCTTCTTTTCGATAAAATAAAACTATAAGATTTAGATGGATTGCAACTTTAATGGATAAATTAGAACATTATCGACAATGTATCAAACAAATCCTCACGGAACACAGCAAAGTTTCTGCTACAACTGACACGGTAAAAATACAACTTATTTTTGATGATGAACGCGGTCATTATCAACTCACATACATGGGTTGGGATGGAGATCAGCGAGTTTTTGGTCCAGTGATGCACTTTGATATTAAAGACGGCAAAATTTGGGTTCAATATAACGGAACTGAAGACGCTGTAGCGGAAAGGCTGGTTGAAATGGGTGTACCTGCGTCAGATATTGTTCTGGGTTTTCGTTCAGAATTTAAACGTCAATTTACCTGTTCTGCTGTTCGTTAATTTTATGATAAATTTAATGCGATTCGCTACACTAGACCTCGAAAGCGTAATCGTGTAACAGCGTTAATTTGAGGGTTAATGTATGGGATTTTGGATGAAAATTCTATTTCTAAACTGAGAATCGAATCGGCTTTAATGAGTGAGTCTTGATTATTATGTTAACTCGCCAGTTGACTTTGTTCTGGTAAGATCTGAGTTGTTTCAATCTCAGATTTCCGGAGACGCATGATTGGTTCTCCTCCGACAAAAAAACTTAAGTCAAAGACTTGTTCTCCTCGATAGCTAATTTTGCACCCATTAATAAATAGTGAAAATCCTGAGACTTCAACTTCTGACGTTCGGAAAGGACAAAGTTGATTTGGACAAGTTTTACAGTATTGCATAGAATTTAGCTCTTTTCCCCTGTTTCTAATCTAGTTCATATTGCTTAATATTGCAGTGACAAAGATATGAAGCGGAACTGATTTTCATCATTATCACAAGTGAGATATATCAGTGAGAATATCGGTTTCAATCTGTTTATTTGGTGATTTCAATCAATTAAATCGGTGATGAATATCACTTGAAAGGAGTAAGACTTTAGCCTGAAAGGGATTGAGTGCTTGTGTAACTTATTACTTCAATTATTGAAGGAGATTTTCCGGAAAAGTTCCAGAAAGTTTTCAAGCCAAGGTTTTGAGCTACTTCCTGTAAGGGGAATTATCGGAATTAGCGTGATATAATCGGTATATCCCTCCCAGATTATCCCCATGTCAGTCTCATCTTCCCTAACTCCCCAACCCCTGAATTCCCTCGTCACAATAGACGAACTTCTGGAAGTGTTTGCAGATTTTATGGAGATAGATGTGGGGGCGGGGGACGCAGCGACAGATACCCTGATTACCTACAAACGTCAACTGATTCAATTCCTCGACTGGTGCGATCGCAATCACCTTCATCCCGCAGAAATTAGTAAAAACGACATTAAAAAATACCGTCGCTGGATGGTCGATAAAAAAGGATTTAAACCCGCCACTATTGCCTTAAAACTCTCAGTTGTGCGAAGATTTTATCAGGCTGCAATCGATCATGGACTCCTCACCATTAACCCTGCTACAGGCGTGAAAGCCCCGAAAGAAAAACGAGATCCGGCTGAAAAAGTAACCTATTTAGAAGCAGATGAGGTTGAACAGCTATTAACTGGGATTGTGGATGATGGGACGTTAAAAGCCGCCCGCGATCGCGTTCTTTTAGCCATCTTAACTTTGGAAGGGCCGCGAACCGTTGAGTTACATCGGGCGAATATTGGTGATATTGTTAGACAGGGAAAAAATTGGGGAATTCGAGTTGAAGGAAAACGCAATATTCGGATCGTTCCTCTCACTCCTGAAATTGCAGAGATTTTGAATGTATACTTAGAGCGAAGAGAAGAAGTAGAAGGTCCACTCAACCCCTCCAGTCCCCTATTTATCGCCGTTGGAAATCGGGCGGGAGGGAAACGGATTTCCAGACGAGGAATTCGCCTAATTGTTGATGGGTACCTTCAAGATGCTAAACTCAAACATACGCCAGGGCGAACCCTCTCAACCCACAGCTTGAGACATACCGCCGGAACCTTAGCCTTGAGATCGGGGGCGGAATTAAGACAAGTTCAAGACTTATTAGGACACGCCGATCCGAGAACCACCTGTATTTACGCCCATGTCGGCGATCGCTGGGAAAATAACCCCGCCTTGAAATTAGGCTTAAAATTAGGAATTAAACTTCGCGACTCAGACTCCTCAGAAACTTGAGATATTTTTAGAGAATGCGATCGCACTTGAATAGAGTCAGAAATTAATAACTTTTGAGTCGTGAAAGCTGTTGAATTTCACTGAATTGACCCATCTGAAAATTCCCATGTTTTGTAAAATGGGTGTAAAGCTTTTGTAAAAAAAATCAAAAAACTCCAATACATAACCCGCTTTTAACCTTCAAGCCTTAAATTCTTAATCGGGTTTCAAAAGATACCTTTTCGAGAACGTTAACAATCAGCCGTTAACCGTTAATACTAGCATTTACTTCGTAATGACTTCAAATCTACTCACTCAACTCGGAACATATTCTACCGGAATTTTTGATGAAAGTGCAGCCGAAATTTCTGCCTTTGACCCGAGTTCTCAACGTCTATTTATCACCAATGGTGCCACAGACCAACTCGATATTCTCAGTTTAACCAATCCCAGTAATCCTGTAAAAATAGGTGAGATTGACCTATCAGACTTTGGGGTTGGGGCGAATAGTGTTGCAGTAAAAAATGGAATAGTCGTTGCAGCCGTTGAAGCCGAAGATGGTTTAACAGAGGGTCAAGCCGTCTTCTTCGATATAGAGGGGAACTTGATCAACGCCGTCACCGTCGGGATTTTGCCTGATATGATTACCTTTAATAAAGATGGTAGCCAAGTGTTGGTGGCGAACGAAGCACAACCTGTTGACGAAGGAGACCCTGAAGGATCAGTCAGTATAATTGATCTTTCTGGCGGCGTTGAAAACCTAACTCAAGCTGACGTTTCTACCGCTGATTTTAGTCAATTTGTCGGACGAGAAGAAGAACTGCGAGGTCGCGGGGTTCGGATTTTTCCCGGTGTAACTGCGGCGGAAGATTTTGAACCCGAATATATTGCGGTTTCAGAAGACAATACCACTGCTTTTGTGACGCTACAAGAAAACAATACCGTTGCAGTCGTCGATCTGGAAACCGCCGAAGTGACTGACCTTCAGCCTTTAGGGTTAAAAGATTTTAGTCGCGGTTTACCGGAACTCACCCAATATCCTTGGAATCTCAGCGAAGAAGTTTTGGGAACCACACCCGCCGGACAAGAAATCTTACTCGGGGGAATGTCGGGTTTATATTTTGAAGGGATTGACGCAGAGGGTAAACTGGAATTTATCGTCACTCCCGATCGCGGACCCAACGGTAACCCAACAGACGTTGACGGGGATGGACTGAATGAACGTCCCTTCGCACTTCCTGACTATCAAACTCAGCTAATTCGCTTTACTCTCGATCAAGATAGCAGTGAAATCGACATCACGGATCAGATTTTATTAACTCGTGAAGATGGTGTTACGCCTGTAACAGGACTTCCCAACCTACAAGCCGGAGATCCCGGAAGTGCTTACACCGACGAAGAACCCGTTGATTTATTCGGGAACACCTTAGAAAACGATCCGTTTGGGGCGGATATGGAATCCATTATTGTTGCCTCTGACAATACTTTTTGGATGTCTGATGAATACCGTCCAGCCATTTATCATTTTACTGAAGAGGGTGTTTTAATTGATCGGTTTGTTCCTGAAGGCACCGCAGAAGCCGCAGGAGAAGCAGACGGATTTTTTGGAACCGAAACTATCCCAGAAGTTTACGCCCAACGCCGAATTAATCGCGGGTTTGAGGGGATGGCATTGGATACCGACAACAATAAACTGTATGCTTGGATTCAAAGTCCGATTGATAACCCCGATGTTTCTAATGCTGAAGCTTCTGAACTGGGTGAACCTGGCGATTTTAACTCTCGCAATTCCCAAGTTCTGCGGATTTTAGAATTCGATCCAGTTACCAAAGAAGCCACGGGAGAGTATATTCATTTCCTCGAAGGTTCAGCCGGAGTCGATAAAATTGGGGATGCGGTCTATGAGGGTGATGGTAAATTTTTAATCATTGAACGAGATTCGGGAGTAGATGCAACCTCCAAGAAGTTTATCTTTGAGATTGATTTCGCGGGGGCGACTAATATTCTCGGAACTGAACTTTCTGAAGCCACGGGTGAGGATGCGTTAGAAGGGAAAACCGCCGATGATTTAGTTGAACTCGGTGTACAAGCTGTTACCAAAACTAAAATCACAAACTTACCGTCTTTGGGTTATGTTGCGGGCGATAAATCTGAAGGATTAGCTTTATTACCCGATGGTTCTTTAGCGGTTATTAATGATAACGACTTCGGTTTACTCGATGAACCCATTGCGAGTGATGGGTCTGTTCCCTTTAATCCTGACCCGGTTCAAACGATCTTAGGGGTAATTGAGTTTTCGGGTTCAAACGGACTCGACGCAAGCGATCGCGATGATACAATTAATATTGCGAACTGGCCTGTTTACGGAATGTATATGCCAGATTCGATCGCAACCTTTGATATTGATGGAGAGACTTACTACGTTACCGCCAATGAAGGAGATGATCGCGGTGAAGATGAACGCATTGCAGATTTAACCCTTGATCCGATCGCATTTCCCAACGCCGAAGAGTTACAACAAGACGAAAACCTGGGTCGTTTAGGCGTTTCATCTTTAGATGGAGATATTGATGGTGATGGTGACTTCGATCAACTCTGGAGTTACGGGGCGCGATCAATGTCGATATGGGATAGTGAGGGTAACTTAGTCTTTGATAGTGGCGATCAAATCGCCCAAATTGCAGCCGAACAATTCCCTGAAAGCTTTAACTCTAATGGTAACGAAAGTAGCTTTGATGGACGCAGTGATAATAAAGGAATTGAACCAGAAGGTGTAACCGTTGGGGTTGTAGGCGATCGCACCTATGCGTTTGTGGGTTTAGAACGAATGGGAGGAGTCGTTGTCTATGATGTCAGCGAACCCAGTGATGCGGAGTTCGTTCAATATATTAATCCGATTAACTCCAGTGGAGATCCAGAAGCCGGAACCGCCGGAGATTTAGCCCCGGAAGGGTTAGTTTTTGTGAATGCAGAAGAGAGTCCGAGTGGACGACCTTTGTTAGTGGTGACTAATGAAGTTAGTGGAACCACAACAACCTATGATTTCGGATCGAGTCAGATCGAAGGAACACCCGAAGTAGACGAATTAGTCGGAACTGACGAAGATGATTTACTCACCGGAATGGCTGGTAACGACACCGTTGCTGGAGGACTCGGAAATGATGCGATTTTCGGGAATGAGGGTGACGATGTTCTGCGAGGTGATAACAACAGTCGTTCGACTGGGGGAACAGTTGGTGGCGATGACAAAATCTTCGGTGGAGAAGGTGATGACCGTATTGGTGGGAAAGCCGGAGACGACGAACTGTTTGG
>JBCBCI010000102.1:0-21507 GCA_038530755.1 Cyanobacteria bacterium J06592_8 | reverse complement strand
TCTGTTCTTCCCGAGATTGCATGAACGCTGGTACGAAGTCCCGATATTAACTTCAACTAGAGATCGAGTCAGCGATAAAAAATATTACATTTTCCCTTCTATCCTGTATATTGAGGGGATGGAGTGTTGCAAGAGAAACGGGTTATGACCCTCTGTGAGATCAAGAAAAAAATTGCCCAGCTTTTGGCCTGTCATCCTGATGATCTAACACCCTCATATCTTAAGTCGATTATGCGAAAGTTTGGGTATATTCCCGACTTCCGTAAAAAAGCCGCTTGGCTGAGAACTTTAGATATATTAAGGAATTATTTTAGCGAACAGGATCGAGTGTTTATGGGAACCGGAATGAACTGCGTTAGACAAAACCCGTTTTATAATTTTAGTCATATTCCCACAGGTAAAAACTGTTACTATCATAAAGAAACCAACTGGAATATTACCCATAAATTGCAATACTCAGATCCAGCATTTGGAGCAGTTACTCGTGATGTTTGGATCATCTTTATTCCCGATCGCGCTGTTTATGAAATTCGTAGAATTCGATTGCGTCGCGAATATCTAGATGGTAGATATGAAGAAACAATTTATGACTATGTTCCAGATAAAGTCACAGCCCTCACAACATTATAAACACTTATAACTTTAGGCTTTTGCTCAGAACTCCGCCTGTTGAGGACGGAGACTTTAACGATTCAGTTTAACGATCAATAATCGAATAACTTCCGAAAATTTTGAGAGTTTTTGTATAGGTTGCTAATTCAACTAAAGCAGATTGTACCAACTCATCAGCCGTATTTACTTCGAGATCAATAAAAAATAAATATTCTCCGAGTGATCGCTTTGTTGGGCGAGACTCAATCCGACTCATATTAATTTCTCGATTGGCAAAGATTTGTAACGGTTTCACCAAAACACCTGGCTTATTTTCAGGTACGCTGAAGGCTAAAGACGTGTAACTCCCTCCCGGTGAATCCTTCAAACTCATTACCCAGAAGCGAGTACAGTTATCAGGGCGATCGTTAATCGGATGAGCCATAATTGGTAGGTTATATAAACTAGCGGCTCGTTCTGATGAAATCGCGGCGGCAGTTTTTTGCTTATCTAAATGTTGTAACGCTTCTGTGGTGGAATTTGTCGGGATTTGCTGAACGTTGGGAAGATTTTGATTCAGCCACTCCTGGCATTGGGCGAGGGCTTGAGGATGGGAATAAACGACTTTGATATTGTTTTGATCGTCAGCAAGCGTGATCAAAGCATGAGAGATAGGTAAGACTAAAGCTTGTTGAATTCTGAGAATATCAATTTGCCACAGTGCGTCTAAAGTCATACTCACACTCCCCTCAATCGAGTTTTCAACCGGAACAATGCCGAGATCGACTTCTTCCTTCGCCACTGCCCACAGCGTTTGAGCAATACTGGGATAGGGACAGAGTGACGATTTTAGATCTTGAGTTACAGCTAAATATTCAGCGTAGGTTGTTGCGGCTGCTTCTGCGTAGGTTCCCGCAGGGCCTAAATGGGCGATAGAAAGTTGCATTTGCTTTGAAATAAAGACAGTCTTGCTTCTAGATTCACCCAAAAGACAGAAATTGCCTCCATTGTTTCTAGATTTTAGTCATCAATCGCATAAATTCGTTACAATTCTTTACTGAAGCTCATTATTTTTACCCGTATGATCAGAGAATTAACAGATTCTGGGAAAGATTTATACGGTTTTGCAGCCTTTCCTGATTAATATGACTTTAATCACAAACTGTTAAAATTTACTAAAACCCGTTTACAACACTTAAATTTTTAAGATTTCTAATGATGACTCAATTTAATGCCACTCAGTCTGTCGAAATTGCTGTACCCCAACAGCAGATTCCGATTCAGCATTATTTGCGTCAACCTCGACGTTTAATGAATGCTTTAACCGATCCGACTCGTTTAGAACAACTCAGCAAGGATAGCTTTCGCCTAAAAATGCGCCCTCTGTCTTTTATGATGTTGAGTATTCAACCCACAGTTGATTTAAAAGTCTGGGTCTTACCAAACGGAACCATCGGTTTAAAGTCAACAAATTGCGAAATTCGCGGAGTGGAATATATTAACCAACGCTTTTCTTTAAAATTAGTGGGGCGTTTATCTCCAAGCGAGAAAGAAAATAAGACTTATCTCAAGGGTGAAGCTAATTTACAAGTACAGGTAGAAATACCCCCAGCTTTGAGCTTTACACCTCAATCAATTTTAGAAACAACCGGAAATGGATTACTCAAAAGTGTTCTCTTGACAATTAAACAAAGACTGATGCACAATTTATTACAGGATTATCATCGCTTCGCGTTAGAACAAGATAATTTGGTCAGTTCTCAACAGAGTTCTTTTATATCCGGTGAAGGACAAACAATTTAAAGCTTGAGACAAAAGCGATCGCGATTTAAACGTTTCAAAACAGCAAAAATAAAGCGATTTGCGCTCCCTTCGAGATAGTAGGGTATTTTTTTGTTTGCAATCAAACTAAACCGTCTAGTTTCAATAATGATTATCCTTTCATATTTTGAAATTTAGATCTTTGAATATAGAGGGATTTCAGCTCAGGATGTCGGTTAAAGTATATAGAAAAATACACCAAATGTAGCGTAAATTGTCAATATTGATCAATGAATATCACTAGATATGGATTATCATGGGAAGGTGTCACAAAAAGAGAAACGAACAGAACGAGTAATGATCCAGACCCTAAACCCAGCGGCTATTTCCTCAGCGCCGAGAGAAATTCAGGTGATCCGACGCGATGGTTCACGAGCCGACTTAGATATTTCCAAAATTCGTCATGTTGTGAATTGGGCTTGTGTAGACTTAGACGCTAACCCCATTACCTTAGAAGCAGGGTTAACGACTCGACTTAGAGATGGTGTTACAACCCGTGAGATACAAGACAATCTGATCAACTGTGCATTAGAGCTCTGTAGCCCCTCAGAACCCGACTGGCGCTATGTGGCGGGAAGATTGCATATCTGGAGTCTGTGGAAAGATACACTCGCGAACCGAGGCTATTGCTACGAAAACTATGCCCATACAGTTGAATTAAAAGTCAAAGGTAACGAATATGATTCGAGAATTTTAACCTATACTCCAGAAGAACTGCAACAAGCCGGAACCTGGATTCATCCAGAATGGGATAAAGACTATGATTATGCAGGAGCGGTACTCCTAACTAAACGGTATCTATTATCAAATGAATTACCCCAAGAAGCCTTATTAACTTGTGCATTATTATTAGCTGCTGTAGAAAAACCAGAATACCGATTACATTGGGCGCGACAATTTTACGAAGCGATCGCCTTGCGTAAAATTTCCTTAGCTACTCCAATTTTAGCGAATCTGAGAATTCCGGAGGGTTCACTCAGTAGCTGTTTTATTACTTGCATGGACGACAACTTAGAGAGTATTTTTGACACCATCAAAGATGCAGCGAGAATCTCTAAAAATGGAGGAGGTATTGGTACAAATGTCAGTAGAGTTCGAGCCACAGGAAGTTGGGTTATGGGCAAATCGAATACTTCTGGAGGTGTAATTCCTTGGATTAAATTATTAAATGATACTGCGATTGCGGTTAATCAAGGAGGGCGTCGGGCGGGAGCGATTACAGTCAGTTTAGATGTTTGGCATTTAGACGTACCAGAATTTCTTGAAATGCAGACCGAAAATGGAGATCAACGTCGGAAAGCCTATGATATTTTTCCTCAATTAGTAATTCCCGACGAATTCATGCGCCGAGTTTTAGCCAAAGAAGAATGGACGCTGGTCGATCCCTATGAAGTGCGAACTAAACTCGGGATTGAACTGCCTGAACTTTGGGGGGAAAAGTTTGAACTTGCCTACGAAGAAATTGAGGCAAGTCTTGATAAACAGCTAACACTTTATAAGAAAGTGAATGCTAGAGATCTCTTTAAAACGATGATGCGATCGCAAGTTGAAACCGGAATGCCCTATCTCTGGTTTAAAGATACTTCAAATCGGGCTAATCCAAATGCCCATGAAGGCTATATTCCTGGCGGAAATTTGTGTCAAGAAAGTTGGTCAAATGTAGCACCCGGAACCGAAGCCCATACCTGCAATCTCAATAGTTTAAACTTAGCGAATATTGACAGAGAAGAACTCCCGAATATTTGCGAAATTTCGGTGCGTTTACTTGATAATACGATTGAGTTAACTTGTCCTCCTTTTGAAGCCAGTGCAACCCATAATTCAAAATACAGAACCATTGGTGTCGGTGCAATGGGATTAGCCGATTGGTTAGCAAAAAATCACTATTCCTACCACAACTTAGAAGCGATCAGTCATCTGTTTGAAGATATCGGTTTCTACTGCACAAAAACCTCAATGGAACTCGCCCAAGAAAGAGGGGCTTATCCAGTCTTTGCAGGCAGTTCATGGAGTGAAGGAAAGCTAATTGGGGCTAAACCTGTTGAATGGTTTTTGGAAAATGCTAACCAGAAAGAACGTTGGCAACAGTTGAGTTTAGATATCCAAAAATACGGGATTCGGAACTCTCATATCACTGCGATCGCACCTAATACATCTTCATCCTTAGTTCAAGGATGTACTGCTAGTATTTTACCGTGTTATAGTCGCTTTTTCTACGATAAATGGGCGAAGGGAACCGTCCCCATTGCCCCACCATTCATCAAAGACGGTTTCTGGTTCTATCCTGAAAATAAAACCTTTGATCAACAAAATGTTGTTAAGACAGTTGCTACAATTCAAAAGTGGATTGATACCGGAATTTCGATGGAGTTAATTTTTAACTTAAACCAAGGAATTTATTTTCCAGAAGAACCCGAACGTTCCATTAAAGCTAAAGATATTTTTGACACTTTAGTGCTGGCGTGGCAAGAAGGCTGTAAAGCGATCTATTATATTAGAACGGTACAGCGTGATAGCTTCAAGGAAACTGATGATACTTGTACAGCTTGTGCTAATTAATTTGTGCTAATTAAATTTAGTCTTAGTCTGCTGTAAAAGGCAAAAAGTTGAGGGCGCGAAGTCTGCGCCCTGATGATGTATTGATTCTCAATCTATTAACCTAAAAAATCACAGAAAATGACAACAATATTAGACTCATTTGATCGCAAATCTACCTCAAAAATGCCCATTAATCCTATCTTTAATCCCGGTGGAGACGATCATGTAGAACACCGTTCAATCTGGTTTGGAGATACAACCAATCTGATGCAACTCAATGACGTTCGATATTCTTGGGCGGTTGGTTTGTATAAGCAAATGCGAGAAAACTTCTGGGTTCCTGAAAAATTAGATATTACTCAAGATGTCGTTGATTATGGGAATTTAACGACTGATGAACGTCGGGCTTTTGATGGAATTTTATCTTACTTAACCTTTTTAGATTCTATCCAAACCTGCAATATTCCGAACTTAAAAAATAGTGTGACGGCACCAGAAGTTAGTTTGTGTATGGCAGAACAAGTTTCTCAAGAAGCGATGCACAACCAAAGCTATCAATACATGATTGAAACGATTATTCCCTCGGATCGCAGAACTTATGTGTATGAGTTTTGGCGTACAGATTCTGTTTTACGCGATCGTTGTGAATATATTGCTCGATTTTATCAGAACTATCTTGATAATCCCACCTCAGAGAATTATTTTGTGGCTTTAATGGCAGATTTTATGCTAGAAGGACTCTACTTTTATAATGGGTTTATCTATTTTTATAACTTAGCATCTCGGATGTTAATGCCGGGATCAGCAGATATTTTTAAAATGATTAACCGAGATGAACTGTCTCACGTTCGTTTATTTCAGAAAATGATTCCGGAAGCGATGCAAGTTTTCCCCCATTCCGTCGAACAAATTTATGAAATGTTTGACACCGCCGTTCAACACGAATGTCGTTGGACAAATCATATTGTCGGTTCTAATATTCTCGGAATTACAGATACAAGTACCGAACAATATACAAAATATTTAGCAAATGCGAGATTGCGTTCAATTGGTTTAGATCCACTTTATACTGAACCTAAATACCGTAAAAGTCCTTACACCCATTTAGAACGATTTTCAGATACCAAAAAAGAAGCCCACACGAAAGCAAATTTCTTTGAAGCGAGTGTGACCAGTTATGTAATGTCTTCTGGTGTTGGCGGTTGGGATGAAATTTAGTTAGACCATACAAATTAGACCCAACAAAACGGTACAAAAACTAGACAATAACTAGAGTTCCCCCAACTTTCTTTGAGTGTTAGTATTGGGGGAATTTTATTCATAACCTAGACTCTAAAATCTAGACTGTAATGGCTGAATGATTGGCGGTTTGAACTAGAATTTCTTCAACTTGAGTCGGTGTTAAATTAGGATTCGCTTGTAACATCAACGCCACAACTCCAGCTACGTGAGGAGTCGCCATAGAAGTTCCCGCCAGGAATTCATAAGCAACTCCAGAGGCTAAAGGTACGGTTGAATAAATGTCACCTACATCGGAAAAACCCCCATTTCCGCCTGGTGCCGCGACATAATCTAGAGGCAAAATACCGGCTTGATTAGAGAAACTTGAAAGCTGATTATTGCTGTCAACTGACCCGACTGCTATCCCAACTTGGTTAGTAAAACGCGCCGGATAAGAGGGAAAATTTCCACCTTCATTTCCAGCCGCAATTACAACAACGACACCCTGTTCAACCGCCCAAGTAATGGTTTCTAAAACCTGATTAATGCGATCGCTTCCACCTAAACTTAAATTAATCACATCTGCACCATTTTCAACCGCATAACGAATCCCAGCAAGGGTATCACTCACTTTACCAAAGCCATTATGATCTAGGGTTCGTATCGGCATAATTTGAGCATTATAGGCAACTCCTGTAATGCCAACTCCATCGGGATTTGCAGTAATAATTCCGGCGACGTGAGTTCCATGACTATTCAAATCCATCGGGTCATTATTTTGATTGACAAAATCCCATCCGTTTGAGTCATCAACATAACCATTATTATCATCATCAAAGCCATTATTCGGAATTTCACCGGGATTATTCCAAATACTATTCGAGAGTTCAGGGTGAGTATAGTCAACACCACTATCAATCACGGCGACAACAACATTTTCTCCGGTTATTCCCTGTGTCCAAACTTCGGGTGCTTGAATTGAATCTCGCCCCCAATCATTACCGCCCAAGTCTGGAGATTCGGGAAATGCGGGTACATTCAGAGTATTAGAAACAGCAGTAGAAGCATCAACTAAACCATAGCCAAATTGACTATCAAAGTTTTCCAGAAGAACTGGATCATTAAATTGGGGATTCGTTGTGGTAGAGACAGTTAAATTGTAGGAAGTATCGCCCTCATATTGATAGACAACAACATAGTAAGTTCCAGAGAGTAAAGCATTGATGGATAGAGACTCAGAAAAGTTATAAGGTTGTTGAGAGGTCATAATAATCTCATTCACATCTAGCTGTTGATCGTTATCAATATCTGTGAAGAGTGCCATATCTGCATCTGCACTCAAATCACTAACAAGAATATCAAGATCGCTATCAATATTAAGATCAAAGCGATAAATATTTTCAGGTTCTAAATCTCCCACAAAATCACTAATTGTTACCGATCCTAATGTTCCTAAATTTGTGGCTTGACTGAGGGGAGAATCTTCCGGATCAGCCGTGATAATAAAACGCCCATCTAATTGAGTCGGAATTATATTCAAGACGGAAGCTAATACCGTATTCGATTCCCGATTATAAATTAGAGTATTAATTTCTCCGGTTTCTGTAAAGACAGGTTCTAATAAGAGATTGGATGCGGGGAGATCGTCCGGTAATTGAATCCAATCTAATAACGGATCAAAATCCACAATAGCATCAGCAAAAGGCAAAGCATTCGCCGCACTGCCATTCATTAAAACGAGCGTATCTTCTCCCTCTCCACCCAAGAGAAAATCCACACCGACTCCACCTTCTAACCAATCATTTCCCTCTCGTCCAACTAGAAAATCATCGCCCAAATTTCCGGTCAATATATCATGGCCAGCCTCACCAAAAAGATCATCATTCCCACCATTCCCGATCAGAATATCATCTCCTTCTCCACCGAAAAATGTATCATTGAACTCACTTCCAACGAGATGATCGTTGCCGATGTTCATCTCTTGTAGTTCAGGCAGAGAAGCGGTGGTAATCCAAGATTCATCGCTAGAAACAGACAATCCTTCAACATCAGTCAATATACTTGAAGAAACTGTTAAGGGATTGACTTTGTCTGTTAAAATAATAGTATCTTCGAGGAAATCAAGCATGAGATTATCCTAACTCGTTAATAGAGAGATTGACTTTCAAACCTATGTAGCGAATGCTTAAAAATGCACATTGGAAAATTACAGAGATTCCATCATTAAAAAATAAAAACTCACGTTTAGCCGGAGGTTAAAGCCCCGCTCTCCTAATGAATATTTATACTCACATCCTCACCTAAGTATTCGCTGTATAAAGCTAAGTTTTACGAAGGTTAGCGTTCTGGCTTGTTTTCGATCAAATTTCTCACTCACCACTGAATCAATAAAAAGCCATCTTACTTTTATTGTAAAAACTTTTCTGATTTTCGGATTAATTTTTCCTCAGTTTATAATTGATGCTTCTGAGATTCTTTGAGAGAGGAGAGCGCGATCGCAATCAAGTACCCTAAAATCAAGTTCTTTAAAATTTCATCAGATGAATTGTTATACAACTCATTGTCACTGGATGAAACAAGCCCTAAAGCTGGCTGAAGCTGCCGGAGTTGCCGGAGAAGTACCCGTCGGAGCGATTATTGTAGATGCTCAAGGTCAATTGCTTGCCGAAGCCGAAAATCGACGAGAGCGCGATTGTGACCCGACAGCTCATGCAGAGATATTAGCGTTGCGAAAAGCCAGTCAAAAGCTCAAAAATTGGCATCTCAACCAATGTACGCTCTATGTCACCCTAGAGCCTTGTCCGATGTGTGCGGGGGCAATTGTCCAGGCTCGGATTCAGCTTCTGGTGTATGGGGTGGACGATCCAAAGACCGGAACCATTCGCACAGTTGCCAATATTCCCGATAGTGCCTGTTCTTTTCACCATCTGGAGGTTTTAGGAGGAATTTTGGAATCAGCTTGCCGCCAACAGATTCAGTCCTGGTTCGCTCAACGTCGCCACAATCAGGAGAATGTCACAAGTTAAAAAAGGATTAATTTTTAGTGAAATTTTGATTGATTCTAAGCTGATCTTTTACACTCTGACCCAAGACAGTGTGAGAAGTGTCATTCCTCCCAACAACAGCGAAGGATAAAAAATATACCTTAGAGTCGAGAAGTCCATTCAAATACTGACGCAATTATGACGACATTTGATTTAAAAAAATTACCTCTGGAAATGCCAACCTCTTCAAAGGGAAATTTCTCCCCTAGTGTGTCACCCTGGCTTGCGGCTTTAGCTTATCCGCTCGGTCGTACCCTAATTTTGCCTTCCTACTTCCGCAAAATTGAGGTAATTGGTCAGGAAAATATTCCCCGAACAGGACCAGTGATTCTTGCACCTACCCATCGTTCTCGTTGGGATGCTCTGATTATGCCTTACGCTACAGGCCGTTATGCTTCCGGACGGGATTTACGATTTATGGTAACATCCGATGAAATGAAGGGTATACAGGGTTGGATTATCCGTCGCTTAGGAGGGTTTGCTGTTAATCCTCGTCAGCCGAGTATTTCAACTTTGCGCTATGGCGTAGATTTACTGTGTCAGGAAGAAATGATGGTGATTTTCCCCGAAGGTAATATTTTTCAAGATAATCAAGTTCATTGTCTTAAGCCTGGACTTGCTCGTTTAGCCTTGCAAGCCGAATCAACCAAACCTCACCTCAATGTTCAAATCGTTCCTATTTCCTTACACTATACTCCAATCGTTCCTCGCTGGCGTTGTCGAGTCAGAGTGAATATTGGTCAGCCTTTGACAGTGGCGAACTATTGTCAGGGTTCAGCCAAACAAAACGCCAAGCATCTCATCAACGATCTGACGACTGCGTTAACAAAGCTCGATCAATGCTAAGACTCTCATGTTCAACGACCGTTTCTCTCAATTAAAGAAGGTCTACCTAAAACGGACAATCGATTCTGGATATAGAGTTGGGATAGGAGTTTGTCAGACGCTTGCAGTGAGTGCAGCCTCGCAGCTTTTGCGATTCTTGTGTCAATAACGAGCTATAGCAACGAGTGCTCGTGTGTTTACAGATCTAAGTGACCAATAATCGCGAAAACTATAGATGTAACAGGGTTTTTTAGTCCCTAACACCTAACACCTAACACCTGCGCGCAGCGCTATACTTAAACTTTGGCTAGCGTTCAATCTGTCTAATGATTTCTGCACTGGATAGACTCCGACTCAATCCCAAAAATCTTTGTATCTTTGCATAAATGTATAGAAGTGGTTTAGATTCCCTTTATTCCAGCATTGTTAATACGGTCGATGTCTCTGTTTTCATTGGTAACGTTTTCAATGATCCTAATAATACTTTTGGCGGAACGCCGGACGAATTTTACTCCATTATCTTAAGTTTTAAACTCTTGATGCTGTTATCTGACAAAATTACTTCTTCAGCAACGCCAAATTTTCAACTTTTTAATTTTCAAATATTAGCATTTATGCGTTTCGATAAACGAACTGAAAGCACTGCTATGCTTGATTTTTAAGCACTTTTACAGAAGTTAATACAGTACCGCGAAATGCGGTCATCGCAGGCACTGCGGGTTAGAATTTGTAGACTGTTAAGACTCGAATAATATATTTATATTAGTGCGATCGCGTATTTGGGTTTTCCCTCAAGCGCGATCGCATTTTCAATAAAAGCCTAAGTCACGAAATTTGAGTTGTGTATAAAGTTCGCGCCGGGATAATCATCTCAACCCTTACAATAAAGTCGAAATCACGAATGGGCAATGCCATCAATAGCAGGCTCTGCGATCGCGCTTGGGTGACGAATCCTGATTCAGGTTCTCGATCAGAGTCAGGATCAAACTCACCCAATTCTAATAAAAATCTAAAAATTATTTGTAGATCATCTCCTCTTAAACTTGATTTGATATTCTGAGTTCCGAGGTCTTAAATACAAGGTTTAAGACTGGCAAGGTTCTGGGTGCTGTGACCAATGATTTATCGTTATAATCGCTTAATTTACTATTAGCATCTGCCACAAATTATGAATAATAGTGAGAGATCTGAAACCTCCAAAACTTACCGATTTCGTGTACTTGAGACCACTGACATTCATGCTTACATCGAAGATTACGACTACTACACAGACAATCCCAAAAATCAAGGTTTAGTCTATGTAAAAACTGCGGCTGACCAGGCTCGTCAAGAACTCCTTGATCTCGGATATCCAGAAGAATCAATTCTTCATCTTGATGCTGGCGATCTCATTCAAGGTAGCCCACTAGGTAATTTTTTAGTCGAGGAAGCTTACACGCCAGGCGAAGAATTTGGCACAGGAACTTGGTCTGTAGACGGGGCTGAAACAACCAATGTAATGCCGATTTATGGTTCTCTAAACTTTCTCGGAGTCGATGCTTCAGCTCTAGGAAACCACGAGTTTAACTTTGGTTTAGATTACCTTTATTCCAGCATTGCTAATACTGGGGATGTCTCTGTTCTCAGTGGTAACGTTTTCAACGCTCCTGATAACAGCTTTGGCGGAACCCCAGACGAACACAGTTTCCAACCCTATGAGTTGTTTGATGTTCAGGCTTACAATTCCGAGACGGGTGAAATTGAAGAAGTCACCATTGGTGTAGCAGGTTTTACGACCGAAGGAATTATGGGCTTTGATGCCAAGCACCTCGTCGGAGAAGTCTACACCGAGAAAGTGACCGAAATGGCAGCTGAACTTGCTCTAGAAATGCGGGCAGCGGGTGCTGACTTGCTCTTTGGATTGACTCATACTGATCACGGAGATGAGGACGATCCAGCATTAGCAGAATACGAACATGATACCTCTCTGGGAGTTGCGAAAGTTGATACTGATGGTGATGGTGAGCCAGACTATGATGCTCTGTTCGGTGGCCATGAACACCAACGCAGTAACGCAACACCTGTGAGTGAGTTGGATGTTGATACCGAGCCAGATACTTTCATTGGTTATGCAGAACCGTTTACTGATTTCACAGGCGGTATTCCCAGTGAATTAAACGGTGTTCCGTTCCTCATGTCTGGTTCCTGGGGCGATACACTCGGCGTGATGGATATATTCATCACCAAGGATGCTGAGGGAAATTGGGATGTTGCGGACTATGCAGTTAGTTTTATTGATATCAAAGGTCTGGATGAAGAGGGTCAAGAAGTACCTCTGTTTGAAGCTGACCCAGAACTGCGGGAGTATATCGAACCTTGGCATGAAGGAACAATTGAATATATGGGACAGCCTGTCGCTGAAATCTCCACTGCAATGAGCAGCTATTTTGCCCATGGCTTTGACGACCCTTTACTTGAAACTTTTGCAGAGATTCAGATTGAGTATGGTCAAGAAGTCCTGAACGAGATGTTTACCAATGAGGGTTTAACTATCGAGGCTGAAGACTTACCGATTTTATCAGTTGCAACGGGGTATAAAGGAGGTCGTGAAGGTGGAACGGACTACACAGTCATTACCGCTCCAGAAATGCTCAACCGAGATATTGCCAATATGTACATCTACGACAACAATGTTGCCTCTATTGTTGTTTTGAATGGCGCAGAGCTAGAAGATTATCTCGAATACAGTGCTTTCCAAGCCTACAATACAATTGACCCAGATAGTTCTGAACCTCAAGTTCTTAACAAAGTACCTGAGTTTTCTCGCGGTTACAATGTTGATGTTGTGAAGGGTCGAGATGGTGCTTTAACCTATGACATCGACGTTACCCAAGAGCCAGAATTTGATGAGAACGGCGCAACAGGGAATGAAGGACGTATTATCAATCTAGAATATCAGGGCGAACCAGTCGAAGATGACGATACTTTCTTCCTGGTGATGAATAACTACCGTTCTAATGGTGGGGGTAATTACCCAATTGACTGGGCGCAAAAGGATGCAGATGGTCTGCTTTACCTCAGTCCCGATGAGAACCAGAAAGTTTTTGCAGATTATTTCGCCGCCGCCGAAGGAGTTGTAGATACAGGTCTACCTAACGGCGAACCCACGTTCCGTCCTGTGGTTTCCGGAGATCAGCCTGTTGAGGTTGTTTATATTGGCTCAAATAATGAAGATGCACAATCTGTTTATGCACCCCTTGTTGGAGCAGAATATATTGGCGAGTATGAAAATGACCAAGGCGAGAACGATATTAACGGGAAAGGTGGGTTCGCAAACTACAATGTAACCCTCGAACCCAGTGAGAGTGATTCCATCGTCGGAGATGTTATTCCCTTAACCCTAGACCAAGTTCGTGGGGGTCAGCCCGCTCTCGGAAAAGATCAGATTCGTTATAAACTCGGTCGCTTCAACGGGGTAAACTGGCCGGAAGGTGTTGATGAAGAAATTAATGGTCTTCTGCAACCGGGTCGCTTCTTCAGTGATGACCAGAAGATGTTTGAAGATGTAGCCGAAGCCAATGGTCGCAGCACAGATGATGTTGTTCGCTCAGATAATTCTACACCCAAAGACCCCAACAGCTTTGAAGCCAGAGATCCAGTGGGTACGAATACTGGCGATATGAAAACAGTCGTCCTCGGTCCTGATGGGGGTTATTATCTCACCGATGGTCATCATACAAGTAACGTTTTTGTAGGACTAGACCGAGGCGGCTTAGAAGATTTTACCTTAAACTTTGTAGTTCAAGACGATTTCTCCGACCTCACAGACGAGAATGGTAACGGTTCTGCCATGGACGAGTTTTGGGTTGAAATGGCGAACAACGGCTATGGTTGGTTAAAGATTCTCAACGAGGATGAAAACCGTTATGATTATATGCCCGGTGTAACGGGAGTTGATGATGAATATCGGGTCACAGCAGTCGATTTAGATGTTTTTGAGATGCCAGCTGAAATGGGCATCGATAACTTTGCTAACGATCCCTATCGTTCCATTGCTTATTTCACTCGTGAAATTGGTTGGAACAAGCCTTCAGATACACCCGCCGAAGGACTACCTTTTGTTGAGTTTTACTGGGCTGAGGAGATTCAGGACGCAATTCAGGCAGGTAATACAGACCTTGATTTGTCTCAATATGACCTTACCGATCTCAGTAGCTATTTAGAAGTGATCGAGATAACTGCTGAGTGGATGGTTTCTCTGGATGCAAACGAACTCATCGGTACAAGCAGTTTCACCGCTCAGGAAATGGGACAATTAGAGAGTTTTAATCCTGATGGTGTATTGGAAACTCTGGTTGATGCTAGCGAACCCGATGAGTCTGGTGAGGCAACTAAGTTCCTCAAGGTCGAAGATTCTGATGAAGCCGATGCTGCTGATATAGGTGACTTACCCAGGCCTGGTAAACTTGCCTATGCTTGGGCTGATCAATTTGGCGATTTACCTGTGATTGAAGGTACAGATGACGATGATGAAATTGTCGGATCTGAGTCTGATGTTCGTATTTTTGCTAAAGCTGGAAACGATACCGTCGCTGGAGGCTTAGGCAATGACGAAATTTACGGTGAAGCCGATAACGATATTCTTCGGGGTGACTTGAATACTTCTGATCCTCAAGGAAATATTGAAGGGGGTAACGATACCATCTTCGGAGGTTCGGGTGATGACAATATTGGCGGTAAAGCTGGAGATGATCAACTCTACGGCGATGAAGGCAACGATGAAATTTGGGGTGATGATGGTGATGACTTACTCCGAGGTGGTTTAGGAGATGATATTCTCACTGGGGATGACTTCTCTGGTGGTAGCGGTGCGGATACCTTTATTCTAGCGGTCGGTGAAGGAACTGATACGATCACTGATTTTGAAATCGGAATTGATGTGATTGGTTTAGAGGGTTTAACTTTTGCAGACCTTTCTCTGTCTGGTAATGCGATCGCAGTCGATGATGAAACTTTAGCAATTGTTGAGGGTCTCGATACCACAACTCTGACAGAAGACGACTTTATTTCTGTTTAATTCGTTTTGACTCTTTCCCAGTAGTGAACCTTTGCTGCTGGGAATAGTTATGTTCCTTGTAATCTAGCAAACCATCAAACGGAGAGAATAATGACTGAAAATTTAACTGTTGCTTTTGTTGGTGACCAGGGTGTACAAAGAATTGTAGGGCATACCTGGTGGTATCAAGGAGAATGGATTCACGATGTCGATCCATTTCCTTCCGGTCCGGCTGAATCTGCTGTTGCTAACATGGTTCATTCTTGGGAACCCGATGAAGTAATGATTTTGGGGGACTTTAACTATGATGCAGGTGTCAGCACTTTAATGGATGACAATGTTGGCAAAGATTACAACAATTATATGTATCCATATCCCTCACCCTTCTATGTGAATGTTGATGAGGAGTTAATCGCCAACCCTAAATTTGAGCCTGAAGATTTCCAAAAGACAGGTAAAACTGAGTGGACTGTAACTGATCCTTATATTGTTTACGATTATCCCAATGGATATCCCAATCCCGTTACAGGTGATGTTGGGGGTTCCAGCGATGGGATGAATCATTTGTGGATGACAATTGGTAATCATGATTGGGTCAAACCTACTTACGAAAATAACCGAGATAATAATGATGACTACCGAGGGTTAGGTGGCTTTACAAGGGGAGAACCTGAGCCGTTCAAAAATCCTCCTGATGCAGCAGTTAACTATTTCGCTTGGATGCGCGATCCCTCCTTAGCGAACGTTCCCTCACTAGAAATTGGGAACTTTGACACCGATGGAGACTTAGGAAATTACTACACATTTACTAGCGGAGAAACATCTGATGGTCGTCCTTTAGTCAGAATTATTTCCCTAGATGCGAACCGGATTGTTCAAAGTGCTGATAATGGGAAAATCAGTAACTATGATCCGACGATTCCTATTGAAGAACAGGACATCGAACTCACGAATTTGAATGATCCAGCTAATGCAAATAATGGCTTAGAACAATTTATTTGGCTAGATGAAGTATTAAGCAATGATGAGGCTGAATGGACAATTTTAACAGGTCATCATCCCGCTTATGCTTCATCAAAAGATGGTCGTACCTATCCAGATAACTATGGAAGCATTGCACCCTTAATTAAGTTAATGGGTGAAGCAGGTGGTTATGACTCCTTTGATGCCTATATTAATGGTCATGCTCACTATTATGAAAGGATCATGGAGAGTGAGTTTGACCCGGAAGGTGTAGGATTAGGTATTCCTTTTATTACAACTGGAAATGGCGGTAAAGGACTCAACGCTATTCGGAGTTTAGATATTTTAGATCCTCTTTATAGCGGCTACTATTTCGATGAGGGTGAACAACTTCAAGAAGACTTAGAATCTGGAGTTCTTCCGGATACAGAGCCAATTCGTGTGAGCCGTTATGCTCTAATGAATCCAAATTCTAATCAGGCTTTGGCTGTTTTTAGCAATGAGAATGTAGAAGAAATAGAAGATGAAGCGGCATTCATTGATGGAGTTGCAGGCTTAGATGTCTCTGAATATACAGGCCCCTATGGTTATGGTGCTGTTAAATTAACAGTTAACGAAGAGTTTATGTACTTTGAGCATGAACCCGCAAAGGTTTATGACACAGCATTTGTCTCAGGTCTTCTCAGCGCAGGAGTACAAGAAGAAGAAATAGATACTTGGTCGCCTACCTCACCCGCGAAAATTGAGCTATTTGCAGAAGGCCCTGATGATCGCGAGTCCGATGAATTTAAGAACTATGTTACTGATGGAACAGAAGGAATTGTCGGTTTCAACATTTTAGATTCTGGTCAGGGTTATCCCGTTGAAGAAGACCCCTTAATCCTAACAATGCAACTTCCTGGAGGCTCATCCCTAGAATCTGGTGCGGTGCTGGAGCTAGTCTTTAGCGAAGGACAATTAAATGATGTAACTATCTTGGAAGAAGGTGATGGATATTGGGAGACTAAGTTTAATATCCTCGGAGATCAAAATGTTGGAAACCTTGTTCTGACATTGGATGTAGATTTAACCAAAACTCTCTATCCAGAAGCTTCAGATACAACTCATACTGACTTCTTCATTTCTACTCATACCACGATTGAGGCAACTTCAGTTAATACTGGAGAATTCGGTTCAGTCCAATTCTCGGTTCAACCTTCTTCTGCAGAAGCTGTTGAGGTTTTACAACAACCTGCACCTATTGGACTAGAAGACTTCATCACGATTTATCCAGATCAGGGAACTGTGAGCGCTTCTGATGCTGCGGGGAATTCTCTAGGGGAAGTGACCCTGGATGGATCTTCAGAATATCTTCTCAATTTTGTTCAAGAACCTGTCGGTGATGTAACTTTAGAGTTTTCTGGCGATAGTGAAGACGCTTATGTGGTTCGTTTTCTGGAATCTCAGACGACTCTTTCTGTTTCAGAAGGAGAAATTATTGAGGGAACTGATGGTGACGATCGCTTAGTCGGAGGTCAAGGTAATGATACCATTGCAGGTCTGTTAGGTAATGATGAAATTGAGGGTCTTGGTGGTGATGATATTCTCCGAGGTGACGCTAATAGTCGTTCCCCTGGTGGTTCTGAAGGCGGTAACGATACTATTAATGGCGGTTCAGGTGATGACCAAATTGGTGGTAAAGGTGGTTCGGATGAACTCTACGGCGATGAAGGTAACGATGAAATTTGGGGTGATGATGGTGATGACTTACTCCGAGGTGGTCTAGGAGATGATATTCTCACTGGAGATGACTTCTCTGGTGGTAGTGGGGCGGATACCTTTATCCTAGCGGTCGGTGAAGGAACCGATACGATTACAGATTTTGAAATCGGAATTGATGTGATTGGTTTAGAGGGTTTAACTTTTGCAGACCTTTCTCTGTCTGGTAATGCGATCGCAGTCGATGATGAAACTTTAGCAATTGTTGAGGGTGTGATAGAACTGATGGAGTCAGATTTTGTTTCCTTGGATTAGGATTCAAGTTTAGATGAGGAGTTTTGACTATCTGTTAACTTACCTCTCGGCATTTAGTCAAAACCCCAGTAATAATAGGTAGTTTTGAGTCTAGCCCGAAATGCTACCTCATTTCTGAATTTAGATCAACTCTAAAGCTGATGGTAATCCACTGGTCTCAGGTGAAACGGGGGTGGCAATGCCTGTTGTTGAATCCACCGCGAACAAGAAATTTTCGCGAATATCATCATGAACGCCTGGAACAGCCTGGGCCAAGCGTTGCCCTGTCGCGTAGAAGATAGCAGCTTCGACGGATGCAGGCAGCAGCAACATTCCGAGCAGGGGAGCAACACTCCAGGCGGAGAGCTTAAGTAGGGATATCAACATGGATTCAAAGGATGTGTGTGTTATGTTCAGGTCAATGTCTGGACAGATGGCAAAGGCGCGCTGGCTGTCCCAACAATCCAGCCATCATCCGTGAGTCTCCGACCTTCTCCTCTGGGAATACCACCCAGATTTCCGAGATTAACCAGCTGACCCGATTGCCATAACACCACGCTATCAACGCTACTGCTACGACCATCCCAGGGGCGAGCATAGTCCAACCCTGTATCGATGGCTCCGGTGACATTGCCACTGCTGTTGATATCGTAGGCAACACCGCCAAAGCCCAGGTCTGGCAAAGCCGTCATTGTGCCGTCAGACCAAACAAACGCGCGGCTGATCCCGTCAGCGTCTTCCGCGATGCCAACAACATCACCTGCTTCGTTGATGCCATAGGCTAGAGATGACGTTCCACCCAAGGTGCCTAAATCGGTCACCTGATAGCGATGGGGTACAAGGGCTTGAGCGGGCAATGCCTGAAAGAGGATTGGAGCACTAAGCGCGATCGCGCCACCACTGACGCACAAGATAGTTCTCAGCATAGTTGAATTAATGAGTGCGTTTACTGCTGTTCACAGAGTTGTGAATCAAGACTTTTGGGAAGGCCGACGTAATCGACCCAATAGTAGTGCGATCGCACCCAGTCCTATTAAAGCACCCGGTTCAGGCACTTTGGTCGCAATCATCCTTTGACCGAGTTGATCGCCTGCCCCCGGATCATCCAAAAGCTCTGCCTGGGTACGGGTAAAGAAAGCTACATCAAGATGGGAACCAAACCCCACCGGAAGGCTCGGAAACTCATCGCCAAAATCAGTTAGGTGGACATGGGGAATGGGTTCTCCATCCGGAGCCGGAGCCGCCGACCAGAAGTTTAGCCCCGTTGCACCAATGGAATCTCCAGCTTCATCGAATAGAACGGTGTATTCTCCAATGTCAATACCATTAGGCTCATCAAAAAAGCCATCTTGCAGAATTTCACCTGTTTGGGTGTCAAAATTAAAGTTGAACCCTGCATAGGTGAGGTGATTATCCTCAAACGCTTGAATCAGATTACCTTGCGGATCGTAGAAGGCGATGTCAAACGCTTCTAAATCCTCACCTCGCACAATCCCGTTTTCATCGGTTTGGGCATCGTCGTAGCGGAAGCGACCCTCAGCACTGTAACCCAGAATTTGCCCCGTCCATGAAATATCAAAGGTGGCGGCTTGAGCCGGAGTCACGGTGCATAGACTCAGGGTTGTGCCGACTGCGATCGCAACTCCCTTTTTGTGGGTGAGAGAAATGATTGACTTGCCCAAACTGAACATCGAGAAAACCTCAATCTAACTAGAATGATTATCATTGTCATCATATACGATATCTACTGAGGCAGATGTGAACTCTTGGGTTTGGGCGTAAATAGAAGGTTCGTGTAAGGATCGGTTGATCAAGTCCACATTTACCATACGATGTATGAGGCACTGATTGGGCCGATTGAAGGAACCGATGGCGACGATCACTTAGCAGGTGCTGAAGGTAATGATGTTATTGCTGGTTTACTGGGCAATGATGAAATTGACGGTGAAGCTGATAACGATATTCTCCGAGGTGACTTGAATATTCCGATCCTCAAAGAAATATTGAGGAGCGCGATCGCTTCACAAACGCATTAAAATTTGAGTTTTGTATAAAGTTCACGCGGCAATAATCATCTCAACCCTTACAATAAAGTCGAAATCACGAATGGGCAATGCCATCAATAGCAGGCTCTGCGATCGCAAAGGTTTCACCAAACACCGAACACTGAACAAAAATGGGGTGACTATGGAATCACTGAAAGGGCGAGATTTCCTGAGTTTAGCAGATGTCAGCGTGGACGAGTTGTACTCCCTGCTAGAATTGGCATCGCAACTGAAGTCAAAAATGCTCAAGCTTCAGCGTAACAAGGTGTTAGGCTTGATGTTTTCTAAGGCTTCTACTCGAACTCGCGTTAGCTTTATGGTAGCGATGTATCAATTGGGTGGACAGGTCATAGACCTTAACCCCAGTGTGACTCAGGTGAGTCGAGGTGAACCTTTAGTCGATACAGCGCGAGTCTTGGATCGATATCTTGATATTATCGCCATTCGCACCTTTGAACAAAAAGATTTGGAAACCTTTGCAGATCATGCCGAAATTCCGGTTATTAATGCTCTAACTGATCGCGAACATCCCTGTCAAGTTCTTGCTGATTTAATGACGGTTCAAGAATGTTTTGGTCAGCTTTCAGGCTTAACTTTAAGCTATTTTGGTGACGGTGCAAATAATATGGCACATTCGTTAATGTTAGGGTGTGCAATGGTAGGAATGAATATTAGAATAGCTACTCCTGCCGATCATCAACCCCATCGTGATATTGTCGATCAAGCTATTGAAATTGCTCAGAATAAAACCGAAGTAACCGTAACAGATGACCCGACAGCCGCAGCTAAAGATGCTCATGTTATCTATACTGATGTTTGGGCGAGTATGGGTCAAGAACAAGAAGCCCGCACACGAATTCCGCTCTTTCAACCCTATCAAGTCAATGAACAATTAATGACAAAAGCAGCCGATAATGCCATTGTCTTGCATTGTTTACCTGCTCATCGTGATGAAGAAATTACCGACGCAGTCATGGAAGGAAAGCAGTCAAAAGTTTGGGATCAAGCTGAAAATCGAATGCACGCCCAAAAAGCCTTACTCGCTGTTTTATTAGGGTAATTCTTAACGAATTTAGATTGCTGAGTGTTCAGATATTAAATAATCTTAAACATACTCCTGAAAATACTCCCCTCACCATTAATAAATAGTCACGTTGGGACACAATTTCCCTCTCCACCCCCTCCATCCTCCCCCTGCAAGGGGGAGACCTATGGTTCCCTCTCCAACCAACAAATAGTCCCGAAGGGACACGATTTTCCCCCTCTCCTTGTAGGAGAGGGCTGGGGAGAGGTGAGAGGGTTAGGCAGAGGTGAGAGGCCTAGCCAGAGGTGGAGAGAGGCTTCAAGACCTTAATTTTTTATCTATCTTCAAAGATAAGGATGTTGATAGAATCCTGCCAAATCTAGCAAAAATGACAGCACAACCATTTTA
>JBCBCI010000101.1:1354-21558 GCA_038530755.1 Cyanobacteria bacterium J06592_8 | reverse complement strand
CTTTGTAGAAACAACTAACTCAGCCGGAATTCAATCGGTGGACGGCATCAGTTTTGGAGCCTCTTGGGGGGATTTGAATCAGGATACATTACCTGACCTGTGGGTGAGCGATCATTTTAATCCGATTCGTCTCCACCTCAACCAAGGCAATGGCACATTTACAGATATTGCCCCCGATGTCTTTCAAGATAACCTCAGCCCTTCCACCGATACTCATGGTGCAGCTTGGGCGGATTTTGATAATGATGGGGACTCAGACTTAGTTCAATTTGTTGGGGCCGGAAACGGAATGGGCAGTGAAGCCAATTTCTTTTTTGTGAATACCTTAATTGAACGCCAAACAGAAGAAACAAATGATCTACTGACTGAACTGGCTTCTGAACTCGGGGTAGATTATCCCGAAGCGCGATCGCGCACGCCTCTTTGGTTTGATATTGATGCTGATGGTTGGTTAGATTTAATTACCTCTTCACCTGCACGCCCTGATGGTCAAGCGCCTCCCACGATTTTTCGACAAACAGAAACCGGATTTGAAGATGTCGGTGAGGCAGTTGGGTTTGATGTAACCGAAAGTGATTTCAGCATGATCGCAGATCTATTCGGTGATGGTCGCCCAGAACTCTTTACCAGTCGTCGAGGTCGAGTCACCGTATTTGAAGTTGGAGAAAACCCATTAGAGGAACCGTTTGAGCGAGTTACCGATCCGATTTTTGAAGGGTTGCGGGCTGTAGAAGATATTGCCTTTGCCGATTTTAATAACGATCAACTTCTAGATATTTATTTAACTCGCTCAGGCGTAGGCGGTGTGGGACTCAACCAATTTGCAGAAAATGGTGTGAAGGCAAGTTTGAATCCCAGAGCAGAAGAAGATGGTTTCCAATTTAACACCTCTGAAGATGTTACTTTTACCTTCCGTTCGGGAGATGTCGATTCCTCGCAAGATATTTACATTGGGTCAACAGGAATCAATCCAAACGGTTTTCAGTTCACTCTGTCTCCTGAAGATCCAAACGTGCAGGGGATTTTGCCCCATAATGCAGGTGAGATCGAAGGCATTTATATTGGCTACGACCCCGAACAAGAGCAGTGGCAAGTCCTTTATTCTCAACCGAGTCGGGGACAATTGCGAGTTCGGATTGATAGTGAAGAAACGATTACAAATTTAACCGCTTTAGGCTTTGATCCTGAACCTCAACCCCTTGATGATATCCTGTTGATGAACACAGGAAACGGATTTGAGGATCGAAGTTCCGAAGCTGGACTCGACACCATTTCGATTGTGGGTAGAAACGTTACCTCTGGAGACTTTGATAACGATCAAGACACAGATCTTTATATCGTTTCAACTCGACCTGCGGGTAATATCGCAAATATATTGTTAGAGAATCAGGGAGATGGTACCTTTGTGGCGGTTCCCGACACCGGAGGAGCCAGTGGAACAGCTCTGGGAATTGGGGACTCAGTGGCAACCGCCGATTATAACCTGGACGGATTTTTAGACTTATTCGTCACCAATGCCCTATTTCCGGGTGTACTCGCCAGTGACGGCCCCGACCAACTGTTTCAAAACGAGGGTTCGGATAATTCCTGGCTTTTGCTTGACCTTGTCGGAACTGAATCTAATCGCGACGGTATTGGAGCAAGAGTATCAGTCACCAGCAACGGTGTGACCCAACTTCAAGAGCAAAATGGGGGAATTCATCGTCGTTCCCAGAATCATCAACGTCTCCATTTTGGACTCGGAGATAATCAAACCATAGATGAACTGGTGATTCAGTGGCCGAGTGGCATTGAGCAACGTCTAGAAAATGTTCCAGCGAATCAGATTTTAGAAGTGACTGAACCTGAACGATCTGAACCGACAGAGGTTTTTTCACCAGGTCAGCCCGAATTGATAGCAGGAACTGAATCTGGAGTTTTTCTGTGGAAAGAGACCTTCGATGGCCCCTATTCCTTACGAACATCTGGGGATGGAGATTTAACAACTTTTGACGTGAATTTGATCACAACTGATGAGCTGACTAGTGTTAATCCCGTTGAACTCGAACCCAACGATGTTTGGACTGTAAGTGAATTTGGAGCATCACTCAAATCCTCAGTCATTGATCAACTTGATGGTTTCGACTTTCAGCTTACTCCGGGTCAATCTGCTCTATTATCTGTCACGCAAGATGGAGTTGCGGACTCAGAACAGTTAATTGTAGGTCCCGAAAATATAAGCTTGACCCCGGCAGGATGGATTTTACCCTCAGATGACCTGCCACAGCGTCCTGATTTTACACCAGGTCAAGATAATGGTTTATTCGTGGGTCAGGCTTCAAATCAAGCATCCAATTCAGATCCAGACTCAAACACCATAGAATTTCGTTGGAGTGGAGATGGCGACTTTCGCTCAGATCGACTCACAGCAATTACGGCTGACGAGGCGAATTATACACCTGTCGATCTCGATGGTGGTGGCCCAGGTTTAGATGTACTCAATCCCTTTGCTAACGGGGTAGAAATTACAGCAAATGTCGGTACCGAACAAGATGGACTCGATATAACGCTTGCAGGGTCTACGCAGGTTGGCTTTGTATACGAACAAGATGGCAATATTACAACCTCTGCTGTCAATCCCGCCGAAGCCAGTTTGGGAACGCCTAATGCCTACTGGATTCCGTTGCCCAGTCCCGAAGGAGAGCCAGATTATGACCCACTCACTGATGTGGGACTCTTTCTCTGGCAGGATCAAGAAAATATCTGGCATCTACGAGCAACAGGAGATAGTGACGGTAATCGTTATCGAGGAACTATTGTCTCAGATCAGGCGGCGATTCAAGTCGAACCTTTTGAATTAGAACCTAATGATACTCTAGATAATACAGATGCGACTCAAATTGAGTTTGGATTCACCGTCCTACAAGGGCTTCAAGATGGGTTTGATTTTCAATTTCCCGACGGTGCATCTTTATTGCTAAATTTGAATAATTCCCGAGACGATATCACCTCCCTCGTCCGAATTGGATCTGAACAATGGCCGATCGGCCAAGACTCTGTCGATTTAAGTGCCTGGACGTAAGGTTAAATCAATAGGCAGAATTATGATCTACCATGCTTTGTCTATTGATACGGTGCAAGTTACTTTCAATACAAAACTATGAATTCTCCAGTTAATCAAACCTCTATTCATTCAACTTTTGCTAAACCTTCTCCTGCTTCCTCCTCAATCTTATGTGTAGGAAATGGCTGGTTTCCGACAATGCCAGGTGGACTCAATCGCTATGTTTATGAACTCACACATCAACTCGCATCACAGGGAGATGAGGTGGAATTATGCGGAGTGGGACTTCCACAGGCTGAGTCCAACTCTGAGATCAAACTCACCAATCTAGCCGCAGCAGATTGTTCACTCTTGAAACGGCTGTGGTTAACTCGTCAAAACTTCAAAAACCGACATTTAACTCAACCGGATGCGATTAACTTACATTTTTCGCTCTATAGTTTACCGATCATTTCTAGCTTACCGAAAGATGTACCTGTTACCTTTACCTTTCATGGTCCTTGGGCATTAGAAAGTGAACGTGAAGGGGGAAATCAGCTCGGAATTTGGGCTAAATATTGGATGGAGCAACAAGTTTATCAACGTTGCGATCGCTTTATTGTGTTGAGTAAAGCTTTTGCTGAGATTTTAAGCAAAAACTATAATATTCCTTGGAGCAAAATTAGAACAATTCCAGGTGGAGTCGATACCGATCGCTTTCAAGCTCATTTATCTCGTCAACAAGCTCGCGAACAACTTAATTTTCCTCAAGATCGCTTCATATTATTTACGCCTCGCCGATTAGTGAATCGGATGGGGATTAGTATATTATTGCAAGCATTAGCGAGTCTTAAATCTCAGACTCCAGAAGTATGGTTAGCCATTGCTGGGAAAGGAATATTACGAGAACAGCTCGAACAACAAGTTACTGAACTCGACCTCAATCATCATGTCAAATTCCTGGGTTATTTACCCGATGAACAACTTCCCATTGCCTACCAAGCTGCGGACTTAACCGTTGTTCCCTCTCAAGCTTTAGAAGGATTTGGATTAGTTGTACTCGAATCTCTTGCGAGTGGAACACCTGTTTTGTGTACACCTGTCGGTGGAATGGTCGAAATTTTAGGAAAATTTACGCCGGAATTGATTACCAGTTCTATAATGTTAAAAGCGATCGCCTCTAAACTCCGTGCTGTGCTGAGTGATGAAATTTCTCTGCCTTCACGTGAGGGGTGTCGTGAATATGCGATCACACATTTTAACTGGCTGGATATTTCTCAGAGTGTTCGACAAACTCTTTTGAGTGTGACATGATAAAAGAGTAGAAGACAAGTTCTAATGATTAAGGTTCTATGTTTAGGAGTCAATTCTTCTTAGCAATGTCCAGGAATAATAGTTCCATCGTTAAAAGTTGTCAAAAGGTCAGAAACAGACTCTTATTTGAAGTCAAAGAAGCACCGATTTTGAGGGATTTATTAGAGCAAAAATATTATCATATTATTAAGCAGTATACTCATTTAAAATCTATACAGTCTTTGGAGGATAAAGCAAGAGTTCAGCAGCTACACCAAGACGGAATTGCTATGACTTCTTTAGAAGATATTGCTAGTCCGTTTAACTCCAGATTACTTGACGATTCTTCCCTAATTATCCCTGAGCTTTTAACCGTTTTCCCACAGGATTCATCAACATATCTCATTAAGGCTCCTTCCGATCAGTTGATGCTATTTCCTTATATATTTTGGTGGGGCTTACAAGAGAAAATACTCCGAATAGCTGAAGCCTATTTTGAACTTCCAGTTGCCTATCATGGGGTCTATTTTCGTCGAGATTTAGCGAATCAAGTTAAGAGAAAAACTCGGCTCTGGCACCTGGATAAAGAAGATCGACGAATGCTAAAAATCATTATTTATTTGAACGATGTCACCCCGGAGAAAGGTCCTTTTCAATACATCCCTAAAAACTTAACTCACTCAATATTTCAGAAACTCCAGTATAATTATGGCTATGTTTCAGAACAGCGTATGCAGTCGGTTATTCCTCAAGCCGAGTGGAAATCCTGTTGCGGTCCAGCCGGGACGGTTATTTTTGTAGATCCAGCTTCTATTTTTCACCGAGGAAAAAAACCCTTTACCTTAGATCGACTCACCCTATTTTTTGATTATACCTCTAGAATTCCTAAACATCCCTATTATTGTAAATCGTCCTTTTCTACTGAACAGTTATCCATTCTTTGTGATTCCCTGACTGAATACCAAAAAGACTGTGTCTTCTGGAAAAGACCATCCAGAACAAAGCGGTTAGCTTGAATTGAATTTTAATTAAAAGTTTTCATCGAAATCCAAAACTAAATTAAGTCGATATTTAGACAATGAAAATCTTATTTCTAGATCAAAGTGGTCAATTAGGCGGTGCAGAACTTTCTTTAGCTGATGTTGCTTATCCCTACCGTGAGAATTGCCGGGTTGGTTTATTTGCAGACGGTGCTTTTCGTCAACTCCTCGAAGAGAAAAAAATCCCGGTTCAAATCCTAACTAATCAGTCAATCAATGTTACAAAAGATAGTGGGATACTCGAAAGTTTAGGCAGTTTTGGTTCAATCGCTCCCTTAGTATTCAACGTAGCGAACCTAGCTCAAAAGTATGATATTATCTACGCCAATACTCAGAAGGCTCTTGTCATTGGTGCTTTAGCGAGCTTTCTAAGTCGGTGTCCTCTAGTTTATCATTTGCGAGATATCCTCAATGCCGATCATTTTAGTCGAACAAACCGCAGAATTGCTGTTACCTTAGCAAACCGTTTTGCTTCGTTAGTGATTGCCAATTCTGAAGCCACTCGAACTGCATTTCTAAAGTCAAGAGGACGATTAGAACTGGTAGAAGTCGTTTACAATGGGTTTCAACCCGAAAAATACGAAGCCGACGCTTCAGAGGTTAATCACCTCAAACAACAGTTAGAGCTAGAAGGGAAATTTGTTGTTGGTCATTTTAGCCGTTTATCGCCCTGGAAAGGACAACATATCTTACTCGAAGCCCTAACCTCTTGTCCGGAAGATGTGACTGTTTTGCTTGTGGGAGATGCACTATTTGGAGAGCAGGACTATGTCAAACAACTTCATCAACAAGTTACTGATTTAGGACTCGAAAATCGAGTTCAATTTTTAGGGTTCCGTTCTGATATTGTCCCCTTAATGACGGCTTGTAATTTGGTTGCTCATACCTCAACATCTCCCGAACCCTTCGGACGAGTGATTATTGAGGCGATGATGTGTAAAACTCCCGTTGTGGGTGCTGCGGCTGGAGGCGTTGTCGAATTAATTAATCCGGGGAAAACAGGCTGGTTGGTGACACCAGGAAACTCACAAGAGTTGGCTAATGTTATCAAGGGTTGCTATCAAAATCCAGAATTAGCGACAACCGTTGCTGCACAAGCTTATCAGAAAGCCATTAACAGTTTCCGCCTAGAACAAACCCGACAACAAATCGACCAACTACTGCATCAGCTCCTTTAACAGCAATTTATTCAAATTCTTGCTAGCTCAACCTACCAAAAACAGTCAAAGCCAAGAGAAAAAGGCAGAAAGAGAATCTCCGATAGAAGCCATAACGCATAAACTCAAATTAGAATTTGCATAAAACGACAGCGTTTCCCCTGAATAAAAAGTAGAGTTTAGGGATAACGATGAAGTTTCAAACGACGATTAAGATTGTCTTTTTAACTGTAGTGATGAGTTTGAGTCCATTAACTCCAGCTCATTCCGTCAATAGTTTCTCCCCTGTTAAGGATGCTGTTGAATATAAATCTTTTCAAGCGAAGCCTCCAATTGAGGGGAATGGGGGTTCTCGATTTTCTCAACCTTTCACTCCTTCAGAATCAAGTTCAAGCAACAAAATCGATGGTATTGAACAAAAAACCTCAACAATCTTTAAATAGGGTTGAGGCAACAAAGTCAGTTAAATGATTGTAAAATTTATCAGCTTAGATGGGATTAGAAAGTATGATGAACAATAAAAAGCTACAGACTACATAAAAAATTGAATGCCAAATTGCCGTTTGAGGCTATAGATTTTTACGAAAAAATCAAAGATCTTGAATCAAGCCGGACAGTCAAGTTTAAAATCGATTACCATCGTCATTGACATCAACAGAGCTGTCTCAGTAAATTAAAATAGAAACAGCATTAGATCATCCATAGAAACCAACATCTGTTAAATGACGATATTTACTCAAGGGGTCTTGGGAAGGCTATTTAGCCGTTGGTCGTTGAGCCAAAAGATTATTGCCGGGTATAGTTTAGCCTTTGCTGTTACTATTACTGGAATTGTCATAGGCTTGACTTTATCAAAACAAGCCGAACAAAAAGCCATTGCCATTGAAGCTGAAGCGATTGAAGATGTAGAGAATGTTAACCACTTACAAGGCAGTTTGCTGAAGCTGATCGTTCATCAGGATGCTCTTGTAGCAGAACTCAACAAAACTGTAGAGGATTTATACTACAACTATGATATAGAGCCAATTAATGGACGAATCCAAACAAAGTTGAGCAACTTTAGAGAAGTTTACGAAGCCTTCGCAGAAACTTGGCAGGAGTTCCAAGAATCAGATGAGTTTCATGAGGAAAATGACGGTGAGGATGCTGAAGATAGTGATAGAGTTACTGAAACTGAAGCAGAGATCGCAGGCTCTATCTTAGAAGACCACCAAGCCAACGTCAATAACTATATTCAACAAGTAAATACCCTTTTAGAGTCAATTGATCCGGCTACTCTCACTCCTGAACTCATTTTTCAGCTTCAGGAAGATGTTGTGAGATTAAACACTAGTGACTTCGTCACAGATCTCGATAGTCTTATTACCAAAATCACAGAACTCGCAGAAGCAACAGAGGAGGAACAACAAGCAGCGATGGAGGTTTTGGAAGAAGCCTCAGCAAAGCAGGTGAGAATCCTACTCACGAGTGTCTTTCTTTCTGGGTTAATAGGGTTATCTTTAATGTACATGATTAGCCGTATTCTTCTCGGCCCCTTAGAGGAAATTACGCAGACAACAAAACAATCAATCCAAGAGAAGAACTTTGACTTAGCCGTTAGAGTTTCGAGTTCCGATGAAGTTGGAGTTTTAGCTGAGACTTTTAACGCTTATATGCAGTTTGTTAAAGAACTTCTGACAAAATCCCAAACAACGAATCAAAAACTGCAAGCGACTTTAGAGGAGTTGCATTTTACCCAAGCTCAAATGATCCAACAGGAAAAAATGTCAAGTTTGGGACAACTGGTAGCCGGAATTGCCCATGAAATTAATAATCCCGTTAACTTTATTCACGGCAACTTAACCCACGTTGAACAATATTCCCAAGATTTGTTAGGACTTGTGGAACTCTATCAGCAGCAATATCCCGATCCGGGTGATGACATTGAAATAGAAACAGAAGAAATCGATTTAGAATTCATTCAAACCGATCTGCCAAAAACGATTGACTCAATGAAAATAGGAAGCAATCGCATTCGTGAAATTGTCCTAGCGCTCCGCATTTTCTCTCGACTGCAAGAAGCCGAAGTTAAAGCCGTTGATATTCACGAAGGGATTGAAAGTACGCTAATGATTTTGCAACATCGCCTCAAAGCCAGTCCAGAACGACCTGAAATTGAAGTAATTAAAGACTTTGGTAAGCTGCCTTTAGTTGAATGTTTTTCCGGCTTGCTTAATCAAGTGTTTATGAATATTTTGTCAAATGCAATTGATGCTTTAGAAGATCTCAGCACCGAGCGAACAGCCCAAAAACCGATTCAGCATCCGAGTCAGATTAAAATCTCAACCGCTTTAGTCAATGAAAAATGGGTAAAAATTGCGATCGCAGATAATGGAATTGGAATACCCCAAGAAATTCAACAACAGATTTTCGATCCCTTCTTCACCACAAAACCTGTCGGAAAAGGAACCGGAATGGGAATGTCAATTAGTTATCAAATTATTACCGAAAGACATCATGGGAAGTTAGAATGTTTCTCAACACGGGGTCAAGGAACAGAGTTTGTGATTTTAATTCCCGTTCAACTTAAAAAAGATGACGCAACTCCAGAACCATTGCCTCAGACAAGCCACAATCGTTTACTACAGCCTCAGAGATAATCGATGTGATTTGGGTTCTGTACCTCACTATGTTAACTCCATGTGGAAGCTGAACTCATGGGTATCGAGCAAATAATAAGTTATCATAGCCCTCAATAGGGTTTTACCTGGATTAAAAGTTGAGCGATCAGATTATTAAATCAGCGATTTTAGCCCAGAACAGGCTAATATATCACTGTACTGTGGACATGAGCCATAACCACCTTAGTGAGTCACTGAACCCGTAACGCTTATGGAAACAACTTCCTTTGACATTACAATGCTGATGGTCCTCACGGTTGTCAGCGGGATAGGTGCTCAGGTGTTAGCGGACTATCTAAAAGTTCCTGCGATTGTCTTTCTGCTACTGTTCGGGATTTTAGTTGGCAATGATGTTTTAGGGGTAGTTCATCCTAATCTTCTGGGTGAAGGGTTAGAAGTAATTGTTTCCCTCTCCGTTGCTTTGATTTTGTTTGAAGGGGGCTTGAGTCTAGAACTTCGCGCACTTGGACAAGTTTCTGGCAGTATCCGCAACTTAGTGACAATTGGCACCCTGATTACCCTCACAGGCGGCGGAATGGCTGCCCACTGGTTGGGTGAGTTCCCCTGGCCGATCGCCTTTCTCTACGCTTCCTTGGTGGTCGTGACCGGGCCAACTGTTGTCGGGCCGTTACTCAAGCAGGTTTCTGTAGATCGTCGGATTGCGGCGTTGCTCGAAGGAGAAGGCGTTCTAATCGATCCAGTTGGAGCTATTCTAGCAGTCCTGGTTTTAAACGTGGTTTTGAGTGGCAATGCTAACCCCTTAGAACTCTTTCAAGAACTGATGATTCGCTTAGGAATTGGCGCAATTATTGGGGTTGTTGGTGGTGGGTTACTGGGTTGGAGTTTGAAGCAAAGTCAATCTCTGTCTGATGAGTTGAAAAATCTCGTCGCTTTAGCCGCAGTTTGGGGATTATACGATCTCGCAGAAGTTATTTACAGTGAATCTGGATTGATGGCAACGGTAGTTTCGGGAATCATGGTGCGAACAGTCGGTTTACCCGAAATGCGCCAGTTGCTGCGCTTCAAAGGTCAGTTAACAATGCTGTGTGTCTCGGTATTGTTTATTTTGCTGGCTGCGGATTTGTCACTCGAAAGTATCGTGGCGCTGGGATGGGGAAGTGTTCTGACGGTTCTTGCCTTGATGTGGATTGTTCGCCCGATTAATGTTTGGCTGTGTACCCTCAACAGTAGCCTCAACTGGCGACAAAAAGCATTTGTGTCTTGGGTGGGTCCGAGAGGAATTGTCTCTGCATCTGTGTCTTCTCTATTTGCGATTTTATTAACGCAACGGGGGATTAACGGGGGAGACTCTATTAAAGCGTTAGTGTTTTTGACGATTATTATGACGGTTGTGACCCAAGGGTTAACCGCACGTTGGATGGCAAAATTATTGAGAGTGACTTCTAGTGAAGCAACTGGGGCTGTGATTGTCGGTTCAAATCCGATGAGTCGCTTAATCGGGACTTTGTTCCAGGAACGAGGCGAATCTGTTGTGATTATTGATACGAATGAAGAAGCTTGTGAACAGGCGAAAAAAGAGGGGTTAAGGGTTTATCAAAGTAGTGCTTTAGATGTTAGTGTTTTAGAAGAAGCCGGACTAGAATCGATTGGAACGTTTTTAGCAATGACGAGTAATGCTGAAGTAAATCGGGTTCTCGCTGAACGTGCCGCCGAAGAATTTAAACCGCCTCGAGTCCTAGCCGTTTATCGCCGCGATCCTCAGTCTAAAGCAACCCAGAAAGAAAAGGTGCAAGCTGCCTTTATTTCCGATCTTCCCTTGAAAAAGTGGAATGAGTTCATGCACAATCAATCTGTAAAATTAGGGGAAACGACTCTTAAACAACCGGGATTAGAGTTTCAGCGATCGCATTTACAAACGTTAATTCGGTCTGGAGTTTTCGTTCCATTATTAGTCGAAAGACAAGGCAATTTACAGGTGTTACCGGCTTCAGAAACTTGGCAACTTAATGATCGAATTATTTACCTTCTCCATGAATCCAAACCTAAACTTCTCAAGCGTTTATCCGGTTCACAACCCTCTAGTTTAACCTTAGAAAAACATCCCCTTGTTGAAGAAGTTCCAATTCCCACACCAACCGCCAAAGAGATAGATAAAAGTGAAGGAGATGAAGCTTTAGAAGAAGCACCTATCGAATAGTCATCCCTATTCCCTAATGGGTCGCAGTAAAGACTGAAAACTGAAAAGATTGAGGAGTTAAAAGTTAATTCTGAAGTCTCCCTCAAAACTAACCTCTAACTCCTCAGCATTAAGATTCAATTGAACCTAAGCCAATTCTAGAAGTTCATTTCAGCAGCTTGAACTTTCTCAACCTGTTTCTTCTTGAGAACCAGCATAATTTGAGTCAACATCACCAACGCAAAGAATGCCAATAACCATTGAACTCGTGTGGCACTTTGTAAGACAATTTCAGTATCCGCCTGACCAAAACCACCCACGTTTGGATCGCTATTGAGAGGTTGACTTGCGGTTACTTCTTCACCTTCGGAAACAATCAGTTCTAAGCCAGTCGGAACTGTATCGACAACTGTTTTACCGTCAGCGGTTTCAATGCTAACTTGGTAGCCGACATATTCTTCTTCAGTAATTTGAGTAACTGTACCCGCAGCAGATGCCTTATAAACTGCGTTGTTACTGGCGTTTCCTGCCGGATAAACCTGACCTCTACCTCGGTTTCCACCGACATGAACAGCAAACTTACCGTAGGTTACAGAAGAATCTGTTTCTGGGTCAGGAGAGAGAACGGGGAAAACCAGTTCTTGGTATTCTTCACCCGGTAATGGCCCAACCAAAACAATATTGTCTTGGTCTTCACTATAAGGTTGGAAGTAGAGACCTCCAACTTCTTCGGCTAATTCTTCAGGAATACGTTCTGGGGGAGCAATTCTAAAGCCTTCGGGAAGCATCAATACCGCACCGACGTTTAAGCCGCCTTTGCTACCATCCCCTAAGACCTGCTGAATGCTGGTATCGTAGGGAACTTTAACAACCGCTTTAAAAACAGTATCGGGTAGAACGGACTGAGGAACTTCGACTTCAGTGGGTTTTGCGCCCAAGTGACAGTTCGCACAAACGATGCGTCCGGTTGCTTCTCTCGGAGTTGCAGGAGCTGTTTCCTGCGCCCAAAAGGGATAAGCCGCAGCCGCTTGAGGAAGGGCAAGATCACTGGTGAGGAAGAAACTGATAGTGGCGATCGCAATCACCATAATCTTCCCAGTGGCTCGAATGCCATGATTCAGTATTGCAGTTAGGTCAAATTTTTTTGACATTATTCGTGTTCTTAACTCGCTCAAAGTTATTAGAAACAGATACAACTCGATCAGATTCCCTGATCAATATCTGTTTAAGTTTAGGATTTGACTGAAGATTTAGAGATTTTTTAAGCCCACCAAGGATTCTCACCTGTGCGGAAGTCCGTTTCTGTCCAGGTTGTAAAGCTGACTTTATCGGCTTCGACATTAGCATGAGCTAAAGCCAAGGATAGAGGAGCAGGCCCACGAACGACTTTCCCTTCAGCGTTGTACTGAGAACCGTGACAAGGACAAATAAATTTCTCTTCGCTACCGTTCCAGGGAACCACACAGCCTAAGTGAGTACAGACCGCATTAATCCCATAACTTGCTAATGTACTGTCGTTTTCCACAACTAAGTAGGTCGGATCGCCCTTTAAGCCTTGAGCTAGGGTGCGATCGCCCGGATTATGGTTCGCTAAAAATTCACTCACGATGATGTCATTACCAAGAGCATCTTTAGCTGTGACACCACCACCGCTACTCCCACTTGAAGCCGGAACAAAGTATTTAACGAAGGGGTACAGCGCACCCAGAGCAACGCCTGTGGCTGACCCGAACGTTAACAGGTTCATAAATTGACGACGCCCCATGCTGGGAACTTCGGGTGTTTCTGAAATTTGAGTCATAATTGACGCAGTTGATTCGATTTTCTGTTGGTTTTCGAGAGCTGGAAAGCTATCAGAAAAAAAATGTATTGCAGATAAGCTTGAATTATTGCATCAAGTCTGCTACGAGTCAAAACCAAACAGACTGATTCTGTCAGGTTTTGCCCATCGTTAGAGTATTATTACATTTTTTTAACTTACTCTCTTATTATTACAGAATGTAAATAAGGAGCGGTTAATCTCTGGAGCCAGTTATGACGGGCAAAGAATTACATCAGCTATTGCTAGACAAGTGGGGCGTCTCTTATGACGTTCAGTTGCGGCGAACACGAGGCAAGGTTTTCTTACAGATCATGTGGAAATATCTAGAACAGATGTCTTTTCCCATGAATGAAGCGGACTATATTGCTCATTTGAATGCGATCGCTCAATATCTAAATGGATGGGGAAGTGTAGAGCGGGTCAAAGACTATATTCAAAATACCCGTGAAAAACCTCGTCTGGGTAAGGCCGTGAGTATTCCTCTAGATTTAGGAGAGCGTGCTTCTGAGTGGATCTTATAACAGATACAAATAAAAATTTGACAGTGAACAGCAATCAAGGTTTACGGGTTACTGTTCACCGTCAATTATGTAATGTTACTGTACCGTGTACGATATTATCGGTGAGGTTGAACGTTGCTCACTTTACCCTGGGTGTAGACAACTTCAATGCTGGTGTTATTTCCCCGATGGTCCCAACGTTCAACGATGCGACGATCTGTATGTTCTAAGGTTTGTAAGAAATTGTAACCTTTTCCCCGCAATTGATTCGCAGCTTGAGAGGGGTTCAAACCTTTTAACTCTTTTCTGAGTGCAACTAGACTAGAATCTTCAGACGGAAGTTCAGAAGACAAACCACAAGTTCCTCGTGACCATCCCCATTCTTCAACTCCCACAGAGACTGGAGAACCGGGTCTGACTGCACCACTCGATAAATCAACCAGCGTTACCTCAACAGCAGAGAACAATCCTCCTCGATAGATGGGTTGACCTTGAGCATTATCTGTACTGTAAGTTAAATCGGAAACTTGAGGCGGTTGTCCTGAACGCTTCCAACGAATTTGTGTAAACCGACCATCTACATATTCTGCGGAGTAATTCCAGCCATTGTTCATAGCACCATTGCAAAAGAGCTGCTGTGTAGCTTGAGCCGATGAAATCGGAAGTAGTGTCACTTGAGCGGCTAAAATACCGAGAGTAGCTAAACCAACGCTCAGTCCTTTTTGGATATTGTTGAGTGTAAATTTCTTGAGGTTCGTTGGATTCATTGTCGCTCCTCCTTGAAAGTGGCTTTATACCTTTAAGATAAGCTAAAGCACTCAACTCAACTTCCTCTATTGAGGTCATCCAAAGGGGTGAATTTCAAATCATCATAGACTGAACCGATGACCTTTATCTCAGTTACCTACGCCCTATTTTTACTGATTTTATTCGGAATTTACTGGATTGTTCCTTGGCAATCTTGGCGACTATTGACCTTATTAGCAGCGAGTCTAATCTTCTATGCAACCTTACAGATTCAATATATTCCCTTACTACTGCTGTACATTTTATTTAACTTCGGCTTGGCTTTAGCAATTGGTGAACCCCTAGACTGGCGGATTGCTAATGAAGCTTGGAATAGTCGGCGTTTTATATTGCTTTGGATTGGCATTGTCGTCAATGTTGGTCTATTGATTGGGTTTAAATACTTGCCCTTTATTTTCAATACTATTGGAGAAACCTTCAGACTCTCCTTATTTCTAGATCGTGCCACTTGGCTCGATCAAAATCTGATTGCTCCTTTAGGTATTAGTTTTTTCTGTTTTGAAATTATTGCTTATCTAATCGATGTCTATCGAGGCGCACCCGCAGCTAATTCCTTTCTCGCCTTTGCCTCCTATAAACTCTTTTTCCCAAAACTAATTTCAGGGCCAATTACTCGCTATCACCACCTCGAACAACAACTCAAAAATTCAAAATTTCCTCTCCCAGAACAAATAGCTGATGGACTATGGTTGATTGCTAGAGGTGCGATTAAAAAAGGTTTATTTGCGGATCGAATCGGGATTTTAGTAGACTTAAGTTTCAATAATTTACAACGGGCGGGCAGTGGAGATTTGTGGCTAGCAATATTTGCCTATGGATTACAACTTTATCTCGATTTTAGTGGTTATATTGATTTAGCCAGAGGCAGTGCTTTACTCCTGGGATTAAGCCTGCCTGAAAACTTTGATGCCCCTTATTTTACCACCAGTATTGCTGATTTTTGGCGACGTTGGCACATTACATTAGGAGACTGGCTGCGGAATTATTTATACTTTCCCTTGGGGGGTTCAAGAGTTGGGTTAACTCGCACTTGTCTGAATTTATTCATTGTGATGTTTATTGCGGGAATTTGGCATGGTGCAGCTTGGGGTTTTATTGTTTGGGGAGTTTTACATGGTATTGCTTTAATTATTCATCGGTTAACCGAAGTCTTTTCTAAACAGTTGTCGATAGCAGAACTTTGGAAAACGGTTCCAGGCATTACTTTTTCGTGGTTGGTTACTCAATTCATGGTCTTTTTTGCCTGGATATTTTTTCGACTGCCAAATTTAAAAGAATCTGGCTTTGTTGTACAACATTTATGGAATCATTCAGCCGACGTTCAATTTGCCCATAAAGTTTATGTAGAAGCGTTAGGACTCGAACGTATTAATGTCGTTTTATTACTAATTTCTGTTTTCGCCTTAATGGGATTATCTACAATCTTCAACAGAGGATTGAAATTGCAGTTAAGCTGGCCTGTAAAATTAGTATTAGCTCCGGTCTCTTTTCTAATCGTTTGGTTACTGGCTCCAGAGGGAACACTGCCTTATATTTACTTTGACTTCTAAACCCTCAAACTAAATTACCCTACTCTACATCTTCTAGATTAATATCTTGCGATTCTCCGGTAAAGACGCGATCGCAATGACTTAACGATATCTAGATTTCATCTGGATTCATACCAAGTTCTCGTAATCGTTGAGCTAATCGTTCAGCACGTTGTCGTTCGGTTTCAGTTTGTTGAAGTTGTTGTTCGAGTTCAGACTCTGCTAATTCCGCACGTTGTCGTTGGGTTTCGGCGCGTTGTCGTTCAGTTTCGGCCCGTTGTCGCTCAACTTCAGCCCGTTCAAATCCTGTTAACAACAAATTCCCCTGACTATCCCACCAGCGCAACCAAGGTAACTCCGAGTTTCCATAACGTCCTTGCCAGATTCCGAGTTCTACACCCATGCGAGAAATTGGGTAATGACCCCGTTCGTTTGCTACCACCTGTTCATAACAGCTATCAACTAAGTGATACACCTCTACTGACGCTTTTTCTACTTCATATATTGCGTAAAATGCTGAATGAATAATTTGTTCATACACCCAGAATTTCCCCGGTTTTTGACTGCTAGGTTGATTACGGTTTAAAGGGGTTTTATCTCTTTCTTCTGAACCGTCTTTCAATAAAAATTTTTCCTTGTCTTCCCTCCTGTAGGGGGGACTGAGGGGGGTAACAAACTCAATCACAATTAAAGGGGCAATTAATTCTTGCCACAACACATAGGAACGCCGTATCCCATCGATGGTCGGTGGTACATTAGGAACGTAAAACCAGTCAGGAGCAACAGCACCTTTTTCTGGGGGTTCGGTTTCTCGCCAATAAATCCCACAATCTTGACGAAGTCGCAGCAGCTTCGGGAGCTTGCATCCCGAAGAACTGTGACCGATGGCATATTGTTCGTCAGGATGAAGTTGGTCAAGTATCGGTCTAATCGAGTCAGTCAGTAGAATACTTTGAGGATGTTCTTGGAAATTTTTCACAAAAGTTCCGTCTGATTCCGGTAGTTGCGTGTGATCCGGAAATGGCTTGAGATTAAGTTCAGTTGAATCAGTGATCGTCATTACTGCACTGTTTTTATCGCAACTTATTCAGAAATTATAGCATTCGAGTTATGCTGCAATGGCAAATCGTTCAATTTCTTCTGATTAAGATTTTTCTGAATGTAAGCTTTCATTAACGGACAAGGCTGGTAAAATGTATCTTGTCAACTCTTAGTGATGCGAATATGCGATCGCCTTTCTAATGATTCTAAAGCTTTCATTAGTTCTACTGTCGAATCGCTTTTAAATTCACGTGTTAAATTTTTCAAAGAAACTGGAGTTTCTATTGTCGCCAAAGTTAATAGAGTTTGTTTCTCAACGGTTGATAATCGATTAAACTGTTCAGCTATCCTCTCCCGAAAATCTCCCCTTAGCCCCCCTTGGAAAGAGAAATCCCCCCTTCGCCCTGGCTTGGAAAGTAGGGTCGTTTTGTTGCCCTAAAACTTGATTTGTGGGGAGGTGGGGAGGTAGGGAGGTAGGGAGGTAGGGAAGATTTTTATTAACAAAAAGCTATTTTTGATCGGAATTAAACCTTCTGGCCACCACCCCATCACCCCATCACCCTATCAACCCCGGCAATTTTTAACTGAGAATGAAACAGCCCTGGCTTGGAAAGGGGGGTTTTGTCTTAAGAACGGTTAGGACTGTAAGTAAACGGTCACGCTTTGACCATCGAAGTTGGATGTAGCAATATCAAGTAGGCCATTGCCATCTAAATCCTCAACAATCAATCCAACAGGAACTTCTCCAACAGTAAAACTGAACGGTTCGTTGAACGTCGCATCGCCATTATTCAGCAGAAGAGAAATCGAGTTTCCTTCGCCTTCGCTACCATCAAACACAGAGTTTCGCATCACTAAATCCGAGTCACCATCTCCATCTAGATCAGCTGCGCTCATGGTACTTGGATTTTCATTCGTTGTAAACGTTAGAGCCGGAGCGAAGAAGCCATCGCCACTATTTTGTAGGACAGAAACGGTATCTGAACCGAAGTCAGTTGTTGCTAAATCAACCGTACCATCTCCATCTAAATCATCCGCGATAATGCTTACAGGTCGATCTCCAACATCATACTTAATTGGATCGGAGAAGATGATATTTCCGAAGTTAATCAGCACCGATACTGTACCCTCTACATCGTTGGCTGTAGCTAAATCAACATCGCCATCTCCATCAAGATCAGCTGCGACTACATCTCGAACTCCCTCACCTGCGGTCAAAGTGACATTACTATTACCTGTTCGGTTAAACAGCACAGATAGGCTGTCTCCTGTGTAGAAGGGAACATCGCGTTCTTCTGAGTTGATCAGCACAATATCTGTACTACCATCGCTGTCAACATCAGTGGTTGCACTGACAACAGGGCGATCGCCCACTTCTACTGTCCCTGGAGCGGATAAGTTACCATTACCATCCCCAAGATAGAGAGAAATTTCATTTGTCTCTGGGCTAACGGCAATCAAATCAACATTACCATCTCCATCAATATCACCCACATCTATCGAAGGATCGTCTCCATCTCCTTCTGATGGAAAATCAGTCAAGATATCAACAGGTGCTTCAAAGGAACCATCTCCCTCATTAAACAGTATTGAGAAGCTACTGTTTTGATTACCTGTACTGGTAGTGTTGGTGACAATTAATTCATCACGACCATCACTGTTAAGATCCGCATTGACCATCCGTCCAGGTTGACTGTTGGCGTCATAGTCGGCTCGGGTAAAGTGAGTATTACTAAAGATCTCCTCAACCCCATCAGCCTCATAGAAATCAAAACCAAAGTCATCAAAGCTTCCATCTTCTAGAGCAATAAAGTCATACTCACTACCCAAGCCTTCAAAACCAGAAGCTAATCCATTTGCAGAGTAGAACGGGATGTACAGTTCGTCTAGAGGATCGCCTTCTTCTTCGTTTTTATCTTCATTGCTAGCATCGATATCAAAGTAGCCGAGGACATAGACCTCATCTAAAACGGCATCACTAGGAACTTCACCTGTATCATCAAATACGAAGTACAAGCCATTAGAGCCATCTTCATTCTCACCAGAGAAATCATCATAGAAGGTATTTAGCTCAAATGTGCCAGGTTCGGCGTAAGTATAACCGAGGTAGAAATCATCTTCTAGGGTTGCACCATCATAGAGATAACCAAAGTCGTACCGAACTAAATCCGTTTCTAGTTCTGGCGGTGGTGGAGCTACACGAGAGGTAAACACAACACCCAGATCGTATTCTGTGGTTTCTTGGTCAAAGGATGTCACCACAATGAAATAGGTTCCGGCGTCGAGGGGTCGAGTGATGGATTCATCCGTAATTGCGATCGCATTGGAGAAATCAATAGGATTTGCATTGCTATCGAATAAGATCAGATCCGCATCACTACTTAAACCTGTGAGATCGAGTGAGATATTCCCTGGGGTTTCTACTGTAAACACGTAAAAGTCATCGAGATCTTCTCCACTGACTTGCTCACTATAGATTATGGGGTTAGAACTAACGGTAATCTCAAAGGCTTCTTCATTACCGGGTTCTTCAATGACTTCCCGTTCCTCTGGAGGTTGAATGGCAGGAGGTATTTCATCGTCATCGTCGATCATCTCAATTTCTTCAGGAGGTGGAGGCTCATCGATTGGATTTGTTTCGTCTGGAATTTCTTCTAGCGTGAAACTGACTGTTGTTTGAGTGACTAAACCTGAGCGATCCTCGGTTTCGAGTTGTAAGCTGTAACTGGTATTCTCGACAAGGGATTCTCCCAGAGAGGCTTCGATCTGCAATTGTTCAACCTCGAAACTACCATCTGCTGCTAACTGGCTGGAGATATTGATTAAATTCCCTTCAGAACCCGCGCGTAAAGCGACAATTTCATTCGCATCACTCACGGTTCCAGTAATCGTCGGATCGGTGGTAATACCGTCGCTGTTATCATCTCCTGTATCATTCGCCAGTTGAGCGCTAATTGTCGGAGGTGTGGTATCGAGGGTAAAGCTGAGTGCTGCGACTTCTGACACCAATGAGGAAGTATCAACTGCTTGTACAGATATAGTATAAGCACCATCTACAAGCTCAGTATTGAAGGCTGTTTCTAACTGATCTTGAGTTAGTGTAAATGTACCATCCTCCGCAATATTAGTCGAAACTGGAACAAATTCTGCACCAATACTAACTTCGAGTTGTGCAATTCCTACATTATCTATCGCT
>JBCBCI010000101.1:0-1344 GCA_038530755.1 Cyanobacteria bacterium J06592_8 | reverse complement strand
CGCTGTTCCCGTAATAGTTGCATCAGTGGTAATACCATCGCGATCATCTTCGCCTGTATCATTGGCTAAGGATGCGGTTATAGTCGGTTCTTGGGTATCAACTTCAGGAGGTGTGACTTCTGGTGGTGTGATATCTGGTGGTGTGACATCAGAAGTAAGAGTGAAGTTGACTTGTGCGATAGGCGATCGCAGTCCGGAAGTATCAACTGCTTGTAATAGTACCGTATTCGCTCCCTCAATTAAGTTTGTATTCAGTGCTGACTCTAACTGATCTTGAGTTAGTGTAAATGTACCATCCTCCGCAATATTAGTCGAAACTGGAACGAATTCTGCACCAATACTAACTTCGAGTTGTGCAATTGCTACATTATCTATCGCTGTTCCCGTAATAGTCGCATCAGTGGTAATACCATCACTATCACTGATTCCGGTATCATTGGCTAAAGATGCACTCACAAACGGCGGTAGAAAATCGATTTCTGGTAGGAAAAATTCAAATTCCTGTTCAGGTGGCTCACCATCGAGAGCTAAAGTAAAGGTCAGTTCTGCGATGTTTGATTCTACTCCATCAGTATCGACGCTTCGTAGTTGTACAGTATACGTCTGATTTTGAGCGAAGGAAATATTCAAGGCTGACTCTAACTGGTTTTCCGAGAGATTAAATGTACCCTCCTCAGCAATTTCTGGATTAATTGAGACAAATTCGCCATCAATTGTGATTTCGAGTTCGGCGACTTCTGCTGGGTTAGAGACTGTTCCCGTTAATGTCGGATCGGAGGTAATATTATCCTGATTATCGAGTCCCGTATCATTGGCTAAAGAGAGAGTAACGATGGGTTCAGGTGGTTCTGGAGGAATGACCCCTACAAAACTTTCTTCAGTTAAAGCACTGCTACTCACCCCTTGTAATAGAGCCAACATTTCCCCAGATTCTATATCTTGAATCAGAGTATCGCCTGCGGGTGTTTCTTCAAAATTCAGGTTAGCAAAAGTTAAACCATCGATTAATTCGATTTGGTCTTCTCCGACTTCAAAATCAACAATTAGGTTTGTTGTTTGTACGGTAAAGTTACCTGTTCCCAGACTAAGAACAAAAATATCTTCGCCTTCTCCTCCGATCAGAATATCCGTTCCGCGATCGCCATGTATGGTATCACTGCCATCATCACCAGAGACGGTATCATTTCCACGACCTCTAGAAGAAATTCCCGATCCAGTCACTCCGATTGTTCCTCCTCCACCTCCTGAAGACATTGAAGTCATTGATGATGACGATGACGATGATACGCCTCCTCCAATCCAAATCCCAGAGGAACGGGAAGTCACCGAAGAACCCGGTAATAG
>JBCBCI010000100.1:0-21592 GCA_038530755.1 Cyanobacteria bacterium J06592_8 | reverse complement strand
CAAGTTGGAGTGGATCAGATTGGTTTAACAGATGGATTAACTGCGACGAACCTGAACTTAATTCCATTTAATCTATTTGGCAGTCTCGGTACTTTAATTGTTGACAATACCTTCAACACTGCATTAGGATTTGTGAGTAGCATTCCTACACAAGATCTCTGGAGTCACTTGCTCTCTGTTTAAGGTTAAAACTTGATTTTTATGTCAATTTTATCCCTCTCACAATACTTATATATCTTCAAAAAAATTTGAATAACTTCATGCAAATAAAATTTTAATGTTATTAAAATAAAACTGTCTGAGATCTTTATAAATCTTGGAGTTTTTATGACTAAAACATTAATTTGTCCGCTAGACAACACCCCTTTACAGAAGTGGCTTTCGATTCCAGGAGATCGTAGAAAGCCTAACGAAAAAGCATCCTATCAACTCTATTGGTGTCAAACCTGTGATTATGGAATTTTACAGCCTCTTCCAACTCAGTATGAAGAGGTTGAAGATTTCTACAAAATTGATGATTACTACACGCATTCAGCTCAACCCCAAAAAAAAGATCATCAAAAGCAGAGAAAATTTTTAGAGAAACTACTGCTTCATCTCGCTTGGAAGTTCGATCATGAAACAGAAATAACAGCTGATCTGCTCGAAAAATATATACCACATCAAGGCAATATTTGTGATATTGGATGTGGTTCTGGGCGTTTACTTTCAGCCTGTCAGGAACTGGGCTATCAAGCTTATGGACTTGAACCTGATGCTGAAGCTAAAGCTGTCGCCGTATCAAAAGGTCTGCAAGTTAAACAGGGTATTGCAGAAGATTTATCTAAACATTTTCAAGAGCAATTCTTTGATGGAATTGTAATGACCCACGTCCTAGAACATTGTCTCGATCCAAGATTAGCTTTAGAAAACGTCAAAAAAGTGCTGAAACCCAAGGGCATATTTGTTTGTGAAGTTCCCAACAATGAATGTATCAGCGCTCAATGGACAGGTGCATCTTGGCATCACTTAGGAGTTCCTCGTCACCTTCACTTTTTCACCGAAAAAAGCTTAGTTTCTTGTGTGGAAGAAGCAGGGTTTCAAGTTCTGTCCACACAATTTCGAGGATATTGCCGACAATTTACTCCTGAAAATATCAAGACAGAACAACAAGCATACGAATTCTTTTCTCAACGTCCTGGGCAAGCAACTTTACCTGTAAAACCTTCTCTTGCCACAAGCTGGAAAATGTTAGCATTTTCTGCACTATCCTCTCCATCTCGTAAGTATGATTCTGTATCTGTAATCAGTCGCCTTCCGGGGTAAACATTTGATCAAAGAGTGATTAGCGAACAACCTGACAGAATTCACCTCCAGAAACTTTAATGACAGGTCACTGTTGAGTGCAAATGCTGTGTACTGTAAAGCTGCATTACCTCTTCTATTTTGAGGCGAGAAGCAGCTCCTAACGTTAAGGGTGAGGTGTGACCTTGATTGAGATGATCGCAGGCGGCACAGGCAATCATTGCAGCGTTATCCGTACAATATTTTAAGGGTGGAAACAACACCTGAATACTGTGTTGACTGGCGGTTTGTTGAAGGTATTGGCGTAAACCTGTATTCGCAGCGACACCTCCACCAACTGCGATGGTATCGAGTCCATAATCTAACGCACAGGCGATCGCTCGTTTCGTTAAACTTTTAACCACAGTATGCTGAAAACTGGCTGCAATATCATTAACAGGTAATTCTGGAGTCGGTTCTAACTTTTGAACCAGACGTAAGACCGCAGTTTTCAAACCACTAAAACTAGAGTCGTAGGGATGATAACCCCCATCAGACAGAGAAATTCTTCCTTCTGGGAGGTTAAATGCTTCCGGATTTCCCTCTGTTGCTAGCTTATCAATAATCGGCCCACCCGGATAGCCTAACTTTAGTAACCGAGCCACTTTATCAAAAGCTTCTCCGGCGGCATCATCTCGGGTTTGACCTAATGTTTCATATTTTCCACAGTCTAGAACTCGAATCAGGCTAGTATGACCTCCAGAAACCAATAAACACAAGAAAGGGGGTTGCAAGTCAGTTTGAGTCAGGTAGGTGGCATAAATGTGACCTTCGAGGTGATGAACCCCTAAAAACGGCTTTTGGTGTACAATTGCTAAGGTTTTTGCTGCGGTTATTCCAACGAGCAACGCACCCACTAACCCCGGAGCGCAGGTCGCCGCAATCCCATCAATTTCTGTCCAAGTCAGGTTAGCTTGTTTTAAAGCTTGATCAATCAAAATATTAACGGCTTCGAGATGTTGGCGGGAGGCTATTTCCGGGACAACGCCACCATAGGGCTGATGAGCCGCAATTTGGGATGCAACAACGTTGCTGCAAACTTTACGATTTTTTACAATTGCTACCCCGGTTTCGTCACAACTTGTTTCAATTGCTAAAAGTGTCGCCATTGACTGATAAATTCTTTATGAAACGATTGTAGCTATATTCGCTAGCTTCATCTTTCAGCGTACATCCTAACTCGAGGATGATCTTGCCTACAGATAACGAAAACCCCGCATAACCTAATTTTTTAGGTCAGCGGGAGTGTATCACGAGGATGTCTTGTCCTTAGCTTGAAAGAATTCAGATGGTTTCTTTGTGAGCTATCTGAAACAATTGTACATAAAACTTATTGTTTTGTAACAGAAGGAAACTTTTCTATGCGACGATTATTGGCAGTAGTCTTTGCTCTTAGCCTGTGGTTCAGTGTTGTTCCCAGTGCATCAGCATACAACCTCACCCCTTGCTCAGAATCAGCAGCATTTCAACAACGGGCAGAAATTTCCGTTGCCAGCAGCCCCAACCCTGACCAAGCCAAAGCACGCTTTGAGCGGTATTCTCAAGCCTTGTGTGGAGAAGATGGCTTACCTCACTTAATCGTAGATGGTAGCCTCGCTCACGCAGGTGAATTTTTGATTCCCAGTATTTTGTTTTTGTATATTACTGGATGGATTGGCTGGGTTGGTCGGGCTTACCTACAATATGCCAAACAAGGTAAAAATGCGACTGAAAAAGAGATTATCATTGATGTCCCCGCAGCGATTAAATTTATGTTAGGGGGTTTCATCTGGCCTCTCGCTGCCCTGAAGGAAGCAACTTCTGGCGAAATGTTCGCTAAAGACAACGAAATCACAGTTTCACCCCGCTAGTTCAATATTGAGAGCATTCCGGTGCTCTGACTCTGTCTCAAAAACATTTATAAGGAGATCTCATCTCATGCAGAATTTTCTCAAGTATCTCTCAACTGCACCCGTATTAGCAGCAGCTTGGTTGTTATTTACGGCTGGCATTTTAATTGAATTCAATCGTTTCTTCCCCGATCTTTTGTTTCATCCGTTATAAACGGTTAAAATAGCGAGGGAATAGGTAATAGGGGAGAGGGAATAGATTAGGCAAAGGAAGGCATGGAAGCGGAGTAACAGAGTTCTAATTTCTAATACTGAGCTATTGTGAGAGTTAAGAATAATCCCCGTTACCTGTCTTCTTTAGCCTATCCCCTGTAACCTTTAACCTATGACATCTTTACTAACCCCGATTTTCCATGAGATCCTATGTTGTTGCTGCTATTCAAATGACCAGCTTACCGCAGCTTGAAAAAAATCTAGCTGAGGCAGAGGAGTTAATTGATTTAGCCGTGCGTCAAGGAGCAGAGCTAATCTGCTTACCCGAAAATTTTCCATTCATGGGCGAGGAACAAGAGAAACTCGCTCAAGCCACAGAAATTTCCGAACAGACCGAAAAATTTCTCAAAACCACAGCTCAACGGTTTCAGGTGACGCTACTTGCTGGAGGATTTCCAGTTCCGACAGAAGGCGGCAAAGTTTACAATACCGCTTTGTTGATCGATCCGAGTGGCAATGAACTCGCTCGGTATCAGAAAGCCCATTTATTTGATGTGAATTTGCCTGATGGTAACACCTATCAAGAATCAATGACCGTCATGGCAGGTCAACAGCTACCGCCTGTTTATCAGTCTGAGGAACTGGGAAATTTAGGTCTATCTGTTTGTTATGATGTTAGATTTCCAGAACTCTATCGTCATCTGTCTGAGCACGGGGCAGAGGTTCTGTTTGTTCCTGCCGCTTTCACCGCTTATACGGGAAAAGATCATTGGGAAGTTTTACTCAAAGCCAGAGCCATTGAAAATACTTGCTACGTTGTGGCTCCCGCTCAAACTGGAAATCACTATGGTCGTCGCTGCACTCATGGCCATGCAATGATTGTTGACCCTTGGGGCGTGATCTTAGACGAAGCAGGAGATAAACCCGGTATTGCGATCGCAGAAATTCAACCCTCTCGTCTAGAACAAGTGCGAGTGCAAATGCCGAGTCTCAAACATCGAGTCTTTTGAAAAGCGTTTAGCAGTATTAGTGATACAGGTGAGTGATAATTCTTGCTTGCTGTCTTGATTCGCGATCGCTATTGACCAAAAGACTGTGGGGAGCCAAATTCCGGTAGACTAGACAAGATGAGTTTTACGACTGGGGATGATTGATCTCGTTACCGGGGTGATTACTTACCCCGCTTTTTTAAGTGATTTTTTCGATATGACAATTTTTCCGACACTAGCAACGGTAGCAGAAGAAGCTGCTGCTGAACCCGATTCTGTAATTGTTCTGTGCGGTGTACTGCTTAGTTTAGTGGCGATTTTCGTTGCGAGTAAAGCAGGCGGAGAATTTTTTAACTGGTTAGGGTTTCCTCCTGTTTTGGGAGAACTGGTTGGAGGTGTGATTATCGGGGTTTCTGCGCTGCATTTAGTCGTTTTTCCTGAAAATGGAGACTCGAGCAGTTCCCTGATTATGACGGTTTTGCAAGCGACAACCGGATTAGAACCGGGAGCCACTCAAGCCACCTACGAAGTTCAAAGCGAAGTTCTCTCTGTTCTGGCTGAACTCGGAGTGATTGTCCTACTGTTTGAAATTGGACTAGAATCCAACATCCGAGAACTCCTAGAAGTAGGTGTTCAGTCCTTGCTTGTTGCTATCGTGGGAGTAACAGTTCCGTTTGTTGCGGGAACCGTCGGAGCAATCTTGCTTTTTCAGGTTCCGACTATTCCTGCTGTTTTTGCGGGTGCGGCTTTAACAGCGACTAGCATCGGGATTACCTCACGGGTACTCAAAGAAATTAATCAACTCTCGTCTACAGAGGGTCAGATTATTTTGGGTGCGGCGGTAATGGATGATATTTTGGGGATTTTAGTTCTGGCGGTTGTTGCGAGTCTCGCGAAAACTGGAGAAGTTGATGTTATCAATATTGTCTATCTCGTCATCAGTGCGAGTGTTTTCCTGGTGGGTGCGATTCTTCTCGGTCGCTTTTTCAATAGTACCTTTGTTAGCCTCGCCAGACAGTTCCAAACACGAGGTCGAGTGGTGATTCCGGCTTTAACGCTGGCACTTATTCTCTCCTATATCGCCGCAGCAATTAACCTAGAAGCAATTTTAGGGGCGTTTGCAGCAGGTTTAGTTCTCGATGAGACGGATATTGACGGTCAAGACTTAGAAGAACTCATCAAACCCATTTCTGATGTCATCGTTCCAGTCTTTTTTGTAACGGTGGGAACAAAAACGGATTTGAGTGTTCTCAATCCTGCGGTTCCAGCTAACCGAGAAGGATTAATTATTGCATCCTTTTTGATCGTTGTAGCTATTGTCGGGAAAGTGGTTTCTGGCTGGAGTGTATTTGGCATTCCCAATATTAACCGTTTAGCAATTGGTGTCGGTATGATTCCTCGGGGTGAAGTCGGACTGGTCTTTGCTTCTGTTGGTTCTGCGAGTGGTGCGCTTTCACCTGAGTTAGATGTGGCTATTATTTTAATGGTGATTCTGACAACATTTGTGGCTCCGCCTTTACTGCGTGTTGTAATGAAATCCGAGGAAGTCTCCGAACCTGAAACCACTGGCTAGACCGTGACCAGTTTAAACAGTTAACAGTTTTTCTAGAAATCGGGGTGGGTTCTGAATTGAGGATTTTGCGATTGCAAACAATTTTAAGACACTCACCCTTTTCTAAAGCTTCTCAACTGCTCTTATTCGATAGAATGGGGGAACGTCGATTTTTGATGCGCGATCGCAATCAAGTTTTGGAATGAAACATACTCTGTCTGTTTTAGTGGAAGACGAAGCAGGTGTTTTGACTCGCATTGCGGGTTTATTTGCACGTCGAGGTTTTAATATTGAAAGTCTAGCGGTGGGTTCTGCAGAACAAAGTGGCATTTCCCGCATTACAATGATTGTTCCAGGAGATGACCGAATTATTGAACAGATTACCAAACAACTCTACAAATTGATTAATGTTCTCAAAGTTCAGGATATTACTGAGTTTCCCTGCGTAGAACGGGAGTTAATGTTGATCAAGATTAACTGTAGTGGTAGTGCGATGCGTTCAGAGATTATTGAACTGGCTCAAATTTTCCGGGCGCGAGTCGTTGATATTGGTGAAAATACGCTGACCGTTGAAGTGGTCGGAGATCCGGGTAAAATGGTTGCCATTATTCAAGTGCTGAGTCGCTTTGGTATTCGTGAAATCGCTCGTACTGGGAAGATTGCCCTGACTCGTGAGTCTGGTGTTAATACTGAGTTCCTCAAGAGTCAACCGATAGAAGCAAGTCGTCTCTAAATTGTCTTGGATTTCCACTCTCAGATGTAGATGGGACGAAAATGTATGATAGCTTAGAAGACAAAACAGTTAATCGTACAGGTCTGGCTGTCATGCTTTTCTTTGTGATCAAGTCGAGCTAGACCTGTAACTCAAAGCAGCTAGTAATTAAACCCCAAGAGTGCGATTCGCCTAATCGAAGAAATGCCTAAATCCAAACTCAAGCTCATGGTGGTTGATGATGAGCAGGATAACCTCGATTTAATCTACAGAACATTTCGCCGCTTTTTCCGAGTTTTTCGGGCGGATAGTCCAGTCACCGCAATGGAAATTATGGATACAGAAGGAGAAATGGCAATTATTCTTTCCGATCAGAGTATGCCAGAAATGACAGGCGTTGAATTTTTTAGTAAGATTAGCGATCGCTTTCCCGATACGATACGAATTCTTTTGACGGGGTACGCAGAAGATGATCTCACAGATGACCCGGAAATGATCAAAACCGCAGGGATTTATAAATGTGTGACAAAGCCTTGGGACCCAGAGGAGTTAAAAGCAATTGTCACTGAAGCCGCAGAAATTTATCAAGCCAGTAAACAGTGAACAGAGGATAGGTTAGAGGTTACAGGGGACAGATTATAGAAGATAGCGAGTTCAACTGAGTCCTTTTTAAGGGATTTTAATCCCTGGACACAAGCAACAGTCAGATGAACGACTGTTTACTGATAACTGCTCACTGTTCACTGGTCACTGTAATGCTGGATTAATTTTTGTTAAGATCAACTCAATGAATAACGGTATAATGCGCCTAGATTTAGGCAAACTTTTCTCCTCCTGAACCTTGCTACCTTGGGAATTATCTAATGCTGCGACTTGAACATATCAGTAAAATTTATCCGACTGGCGTTATTCTCAAAGATGTCAACTGGGAAGTCAAACCTGGAGACCGAATTGGATTAGTTGGGGTGAACGGAGCTGGAAAAAGCACCCAACTTAAAATTATAGCCGGAGAGATGGAACCGACATCAGGACAAATTATTCGTCCTGCGAGTTTAAAAATTGCTTACTTGACTCAAGAATTTGAAGTCGATCCGACTCGCACTGTTCGCGAAGAATTTTGGACAGTCTTTACAGAAGCGAATAAAATTCAAGAATCACTGGCTCAGGTTCAGCGAGACATGGAAACCGCCTGTCCCGAAGAACTCGATAGTTTAATTACAAAATTGGATCGACTGCAACGCCAATTTGAAGGCATTCATGGCTATGCGCTTGAAGCCGAGATTGAGAAGATTTTACCAGAGATGGGATTTGAAGCCGAAGATGGCGATCGCCTCGTCAGTGCGTTTAGTGGCGGTTGGCAAATGCGGATGAGTTTAGGGAAAATTCTTCTGCAAAATCCTGACCTCTTACTGCTGGACGAACCGACAAACCACCTGGATTTAGAGACGATTGAATGGTTAGAAAATTACCTGAAGGGGTTAACTACTCCGATGGTGATCGTGTCCCATGACCGAGAATTTTTAGACCGACTTTGTACTCAGATTGTTGAAACAGAGCGAGGGATTTCAAGCAATTATTTAGGGAACTATAGCAAATATCTAGAACAAAAAGCAGAGAATCAGGTTGCACAATTAAGTGCTTACGAACGTCAGCAGAAAGAACTGGAAAAACAACAGGCTTTTGTTGAGAAATTCCGAGCCAGTGCAACACGCAGCACTCAAGCTAAAAGTAGAGAAAAGCAACTTGATAAAATTGAGCGGATCGAAGCTCCCACGGCTAGTTTGAAAACCTTAAAATTTCAATTTCCGACTGCTCCTCGTAGTGGTCAAACGGTCGTTGAGATTAAAGATCTAGTTCATACTTATGATGAAAAGATTCTATTTTTAGGTGCAAATTTATTGATAGAACGAGGCGATCGCATTGCTTTTTTAGGGCCGAATGGTTGCGGAAAATCTACTCTGCTGCGTTTAATATTAGGCGTAGAAGAACCCAGCGAAGGAAAAGTCGGCTTAGGGCAGCATAACGTTATTCCCGGTTATTTTGAGCAAAATCAAGCCGAGGCTTTAGATCTAGAAAAAACCGTTTTAGATACGATCCATGATGAAGTTCCTGACTGGAAAAATGAGGAGGTTCGTACTCTTCTAGGTCGATTTTTATTTAGTGGAGAGACTGTTGTTAAAAAAGTGGAGGCTTTGAGTGGAGGAGAAAAAGCACGACTTGCATTAGCAAAAATGCTGCTACAACCTGTCAATTTACTGATCCTAGATGAGCCAACGAATCACCTAGATATTCCCGCGAAAGAGATGTTAGAGGAAGCACTGCAAAACTATGATGGGACTGTGATTCTGGTTTCTCATGATCGCTATTTTATCTCAAAAACAGCAAATAAAATTGTAGAAATTCGAGATGGAGAGTTTCGGACATATTTAGGAGATTATCACTACTATTTAGATAAGATCGAAGAAGAAAAAGAGCAAGAACGTTTAGCTAAAATTTCGGCTGACAAGGCAGCTAAAAAAGCAGCAAAAGCAGCTAAGAAAAAGGCAGGTTCTAAACGTCGATAATTACGCTTCTCTAAGGATTTCTGAATTCACTAATATTAACGGGTGAGTTTATGCTTTAAGAAACGGATACGTTTATTCAAAAAGCATAGATCTATCCGTTATTAAGTCCAACTCGTTCATTGGATTTGAAATCCAGTGCGTGCGAGTTGGTGCCTTCCGCGCCAAGAGTTAACTTAATTCAAAAAGCATAAATTTAATCTGTTTCTATAATTCCTTAAAAATCATCAACGAGCGAACTCAAACGCTGTAACACTGGATCGGGTTCTGGTTTGGGAGCAACTGGGGTTGGGTTTTCAGCTTGAACAAATTCCGCAGCAACAGGTTGAGGAGAGCTAGGTTGAGAGGGTTGAACTACGGGTTGAGAAGTCGGCTGAGGCTGAGGGGATTGAACTACAGACGGGTAAGAAGCTTGAGGGGTTTGAACCACAGGTTGAGAGACAGGTACACTGGGTTTTTGTGTTGTTGCTACTTGTAACTGAGTCAACTGCTGAGTCATTTGAATAAGCTGACGTTGCAGTCGTTCAAAATGGTCTCCTTCCTCTGTTAATACTTTATCTTCGAGATGAGAAAGCTGTCTTTGCAGTTGAGTCATTTGTTCCTCTAACTTCTCCGATGACAGAGGAACAGTGGGTGTAGAGGAAACGGAATTGGTGGGAGTTGAAGCAGAAGACTCAGAAACAAATAAAAACTGCCAGAGTGCTTGCTTACAAAGATTACTAAATGTCTGATACTTGGCGAGAGATAGCTCCTTTTCGATCGCATCCCATAATACCTGATCGGCAGCATCCTCTGTCGTAAACGTAACAGGTTGGGTGATTTTCTTATGCCCGAACATAATTAGAGAGACAAGTTTTTGTACATTGACAAACTCAAAGCTAGGTGGTCATAGTGTAGCAGAATTCCTGCTCAAATCTAGAATTCAGCCCGCCCAATGTAGTCTCAAAATTCAGAACCTGGTCATAGAGCCGACTCTTGATCGATTGAGGAGTTGAGACTGGACGGGTTGAATTGGGAACTATTTCCAGAAATTATCGCTTAACCAGTTGAGCTTCGCCGTAAACAAACTGTCCTAAAGCATTCGCCTTACGAGCGGGTTGAGCCAGATGCGCTCTCAGTTGAGCTTGTTTAAGCAGAGGTTGGAGATCTTCCCAGAAAAACTCTCCACCGCCTCCGGTCATCACCACATCAGTAATGCGTTCAGGAAGCCATTCGACTAGGCGTTCGGAAAGCTCTTGAGCAAATTTTTTCCGCAGTTCCGGTACAATTTCATCCAAATTTGCAGGTTTAGCCGAGCCGCGAGGACGATAGATCCGTTGCCCTGCTGGACGATGAACAGCTTCTAATAAGTACAAAGACTGACTATCAGCCCCTTCAATTTTTGCGGCGACTTCCTCATAGAACTTACTCATCGCAAAGACTTCGCTGTGAGACACTCCGCGAGCGAACCGAAACCGATCTACAGTTAAAAAGTCAGTGGTTTGGTGTCCAACATCAACAATTGCAACGGATAAGTCTGCAAAATTAGGAGTGTCTTTGCCTTTTTGAGTCTCACACCAAATTAAACTGCCATAGCCTTCTGGCATGACTCGCACACTTCTAATATCTATAGAAACTTGATCGCCTCTAAACGAAAGAACATGAGGCCCCATCAACAAACTGACAATTTGTTCTTTCTCTCGTTCAAATTCCTCTTGAGAGTAGAAGGGCAAGCCCAGGACAACATCTACATCGCCCTTCATTTTGAAATATCCCGCACAGGCAAATGTCTTGATTAAGGCTCCATCGACCTTGGAAGGACTATCATTAGAGTCCCCACCAAAGAGATTTGCCCCAAAATCAGCAGCCAGTTGACCGACTGCATAGCCATCGCCCCGATACTCTAACCACAAATCTAGAAGCGGATCGGTATTTTGAGACTCAAATCCACCACCACGAGCTTTCTCAACAGAGAGCTGTGCTACATTCGAGGGAATGAACACGACTTCATTGGGGTTACGACTAATACAAGCTTTCGTTGAAGTGCGTCCTAAGTCTACACTCAGAATGGTTCTTCGACTCCCCGATGTAGCTGGCCGATTGATCATGTTCTGGCCGATCGCAGGTTGTCCGACTGCGGGTTGTCCGGCTGCGGGTTGTCCGGCTGCGGGTTGTCCGGCTGCGGGTTGTCCGGCTGCGGGTTGTCCGACTGGCTGTTTATTACTTTGCATTAGAATTAGTTACCTCACGCAGACTCAAAATTATAATGCCTTATCTCCATACCATTTACACCTAGAATATTTCCACACAGACTCAGGATCTAGAGGTCAAGGAGATTGAGCTGTTAACACATTTCAGCTAGGGTGTAAACGTACAGATCCAGTCACACCCATACAGTGTGGAGCAACTCAGAAAATTTGGCTTGTTAACCTTCTGCCCGTTCCCCTCGTCAGTCACTTTACCACGAGGATGAAAGCCTGCTGTTGCCCGAAATGTGATTATTACGTTAAATTTAATTAAGATTATGAATATTCATTGAAGTCACTTACGATCCGGGAGGTAGAATCCCCGGAGACTGGGGCACAAGCAGTTCACCCGCTCTGCTCTTTGACAAAATTGATTTACAAGACTCAGAGGCAACTTAATTTATGAAAACAACATGGAGAACGATACTACTTTGGACTTTGCCAGCCTTAGTAATCGGGTTTTTTCTCTGGCAGGGAGCATTTAATACAAATGCTGCTGACATGGGTAGTAACACTGCTAGCACTCGTATGAGCTATGGTCGCTTTCTCGACTACCTGAATGCAGGCCGTGTTACGAGCGTTGATCTTTATGATGGAGGTCGAACTGCAATCGTTGAAGCGATCGATCCCCAAATTGATAACCGTGTACAACGGCTGCGGGTGGACTTACCCAATAACACTCCCGAACTCGTTTCTCGTCTGCGAGAGGCTCAAATTAGCTTCGATACCCATCCTCCTCGTAATGATGGAGCGGTTTGGGGTTTACTCGGTAATCTGATTTTCCCGATTTTATTAATTGCAGGTTTATTCTTCCTGTTCCGTCGCTCGAATAATGTTCCAGGTGGCCCCGGTCAGGCGATGAGCTTTGGAAAATCAAAGGCTCGGTTCCAGATGGAAGCGAAAACTGGAGTTTTATTTGATGATGTGGCTGGAGTTGAAGAAGCCAAAGAAGAACTTCAGGAAGTTGTAACATTCTTGAAAAAGCCAGAGCGCTTTACAGCCGTTGGTGCGCGTATTCCTAAAGGAGTCCTGTTGGTTGGCCCTCCTGGAACCGGGAAAACTCTCCTCGCGAAAGCGATCGCTGGAGAAGCAGGGGTTCCCTTTTTCAGTATCTCCGGTTCTGAATTTGTGGAAATGTTTGTCGGAGTCGGTGCGTCTCGTGTCCGCGACCTATTTAAAAAAGCAAAGGAAACTGCTCCTTGTATCATCTTTATTGATGAAATTGACGCAGTAGGTCGTCAACGGGGTGCGGGAATTGGCGGCGGAAATGACGAGCGCGAACAAACCCTGAACCAACTTCTGACTGAAATGGATGGTTTTGAAGGTAATACAGGGATTATCATCATTGCTGCAACCAACCGTCCTGATGTTCTAGACTCTGCGTTACTGCGTCCGGGACGTTTTGACCGCCAGGTGACTGTAGATGCACCTGATGTTAAAGGCCGTCTGGAAATCTTAGAAGTTCACGCCCGTAATAAAAAACTCGCTGAAGAAATCTCCCTAGGGGCGATCGCTCGTCGGACTCCTGGCTTTACAGGGGCGGATTTGGCGAACCTTCTCAATGAAGCGGCGATCCTCACCGCTCGTCGTCGCAAAGATGCGATCACCATGTTAGAAATTGATGACGCGGTTGATCGGGTGGTTGCAGGGATGGAAGGCACACCCTTGATTGATGGTAAGAGTAAGCGACTGATCGGCTATCACGAAATCGGTCATGCGATCGTCGGAACACTCTTGAAACATCACGATCCGGTTCAAAAAGTTACCCTCATTCCTCGCGGTCAAGCTCGTGGTTTAACCTGGTTTGTCCCTGACGAAGAACAAGGTCTGATTTCACGAGGGCAAATTCTCGCCCGAATTACAGGTGCATTAGGAGGTCGAGCGGCTGAAGAAGTGATTTTTGGAGATTCAGAGATCACAACAGGCGCAGGCGGCGACTTACAACAAGTTGCTGGTATGGCGCGTCAGATGGTGACTCGTTATGGGATGTCCGATTTAGGGCCATTATCTCTAGAGTCTCAGCAAGGCGAAGTTTTCCTAGGTCGTGATTTTGCAACTCGCACCGAATATTCTAATCGGATTGCTTCTCGGATTGATGCTCAGGTTAAAGAAATTGCCGATCATTGTTATCAACAAGCCTGTCAAATTATTCGGGATAATCGAGTTGTGATTGACCGTTTAGTTGACTTGTTGATTGAGAAAGAAACCATCGATGGTGATGAATTCCGTCAAATTGTTGCTGAGTACACAGAAGTACCCGAAAAAGAACGGTTTACTCCAGTCATGTAAAATGACTCCTTTTAAGATAGAATAAACCCAGAGGTACGGTTTGCCGTGCCTCTTTTCAGTTTACAGTTATCAGTTATTTAGTTATCAGATTTTACGGTTTACTGTCTCCAGGGATTAAAATCCCTGTCTAAAATCTAAAGTCCTTTAAAAAGGACTCAGTTAAACTCCCTATCTTCTGTGTACTGTTTACTGCTTACTGTGTACTGTGTACTGTTTACTGTTTACTGCTCACTGTTATTAATGATTACATCTACAGAATATCAACAACGCCGCGAACAATTGATGACGAGAATCGGCAACGGAACGGCAATTTTTAGAAGTGCGCCGATGGCGGTTATGCACAATGATGTTGAATATTCTTTTCGTCAAGATAGCGATTTTTTTTATTTAACAGGCTTTAACGAACCGAATGCTGTCGCTGTACTCGCACCCCATCACGAAGAACATAAATTTGTATTATTTGTACAGCCGAAAGATCTAGAAAAAGAAACCTGGACTGGATATCGAACAGGTGTTGAAAAAGCTAAGGAAGTTTATGGCGCAGATGAAGCCTATCCGATTGCTGAACTTGATGAAAAATTACCCCAATATTTAGAGAAAGCCGATCGCATTTTTTACCGTTTAGGACATGATGAAAGCTTTAATCACAAAGTAATCAGACATTGGAGAAAATTAATGCGGGTTTATCCGAAAAAGGGAACAGGCCCAATTGCCTTGCAAGATGCGGGAACTATTTTGCATCCCATGCGTTTACTTAAGAGTGAAACCGAATTAGAATTGATGCGAAAAGCAGCAGATATTGCGGTAAAAGCTCATAATCATGCTCGTAATTTTGCTCAAGCCGGACGCTATGAATATGAAATTCAAGCTGAAATCGAACATCTTTTTGGGTTGAATGGCGGTTCACCTGCCTATCCATCTATTGTTGCATCGGGACAAAATGCTTGTATTTTGCATTATATTGAAAATAATCGACAGCTTCAAACCGGAGATTTATTATTAATTGATGCGGGCTGTTCTTACCAGTATTATAACTCTGATATTACCCGAACTTTTCCAATTGGAGGGAAATTTACAGCCGAACAAAAAACAATTTATGAGATGGTATTAAAGGCTCAACTTGCAGCCATTGAACAGGTTAAACCCGGTAATCATTTCAAACAAGTTCACGATACAGCCGTGCGAATTCTTGTGGAAGGATTAATGGATTTAGGACTCTTAACCGGAGATATTGAGGAAATTATTAAAGAAGAAAAATACAAGCCCTTTTATATGCACAAGACTGGACATTGGTTAGGGCTAGATGTGCATGATGTTGGTGTGTATCAATGGGGCGAAAACCCACAAGAATTACAACCCGGACAGGTCTTGACTGTTGAACCGGGAATTTACATTTCACCTGAAATTAAACCCGTCGAAGGACAGCCCGAAGTCGATCAACGTTGGCGAGGAATTGGGGTAAGAATAGAAGATGATGTTCTGGTGACTGCTGATGGTTGCGAAGTTTTAACCGCAGGTGTTCCGAAATCTGTTGAGGAGATGGAAAGTTAGCATTTACAAAGTTAGCATTTACTTAAGATAGTTTCAGTGAACTTGCATCCAGCGCAACATTGATCCAATCGCCCGTTCCACAAAACTATCCGGCTTTTCCTGCATCAGTTTCCGTTGCGCTTGATTGCGATCGAGTTCGAGTTCGGCGATTAAACGTTCACCCTGCTGGTGACGAATCAAACTGACTAAGTAATCGTGAGCCAGTTGATAGCGATCTTCTGGAAGATCGGGAAGTAATAAAATTAATCCATTCTCAACAAAAACTTCTAAAACCATCTCTATTTTTTCGGGAGATGTTGTATCTAAATCCGCAATTAGTTGAGGGCGAGTTTTCAGGGGGCGAGTTCTATTTCCTTGAGTGAGTGAATACAAGACTAGCAAAGCAACTCGTTCATTTTTGAATCCACAATCTTTCAGAGCTTGATCTAAGAAACGAGCCATAAGATTGAGTTGGGGATGATCGCAAAATTGTTGATACTGTTCTAGGGTTTTAATCCCATCAGTTTGCAATTGTAAACCTGTAATTTGCAACTCAATGGGACGAATTTCTCCTAAAGGCGTTGCTAAATCTTCTATCCATTGACTGACCAAGTTCTCATCAAATTGAGCGGGTTTATGGTGTGTGTGGTTCTTAATAAAAGCCTTGGCTTGATCAACTGAAAAGTTTCTCAATTCATATAATACTCGTTTGGATAAAATTTCCTGATCAATCACTGATTCTAACTGAACTGTGCGATCGCATTCTAGTAAATAATGTAAGTAATCTGTTCGCATTGAGAGCAGAACACTAATCGAGTCTAAGCTCAGACAGTCTCGGAGAAACTGATAAAAGGGTAAACGTTGATCCAGTGATGTACAGAGGAGGAAAAACTCTTCAAATTGGTCAAAAATTAAAACCGTCGCTAAATGATTTTCACTATTTTTTCTTAAACGATTTAAAACGGTTGCTAAATTCCAAGTTTCTGGATTCGGTTCTCGCAACCAATCGGTATAAATTCTTAAGGTAATTGGAATGGCAACTTGAGGATTGATCTCTTGTTTTTGCAGCAAGCAAGGAATAATTCCGGCATGAATCAAAGAACTTTTGCCGACTCCCGATTCGCCATGTAAAACCATTAATTTATCGTTCGGACTTTCTATGCGTTTAACTAATTCATTAATCTCATTAAAACGACCAGAAGCCAGCATTTCTGAAGCTACTTTTCCACTAAAATCTTGGGGATCGAACTGTGGAGTTAAGGGTCGCAATCCCCAAAAAGAGCGCAATCCAAACTCATATTCAACCTGAAGTTTTTTCTCTTTTAGATGAGCAGCACTGCCATAATAATCCTGTTCAAAATACAGTTGCTGAAGTGCTGTTAAAATTTGCAGATAGGTTTGAGTATCCTGGTGAGGGTTTGTCCGTTCTAAGGCTTCTTCTAAACGATTCACCGTACCTTGCCAAACTTTAAATTCTTCTCTAGATTCTGCCAATAACCACAAATAAGGATTTTCGTTGGATAAAACCTGAACGGGATCGCATAAAGATTGATTTTGAATTTCTAATGCTAATTCAGCCAGTTGATTGGCGTGCGACCAATGAGACTGGTGCATTGCAGCTTCCGCTAAAAAGCTATAATCTTGAGAAATATCCCGGTGTGAACCATAGGAAATATGTAGATCTAAGGCCTGTTGTGCCAGGTTTTGGAGAGACTCCCAGTCTTTTAAATGTTGGAGAATATTACATAAAATCGGAATAAATTTTGCAATTAAATCTCGACGATTTGCAAGTTCTAGGATTTGTATCGCCTGTTGAAAGTAGGTTTTTGCTTCTTGATAATGCTCTTGTTGATGAGCAAAATCAACTTGTGCAAGCTGTTCATAACTTAACCCAACATGAAACAAAACTCCTGCTAATCGTTCTAATGAACTCGAAGGCGGAATTATTTCAGGATCGGCGAATAAATTCTGATCGAAACAGGTCAGAGCTGTTGGCCAAAATGATAAACTATGCTGATAATGAGCAAGAGATGAGTCAATTTGCTGATTTGCGTACTCCTCACGACCTAGAAGAAAATATAAACCCGCCGCTTGTGTGGATGTCAGTTCCTGTTCTTGAGCTTTTACCTGTTCTATAACTGTTATGAGTTGAGGGTGAGACTCGCCCAGAATACTGACATTTGACTCAAACAAATCACGATGGGGATCGAGAATATTCGCAAACACTTGGTTGATACAATCATCAAGAAAACCGATAATATCTGCACCACCAAACTCGGCACGTTTATCTGATAAAGGACTATCGCTCATCGGGGTTATCAGTTGAGGGGATACTCTCCAACTTAGCACGTCAATCTGGAATCAACCACTCTAATAAATACTTATTCACAGGGTACTTCAGCTTGTCGTTCTAGGGCTAGTTCGACTAAACGATCCACCAATTGTGAGAAGGAAATTCCGCTTGCAGACCAAAGTTGGGGATACATACTGGTGGCGGTAAAACCCGGAAGCGTATTAATTTCGTTGATCAAAACTTCGCCTGTTTTCTCCACATAGAAGAAATCAACTCTGGCTAAACCTGCGGCGTCAACAGCTAGAAAGGCTTGAATTGCCATTTCTCTAATTTTATTGGCAACAGCATCACTCACTTTTGCGGGGATGAATAAATCGGCTTGTCCGGAGGTATATTTAGTTTCATAATCATAAAAATCACTCTCAAAGGTAATCTCTCCTACCACAGAGGCTTGAGGCGTATCGTTACCTAATACCGCACATTCGAGTTCTCTGGCTTCGACTCCCGCTTCGACAATAATACGGCGATCGTAACTGGCGGCATTATCGAGGGCGGTTTCTAACTCAGAACGCGATCGCACTTTCGATATTCCCACTGATGAACCTAAATTTGCAGGCTTGACGAAGCAAGGATATCCGAGTTCTGCTTCGAGTTCATCACAGAGTTTGGGAAAGATACAAGGATTCGACCAAATTTGCGATCGCGTTACCATTTTGTAGTTAACTTGTGACAATCCGGCTTGCGAAAAGATCATTTTCATGGCGATTTTATCCATTCCCAAAGCTGAACCTAAAACTCCCGACCCCACAAACGGAACTTGCATCAAAGTCAACAAACCTTGAAGAGTGCCATCTTCTCCATTAGGCCCATGTAATATTGGAAACCAGACATCAATTTCCTCAAAATTTGTCGGTTCAGGTAGCAACGACGGGTTGTGAACTAACTCGGTTGAAGAAGACTGTGGCGAGGTGTTCTCCTCTGCTAAATAAAGGGGTTTACCGGAAGTCAGAACCTGTTCAGCGATTTCACCTTTTTGCCAAACTCCATCCTTGCCAATATATACGGGTAGAAGTTCGTATTTGTTGATATTTTCATCACTTTTGAGAGCAGTTGCGATCGCCTGTGCGGAACGAATACTGACTTCATGTTCACCTGAACGCCCACCAAATAACAGTCCTACCCGAATTTTACTCATCTGACTTCCTGTATTAAGAGACTACGCTGAGAGATTTTGATTACTATATCAGTTCTGCGACCCCCTTTTTCCGGAATTTCGGGGAATTGCTTCTTAACGTGCATCCAGTTTTGAAACGGTAGTTTTGCTATGGTTGTGAGTATTGAGTCAGGTCAGGGTAATGCAAACACAATTCCTAAAAATAAGTCATACATCTTTAATCCAAAAAAGTATTAGTATTGCGACTGTAATGATTGCTATTTGCGGATTGAGCAGTTGTGAAAGGACTGTCACACAAGCCCCCTTACCCAATCTCGATAGTTCTTTTCTCGAATGGTGTCTTCAGAAAGAAAGTATCTCTGCTGAGGCGAGAAAAACAGTAGAAGCGTTATTAGAAAAAGCGGGTACAAGTGATTGTCAAGCGGCGAGTGAGGATTTATTAAGTCGCAGTCTATTAAATCTAAACGGTTTAAACCTCACAGATATTAGTCCTGTTGCCCAACTGACCAATTTAGAGTCACTTTCTCTCAGTGATAATGAAATCACAGATATTAGTCCTCTTTCTGAACTAACAAATCTAAAAAAACTCTATCTTTCTGGGAACGAAATTGTCTCCCAAACCTGTCCTGTTAGTCCTGAAAGTATTTGTGAATTTTAATATTCTGACTTTTTCTGGAAGTTTGGGGAATTGCTTTCTAGATGGCTAAATCTTCTTGACTTTCTACAATCATTGTGGGTGTGTCTTTGTAGAATAGAGCGATACCAAAGGATAACGGCCCGACTCGACCCATATACATCAGGAAAATCACAACAATTTTTGAGAAACTGGTTAAATCTCCTGTCATTCCTCGTGATAACCCAACGGTTCCTAATGCAGAAGCCGCTTCAAAAATAATATCTTCAAAGGCTTGGGTTTGGAGAATTAATAAACAGCTTGAACCGACTAAAAACGCAATAATATAAAAAACAAAAGCCGAGAACGCTGTAAATAATCGTTCTTGAGGGATTCGTCTGCCAAAAATTCCCACATAATTCAAACCTCGCAGAGAACTCCACATCACGCCTAAAGCCGCGAAAACAGAAGTTGACTTTAAACCTCCTCCTGTCCCAGAAGGCGAAGCACCAACAATCATTAAAACTAGGGTGAAAAATACCGCAGCAGCACCGAGTTCACCGATAGGAAATGTATTGAATCCTACCGTTGTTAAGGCAGTCATTGATTGAAACCAAGCGGTCAGCAAATGTTCTCCCAAGGGTAAGTTACTCATAGATTGATCAAATATAAATAAAAGTAAGAAACCCGTGACCAGAAACCAGGTTGTAACGATTAGAATAATTCTTGTTGTTAGAGTTGTGCTTCGTCTTTTGTTGTTGATGGCTTGCCAAATATCTGAAGCAACGAGAAAACCAATCGCACCCAAGATACTTGAAATACTAATAACAATATTAATACCTAAATTTCCGCTAAAGTCTTCTAAGCTATTGGGAAAAATGCTAAATCCCGCCGTACAAAAAGCTGAAATAGAATGAAATATTGCCGCCCACAGAGAGTTCTCTACATTTTCTCCTCTGAAAAACAGATAGAGTAAAGCCGCACCAATCACCTCTACAACTACAGTAAAGATCACAGTATGCTGAATAAATAACTTTAAGCTAAATCCTTCAGGTAGCGAGAAGACAACATTCTTATGGATCTATCTTCCGATTGATAGATTTTACTCTAAATTATTATTAAGATTAGAATTACTTTTGTAAATAGCTCTAAATACCTGAGCGAGTACACCAGCCTCCTTTGCTCGTTGTATTGCACGATAAGTAACTAGATCGCCAACATCCGATCTGATTACGACTCGAACTGTAGCGGGAAATTATCTTTATGTTTCTCCGGCTTGTCGTCAACTCTTAGGATATGAACCTGAAGAATTGGTCGGTCGCTCCTTTTCTGAGTTACTTCATCCTGAAGATGCAGCCGCTTTGCGGAGAACTCAATCTATTATTAATCAACTTCCAGACCAATATATTCAAAGTTATCGAATTCAGCGATCGGATGGTACATTTATTTGGCTAGAAACCACTAACCGAGTCACTAATATTATTGAACATAATTCTCCAGTGATTATTTCGATTTCACGGGATATTACAGAACGTAAACAAGCTGAAGTTACAATTGTTAGTTTAAATCAAGTAACTGTAGGAGAATTACGATCTTTAGCTGACAAAAAAAATTTGACTTTAGAATTGCAAATTCAGTCCCTTGATGATTACCGAGTCATCAATGACAAAAAGTGTCTCCGTCGAATCCTGATTTTCTCGCTTTCGGTTAAACTCTAGGACTTCAAGTCTCACATAATGGAGATTCCTACCTCAGCTTGCTTGTGAGTCGTCTCGATCATCTAGGATTTCTATTTTTCTCACTTATGCGAGAATCGAATTTGAAAAGTGCTACTCGCCTAAAACACCTGCCTAGAAAGGCTTTAAGTCATCTTAATCTAACGCTATATTGATTCAGAGCAAATTTTTTCCGCTCTACACTTGACATCTCAATTTAATCTGCCTAAGATATAAATAACTTAAGTGAGAGCTTAAGTTTAGAGCAACGGTTTGACAACTTCCAAATCTCACGAGAGTAGCTGATGCGGCGGGGTTTTTCCCCGTCCAATCCCTAGCTGAAGATTCGTGAAAAGCGATCGCGAAGCCTGTGCGTGACTCACGTATCGCTCTCCTCACTTGTTTAATTAACAGGTTAATTCTTTCTACTTCTTAAATACAGTAGTTAATTTACTGAAAACTCTTTGCTGTGCAAAGCTTTCAGTTCAGTGAACCTGTCAAGGTTTGCTCATTTAATGAACCATAAATCCATTAAACAAGTGAGAGAAAATGCAAAACCTGTGTTCTGCATCTG
>JBCBCI010000099.1:0-21612 GCA_038530755.1 Cyanobacteria bacterium J06592_8 | reverse complement strand
ACTGTTTCGATATCCTCAAAAAAATATTGAATACTATAACACTGACATAAAATAATTTAATGTACCATCACATTATATATAACGCTATGTATAAGACTTCTTTCTCCCGATCCTCGTAGGAAAAGGTAGCCAGAGGTCAGAGGGTTAAGGAGGTAGTCAGCAAAACGCTTGTACTGAAGTTGATTTTAGAGCCAATTTCCGACTAATACAAATGCCGCCCAAAAATAGGGATGAGCATAGTTCTCCTGCTGTAGAACACTGATTTGAGCGCGACGCAATGCTTCGGCTTTCGTGACATTTGGGTTGTTCAACTCCTGATAAAATCGCGTCATCAAGTCGGCTGTCGCTTCATCATTCACAGTCCACAGTCTCGCAACGGTGCTACGCGCCCCAGCCCTAACCGCAATTCCCGCCAAGCCTAACCCGGCTCGTTCATCTCCAGTCGCGGTGGTACAAGCACTCAATACTAATAGTTCAATGGGTGTTTCTTGCTGAATTTCTGCGGTGAGTAATAGACGCAATTCTTCAATATTAATCCGTCCATCCCAGGTGAGAAGATAGGTTTCTTTCAAATCTGAACTGAATACTCCATGTGTGGCAATGTGAACGATAGAGTAAGGTAAAGTTGTAACTTCTAGACCAAACTCTGGTTCTGTAAAAGATTGATTGAGTAGAATTTTACTCTTGACTAAAGTTTGAATTTTTTCTAATTCTAACTCTACTCCTGGAAGCGCAGTAAATCCTTGTCGGGCTTCACTCAAACCTCCACTCAATACTTGGGTTTCTTGACGTGCTAAAGGTTGAGGGTCAATTAGTTGTAAGCTGGGTGCCAAGGCAATTCTGTATTTTTCGATTAAGTATTGTTGACCATCGTATAAACTCCCTAAAGAAATATTTCGGAGTTGTCCATCGGGAACAAAGACTAGGGTTTCAACACCACTCTCTTTTAATTGCTCTGCAACCGGACGAATTAACCAGTCATAAACTTGCTGTGAAGGAGCGAGAAAGTCTTCAATAAATTCTCGTTTTGTGGGTCGTTTCATCGGTTCTAGCATGGCTCGCAATGTTGACTCAACTTGAGCTTTAGGAACAGAACTTGTGTAACGAATTAAGGGCTGTTCGGGAAGTGCGAGAATAACTTCTACTCGATCTTCTAATATAATGGTATAAAAAACAGCAGCAGTTTTGTCGAGTTGATCGATATCATAAGGTTGAGCATCTAAACAGGCATCTCGGAAGAAGTTATCCAGTTCAGCCAATTGTAAGGCTTCAATCACTTGACGGGCTTGCTGGAGGTTATTTTGGGTATTTTCTGCAACGAGTAATAGATCAACTAATTCTCGATAAATCGGTTCAACTTGTTCTCGAAAGTTAAACTGAACTTCTGAGCTAATGGCGACAATATCACTGCGTAAAGATCTCAAAATATCAACGGCTTGGGTATAGGTTGTAATTGAGTCTGATAGTTTACCTTGTGCTTTATAAATGCGTCCGAGTTGCCAAAACAGTTGATAGGAAATTTCAGGGTTTTTATAGGCGGAGATTTGACTAACAGCTTGGCGAGTTAGTTCTTCTGCTTGTGTGAATTGTTGATTCTCTTCATAAACTTTTCCTAACATTCCTAATGCTCTGGCCTCTGCATTTTTATCTTGTATTTGTTGGGCTTGAGCAATAGATTTTTGTAAAAGCCTAACTGTATTGTCAATTTTATTTTCTAATTGCAGTGATGAAGAAGTGGTTAGAGAATTCAGATTAATTAGATTTTGAGCAAAGTTAATTTGAGCATGAATTCCAGCTTGACTGGGTGGAAGTTGTTGCAAATCTTGCTGGATACTATTTAAAATTTCGCTAATATTTTGCTCTTGTTGACTGGAGATTAATAAATTGAGTTGATTGAGTTGAGCTTGAATTTGAGTTAACGGTAAAGCGGTAATTTCAGAGGCTTGTTGATAAGAACTCAACGGAACTTGCAAGCTATCAATATAAATTCGCTGTTTGCGTCGTTGAATTTGAGGCGGTTCACTTTGACTAAAGTTTAAACGAAAGTTTCGTTCTGCGATTGCTCTTTGTGTATTGCCTAAACTAATTAATGCGATCGCTTGTTCTTCTATGGCTTCAAAGTCTGCCGTGATTTTTACACTTTTTTCTAAGAGTTCTAGGGATTTTTCAAATTGACCGACTCCTCGCAAGATATCCCCTAAACTTTGCAGGGTTTTGGCTTTTAATAGTGTATTGGGCTGAGTTTCTAACTGTTCTCCTACTGCGGTTAAAGTTTTTAAAGCCTGAGCATAAAATCCCATCGCTTGTAAGGCTTGGGCTTGGTTGATTTGAGTGCGCGTTAATCCCGAAAGTTGATTGAGATCTTGATAGATTTTGCTGGCTTGTTTCCAGGTTTCTAAGGCGATTTGTGGTTGACCTTGTGCGAGTTGCAGTTGGGCTTTGACGTCGAAAATAGAAGCCGTTAGCTGTTGAGTTTCGGGAGTTTCGCTCAAGGATTCAAGAAGCGTTAAACTCGAGGCGATCGCGGCTTCTGCATTGGGAAAATCTTGCAATTTGAAATAAACTAAAGCTAAATTTCTTGAGGCTTGAATTGCCCTCAAACTATCGCCTGTTGAAGTATAACTTTCAATCGCCTGCTGTAAAAGTGAAAGACTTTCTGAAAATTTTCCCTGTTGATAGAGTTGTTGGGCTTGAGATTCTAAACCTTGAGATTTTAAACTCTGAGCTTGAGCCAAACAATTAGAATCAAGAGGAAGAGAATTAAACTCTAAACAAGTTGTGACAGCTTGAAGAGGTTTTGAGGGAGAAAGATTAGATAGACCCTCTGGAGTAGAAACGGCAAACATCACCCCTAACCCAATTCCCCAGAGTTTCATCAGATTTTCCTCACAGCTTGTCAACACAGTAGATAGGTCTATTATAGGGACAGTCCAAACACATTTGCGATCGCTTAAGCTATCATTTATCTATAACGCTGTAGTCAAGTTCCGAAGTCTCGAAAACAGCTATTAAATATTGAGCCTGATTATACATTCCTTTCAGCGACACTCAACTAACGAATGAAAGACTTTCTTAAATTTACTTTTGCAAGCTTACTGGGAAACCTTTTAGGACTCGCTCTCATCGTCACGATGGGAGTGGGAGGGTTAATATTTCTCGTGATCGCAGCAGCGACTCAAGACACAGGTCCTCAAGTTAAAGATAAATCAGTTTTAGTCGTTGACTTGTCTTTAAATGTTACTGATGCCGATCCAGAATACAACACGAGCGAGTTATTTCAACAAGCTCTCGCTGAAGATTCACTCAATCAAATTAAACTGCGGGCAATTTTAGAAGGCTTAAAAGAAGCAAGTCAAGACGATCGCATTGTTGGATTGTATATTAAGGGGAGTAATAGCCCAACAGGTACAGGGCTGGCGAATTTAAAAGAAGTTCGAGATGCTTTAGAACAATTTAGAGAGTCCGGTAAACCAATTATTGCTTACGATTTAGATTGGACAGAGCAAGAATATTATCTAGGTTCGGTTGCAGATACCATCGTTGTTAATCCTTTAGGTTCAGTCGAAATGAACGGACTCAGTTCAGAGGTGATGTTTCTGACTGGGGCGTTAGAAAAGTATGGAGTCGGCGTACAAGTCACAAGAGTCGGAAAGTATAAGTCAGCCGTCGAACCCTTTTTACTTGAGAAAATGAGTCCAGAAAATCGCGCCCAAACTCAAAAGTTACTGGATGATATTTGGGGTGAATATCTAACGACAATTAGTCCATCTCGTCAGTTACAACCGTCTGATTTTCAGGAAATTGCAGACGGAGAGGGAGTTTTGATGGCATCAGAAGCGTTAAACCGTCAAGTGGTTGACAAGGTGGCGCATTATGATGAGGTGATTGTCGATCTCAAAAAACTGACAGGCGAACCGGAAGATAAAGAGAAACAATTTCGTCAAATTAGCATTAATTCCTATGCGAAAATGCCAGAGGTCGAGAAAGAAAGCCAAGGCAATATTAGTAGTAATGAGAAAGTGGCGATTGTTTATGCAACCGGAAGTATTGTGGACGGGAATGGTTTAGGGCGAGAAATCGGAGGCGATCGCATTGCTCGACAACTGCGAGAGTTGCGGATGGATAAAGATGTCAAAGCTGTTGTTTTACGGGTGAATAGTCCGGGAGGAAGTGCGACGGCTTCTGAAATTATTGGTCGAGAAGTTGAGCTTTTACAAAAGCAAAAACCCGTGATTGTTTCGATGGGGAATTTTGCCGCTTCTGGTGGATACTGGATCTCGATGGCTGCGAGTGAAATTTTTGCGGAGGCGAATACCATTACAGGGTCTATTGGTGTATTTGGTGTATTGTTTAACGTGCAAGAAATCGCCAACGAAAATGGGATTACTTGGGATACTGTCAAGACGGGACGTTATGCAGATCTGAATACAATTTCACGTCCCAAAACGCCAGCAGAGTTAGCTCGGATGCAGAAGGTTGTAGATGCGATTTATGACCGATTTTTAACTAAGGTTGCTGAGTCTCGCGAGCTACCTAAATCAAAAGTTGCAGAAATTGCTCAAGGGCGAGTTTGGTCAGGTTTAGAAGCTCAGAAAATTGGTTTAGTCGATCAAATTGGGGGAATTAATGATGCGATCGCGGCAGCAGTAGAACGGGCGGAATTGGGAGAGAAATGGAAGCTCGAAGAATACCCAGAAAGTCAAAGCGTTGAACAGCAGATTATCGAACGACTGACGGGAGAGAAGTCTACTCAAGCCATTACAACTCTCGATCCACTCACACGGGAGTTTCTGAGATTGCGAGAAGAACTCACGCAATTGAAAACCCTAAATGATCCGCGCGGAATTTATACTCGTATCCCCTTTAATCTTCATATTAATTAACTGAGATGATTAATTGGGATGATTAATTCGGATCGTATAAGCTTAGATCTTTCAAAGATTCTAATTCTTCAAGCGGATTACCATTTTGATGATTGCCATTTTGATGATTGCCATTTTCACCAGAGTTTCCATGAGCAATGGCACGGGGACAACTCCAACTACTGGGCAGTAAGGATGGCCATCCTCGTCTAATGGCATCAATACAAACGGCATGAACCGTCAGTTGACAGTCTAGAAGATGAACTCCTGCTTTATCAGCTTGTTTCTGGCCAATTTTTAAAATAGACTCATTGCTAAATTCAAAAGTCTTGTAGCACTGAACACAAACGAGATGATGATGCCGAACACCCTGAGCAAAAAAGAGTTCATAGTGTTTGTGGCCCTCAGCGAGTTCCAGTTCCCGTAAAATCCCGATATTGGTGAGTAGGTGCAAGGTTCGGTAGACTGTCGAGAGGCTGATATTTTCTCCCTGACTCTGCAAAAAGGTGTGGAGTTCTTCCGCACTAACGTGTTTGCCTTGGGGAAGGCTATGAAACACTTGCATAATCTTTTCTCGCTGTGGGGTCAAACGACAGCCCTTTTGGTTGAGTTCAGATTTAATCGAGCGATTGTTGTAGAACGACATATCACTAGGAATTTGAATAGATCCGTGAGTTTGGGGGTGATCTTAATTACGACTATATACTTATTGAAAGTATTTTGCAATATCATCTGAAACATCAACTAATCTCAGCAATCTCAGTCATACCGGAGAAGGGCTATGATGGCTAGGCTTCAGGCTTTACTGCTGTTGATCGATAGAATTTTGTTAAAGAAGACCTACGGTAGGAGAAAATTCTTAATCTAGGCTTAATGAGCTAACTGCAAAATACTATCAAACAGATCTTAAGCCTTGATCCCTGCCTGACCAGTTCTTAGAGATGGAAAAAATTTTTTGACCATTTATTTGGAGCTAAAGTTCCGATTATTTCTCAAGTGAATCTATCAGGAGAAGGCTGCCAATACTGAGAATTCACTTTTTGACTTCTCTCGCTTTTCGAGAGGTCATCTTTGTCGGTTTTCTACGTTTTTTCCCAGAGGATGATACAGCAGGTTTTCTAGCTCCGGCAACCATACCCTCTGTCGTTCCACTGGTTGGAGCTTGGCGAGTGGTTCTAAAGGTCACATTCATACCTTCATTGGATTGTTCTAATACCAATAAAGGAGTGGGTTTAGCCTTTTGATCCCAGTGAATTTGAACAATTCGACCTTGAATTGTCGGTTGCCAATTTTCCACATCATCTGAAGGACTGAGGTAGGTTTCTAGACAGTCAATAATTTGATTAATAGTTGCTGAAGTCGCTTGAGTCGGCAGTTTCATCAGGCGGATTTGAATCCGAAATAAGATCCGCTTTTTGATTACAGTTCCCTCACCTGTTTCATATTCAACATCAAAGGTAGAATCTACTTGACGACCTACACCTGCATTATTTTTTTCACCGACTGCCGATTGAGTGGGACGCAGAGCTAAGGCGATTTGCTGCTTCACTTTCATTTTAATTTGAACAATAATGGCATAGTGAAAAACATCTTCCGCCATTCTCATTCTGAGATAATCTAAGTTGAATTCACGAGAGTGAATCAAATCGGGATTTTTCTCCATTTTTGAGATAGTCCCCAGGGCAAGTTTATATTTTTTTTGTAGTTCTTTATTGCGAAATTTCTCCATTTTTAATTGCTTATCTAGATCTTGATTTTTCTGTTTAAACAAAATAGAGAAAACAATCAGAATCAGCAAAAGTGTTCCCGAAGCTCCCATCCAAATAATGGCAGGACTAGAAGATAGGGATTCCGTTACACTCTGATTAGGTGAAGCTTGAGCAAGTTGTGTTTCTGTATGGATAACTAGGGCAGACATAAGCTTAATTGATAAAAAAGGCTATAGGTTCTAGTCTCAATACTATTGTAATCTGAGATTTCCGATGAGGGTATATTCCCACATCTTCAACAGATAAATCTATAAAAAATTTGATTAACAAACGGGAAATGACCCAGATTTACCTAAAAATAAACATAAACTGAGTTCTGGATTGCAAGGCGCGATCGCGATCTGCACAAAACAATAGAACGTAGAGATGCTGATCGCGCTAGGATAGAAGTATTTACATTAAGTGACAGATTACTCCGCTGTCAAATCAGGGAGCCAGCTGTCACCGCCCGTCAACTTTTTTGAATCTGATGGCTTGGTCGTGACCTACGAACCCCTACACCACAAATATCGCCCCCAAACCTTTGCAGACTTAGTTGGCCAGGATGCGATCGCGACGACGCTGACCAACGCCATTTGCAGCGGACGTATTGTACCTGCTTATTTATTTACAGGGCCAAGAGGCACTGGCAAAACCTCTAGTGCGAGAATTTTAGCCAAATCACTCAACTGTTTATCGACGGATAAACCAACAGACAAGCCTTGCGGAATCTGTAATGTTTGTGAGGGTATTGCTAAGGGTTCAACCTTAGATGTGATTGAAATTGATGCGGCGAGTAATACAGGAGTTGATAATATTCGAGAACTGATTGAACGCGCTCAATTTTCTCCGGTTCAATGTCGTTACAAAGTGTATGTAATTGATGAATGTCATATGCTGAGTGTAGCAGCATTTAATGCCTTATTGAAAACCTTAGAAGAACCGCCAGAACGAGTGGTTTTTGTATTAGCCACAACCGATCCACAACGAGTTTTACCCACAATTATTTCTCGATGTCAACGGTTTGATTTTCGTCGCATTCCTCTCGATCCGATGATTGAGCATTTACAATTTATTGCTCAAACGGAACAGATTCCCATCACACCAGATGCCGTGAAAATGGTCGCTCAAATTGCTCAAGGGGGACTCAGAGATGCAGAGAGTTTATTAGATCAATTAAGCTTACTTTCAGGTGAAATTGGTGTAGAACAGGTTTGGGATCTCGTCGGTGCTGTTCCCGAACGAGACTTGCTAGAACTCTTGAAAGCTATTACCTCTGAGCAGAGTACCAACGTAATTGAATTTATTCGCCAATTACTCAACCGAGGACGAGAACCTCTGATTGTTTTGCAAAACTTGGCTGAATTTTATCGAGATTTATTGATTGCAAAAACGACACCACAACGGTCAGATTTAGTTAAATTAACCCCATCAACCTGGGAAGAACTCTGTCAATTTGCTCAATATTGGGAAATCTCAACAATCTTAGCCGCTCAAAAATATCTCCGTGAAAGTGAGACTCAAATTAAAAATTCAACTCAACCCCGTTTGTGGTTAGAAATCATTTTACTCGGATTATTCCCCTCTGTACTCAATTATTCGCCTGCTTCTGTTCCGTCTTCTTATTCTAAAACACCTCCGCTACCTCAACCTTTGCCTGCGGCTTTTATTGCCCCTTCAGCTCCTCCGAAACAATCACAAACTCCGGTTGCCTTACCTCAGCCCGAACCGACACCTCAACCCCCAGAAGAACCCGTAATTGAATCGACTCCTGTTATTGAAAATCATCGCCCTCAACCTGCTGTTGAACCATCTATTAAACCCTCTCCAAATCTAGAAAGCGATCGCCCTCATGATGATGAGAATAATAATATTGAAGAAACGACCACACCTGCACCCACTTCTGAACAAGAATACGATCTCGAAGCAATTTGGAAAAGGGTTCTTGAACAAGTTCAACCTGCAGGAACCCAAGAATTATTACGTCAGCATGGACATTTATTGAGCATGAATACAGAGGTTGTTTGTATCGGTTTTAAAACTCAACCCTTGCAGAATCATGCGAAGAAAAGAATATCCAATATTGAAGCTGCATTTCAAGAAGTTTTTAAACATCCTGTTAAAGTTCATATAGCAGTTGGAATTCAGAAAAAAAATCTATCTTCCGAGATAACGTCACCTTCGGAAAACTCGAAAAAAATACAGTCGAAACCGACAGTTAATCCCACAGTTAATCCCACAGTTACTTCTGAACCCCATCCGATAGAAAATCCACAGGTCAACTCAAAATCAACTCAACAACCGTTCCCTGAATTGACCGCAGAAACTCCGGTTGAACCTCAAGAAGAATCTCAACATCTCACAACACCTTCTCCGAATCCTGAGTCTTTTTCTCCGCTAGAAATACCAGAACCAAACGCTTCTGAGAATGATCGAGTAGCGCAAGCTTCTCAACGATTAGCAGAGGCGTTTTCAGGAAAAGTTATTTATTTAAGTGACTTTAAAGATTCGATTCGGGTGCAGACTGTTACCGAGACAACGGAAGAAAATTTATCAACTCCTGAAACTCATTTGAATGTAGAGGAAGATCAAGAAGATCAAGAAGAACAAACTGATGATAGTAACATACCCTTTTAAATCATGTCCTTTTAAATCATATCCTATTTAAAATGTCCTTTTAAAGCTAACAATATGAATCAAAACATTTTCTCAGGGAGTTCTCAGTTATACTTCAGTCGGAATTCAGTCCCCTAGACTTGAATAATAAACAAAGGATAGAATAATTTTCTTAAAATCTATCAAGTTTATCTAGAATTTTCAATTTATCTTAAGTTTATGTTAGAAGTTTTAGAACCCGAAAAGGCAAACATGAAGGATTGGATATCAAAATATTTTTCCGTTTTTAAAAAAGGCAGAATTTTACCACCTGCTTCGTTAAAGTTTCAACTAACGTTAGGAATTACGGTTTTTTCGATTATGAGTTTGGTTGGGGTGACAGCTTGGACCAGTTTCCGAATGCAGAGATTACTTGTGAATAGTCATAAGTACAAAATTGAAGAGATTGCAGGTAAGTTCTCGCAAGAAGTTGCAATTTACAGTGAGATGGAGATGATCTCTCGTGACCAAGCGATTAAGACAGTAATTGCAAAGCCAGAAATTAAAGGACATTTAGTTTGGATTCGAGATGATCGGGGTCAGTTGATTATTGAATCTATGGGGTTTCAAGATGATCTTGACCTAGAAACCCACAATCAACTTTTAGAGTATACAAATATGCCTTTAAAGCCAAAGGTTGCTTTAATTGGGGGTCGATATTGGGTAGCCTGTGCCGGGCCAATTCAACTGTCTGAAGAAAAATTCGGTAAACTGTATTTAGTGACTGATATTACACGAGAATATACAATCTTTTTATCGATTGTTTATAGTTTAATTCCAGCTACAATATTATCGACAATTCTGCTGATTTTAATTAGTGCTTGGTATATTCGCAAGTCTCTCGAACCCTTGCAAAAAATGAGTCTGCTTACCGAAACGATTTCAGCAGATGATTTATCAGATTATCGTCTAAAATTAGAACAGGCTCCGAGTGAAGTTTCGATGCTGGCAAATACCTGTAATAAAATGCTAGATCGTTTATCAGAATCTTGGGAACAACAGCGAGAATTTGTCGGAAATGTATCCCATGAACTGCGAACTCCGTTAACAATTGTTCAGGGGTATATACAAAGTACCTTACGTCGAGGAGATAATCTCACACCTCCCCAGCGAGAAGGCCTAGAAGTGGCTGCAAATGAAGCGGAACGGACGATTCGTTTACTTCAAGACTTACTTGAACTCGCACGCGCCGATCATGGGAATCTTCATCTACAAGTTGAAGTTTTTAATGTCAATACTTTAGTTTCTGAAGTTTGGGAAATGGCGCAGCAGTTCAGCCAAGGACGAGTACATTTAGAACCTATTCCCGGCAATTTTAAGGTGAAAGCGGATCGAAATCGCCTCAAACAAGTTCTGCTAAATTTAATTGATAATGCACTTAAATATTCTGACCCAGGACAACCGATTACCCTGAAAGTCAAACAGAAAGAAAAAAGAGTTTATATTAGTGTTTGTGACCGAGGACAGGGTATCCCACTCCAGCATCAAAGCCGTATTTTTGAGCGGTTTTATCGGGTAGATGAGGCTCGAACTCGTGCGGGAGGAACGGGTTTAGGATTGTCGATTGTGAAAACACTGGTTGAAGGAATGGGAGGTCGAGTTACATTACTTTCTAAACCCGGAAAAGGCAGTATTTTTACGGTGATTTTACCCGGACGTTAACAAAATTTGCGACTACTCTCGCAATACATATCCCACACTGCGAACGGTTTGAATGAGTCGTGATTCTTTCTCAGCTTCTAGCTTAATTCGCAGATAACGAACATAGACCTCAATAATATTGGAATCTCCCATAAAATCATATCCCCAAACCTTTTCGAGAATCTGATCGCGAGTCAGAACTTGACGAGGATGACTCATTAAATATTCGAGTAAATCGTATTCTTTGGCGGTTAAATCAATTAAACGATTGTCCCGTCTTACTTCTCGTGTTTTCCGGTTTAAACTTAAGTCACAAAAGCTGAGTAAATCAGAATCGGATTCTTGTAAACGACGAATATGCACTCGAACTCGTGCTAAAAACTCTTCCAAACTAAAGGGTTTAATGATATAATCATCAGCACCGGAGTCTAAACCCGTAACGCGATCGCTCACTTCATCTTTCGCTGTGAGTAAAATAATCGGAACGTGATTATGACTCGATCTTAAACGCCGACACACTTCAATTCCGGATAATCTCGGTAACATCCAGTCTAAGATGATTAAATCTGGATTAGACTCTCTAGCCTGGACTAATCCATTCATTCCATCTTGTTCGACGCTAACTTCATATCCTTCGTAGGCTAACTCTTGTTTGAGAAATTGAGACAGTGCCTCATCGTCTTCAACGAGTAAAATTTGGGTACCCATCGGATTCTTGGTCTAAATTATAATGTTGTGAGTAAAATTCAACTTGGCAATTTTTCCGGAAGTCTCTTGATCCCGATCAATTTACTTGGATGAAATTGCTCATATTCTTAATATTATAGTTGATGGTGAACATAAAAGAGTCACAACTTTGTGAACGGTAGGAAAGTGAATTCTACGCCTTTTAACCAATCCGATCTAAATTAATGACCTCTTTTTAGGTTATCCATCCCAGTAACCCTTGAATTTGCTTCACTAAGCTTTGGGCTTCAAAGGGTTTAACAATGATGCCGTTAACGCCTAAGTTTGCATATTGCTGTTGTTCACTACTTTTCGCTTTTGCTGTTAATAAAATTGTGGGAATATGTTGGGTTTCAGAATCGGCTTGTAACTGCTGAAAAGTTGCTGGGCCATCTAAATTAGGCATCATTACATCCAGTAAAATTGCATCGGGTTGTTGAGTCCGGGCGAGTTCTAATCCTTCCTGTCCGGAAGCCGCCGTCATCACTTCCCATCCCGCGACTGTTTCTAATGTAATTTGAATGATATCACGTACACCATCCTCATCGTCAATGACTAAAATCCGTTTATTATTCATTCAATTTTTCCTCAACTTTTTTAACTGGAAGACTAAAGTAAAAACAACTCCCTTGATTGACTATACTTTCAACCCAAATTTTACCGCCATGTTGTTCAACAATACTCCGACAAATGGCAAGTCCTAAGCCTGTTCCTCCTTTTTGGCGAGAGTCAGAAGCATCGACTTGCTGAAAGCGTTCAAAGATACTTTCTATTTTTTCTGGGGGAATACCTCGCCCTTGATCGCGAACCTGAAATAATACACTAGGGGTTGGATTATTCTCTCCATTATTTTCTCCAAACTTTCGGATTTCTGCTTTGACGGCTAACTGAACAGTCGATCCACTTTCAGAGAATTTAATCGCATTACTAATCAGATTTGTTAAGACTTGAATCATGCGATCGCCATCAGCTTCAAATTCAATTTCTTGGGGGAAAATTTCTAGAATAATTCCACTTCGATTCGCCATCACCTGCATCTGATCCTGTGCCACTCGTAATAATTCTGCTCCATTAACTTGATATTTTCCTAGTTTAATTCTACCACTTTCTAAGCGTTCTAGCTCTAAAATATCATTGACTAATCTGACTAACCGCTCTGTACTTTCAGCCGCAATTTTAATCACGTGCTGTCCTTTTTGAGAGTCAGCAGCGACTAGCCCAGTCGATAATAAATTCAGCGCACCATGAATGGCAGTCAGAGGAGTTCTGAGTTCATGGCTAACGACAGAAATAAACTCATTTTTCATCCGTTCAACCGCATAGCGTTCGGTAATATCTTCTCCAATACTCATCGTGCCTAACGTCTTTTTATGGATGCTTTGTAAGCGGGTGTTATTCCAAGCAATAATCTTTTCTTCGCCATATTTTGTGAGAATGGTATGCTGATAGTAGGAATGAGGCTTGCGATTAAGAATTTCTTGAAAATATTGCTCGGCTTGAGTCCGTTGAGACGCAGGTAAAAAGGTCGTAAACCAATCTTCTCCTAAAAGTTCAATTTGAGTATATCCGGTTAATTCTAAAAAGAAAGGATTAACATAATCAATTTTTCCTTGGGGGTTTAAACCCACAACGACCAGTCGAACATTTTCGAGTAAAGAACGCCAACGCCGTTCAGATTGTTGTAAAGTGGCTTCAGCTTTTTTGCGATCGCTAATATCGGTAATTGACCCCACAAACCCTTTAATTTTACCGGTGATATCCCTTTCAGCTACCGCTTGACCAAAGACCCAAGTTATACTTTTATCAGCGCGTTGAAAGCGATATTCAAGCTGAAACGAACGGCGATCGCGCACAGCGTCTTCCCATCCTTGAAAGACTCGATCTTGATCGTCTGGATGTAGCGTTTTTAGCCATCCTTGACCTAATGCTTCTTCTCCTGAAAGTCCAGCAATTTGACACCAGCATTCATTCACATACAAACAGTTTCCTGCCTCGTCACTCCGAAAAATCCCAACTGGAGAAACTTCGGCTAAAGTTGCATACCGTTGTTCACTTTCTCTCAAAGCTGTTTCTGCTTTTTGACGTTCATTGAGGGCAGCCACTCGTTCACTAATATCACGTAAAATTGCAGTATAAGTAATAGTATTTCCTAATTGTAGCCGAGAAATAGAAGCTTCAGCTAGGAATTCCTGACCATTTTGACGCCGACCAACAATAGCTCGATTTTCTCCCATATTTCGAGAGGTTTGAGCTTGTTTTCCGAAGGTTTTGATATGCTCAGAATGAAGAATTTTAAAACGATGGGGAAGTAATAGATCTAAGGATTGATTCAAAACTTCTTCAGCTTGATACCCAAAGATTTGTTCTGCCCCTTTGTTAAACAGAATAATTTTTTGTGCTTCATCCACTGAAACAATTGCATCATTGGCATTGTCTAAGATTCCAGCAAGACGCGCTTCAGAGGCTAAGAGTTCTTCATCTAAAATTGCTCTAGCTTCAATTTCTCGCTGAAGTTTAGTATTTGTTTGTTCGAGTTGGCTGGTTCGTTGTTCGACTAAATCTTCTAAGTGATCGCGATATTGTTGGAGTTCGATTTCAGCTTGCTTGCGATCGCTAATATCGTGATAAACGCCAATAACCGCGACAATTTCTCCTTGATGATCGAAGATGGGAACAACAACGGTATCACAAATCCCTTGAGTTTTATCTTGACGAATAAAAGCCATTTCACTCCACCAATAGCCCTGTTTGTTAATATCTTCCAGCATAGTTTGTGTGGGAATTGGTGTTTGTTCTGGATAATGAACTAAGGCTGAAGTTTGGCCAACCATTTCACTCCGGCTATACCCAAACATCCTCTCTGCACTGGGATTCCAGTCAATAATTCGACCTGCTAAATCTGTCATTATAATCCCATCATAGATTTGATCAAAAATCAGGGCGTGTCGTTCTAGAGTTTGTTCAGCTTGTTTGCGTTCGGTAATATCGCTGGCAATAAAAATAGCACGAGTAAAGGTATTATTAACCCAAATTGGTGCAATTTGAGCCGTATAAGTCCGCAGATCTTGATAGAGATTCGGAATGGTATACTCAATACTTTGTACCTGTTGAGTGATAAAGACTTGTTTCATCGCCTGGGTAATAATTTCTTGACTTTCAGTCGGAAATAAATCAATTAACAGACTTCCCAAGACTTGCTCTTGAAGCAGGTTATCATCAGTACGATTTGCAAATAGAATTCGACCATTTTGATCTAACTCATAAATATAAATAGGTGCATTGAACGTAATTGAATGTAATCGTTGAGCGAGGGTTCGATAACGCAGTTCACTATCTCTAAGTGCGGCTTTGAGCTGTTCTTGATTAAATAGACCTTCATTAAACTCTTGTATTCCTTTTTGATTGGCTGTGGATAAGGCTTGGGTGAATTGGGTCAGTTTTTGTTCGAGTTCAGTTTGAGTTGTTTGTAATTGTTGAATTTTATTCAGGTTTTTGCTTGTATGCCACCCCAATAGCAGAGTAACTCCTGCAAAAATCACTAAATTGAAACTGAGTTCCAATTCGTTAACAGGTTGAGAAGCCGTCAATACTAAATATAGAAAATAGATGATCATACACGCAAGGCTAAAAAATGCTGTTTTCAGACCTCTCCAACTCGAAATTAAAAGAGTAATAATAATTAAAATGAATTTAAAATTCGGAGCGGATCTAAAGTTTGCTGTTTGCTCAAAACTTTGCAGAACTTGGAGAAAAATCATTGGGATTCCATTGAGAAGGTGAGCCTGTAATTGGGCGTTAGAGAACATGAGAGAGCAGAAAAACATTTTGAGCAACTTGCATCTAAATGAAAAGAGCAGATTTTTACAGAACTATTCAATAACATTACTAGATTGACTTAGTTCTATTTTCTCTAACGATAGAACTTTCAGTGGAATCTTAATATAATCTTCTGAAACGCTTAGACAATCGCAATCAAAGTTCAAATTAATAGATTTTCAGTTGATTTTTAATCTCCGGCAATTTGCCGCAGGTGACTCCGTTCTAAGCAATTGAGAACCCGCGCAATTAGTTCCGGTTCAACCAAGGGTTTTTGAATATAGTCATCCGCCCCGACATTCCAAACCTGTTCAACAATGTCAGGGTTGCGTTCCTCTACTAAAATAATGATAGATAAATTTTGCCAACGCGGATCATTACGAACAACTTTACAAAGTTCAATTCCACTAAAATTTGGCAGGGAAAAATCGACAATGAGTAATTCAGGTTTAGATTGTTCTAAACTTTGCCAAAATTGTTCAGGATCGTCGAGTAAAATCATCCCAAATCCCCAAGGTTCTAGAATCGTTCTAATCCGATCTAAAATCTCGGCTTCAGGATCAACAATCAGAATATTCGCTCTCGGTGGAGAACTCGGATACAATACACGCACGATCGCATCTAGCACTTGCTGTGGAGAAATCGGTTTTTGTAAAAATCCTCGCCCTCCTAAACGAGCCACTTTCACGCGATCGGCAAAGCTTTCTTTGGCTGTAAATACCATCACAGGTAAGGATGAGGTGTGTGTGTTGAGTTCGGCGAGGAGTTCAAACCCGGCTTCTGTAGAACCTGGAAAACTCAAGTCGAGTAAAACAATATCCGGCGGGCGATCAGCGATCAGTCTTCGGGCTTGTTGGGGAGATGTGGCAATTTCGGTATGAATTTGACGGGTATTTGCAACAGTCGCAATTCCTTCAGCGAGAGCCAGGTCATCATCTACAATTAATAATCGAATCGTTGAAGGACTAGACTCTTCCTCAAGATTGGCAGTTGCGGGAACTGGAATGGGTGCAGGAGTTGGAGTCGGAGTCAGACTCAATTGATGGTTGAGATCGATCAGCAAGGCGGAGAGTTGCTGAATTCCTTCGGAAGAGAGTTGACCCTCAGAGTCTAGCATTTGTTCGATTTCACGACATCGCTTGGAGGCTTCGGTAAACCCAAAACTTCCCAACGAACCTGCGAGGGTATGAGCTTGTTCGAGGGCTTGTTGTTGTAAGTAAGGATCAAGTGTACCCGTTTCTAAGGCTTGTGTGGCTTGTTCGAGAATAGCAATTCGGGTTAGATAACCCTCTCGATGTTTTTTCCAGATCGCTGCTAAATTCAGGCTTGGAGAGGAAGGGCGATCGCTTTGGGTAGGTTCGGGTGGAGTGAGTGTATCATTCGCAGGAGATTTGAGTCGATAGCCGAGTCCATAAACAGTTTCAATCAGATCGCTACCCACGCCACATTGTTTGAGTTTTTGTCGCAACCCTTTAATTTGGGTTCGTACAGCCGATTCTGAAGGGGGTTCGTCAAAAGACCAAAGATGATCGAGTAAAGCACTTTGACTGAAAACCCGATGAGGATAGCGCAAAAAGAGTTCTAACAGTTCGTATTCTTTGGCGGTTAGTTTCAGGAGTTCGGTGTTGTAGGTGACTTGACAACTTTTAGGATCGAGTCGCAGATTTCCCCACTCCAGGATAGGAGATGCAGTATTGTTTCCTCGACGCAATAAAGCCCGAATTCGAGCGAATAGTTCTGAGAATTCAAAAGGTTTAACCAGGTAATCATCAGCACCCGAGTCAAGTCCTTCAACTTTTTGCTCGGCGGTATTCTGAGCTGTCATCAATAGTACAGGAGTATGATTCCCTTGACTCCGGAGACGTTTACAGAAGCTGATGCCATCAAGTTGCGGGAGGCGCAAGTCTAGTAAAATCAAGTCATAGTCTAGGGTGTCTGCAAATTCCCAGCCCACTAAACCATCTAACGCCAAATCAACCAGGTAACGTTGACGAGTGAGTGCTTCTTCGAGTCCTTGGGCTAACCCTTGGTCATCTTCTACCAACAGAATTCTCACGGCGACTGATACTCCTTGCGTTCAGAATTAGCTTCAGTCTGTGGTCATAAGTTTATCTTGAGTTTTTAACAAATATTTTTGGTATTATTCTATTCTAGAAGATAATGGGGAATTGCAGCTAACAATATAAGACAGCTTCCAAAGCAAATGCCTCAGAAGCTGCCTAATAATATCAACCCGTCTCTATATCGAACCACCGACGGGATTTATGAGCCAGCCTTTTTATCAACAATGACTGGCGGAATTCATCACGATTTTTATCTGTATTTATAAGGTAACGAAAGATTGTGAGGATTTTGTGAGGAGGGTGAGAGGGCTTGTTGTAGCGGATGAGTTAACGCTTGCTGCTATGGGTTTCGGCTTTCGCAAACGGATATATCAACGGATAGGTTTGTGGCGGCGCTGGGGAAATTGGGGAAATTTACAGGTTTGTACAGAATAAATGCTGGAAATCAGAATATAATCGTTAAGCGCCTGAGTGATGGAGGTTGATCCTGCTCTTATTTGAATTATAGGCGATCGCTTCAGGTGTGATACTGTATCCACTCTGACATTTGTCTCAATTTTGTCTCAATTCTCCCATTGCTGAGTTTGCAAGTCTCCCCTTTTTGCCATGACTAATTCGTCGATTCGAGTGGCTGTTGTCCTGGGAACTCGCCCAGAAGCGATTAAGTTAGCCCCTGTTATCCAACGATTGCAACAATCTTCTGATTTTAAGACTCGAGTTATTTTAACGGGTCAACATCGAGAAATGGTTAAACAAGTGATGCAATTATTTGATCTCGATGCTGACTATGATTTAGAGATTATGCAGCCTCAGCAAACCTTGACAGATATTACTTGGCGGAGTTTGCAAGGGTTAGAGAGTTTGTTTAAACAACTTCATCCTCATGTTGTTCTGGTTCAAGGAGATACGACAACAGCGTTTGCGGCGGCTTTGGCTGCGTTTTATCAAAAAATTCCCGTGGGTCATGTGGAAGCCGGGTTACGCACGAATGATTTATTTAACCCCTATCCGGAAGAAGCGAACCGTCGTTTAATTTCTCAGTTGACTCAGTTTCATTTTGCGCCCACTCCCCAGGCGGTAGAAAATTTACGAAATTCTGGGGTATTGGGAGAAGTTCATCAGACCGGAAATACCGTTATTGATGCGTTATTATCGGTAGCGAAAACGCAGCCAAAGTTTAAGTTTGCTGATGAAAGTTGGAACCAATATCGACTCATTTTAGCAACGGTTCATCGTCGAGAAAATTGGGGAAATCCTCTGACTCAAATTGCGGAAAGTTTCTTGAAGATTTTAGATCAATTTCCGGATACCGCTTTATTATTACCGTTACATCGCAACCCAAAAGTGCGAGAACCCTTACAAAAAATATTAGGCAATCATCCCAGAATTTTATTAACTGAACCTCTTGACTATCGTGAATTAGTGGCGGCAATTGAACGTTGCTATTTTCTCTTAACCGATTCGGGTGGTTTACAAGAAGAGGCTCCCAGTTTAGGAAAACCTGTCTTGGTTTTACGGAAAACGACAGAACGACCTGAAGCCATTATCGCAGGAACAGCCAAACTCGTGGGAACAGAAACAATGGAAATTGTTGAAGCAGCAACTGAATTATTAACGCATTCAGAAGCCTACCAGAAAATGGCAACCGCCATCAATCCATTTGGAGATGGTCAGGCTGCCAACTACATCGTTCAAATCTTAAAAGAACGTATGGCTGGAGTGGCTGAGGAATAAGAAAGCTAGAAAGTTAACTTTTCATCTAACTGCACGTCTTCCGACTTCATAGAGCAGTCAACAGTACACAGTCTTGTGAAGAAGACTTTAACTATCAGACAGGGATTTTAATCCCGGGTTCAGATAGAACAGCTTTTCTTCTAACTTCGCGCCTTCTAACTTCCTCAACCTCCCGCAACCGCAGGAACAATACTGACTTCATCTCCATCTTTGAGTGCAGTGGTTGTTCCATCTAAAAAGCGGATATCTTCACTATTGACGTAAAAGTTGAGAAAGCGACGGGGTTCTCCTTTTTCATCACAAAGACTATTTTTGATTCCCGGACAATTGGCTTCGAGAGAATCAATCAGTTCAGTAATATTGCCACCTTCACACTGAAGGGTTGCTTGGTTGTTGGTGAATTTTTGCAGAGGAGTTGGGATTAAAACTTTAACCGTCATTGGAATTTCTGAGAGTAATACTTGTGTAAATTGAGTTGAGATTTAGGGACGAGTTAATTCACTCATCCCCTAACGATTTAACGAGAAGTTAAACTAAAACTTCTTGCCATTCTAAACGATCTAAAGTACGAGCGCGTTCGAGAGCCGTTTCAAAGCTTTCGAGTTTAGCATCAATGGTTAGCGGTTCGCCAATATAACCTTGAACCGCTTCTTGAGTTTTTAAGCCGTTTCCGGTGATGTAAACAACGGTGGTTTCTTCCGGGTCAATTTTACCCGCTTCGACTAACTTTTTCAGAACGGCGATGGTGGTTCCGCCTGCGGTTTCTGTGAAAATACCTTCTGTTTCCGCTAAAAGCTTGATGCCTTCAATCACTTCTGCATCGTTAACGGCCTCAATATGTCCATTGGTTTTCCGAGCTACATCTAGGGCATAAACCCCATCCGCCGGATTACCGATCGCAATGGATTTCGCAATGGTATTTGGCTTAACAGGTTTAATAAAATCTCGTCCTTCTGCGAAGGCTTGGGCAACCGGAGAACAGCCTTCTGCTTGGGCACCACTGAAGCGAACCGCTTTATCTTCAACTAAGCCAACTTTGATGAATTCTTGGAATCCTTTATAGATTTTGGTGTACAAAGAACCCGAGGCAATTGGTGCAACAACATGATCGGGAAGTTTCCATCCTAATTGTTCTGCAACTTCATAACCGAGAGTTTTTGAACCTTCAGAATAGTAGGGGCGAAGGTTAATATTCACAAATCCCCAACCGTGAGTATTTGCGACTTCTGAACAAAGACGATTGACCTGATCGTAGTTGCCTCGAACGGCCATTAAAATTGGATTGTAAATTAGCGTTCCGAGAACTTTTCCGGCTTCTAAGTCAGACGGAATAAACACACAACAATCAAGTCCCGCTTTAGCGGCGATCGCTGCTGTAGAGTTGGCTAAATTTCCGGTACTGGCGCAAGATACGGTTGCAAACCCAAATTCTCTGGCGCGGCTGAGGGCGACAGATACCACTCTATCTTTGAAGCTAAGAGTGGGCATATTCACCGCATCGTTTTTAATATAGAGGTTTTTCAGACCCAGGCGACGGGCTAACCGTTCTGACTTAACTAGAGGCGTCATTCCGGTACCCACATCAATCACATCGTCGGTAGCAACGGGGAGAAAGTTACGATAGCGCCAGATGGACTTGGGGCCAGCTTCAATGGTAGCGCGACTGACTTTCTGACTCAGCAAGCTGTAGTCATATTGAACTTCCAAGGGGCCAAAGCAAACTTCGCAAACGTGTTTGGCTTCGAGGGCATATTCTGCGCCGCACTCTTTACATTTGAGTTTCTCGAAAGTTGCACCTGTGGTTTGAGTGGTTAATGCCGTCATAAGTCGAACCTCTAGTTGAACGATGTGTTTGAATTACTAGTTTCAACACAGTATCACGGTGAATTTTCTCAGTCAACTATACCCGACTTTTTTAGTCGGGATTCAATTAAAAGCCTTGAGTGATACTCAGTCCGGTTGTCAAAACCAACTTTTATAAAGCTTGACAGGATTAGCAACAGAGTGTCCCGTCAGCTATTTGATGTTCGGATTTGTTCTAGAATCTCAACTGTATCAATGCGATCGCTACGAGTATTTTCCCCGAAAGCAGCAAACAGTTGACCAATGGGACGAGCGATCGCGCTACCGAGAGATAAACCTAAAATGATGGCAGTGATCGAGATTAAAGCCGTTAACCCACCACTGGGTAGGGTTCCTGTCAGTTCACCCACAATCACGTTAAACATCCAGCCCCAGAGTCCCACCAAGCTGAAGTCAGTTGCGAGTAGCAGCAGTAACGGAGCTTGACCAAACCCCAACCATCCCAATACCTTGAAGGGAGTGAAGTCACTATCTGCATCTACTTCCCCATCCAAGTCGCCATCC
>JBCBCI010000098.1:0-21850 GCA_038530755.1 Cyanobacteria bacterium J06592_8 | reverse complement strand
TTTCTGAAGATTGATCTTTTGCTTCGGGTAAGAGTAAGCCAACTTTTCGGATGAGTTTAAGATTGGGATACAGCAGTAAAGCAGGTGCGCCATCGTCAATATCCTCGATCTTGTTTTCTCCTAACATTTGAGTAATTGTTGCCCAAGAATTTGCCGCGCCGAGTCGCTTAATTTGAGCCAATGCTAATCGCTGATTTGTTTGGGTCAGGTCTGTCGTTTTTGGTGAATAGATAGCAAATTCTGACCCCTTACGCAGACCATGAGCTTGACCTGCATTTAATTTAACCTGATTTTTTTCTAAATCAACTTGTACAACAGGTACCGTAAACTGAGGAGAGACTGAGTTATTTCCGAAGAAAGTGCGATCGCGTTCTCCTTGCAACATTGGTGTTTGTTTCTCAAACTGGGTGTGAACTTTAGCGAAAATGCGATCGTGAAGTGTTTTGGCAGAAACCCCTGTTCCAAATTTCTCTAAAGACCTTAACAACCAGTACGTTAATGCTCCATGACGTTCACCATCAAAATCAGTCTCGTAAGCATACTCATTATCTCGACAAGCTGCGAGTAAAGTGTAGCCTTTCGGTTCTGGTAGCCAACCACTACTGGTGACGTTGCGAGTATTTTGGTTGTTCTGTGCCAAACTTTGCCAGGTTTGAACCAGTTCATTTTCAGATGCGACTAAACTCTCTGTTGGTCGTGGCGTGGTGTCAATAGCACCCCCTGATGCTCGACGAATATCGGTATTCTCTCCAATTTTTCGCGCCGCACCTCCAGAATGACAGCTATCTAGAGCGACTGTCACTACTAAGCCTTTATCGACCATATTTTGTAAAAGTTTTGCTAACTCAAGGTCACGGAGATAACGAGCTTTTGAGTTACCAATATCTGTCGGAACTAACGACTCATCAATTCCATCTTCTCCCTTAAGTTTGGGATAAATTGTCGCTGCGCGTCCACCGTGACCAGAGTAGTGAATATAAACTTGGTCTTGCGGTTGAGCTTTCTCGGTAATTTCCTGAAACTTGGCGACCATATTTTCGTAGGTTGGCAACAGTTCTTGGGGTTCTGAGGGTTCAGTAGAACCTTTTAGATGAGAAGCGGTTAGCTTAGTAATGTGAGTTTCGGGTACTTGCAGTCGATTTTTCAGAAAAGCTTCTACATGGTTAATATCGCGTACACATCCTTTTAAACTGCCGTAAGAACCTTCAGGTAATTCATTCGGTAGATAGCAATCAATTCCGATCAGTAAAGCGTAGAGATTAGGTGTAGTAGATGTCGTCATGTCTCCTTATCCTTGTGAATATTTGGTTTGAGTTCTATGTGAGTTCGAGAAAATTGCTGAATTAGTAGATATTCATCTAGACTTTTTGAGGTTTACTAGAAAAAAAATTGACTCATTCAGCAATTAGTACATAGGAGAATATCTGAGCAGCTTATGCAGAAGTTGTAAATAAACTAGCCCAAGTTTTCGCGCCAACAACACCATCGCTACCTAAGTCTTGGTTTTGTTGAAACTGTTTAACCGCCGTCTCGGTATTTTTGTCAAAGATTCCGTTCGGTTCGACTGAGAAACCGAGTGTATTCAATGCGATTTGAACTTTGAGAACATCCGGCCCTTTTGTGAACGGTTCGTTCAGACGTAATACACGAGGAACTGGGAAATGACACCAAATTCCGCCGCCAATATGACAAACTTCGTACAGGTCATCGTAGCTGTAACGAACATTCTCGCCACTGGCATTTTTATCGTATCCCCCTCGATATCCTAACCATTTTCCGTTGGGGTCATTGCAAATCCATTCACGGGTGGTCTCGTTATAGCCATTAATCACGATAATATGACCATAATGGGTAAAATAGCCATGAACAACCACAGGATTTCCAGAAGCTAAATGCTGTTTAATCTCATCTTCAGAAGCTAGTTCTTTGAATTCCGAGTTTTGTAATGCACCTTGACCATATTGTTTTCCCCATTCTCGTAATAATCGGATTAAAAATTGGGGTTGATGACGGGCTTGATTCTCCCCAAAAAATCCATATTCATCATCCCATTCTGTTGTTTTCAGATAGAGAACGTCTTCGAGTTGAATATCACGGTCAATATCGGCTTGAGTTCGAGAATCAATCCCGTAATATTTCAAAATCATGGCGATACAAGTCACATTACAAGCACCACTAGGATTCTGTTGATTATTGTGTTGAGTATGAAAAGGAACCTCTAAATTAACTTGAGACGGTAGTGTTAACGGGAATTGTTGAGCATCACGACTCCCACGAGGCACAACGGTATTAAAGATCTCAACATCATTGGCTAGACAATAGTATTGTTTTTCAATATCTTCCAGGGAAATTGAGCGGGAATCAAACTCTTCTAAAATGACTCGAATGTGATTTCCTTGTAAGTTAAGTGTGTAATTACTAATCGGAATCTCATCTCCAGCTTGATAAGATATGAGATGTTCAGAGGAGAGCTTTTCTGGAGTAAAAGGAAAGCGTTTGAGGTAGGAATCAGTTTTGAAGTGTAAAGTGTATTGCATGAGTTTTGAGGTTGCTTAAGTGTACAATTCGGTGATTAAAAGTAAATGCAAGAAAGTTGAAAGCGTTTTATAAGCCTAATGCGGTGACAGTGATTGGCCCAACTAATCCATCAGGTTCAAAGCCTTTTTCCGCTTGAAATTGTTTAACAGCTTTGTCTGTTTCAAAGTCAAAAATGCTATTAGTTTTAACATCAAATCCAGCTTCTAGCAGTCCGCTTTGAATATAACGAACGTATTCACTGTGAATTTTCGGTCGAGTCAATTGCAGTAGTTCATACTCTAGAAAAGGTTGCCAAGGTTTACCTAAAAATAAGGCACGTTCAGCCATTCGTCGCCGTGTTAGACCGAGTAAAGGTTGACCCCCGGCTTTATTCCATCGGGGAAATTCCAGGCTGGAATCTTCTAGTTTTCCCGCATTGAGAAACTTTAAGAGCGTTGACTGAAATAATGAATTTGCTCCTAAGTTAAAGCAAAATGAAACTAAAGCCGAAAATTGATTCTGATTAATTTCAACTTGAACTGCATCTTCAACAGCAATTTCAAATTCTTCGATGTCTTGGCGTAATAACTCTTCAGCTTCAGCTTGAGTAATTTTCATGGCTAAAGATACATCTTTAGTATGTCCGTAGCCAATTGTCGGGACATTAACTGCGTCGAGATAAGCTTCGAGTTCAACCCCTTCAAAGGCTTTAATCAGCTTAATGCCTTCTGCATTAATTTTTCGGCTACTGTTGCGAACAGGCATCACTTTTGCACGAGGAACTGGGTTGATGTGTTCGATCATAAAAGTATCCGCCAAAGAGAACTGTAACGCTTTGATTAACAGTTGTACTTGTCCTTGAGTATCTACAACTCGAAGGGGTTGATTTCCTTCAAATTCGTAGACTTGATAATCCTGAAAAATCTTGAGTGTTTTGGGTCTCATTTGAACTCATCCTCATGTTTATCGTTCCAAGTTCATCCTGTTAAGGGTGAAACTTGTGACCTCTTTTCAAGGTGTTGTATCCAGAATATGTAGAGAAACTGCACACAAGCAAATTGAGAATTCATTGGGCTGAACCCGCCTTTAGGAGTGAGTTTAAACTGTAGGGGAACTCATACTACTTCGGGGAATCCCTGAACTTTCTTTGGTCGTTCTGCACGGATTGGCTTCGATCGCCAAGCTATCTTCTCAGCCTGTCCGAAAAATGCTGATTTGAGTATTGTCAAAAATATAGCACTACGCATTATGGTGTTTGACATTAGTAAAACGGAACTTCCGTTTTGACAAAAACCCCAAATCCATGCTCATAGAGGGGTTGACATCATTTAGCGTAACTTCCCTTAGATTTTCCCTCTTTTTGGGAGAGTATAAAAAAATCTACTCGAAAAGAGTAGATTTAAGTAACAAATAAAAGTAGATTCCACTTGTACCATCAACTGTTATGGTCGGGGACAAACTGGAATTAAATTTGCATTGAAAACAATAGTACCGGCGGGCTCCTGATTGATCAGTATAGGATTACCTGTATCCGTTTTAATCAGTAGAGGATTCAAGCTTAAACATTCTTGAACTAATTCACCCCATTCCTCAACTGCACGGGTGTATTCTGCCCGAAGACGAGGAATATCATCTAAAGTCACTCCATTTGGAATTGGAGGTAGTGTAGCGAGAAAAACTTCATCCGTAATCACAGCATCACTGGTAATGCTATCATCAACTGCCATTTCATAGATAATCGGATATCTGAACGCCCGTGGTAAAGTTCGATTGGGTCGGTCTAAATTCGGTAGAGTTTCATAGATTGGTGGGTCTACTCGATCTGGAGCGGGGTCTGTATAATCGTCAGTTGTTTCGTCTTTGGGCTTGTACCTGTAATCAAAGTCAGAAGGGACAGTAATTACACCGATTTGAGCTAAAGCTGAAAGGGGGTAGCCAATGACGAGCATCGCACACAACCCACTTAGAAGCTTAAACTTCATCATATTCATCTCCTCAATTTCACCAAACTTAATCAGATTTGACTAACTCCAAACTTGAGTCAAGCCTTGAACCTAAAGCTTTCTCTGATATCAGAAATAGTCTGTAACAACTTACATTAGGCTTAGTCTTAGACAAAGCTGGAGTTTAGTGAAGTACACTTCCTCTCATTATAGAGATTCACTTTCGTAATTTACCAAATTTTACTTGGGATATCAAGTTGTGTTACGCTTAGATACTCTACTGGTTCCATTTGCTGTGGTGCTTATGTCTGTCGATGGGTTTGAGAACTTTACCATTCCAATCGCCCCTACAGGATACAAATCTGGCTTTGTCGGAATTATTGGTCGTCCGAATGTGGGAAAATCAACTTTGATGAACCAAATGGTTGGCCAGAAAATTGCGATTACTTCTCCGATTGCTCAAACCACTCGTAACCGACTACGAGGGATTTTAACGACACCTGAAGCCCAACTTATTTTTGTCGATACCCCAGGAATTCATAAGCCTCATCATCAACTCGGACAAGTTCTAGTCAAAAATGCCCAAATTGCTATTCGTTCTGTTGATGTTTTGCTTTTTGTTGTTGATGCTTCTGTCGGGGCGGGTGGTGGCGATCGCTTTATTACAGAGTTGCTCGACTCCGCGAAAGTACCTATTATTTTAGGACTCAATAAACTTGATTTACAACCTCAAGATCCGCAGGCCATTGATAGAAGTTATGAACAACTCATTGAACCTCATTCTTGGCGAATTCATAAGTTTTCTGCTCTGACAGGAGCCGGAGTTGATACGTTACAAAATCTACTCATTGAATGCCTTGAGCCGGGTCCTTATTATTACCCTCCCGATCTCGTTACCGATCAACCCGAACGTTTTATCATGGGGGAGCTGATCCGTGAACAAATTTTGCTGCATACTCGACAAGAAGTTCCTCACTCGGTTGCCATTTCTATTGATCGAGTCGAAGAAGATCCAAAAATTACTCGTATTTTAGCGACGATTCATGTTGAACGTCCCTCTCAAAAAGGAATTTTAATTGGTAAAAAAGGTCAAATGCTGAAGATGATTGGGAGTGAAGCTCGTCAACAAATTCAAAAATTGATCGCGGGTCAAGTTTACCTGGAGTTATTTGTGAAAGTTCAACCGAAATGGCGACAATCTCGTAGTCGTTTGGCTGATTTGGGATATCGAGTGGAAGAATAGTCACGCAATCAGCAATTCACATTGAGTTGATCGAATATCTGATGCGATCGCAATCCGGAATATAACCCCCGAAGTTAAGATCCGATCTTTTCCGATCTTTTCCGATAGACATGGCTTTTGTTTCAGCTTACGATTTTGTACAGAGTGAAACATCTGGGATAACCATGAATGATGAAGCCAAGACAAAAGCAGAACTGATGGATGAGTTGATGGCAATGCGTCAATGTCTCAGTCAGTTAGAAGCTCTCGAAAGCCAAGTTCAGCAAAGAATCCAAGAAATTGATCGGCTTGTAGAAACTCAGCCGACTGAACCCGACTTAGAACCTTTGCGATCGCCTGATGTTCCGATTGCCCTATCTTGTCCACTCCAGCCATCATTTCGGAACCCATCACCTGTCTGTAACCCTGTTGTATCCCTCAGTTCATCGTCGAGCTTTCGCTCAGAAGGTACAAAAGTAGCAACAATAGCTTATGGCGTTAATTTACCACGAAATTACCAAAATCGTCAAGACTCTAGCATTTTTTCCTTTCCAAAGCATCCCCAACTCGATCAAATCTTTGCCTTTATCGAAGCTAATTATCATCAGCCGATTAGTTTAAATAAAGTCGCTAAGACGTTTAATTATTCTGCGGCTTATCTGACCAGTTTAGTGCGTCGTTTAACTGGAAAAACGCTGTATCAGTGGATTGTACAAAGACGAATGTTCCAAGCCCGCTATCTGCTGATTTCGAGTAATCAGTCAGTTCGAGGAATCGCAGAAGCCATCGGATATTCTGATACGGGTCATTTCATTAAACAGTTCAACCAAATTCATCATCAACCGCCTCAGAGTTGGAGAAATAGCCAGCGTCAACTGGCCTCCTAAAGTTCTCAATTTCTCATTTCTCAATTTTCCATTTAGCCTACACTTTAAATCTTCAAGGAGACAAGCCATGAATCCAGCCAATAACGATCAAAAAATCACACTGGTTTTAGCAGGACGCTACAAAATCAAGCCAGAAAAACGAGAACGGTTTTTAGCACTTGCCAAGCCAGGACTTGTAGAGACTCGCAAAGAACCCGGAAATATTAGCTACTTTTTATATGAGGAGCTTGAGCAACCTAATTCATTTCTCTACTTTGAAGAATGGGCTGATCGTGAAGCTCTAAAATCACACCTTCAACAACCCTATATCACTCCATTAATTCAAGAAATTTCTGAACTTTTAGCGGAAGATGCTGATGTCAGAGTTTATGACATTGAGAAATTAACCTACGGTTTATGATTCACTTCAACTTAACTTTAAATCATGCTAAATCTTGTTGATCTTTTTGACGAAAACTTTTACCTTGAAGTCAATCCAGATGTAGATGACGCTCTCAGTCAAGGTATTATTCAAAGCGGCTTCGACCACTATACTCAATTTGGTCAAGTTGAAGGACGAAACGCCAGTTTATTTTTTGATGCTCCGTTTTATTTGGCGACAAACCCGGGTGTAGCTGCGGCTGTTGAACAGGGGGATTTTACGGCTGTCGGACACTTTATTCAATTCGGTCAATTTGAAGAGCGAGATCCTAATTCTCAATTTAATACCGCAACCTATTTATCCGAAAATCAAGATGTTGCAGAGGTACTTCCAGGTAATATAGACCTAACAGCCTTTCAGCATTTTGTTGATTTTGGAATTAATGAAGGGCGAACCTTTTCTCAGGATTTTATCGGCACACAATTTGATGTGGTTGTCACCAGTGCGGCGAATAATGGGAATGGTGCGGCGTTACGATTTGATGGATTAACGGGGCGATTTATTGGTGAATTTCCCATCGGAGGAGGACTCACCGATCCTAGAGATATTGTTCTCGATGCTACCGATCCTTCAACCGTTTTAATTAATAGTGGTGATGATAATGTCTTACGGTTTCGAGCCAGTGACGGGACTTTTATTGAGAGCTTTATTGAGTTTCCGAACTTAAATGGAGGTGGGGCAGTTTTCGGACCAGATGATAATTATTATGTGGGAGCGCGATCGCTAAGTTCCATTGTCCGATTTGATGGACAGACGGGTGAATTTATTGATGAATTTATCCCCTCAGAAGCGGTTGACTTTCCGCGTGGTTTTGTCTTTGGTTCAGACCAAAATTTCTATTTAGGAAATGGTGCAGATCCTGCAACCGGAAGCGGTGGAGGTTCCATTAATCAATACGATGGTGTGACCGGAGAGCTATTAAATGATAGCTTTGTAAATGACCCTGGACTGAGTCCTTTAGATGTGATTAATGGGCTAGATGGCAATCTTTATGTGAGTAGTGAATTCCCCTTTGGAGATGAGAATGCAACCGGAACTGTGCGGATTTATGATATTGATGATGGCACTTTATTAAATGTATTAGATCCGGGATTAGATAGCCAAGGAGAAGCCATACTTGCGGCACCCAGAGGGATGGGTTTTGGCCCTGATAATAATCTGTATGTCAGTAGCACGGGAACCGGAAGTATTGTTCGTTTTGATGGGACGACTGGAAACTTTATTGATGTTCCTATTGAGTTCCCCAATCTTAGTGGTCAGGCGTTAAATTTTGTCCCCAGTCTTGACTAATATTTGAGATTTTGAACTTTTGAACTTTTGAACTTTTGAACTTTTCAAAGTTTGTCCTCTAAGTGTAGACAAGTCTATTTTTAGCTTGTCTTTTTTTTGAATATTGATCGAAACTTTTTACACTATTGCTTAAATAAACTTTTTCCATTGGCAAGTCTGAGCATAAAGAATATTCTAGAAATATAGCGTTAAGGAAGTTAAAAATGCCACGAGTTAACTACTACAAAGAATTATCTGCTGATTATTCTAGACCTGGATTAGTTGCAGAAGACCTGAAAGCAAAACTCATCGAACAGGGTGAGAAAATGATCAGCCTGAAAGAAGCTACTTTACCGGAAATTAATGGAGATTATACCCTCGAACAAATCGAGAAAGAAAACAAAGAATGGTGGCCGACTCACTGTGAAGCTTTAAGACAAGGACGAGGTGATATTCTCACCGATGAATACCGAGAAGATCTCGTTTACTTTTGTCAAGATGGCCCCTACCAAGGTTTAAAAGAACAACAAGAACGGGAACAACATTGGTGGGCTTTAATTGCTCAACCTGGTGTTACAATGGTATGGCCGATCGTGATGTTTTATGGTGAACATACCTTCTTTGAATGGAAATGTATCGATGATGAAACCAACGAAAGCATTGCCAAAGGAAATGTCACCTGGGTTCGTCGTGGACATCGAGGCGGTTGTTATCTCAAAACTGAACAATTAACCTTCTATCGTGATGTTTTCGCGCCTGAAAATCTGTTAAAACTTATTAAACTTGCTTGACCATGACTGAAAATAAAGCTTACAAAAACGCAGTTTTAGATGACCAAGAACTGCAAGCCGGATTAAGCAGCATTAACCCAAAGTTCGGAGATTTTTGTACACGGGTTGCGGGTGAAGCTTGGGGACTTCCTTTAATTGATCAAAAGACAAAAGCCTTCATTACGATTGCTATTGATGTTGTTAATCAAGATCAAGTTGGAGCAGGAAATCCCTTTGGCGCTCATGTAAAAATGGCAATGCAGCAAGGCGCAACTCGTGAAGAAATTGAAGAACTCTTGCTGTTTATGTGTGTTTATGCAGGGTTCAATAAAGCCGCCGGTTGCTTTGGAATGTTGAATGAGATTTTAGATTGAACTTAGACGTTTTAGAATTGTCAGGATTATGGGCGTATAACCTACGCCCCTACAGAGTCCTCAGAATTTAAACTCAAAAACAAAAAGTAGAGAATAATTAGGAGTTATGTCAAATGGCTACAGAAAATAAAGGAAAAGTTGCAGTCGTTATTGAAGAACATTTTGACGAAACTGAATATCGTAGATTTAATGAATTTTTCCCTGAAAATGGTTATGATGTCGAATATGTTTCTAACCTCTGGGGACAACCTAACTTAACTTTTAAAGGCAATGACCATGAAGAAAGTGCAAGGGTTAGCATTGATTTTAAAGATATTAACCCCTCTGATTATCAAGGCATTATCCTAATTGGGGGTTACGCGATGGATCGACTGCGGTATCAAGTCGAAGTGAAACCCGGTCAAAAAAATCAATCTCCGGCGGTAGAATTCCTTCGTCAAGCGGTTCAAGAAATGGATAGTCAAGGTCTAAAAATTGGTACAATTTGTCATAGTATGTGGCTGTTTTGTGCTGACCCGGAACTGATTAAAAATAGAAAAGTAACCTGCGCTCATAATATTCTTTGTGATGTTGAAAATGCAGGCGGAACTATCATGTATGAAAATGGAGAAACTGTTGCAACTTATATTGATGGTAGTTTAATCACAGGGCGACACCCTGGAGTTGTAGAAGAATTTATGCAAGTTTTCCTCGAAGAACTCGATAAAAAAGTTGCAGTTTCAGCCAACTAATTCATCGACAGAACAGGGTGGGTTCAGCCTACCCTAACTTAAATTTAAAGGAATACAGGAGGATCTTTTAATAATGGTTGCAGTCAATTTCCCCACTTCAGATTTAGTTGCAGGATACGTCACTTATTTTGATTCAGAACAAGATAAATTTGGCTTAAAAACATCCGATGAACGAGAAATTGATGCCAAACTCAGTCAGATGGCTTATGCTAAATTAATTCAAAATTTAGATGAAGCTTATCCGGATGCGACTGGATCAATGCGTTCGATGTTAGTTCCAGGACGTTATTTATATGCCTATGGAGTCTTCTATCCCGATAGTGATTTATTTGATGTTAAATCTATTGTTTTTGTCGGACGGAAAGAAGAAGATTATATTTTTGAGAAATCGAATTGGTGGATCGATCAAGCCCGTTCTCTGGCTAACTTTTATTTAAAAGCCCAGTTCGGAGACAAAGATATTAACTATCGTCGATATCGAACTTTTCTCAACTTATCTGGAATTCGTTCTGAGTTCAATTTTAGTCAAGAAACTGATACCATTTCTCGTTTAGTTTATGGGTTTGCGAGCGCCTTTCTACTCACAGGTGAAGATCGATTTCTCGAGGCGGCTGAACAAGGCGTTGAATATTTGCGAGAACACATGAGATTTCTCGATCTCGATAATGAAATTGTCTATTGGTATCATGGAATTGACGTTCAAGGTGAACGAGAACAGAAAATTTTCACCTCTGAATTTGGGGATGATTATGATGCTATTCCCGCCTATGAACAAATTTATGCCCTCGCAGGTCCCGTTCAAACCTATCGAATTACAGGTGATCCTAAAATTCGAGAAGATGCAGAACTCACCATCAAACTCTTTGATGATTTCTTCCTCGATAAAAGCGAATATGGCGGCTATTTCTCTCACCTAGATCCCGTAACATTAGACCCAACAAGTGAGTCTCTCGGACGCAATAAAGGCACAAAAAATTGGAACTCCGTCGGCGATCATGCCCCTGCTTATTTGATTAACCTTTGGTTAGCCACAGGTGAAGAAAAATATGCAAAAATGCTCGAATATACCTTTGATACTATTGTTGAACGATTCCCTGATTATGACAACAGTCCGTTTGTACAAGAACGATTTTTTGAAGATTGGTCACACGATACAACCTGGGGATGGCAACAAAATCGGGCGGTGATTGGTCATAATCTAAAAATTGCTTGGAATTTAATGCGAATGAATTCCTTGAAAGAGAAGAAAGACTATGTCGAACTCGCCACAAAAATTGCCGAAATTATGCCAGAAGTGGGAAGCGATCGCCAACGAGGCGGTTGGTATGATGTCGTGGAACGCATATTAGAAGAAGGGGAAAAACATCATCGTTTTGTTTGGCACGATCGCAAAGCTTGGTGGCAACAAGAACAGTCAATTTTAGCGTATTATATTCTCGCAGGTATCCTCAAAAAAGATAGCGATCGTCGCCATGCCCGTGAAGCGGCAGCTTTCTACAATGCTTGGTTCCTAGATGTTGAAGATGGAGGCGTTTATTTCAACGTTTTAGCCAATGGGATTCCCTTTCTAGCCAGTGGAAATGAACGGGGCAAAGGTTCTCACTCCATGAGTGGTTATCACTCCATTGAACTGTGTTATTTGGCGGCAGTTTATAGCAACTTACTCGTCACTAAACAGCCGATGAACTTCTACTTTAAACCCATCCCTGGAGGATTTCCTGATAATATTTTGCGCGTTTCACCGGATATTCTTCCGGCGGGTAGCATTAAAATTGATGCAGTCGAAATTGATGGAGAAAACTATACGGATTTTGATGCCGAGAATTTAACCGTTACGCTTCCCAAAACCAAAGAACGAGTGAAAGTTAAAGTCAGAATTGTTCCCAACTAAAAGATTGTTAAAATAGGGTGGGCAATGCCCGCCTTAATCAAATTCTTCTAAGCTACTGAATCCTATAACCGATCATTAAACATGGAAATTACAACAAAAGATATAGAAACCATAAAAATCATTGAATTAGTCGGCGAAATTGATACAAAAACAGCCCCCATAATTACAGAAAAAGTGCTTGCCTTTGTTCAACCTGAAAGCAAACTTCTAATTGACATGAGCCAAGTTGAATATATGTCTAGTGCAGGCTTAAGAATGTTGCTATCTCTCTACCGAACGGCTACGGCTAAAGACGCAAAACTTGCCCTGGCTGGACTCTCTGAAGACTTACAAGATACCATGTCTATTACTGGATTTCTTGACTTTTTTACCACCTATGACACCGTTGAAACCGGAATTAAAACTCTCAAGTAATCTTTCATAAATCACCTTTAAAGTGTAATGATGCAAGCCACCAATGAAAACCCACAGATGAATATTGAACGTATTGATGTTCATCCAACTCATACCTACGGTCAATTTAAACTCCGTCGAGGAAAACCCTTTCCCTTTGGAATTTCATTAGTTCCCGGAGGCGTTAATTTCTCGATTTTTTCCTCCCATGCTACTGCTTGTACATTAGTTTTATTTGAAAAACACGCCCCCGAACCCTTTGGAGAAATCCCCTTTCCTGAAGAATTTCGGATTGGTCATGTTTATAGTATGGTTGTGTTTGGTTTAGACTACGAAAATATTGAATATGGCTATCGGATGGACGGGCCGTTTAATCCCCAAGAAGGTCACTGGTTTGATAAAACTAAAATCCTCCTTGATCCTCACGCGAAAATTATTGGAGGTCGAGATATTTGGGGAACTCCGCCAGATTGGGAAGATATTTATCATCATCGGGCGAGAATTGCCTTTGATGATTTTGACTGGGAAAATGACAGACCTTTAGAAATTCCACCGGAAGATTTAGTTATTTATGAAGCCCATGTTCGTGGCTTTACTCGTCATCCTTCCTCGGATATTAAAGAAAAACATCGAGGTACATTTGCCGGAATTAGAGATAAAATTCCCTATCTCAAAGAACTAGGAATAAACGCCCTAGAATTAATGCCTGTTTATGAGTTTGATGAGTTTGAAAACTCTCGCCCTCATCCAGAAACAGGCGAGATGTTGATGAATTATTGGGGATATAGTACCGTTGGATTTTTTGCGCCGAAAGCGGGTTATGCAGCAACGGGAAAGTTAGGAATGCAGGTTGATGAATTCAAGGCCCTTGTCAAAGAACTGCATAAAAACGGCATTGAAGTTATTCTTGATGTTGTCTTTAATCATACCGCAGAAGGGAACGAAAAAGGCCCTTATATTTCCTATCGGGGCTTGGATAATAAAACCTATTATATGTTAACGCCAGAGGGATATTACTTTAACTTTAGTGGGTGTGGAAATACCCTCAACTGTAATAATCCCGTTGTCCGAAATATGGTGTTAGATTGCCTACGATATTGGGTAAGTGAATATCATATTGATGGGTTTAGATTTGACCTTGCTTCTATTCTCGGACGAGACCCTTGGGGAGTGCCATTAGCGAATCCTCCGCTATTAGAAACCCTCGCATTTGATCCGATATTAGCTAAGTGTAAATTAATCGCTGAAGCTTGGGATGCAGGTGGATTATATCAAGTTGGATCATTCCCCGCTTATGGGCGTTGGGCGGAGTGGAATGGTCAATATCGAGATTCTATTCGCAAGTTTTTAAAAGGGGAACCCGGAACGGCTGGAGAGATGGCACAACGCCTACAAGGTTCTCCTGATATTTACGCTTTTGCAGGTCGGAGTCCAGCAACTTCTATTAATTTTATTACCTGTCACGATGGCTTCACTTTAGCAGATTTGGTTTCCTACAATCACAAACATAATGATGCTAATGGTGAGTACAACAATGATGGTGCAAATGATAATTATAGCTGGAATTGTGGTGCAGAAGGTTGGACAGAAAATCCAGAAATTAATGACCTCAGACAGCGACAAATGCGAAATGCCATTGCAATGTTGCTTGTCAGTCAAGGAATACCAATGCTATTAATGGGAGATGAGGTCGGACGTTCTCAAAATGGCAATAATAATACCTACTGCCATGATAATGAACTGAGTTGGATGAATTGGAATTTACTACAATCAAATTCTAACTTATTCCGATTTTTCAAAAACTGTATTGCTTTTCGTCATAAACATCCGGTTTTGAGAAATCGTTATCATTTTCAAAATCAAGATTATGTCGGAAGCGGTTATGCTGATATTACTTGGCATGGTACTCAAGCTTGGAATGCTGATTGGTCAGATCATAGCTTGACTTTGGCATTTATGCTCTGTGGTAAACACGCCAAACAAGGAACTGTTGAAGACAACTACATTTATGTTGCCATGAATATGCACTGGGAGACCCATTGGTTTGAAATTCCACAGCTTCCTCCTCATATGAATTGGCACATTTCTGTAAATACTGGATGCCATCCACCGGAAGATTCTTGGGAACCTGGAAATGAACCAAAACTCGACAATCAATCTGGATTAATCGTTGGCTCACGCAGTGTTGTTATTCTGGTTTCTCAATAAGTTCGATCCTCTCAAAATATTACCCTGATCATAATTTTAATAGGAGAAAAAATGGCTTTCACGACTAGCTTAGAAACCACTGAAAATGCAGCAAAAATTACACTGACTGGAGAACTTGATGCGAATGCTGCCCCCGAATTCAAAGCAAGAATTGAAGAAGTTGCCAGTCAAAATCTGCAACGCCTAGTTCTACTGATGAAAGACTTAGAATATATGGCAAGTGCAGGTTTGCGAGTTCTCATCTTTGCTAAACAAAAAATGGGTAAAGATGTGGAAATGTATCTCGTTGGAGTTCAAGATGGAGTGAAAGATACTCTCCAAAAAACCGGATTTCATCATAGTGTTGTTTTACTCGATGAAGATAACACAAATTAGATCAATTCTGGCTAAATTTCCCTAGATATTCTGTTGGGTGGGCATAGCCCACCATCTCCCAAAAATTATTAACATCGATTGCATCATTTCAGGTATATACATCCGCTAAAGTTAGCAGTACAACTCAGGAAAAACTTTATTTTTTTACGGATGTATTTTCTAGCAATTCCTCAGCGATCAACTTGTATAGCAATATGAATGAAGTGAAAATGGAACCTTTAGTTATCCCCAGCCATCTAGATTCTCTCGATCAAATTAAAGACTATGTTCTGGCGGCGGCGGCTGATGCTAACTTAGAAAAAAAAGCAACCTATAATCTTCGTCTAGCGATTGATGAAATTGCTACTAATATTATTAAACATGGATACCCCAAGGCAAATCAGGAAGGCGAGATTCAAATTACTGCGAAGATTGATGAGAAAACCTTAACGATTTATCTAGAGGATACTGCTATTCCCTTCGATCCGATATCTCGCCCTTCTCCCTGTAACTTAAATGATGATCTAAATGACCGACCGATTGGTGGACTCGGAATTTATCTAGCAAAAGAAAGTGTCGATCAATTCCTCTATGAACGGGTAGATCATGGTAATCGGAATATTTTTATTGTAAATCGACCTTAATCAGTCATCCTAAAATCTGATCGCATTTAATCAAGTTAGAGATGAAAAAAAACCAATTAAACTATCAGAGTAAAATGCTTAGAAAATTCTCGTTACCTAATGCTCGTTTATCTCGTCGAGTTGTCTTGGTTGTCTTTGCGAGTATCGTTGTTATTGAAGGGATTGTATTAATTCCTTCCGTTCTGCGACGCAGAAACGAATTTCTGAATCAAGTAGAAGAAGTTTCAGCCGGACAAGTCAAGGTTCTCGTCCGAACCGCTCCTCCTAATGATTCAGATGCCGCATTTTTAAGTCGGATTAAGCAATTAGAGAATGAACCGATTCAGTTGCTCGGTAAACTCGAACATCGAATTCTGGGCGGGGTTCTTTATCAGTATGGTACTGGAGAAGTTCTCGGAAAATTTGGAGAAGAGCCACAGTTATCTTATCAAGAAGTTATCGAAAATACAAATCCTGTTAACCCAGAAAAACCATATTATGTTTCTTATGGCGATCGCCTTGATGCCGCTTGGACTCCTGCTAACATGATGCGAGAATATATCTTAATCTTTAGTCACGATACTTCTACAGTTAGCGATGAATTAAATGATTTTATTGTAAGAATTCTTGGATTGGTTATCATTATTTCTTTGTTTGTGACTCTAGGAGTTTGGTTTGCATTAAATCCTCTAGTAATTAGCCCAATCCTCTGTTTAAGGAAAGACCTAATTCGAGCCGGAAATGCAGTTAAACAAGATCTAGATCCGCCAAAGTTCGCATCTCTCGAAATCGACCGCCAAGATGAATTAGGAGAGGTAATTGTCGCTTTTAATCAGATGTTTGATAAAATCACCGAAACCATTAGCGATCGCAAAAAAGCTGAAGCCAACCTCAAAGAAAGCTATGTTCAAGTTGAGGCTTTAAACCAAGCCTTAAATAAAGAATTGGATAAAGGTCGAGAGATTCAAGAAAACTTCCTTCCTCCAGAAATTTTACAAAAATCGGGATGGGAATTTGCAACTTTCTTTAAACCCGCTCGTCAAGTTGCAGGTGACTTTTATGATGTGTTTGAGCTTCCGGATGGTTCAGTGGGTTTAGTGATTGCTGATGTTTGTGATAAAGGAGTCGGTGCTGCCTTATTTATGGCACTATTTCGGAGTTTAATTCGGATTTTCTCAGCCCAAACTAAATTGAGAGGTCAATCTTCAAAAATTCTCGCCGAGCATCCTCCTTTAAATGGTTGGATGGGTGAATCAGCCTCCGTGAATTTAGCTCACTTAAATGCCCTGCAAGCTGTCTATTTAGCGAATAACTATGTGGCTGAATATCATGGAGATTTAGGAATGTTTGCGACTCTATTTTTCGGAGCTTTATCTCCTTCGACAGGCTTATTAACCTATATTAATGCCGGACATGAGCCCCTGTATATTCTCAATCCAGAATCAGGAATTCGAGACTCGCTCAACTCGACAGGGCCAGCCGTTGGAATGCTAGCAGACATGGAGTTTAATCTGGCTCAAACCTACATTCAACCCGGAGAAAGCTTAATCGGATATACAGATGGTGTTCCTGAAGCTAGAGCAATGGATGGATCATTTTTCACGGGCGAACAGTTACTTTCTCTATTGCAAAAAGAAACCCATTCGGCTCAAGATTTAGTGCATAACATTGCGTTTCATGTTCAAAACCATGTGGGTGGAGCTGAACAGTTTGATGATATTACTATGTTAGCGGTTCGACGAATGATTTAGTTTTCAGAAAATGTAATTGTAATAGAATAATAAAGTTGGTCTGGAACAACCCGCAACTCGTTACTCTATAAGCTTCAAGCTATTTTCTCCTCTCCGAATTTTTCTCTTTAAACTTGAAGCGATGTATAGTTCGTAGTATTTTAGATTTAGCAGGTTGAGAAAGCATTGCGATCGCTAATTGAACACCACAATGCTTTTCGAGATCCATTTCTCCAACAAAAGAGAGTAAGAGTCCATACACCGTTGAGTGAGGTGGGTAGAGATACGTCTTACCATATTCTCTGGCATGAGATTGGCGAAAGGTTGCAACAGGGACTTCAACATAAATTGCTACTGATTTCATAATTTTTAATCCGATTCTGATGTTGAGATTCCTAAGCCTAAATCTTGAATAATTTTTTCCTTAAGATCTTCTGCTGTCTTCTTTACTCCTCTAAAAATATGAGCATTTTCAATTTTGAGTCGATTGACGATTTCTCCACCAATCCATAGTTCTTCGGCTTCAATATCTTCTCCTTATACTTGTTCCACTAATTTAGGAACAATAACTTTCTGCTCGTTATCATATTGAAAACAGTACAGATATCGAGGGCAACAATCGTTTGTCCAACGAAAAATCATACTTTCTGGAGAAAAGTCAAATAAGGAGTCGTTATAGTGTCCACCGACTTGACTCAGATAAATAAAGCTGTCGATTATATTAATGATACGAGATTTATTAACAAGGTGATTTGAATCTAGTGCAAAGCAATATTGATAGCAGGTGTTATGTACATTTTTACTATGAATAGAAAGGTTATCTTTTTCTCGAATATTGTAATATGTAAAAGTGGTTCCATCATAAGGAGTTAAAGAAATAGCACGATTTTTTCCCAACGCTCCTTGACGAGCATTACTTGTACCTTTTTGATTTTTTTTAGCAGCTTCGGTTTCCATAAATCCCATCACATCATCATCAATATAATCCTCAGCATTGTGACTCTTACTTTGTGGAATACGAATTCTTTGAACTTCATCCCATTTTTCGTAAACTGACTCTCCTTGTTCTTGGAAGTGATAGCGAACTTTCCAACGAATACTGAAGGGGGAGATGGTTGTATGGGGTTCACATTGCCAGAGAATTTGTTGAATCGTCCGAGACGAATTTTATATTCATTGAGGTTGAGAGTTTTACCTGCAAGTCGATAAACAAAAGGAACTTGATTGCTAGGGAGACGGAGACAAAGTTGAGAGTTGTCAGTAAGATGGAGTAGATTGGGAAATTCCGGCTTTCCGACGATAACCTCTTTCTAAACTGCGGTCAATTAATTTCAAGCCCAAATCCGGCTTTTTCTGAAATTCTTCATCTTTTTTGCCTAAGGGTAGTGAAGTCGCGTGCTGATACAATTCCAAATCTAAAGGTAGACTTTTCTTGCCATCATAAAGATGGGTGGTGACCACAACTATGACCTTATCTGTTTTTATTGTTTAAGTCCCATTAATTACTTTACACTCCAAGTTTACAAGTCTCTACATTTACTCCAGTATTTAGTTGCGACTCAAACCCCCTAAATTGCTTTTGAATAAACGGAGAAGTCATTGCAGCCAGAAGCCCACCGTAATCCAGATTGAAATTTACTTCACTTCCCACTTTTAAATCATAATTGTTGCTATCAAGAATGAGATGATCACTGCTAGATCCTAATATTTTCAGATCGCTAATTGGAATCAAGCCAGATACTAGAATATCCTGTCTTCCCAAAGCAATAATAATTCTCCAGCGAATGCCTCGATCTTGAAACACAGGAACATTACCAAAAGCATCCTGACCGATTTCTCCATAAGGCAGAGATGGCTTTTCTTTCGACTCAATAACTTCAGCAACTAACTGGAAAGCCTTTGTATACAACCCTGGAATGGCTTCTCGCTTAAGGGATTCACGACCTAAAAGAATTGATTCACCTAAACGCAGATTATTGATTTTACCTACTTTTTGAGTAGATTTATACCATTCATAATTAGCCGAATTTCCACCAGAAATTATTTCTAAATTAATTTGAAATTCTTTTTCAATAGCCTGAGCCAATTTAGATAATTCATCCATATTTTTACGATCTGGCTTAATGCCACCGTGACAAGCTAAATTACAACCGATGCCAATAATTTCGATATGGGAGAAAGAAAGAATTTTTTTAATAAATAGAGAAAGATTAGCAGGGAGTATACCTTCTCGCAAATCTCCCAACTCTACCATCAAAATTATTTGATGAATTTTATTCTGTTTATTGGCATAGTAAGAAAGTTCTTTGATAGTCTCAATTTCGGTGTTCAGACTAATATCTACATTTCTAACAACAGATTCTGCTTGACTTAAGGCTGTACGCAAAAGTACAAACCGAGTAGCAACCCCAGCCTTTTTCATTTTTTGAATGTTTTCAATGCGAGAGTCAGCGATAAATTTTACTCCTCCTTGAATCATTGCCTCCGCAATCAAAGGATCTCCTAATACTGCTTTAGAAACTCCCATCAAGGAAATCCCTTTTTGTTCGTAAAGTTCCGATAGTATCCGAGTATTATCCCGAATTTGAGAGAGGAAAATTTCTATTCTTGGTATCAACGCTTTCATCTATTTTATTCAGACATTAAAACTTTATATTCCAATCGATAGAGGAACTGTTTCAAAACTTTTGGGCTGAATTTTTTTCTTAAGATTGGGAAAAGAATTGCCTAACATTTGCACAATTTTTTCGCACCCATATGTTAATACATCTGTCGTTGGCAGTTGAAAATGCTTCTCATAATCCTCTATGATTTTCAGGATCTCTTTGTCTGTTAAATTTTCATGGCTTAACGTAATTGCCATCACCTTAGATTGAGAAATTGCTTCAATCAGTTTAATTTCGCTCTCAATAGTAGGCATAGGTAAAAGCGGAAAATCACAGCGAAATTTCCTTGAAGGCGGGTGTTGAAGAATAATACCATCTGGCATACTTCCCTTTAAGATACCAAGGGAACTCATAAAAGCGGGATGACCGACGGCACTTTGTCCTTCGACTAAAATAATATCAGGATTTTCGCCCTCAAAAGCTTGAATAACAGCATTTTCTATTTCACCAATTACGAATTGGGAAACAAGAGCATCCATTGATATACCATACCTTGCCCCTTGCATTAAACTGGTTTGTCCTGTCGCGACCAGTACCGACTTTACCCCCAAACTCTTGAGGGCTTGATTGAGTTCTACTGCAGTTGTCATTTTTCCGCAAGCACAATCTGTTCCTAATACAGCAATTACAGGAATATTTACTTGAGATATTTGACCACTGAAGATATGAAGGTCTTTTAATTGTGGCGGTTTTCTGATGTCTTTAATTTGAATACCGCATTTGACAGCCATATCAATGAACTCAGGATCGTCAGAAAAGAACTCATGCAGTCCGTTAACAATATCCATTCCCTGTGTCATTGCTTCCAAAATTAAAAGCCTTTCTTCAGTTGAGATCCGAGCATCTAATGGGGCTTTACCATATATGTAGCAATCGGGAACTTCTAGAAGGTTACCTAAAGCTGACTGTAAATTTTTAAAAATAGGAATATAATTCTTTTTGTCTCCGAGTTCCTCCCCAGCATCCTTGCCCGCTAATGAGCTATCAATAACCCCAACAATTTTATAAGTCTCGGAGTGTCGAATCAATCCAGCGGCGGTTTTTCCATCCATGAGTCCAAATTGATTTTCGCAGTAAATTAAAGCCGTTTTTTTTCGAGTAACCATGAAAATATTTTCCTGATAATTAAGCTGTTTTCTTGAGGATTAAATAGAGATTCAGATAACCCAAACCGGATTACTCCTATACCTATCAATGCTCCAGGTATTGTATGTGTTATATCCATCGTGATTAGCTTATTGCCAACAGCAATGATTGCTACTTCCATGACAAAAGCAGGGCTGACAAAAAATGAAAAATCTGATGAGCTAGAAAAAACTTCTCACTTGGCGTTCAAAACTCTGCCGACAACTCGGCTAGAGTCAAGCATATTTTTGATTGATGTAGATAGAATTAATGGATATCAAGCACAGAAATGCCTTTTTTAGACTTTATTTTATAATTACCTGCTACCTTATCTTTAAGGGTGATTGCACTGGGGGCATTTTGTTTATTCATGTTGAAAGTATAACATTGTTTTTTTAATCTTGCTTATAACTATAGTTGGGAATGGATGATAGCCTGGATCACTAAGAAATTAGAAGCTATGTCTCTAGCTCGGCTCTCCCGACTCTTGGGTAGAAACTCTGTAGCAGATACATCTGCCCTGTGCTGAGTTACGGGACATACCGGAAAACTGGACTAGGATTCATAAACCTTAAAACTATAACTGCATTCAATCCATCTTAAAGTCAGCTAAAATTTTCATCATCTGTAAGCAAATATATTTAAGGATCAAAAAACGCCCCCCCGAAGGAGAGCGTTTTGGTTGCTAGGCTAAGAATTAACCTTTGATAGCGGGAGCAGACTCAA
>JBCBCI010000097.1:273-22321 GCA_038530755.1 Cyanobacteria bacterium J06592_8 | reverse complement strand
TAGATTTAACGTAACGATATCGCTACATCAGCGCAATCTTGGGTACAGGAGTTCAAGTCTAGACTGAATCCCTGAAATCGATTCTTTATGTCTAGGGAATTTACCTGATTTTTTTTTGTACAATCTCAGAGAAAAAAATAAAATATCATGGAATTATTTAGTGAGTCGAGTTTAAATCTTGTCTTTGTAGACCCGAGTATCTCAAATTATGATGAATTGGCTACAAGTTCAACCATGCAAGGGTTTGAAACCTTTGTATTAGATGCTAATCAGGATGGAATAGAGCAAGTTACACAGATATTAACTCAAAGAGATAACGTAGACTCTATTCATATTATTTCTCACGGAAGCCTGGGAAGTTTAGAGCTAGGCGATCGCTCTATTAACTCAGGTAATCTAGATAAGTATCAAGATCTTTTAACAAACTGGTCAAATCATCTGAGTGAAGATGCAGATATATTATTGTACGGTTGTAATGTTGGGCAAGATGGCAGTTTTGTAGATGAACTATCTAACTTAACTGGAGCAGATATCGCCGCCTCTGACGACTTAACGGGCAATAGTGCTTTAGGTGGAGACTGGGATTTAGAAGTTCAGACAGGCGAGATCGAAGCATCCCTCGCCCTAGATGCTGAAACGCAATTGAGTTTTGAGGATATCCTTGCTAACGACTGGATTGTCGATACTGATCCCAACTTCAGTAATGAACTATTAATCACGGGTTTGAACCAACCCATTGATATGGCTCAACTCCCGAGCGGTGAGTTATTAATTCTAGAAAAAGATGGAAACATCTTCATCACCGATCCAGAGGCGAGTGAACCGACAGCGACTCCCTACATGACGATTAGTGATATCAACTCCGAAAGTGAACGAGGACTAATTAGTATTACCCTTGACCCAGATTTTGAGACCAACAATCACTTTTACGTCTATTACTCCAAAGAATCTATCGAAAAGTTTCGGATTTCACGGTTTACTCACAATGGTGACAGTGCAGATTTAAGTAGTGAGTTCGTAGTCTGGGAAAATCCGGCTCAATACAGAGGTAACGCTCACTATGGAGGTGGCTTAGATTTTGGCCCCGACGGAAAACTATATCTGACAACCGCAGAAGAATTTGATCGCGATCAAGCCACAGACTTAACTCGTGCAGGCGGAAAAATCCTCCGTATTAACAAGGATGGCAGCATTCCCGAAGATAATCCCTTCGCAGATGGCCCTGGCGGCAATCTCGATGAAATTTGGGCTTACGGACTTCGCAACCCCTGGCGTGCATTCTGGGACTTAGAAACAGAGAGATTCTTCATTAACGAAGTCGGTGGAAACGATCCAGAAACAGCCCAAGAAGATATACACCTTGGGGAAGCGGGCGCAAACTATGGCTGGCCTCTGTATGAAGGTATCAGCAATGACCCTGCTATTAGCGATCCACTCTTTACTTACGATCACTCCGAAAGTCCTTTGGGTGCAGCCGCCGTTGCCGCCGGCTTCGTCTATCGAGGTAACGGTCTACCTAGCCAGTATGATGGAGTCTACTTCTTTGCAGACTATGCTCAAAAATGGATTCGATACCTAGACTTCGATGCTAATGGTGATGTGATTGATGCCGATCCCTCAACGCCTGATGTTATAGACGCTTTCAACTTTAATGAAGATGCAGGCCGAGTTGTTTCTCTCGAACAAGGACAGAATGGAGACATCTACTATCTAGACATCCTCAAAGGTCGTAACATCGGGGGTCAGCTCCGTAAAATTTCCTACAACAACACGAACAACCAAGCTCCGATCATTGACCAAGCCACTGCGAATCAAACTTCTGGACTCGGTCCGCTGACAGTCAACTTCAGTAGTGGTGCAACTGATCCTGAAAATGACCCGCTCACCTATACCTGGAATTTCGGCGATGGCAATCAAGCAACAGGTGCAAATGTAACGCATACCTTCAATACAAATGGTATGTATGATGTGTCTTTGACCGTTTCCGATGGCAACAGTGATGTCAGCCTAGAGCCAACCATCGAAGTTGTCGTTGGAGCAGCACCAGAAGGTTCAATTGATGGACCCACGGATGGAGATTTCTTCCGAGCCGGAGACACGATCAATCTTTTCGGGAGTGGAACCGATTCTGATGGCGTACTAGGCGAGCCAAACTATGAGTGGAGCTTTGTTCTATTGCACCGAGGCGCAATTCACCCTCGATTTGAACCGATAACCGGGACTACAGGGAGTATTGTAGTTCCCACTCAAGATAGTCTTGACTTCTCCGGAGATACAGGTTACGAAATCACCCTAGAAGTCACCGACTCAGATGGTTTGACCGATATTGAGCAGATTGTCATTTATCCAGAGAAATCAGATCTGACCTTCAATTCCGATGTTCCAGGTGGAGTGACCTTCACTATTGATGATGTACCCAAACCGGGTCCCTTTGTCTATGATTCTGCGATCAACTGGGAACACAGTGTTACCGCTCCTGAAACCGTCACGGCGAATGGATTTATCTACAGCTTCGATGGTTGGTCTGATGGCGTTGAAACTGCTGCGCGATCGCTCGTTGTTCCTGAAACGGATCAAACTTATACCGCTTCCTATGTGATCACAGGCGAATCTGCAAACCCACCCATAACTGATGGTTTAGTCCTACAACTCGACGCCAGCAACGGAGTCACAACCAATGGTTCTGGTGCTGTTCTAGGCTGGACTGACCTCTCTGGTGCAGGTAACGACCTCAACAGTGTTGGTGGCGATCCGACTGTAATCACAGATGCCTTGAATGGTTATAACGTGATTAACTTTGATGGGAGTGAAGATAAATTAGAGCGCCTTGGTGGTATTACTCTCCCTGACGGTAATGAGGATCGCTCAGTATTCATGGTCGCCGAATACAATAGCAGTGGAGATGGTGGATTTAGCTACGGTCGAGGATCGAGAGACAGAACGTTTGGTTTAATGGTGGGTAGCGATGGCGATCTCAAAACCAAAGCTTGGGGACGTTCGGGTGATGCTGATAGTAATGTTGATGGTACCGGTGAAGGTTTCCTTTCTCAGTCTGTCATCTTAGACAACAGCACGATGGATCACTATAAAGATGGTGCTTTGATTGACAGTCAAACGCATACCTACGTGACAGCTTTAGACCAGATTGTTTTAGGTGCTGACATTGATAGTCGTCCTTATGTAGATATGAATGTCGCAGAGGTTCTGGTTTTTGACCGCGCTTTGTCTGAAACTGAACGTCAACAAATCGAGAATTACTTACAGGAGAAGTATTTAGGTTCGACCTTTGTTCCCAATGGACAACCCAATGCAGGTGGAGATACTTTTGAAGTGAACTCAGGAAGCACCAGTAATATTCTCGATGTGTTAGGAAATGATAGCGATCCGGATGGAGATGATCTGGTCTTAATGTCAGTCAATAGCGTCACGAATGGATCGGTCGAAATCAATGCTACAGAAGATGCTTTACTGTATACTCCCAATATCGGTTTCACAGGTACAGAGACCTTCAACTATGAGCTGAGTGATGGAAACGGCGGAACCGCTCAAGGAGCCGTCACAGTTAATGTTGTTGCAGCCAGTGGTCAACCCAATACCGAAAATGATTCCTTTGCGATCGATGAAGACAGCAGTAACAATGTACTAGATGTATTGCTCAATGACAGCGATCCAGATAACGATCCTTTAAGTATTACCAGTGTCGGAGCAACTGATAATGGGGGTGTTGTCACCATTAACGGCACAAGCGACGGTTTGCTCTATACGCCTGCGACGAACTTTGTGGGAACGGAAACCTTCACCTATACCGTGAGTGATGGGAACGGAGGTGTGAATGCAGCGACCGTAACGATAAACGTCAACAATCTCAACGACGATCCTGTTGCTGTTAACGACACCTTCAGTATTGCTCTCAATAGCAGCAATAATGCTTTGAATGTGTTAGCTAATGACACAGATGCCGATGTGAGCGATACCTTCACCATTACCAATGTGAGTGCGGGTAGTAATGGAGGTACCATCAGTATCAATGGTAGCAATGATGGACTGATTTATGCACCTGCGCCTGATTTTATCGGTTCTGAGACCTTTAATTACACGATTACAGACTCCTCCGGAAGCACCTCCACCGCTCAAGTTTCCGTTGATGTTGCTGAACTTTCGAGTCCACCTGTCAGTAATAATCTAGTTCTGCAACTCGATGGAAGTAGTGCAACAACCGATGGCTCTGGTATAGTTACAGGTTGGACTGACCTTTCTGGTACAGGTAACGATCTCACAAGTATTGGTGGCGACCCCACTCTCGTTACCAATGCCCTCAATGGTCATAATGTTATTCGCTTAGATGGAGATGGAGATAAGCTAGAACGGCTTGTTAACGTTAATCTCCCCAGTGGCAATGCAGACCGTGCCGTCTTCATGGTCGTTCAATACAATGGCACAGGAGATGGTGGGTTCAGCTATGGTCAAGGATCAAGAGACAGAACCTTTGGGGTAATGGTTGGTAAAGATGGCGATCTCAGGGTCAAAGCTTGGGGAAATTCGGGTGATGCCGATAGTAACGTCGATGGTACTGGTCAAGGTTGGCTGTCTCAATCCGTTGTCCTGGCAGATAGCACAATGGAACATTATAAAGATGGTACTTTGATTGATAGTCAAACCCATACTTACAATACCACTTTAAACCAGATTGTTATCGGTGCTGACATTGATAGTAGTCCTTTCGTGGATATGGAAGTTGCAGAGATCCTGGTTTATGATGGAGCGTTATCAGACGCTGAACGTCAACAAGTTGAAACCTATTTACAGCAGAAGTATTTCGGAGCTTAATCAAAGAGATGAAGCAGCAAGTGTAGAGGCAGTCATCAATATTTTAGTAATACTTGATATCTACAACAACCCTCTCGGTTTTGATCTGTACAACTGAAAATCTAATCCAGTGGTGATTGCTTGATTTCTGAAAGCGATCACCATTTTTTTATATAGCCCAGTCAACCTCTAATCTTGAGGATTTAATCTTAGATTAAATTCCATAAGTTGAATGAAATATCAAGCCTTATTTTCAATCGCAGGACAGACTTATTAATCAACATTTCACAAAACTTTATTAAGCTCTATTCTTAATGCAAAGATTTAGTTAAAAACAACGATTTCATTAAGCATCTTTAGTTGCTCATAAAATGTATCTGCGTTTCCTTTTTTAATAAAATAGTTGATTCTTTTTTTGTCTGTATAACGTCAGCACCCCATCACATTTACTTTGCCCTTGCTTCGTTCTCCTGTTACCTTCCTTCTCTTGCCCAACAACCTCCATGATTTCCTTCTTATTACCCGCAAACTGAATCCTGTTTCATCCCAAAACCAGATCTGCAAATGCTTAGGTGATATTTTTGCTATTTTTATATATTCTGCTAACTTTTCTTTAAATACCTTTCTTTTTCTAGGCTCTTGTTTGTCTTCTAAACTGTATTTTGCCCAAATGTAAACGGACTTTCTCTTGGTGCGCGTTCCTTAGCGGCTTGAGAAGCCGCAGGGTCGCACCGCTTTTTTGTAATATCCGGCTGATTTGTGAACCACTTAGTTGGATTCCGGTCTCTTTTTCCAGGTGAATAGCTAATCGGGCGGTGATGGACTTTTATACACTTCTAGCCCTGGATACATGGGAACAGATAGCTTTAGCTATACCATCCAAGATCTCAGTGGTGCTACCAGTACAGCGACAGTCAATCTCAACATCAGTCAAACCTCAAGCTTACCCGTAACCGATGGCTTAGTCCTGCAACTTGATGCCAACAGTGGTGTCACCACCGATAGTTCCGGTATCGTCATAGCCTGGAGCGATCAGTCCGCTGTGGGTAACGATTTGACTAGTGTGACGGGCGATCCAACTCTGATCACAAATGCCCTCAATGGTAATAATGTCGTCCGTTTAGACGGAGATGGAGATAAGCTTGAACGTCTTAGTGCTATCAATCTCCCGGGAGACAATACAGACCGCTCTATATTCATGGTGGCTCAGTACAATAGTACCGGGAGCGGAGGATTTAGCTACGGTAGAGCCCGGACAAATCGCACCTTTGGTCTGATGTCGGCGGAGATGGCGATCTGGTTGTCAAAGCACGGGGAAATGCCAATGATGCTGATAGTAACGTCGATGGTACTGGTCAAGGTTGGCTGTCTCAATCCGTTGTCCTGGCAGATAGCACGATGAAACATTATAAAGATGGTACTTTGATTGATAGTCAAACCCATACTTACAATACTACTTTAAACCAGATTGTTATCGGTGCTGACATTGATAGTAGTCCTTTTGTGGATATGGAAGTCGCAGAGATCCTGGTTTATGATGGAGCGTTATCAGACGCTGAACGCCAGCAAGTTGAGACCTATTTACAGCAAAAGTATTCGCAGTCTAGTTGAGAAGATAACAGCCTTTTATCTTTGTGTTCAGTCTTGCTGAAAATGTAATTGGGTGGTGATCGCCTTGGAGAATCCATTTTGGATTTGTGTGATCGCCCCCGAACTGATAGTAATGTCATGGCTACAGGACAAGGTTCGCTCTCTCTATCGGTTGTTCTAGCAAACCCTATAACAGGAGTATTGCAAAAGCGGTACTTTGATTGCGGACTATTTACAGCAGAAGTATCAGAGAGTATGATAGAGCAAGAGTGAATAGTCGGTTAAAATAGATAACTGAAGAAACATCTTGTCAATTATTTCGTAAGTTTTTTTCTGGCTTACGGATTAATTTTTAGATTTAATTCTTGACATAAAAACTTTGCTCCCGACTAATTTTTAAAAATATAAACTGTCAGAGAATAAACGAAAATGGTGAAATATCTTTCCAAAATTCTATATGTATTGCCAGCTAAAATAAATAGTTTAATCTTGTTAATCTTTTCTTTCATACTCGTATCGAGTCTAGAGGCTTTTGGCTTAGGGGTTATTGGCCCTTTCATGGGTTTAGCAACTCAACCCGATATTATTTATGAAATTCCGCTCCTAAATTTTTTATACGAAAAATTTTCCTTTCAGCAAGAAAGAGACTTTGTCGCGACAGTGGGCTGTCTCATTATTGTCTTATTTACAGTTAAATCATTAGTTAATTGGTCAGTGCAAGTTTCCGTTTTTCGGTTCAGTTATGAGCAGAAATGTGAATTAACTAAAAAACTAATGAAAGGATATTTGACGGCTCCCTATACCTTTCACCTCAGAAAAAATAGTGCCCATATTATTCAAAATATTGTTAATGAAACTAAAGCATTTGCAGATCGGATTCTGATTCCTTTTCTAAACTTAACATCTAATCTAATCATTTCTTTGTGCTTGATTGGTTTATTGGTGATCACGAATATAACAGCAATCGTTGTTGTACTTGGGATTTTACTGCCCCTATTCTTATTGTTCAACACCTTCAAGAATAATATTAAAGAATGGGGTCGGCAAGGATCTCTATCTAATCAAGAAATTATTCGATATGTCAATCATGGATTGGGTGGAATCAAAGAAACAAAAGTCATCGGATGTGAATCTTATTTTGAGTCTAAAGTTGTGGGTCAGGCTCATCGATTTGCCCAAGTAATGAATAAGTTTTACTCCTATCGCCTGTTTCCTCGAATCCTCATTGAAACCATACTGATTGCTTTCCTCGTTGGACTGATCGTGATATCAATTTTACTTGGAAATGATGTGCAAAATTTGATTCCAACCCTCAGCGTTTTTGCCCTAGTTGCGATCCGGTTGGTTCCGGCGCTAACCAATATATCCAATGGGGTAAACGTTTTAAGAAATTCGGCACATTCTTTAGATAGAATTTACGCCGATCTTAAGGAACTCGAATCTGTTGATATTTATAAAAACCATCAAACTTTGACGAAGTCTTCATATAATTCTGTCAAGAGTATTGATAAAAAACACTCAGAAAAGCCCTTTCATACTCAAAGTCAATTAGAATTGAGAAACGAAATTGTATTAGAAGGAATAAGATACCGATACCCCGAAGCACAAACTGATTCACTGCAAGGAATAAGCCTGAGCATTGCTAAAGGTCAATCAATTGCCTTTATTGGTAAATCCGGTGCGGGAAAAACTACATTGGTAGACACTCTATTAGGGTTACTCATTCCTCAAGAAGGAGATATCAAAGTTGATGGTCAATCCATTTACAGTGATGGACTAGAGTCTTGGAAAAAAATGGTCGGTTATATTCCTCAGTCCATTTTTTTAACAGATGACACCATCGAAAAAAATATAGCCTTTGGTGTATCTGAGGATTTAATTGACTCGCAAAAAATTCACAAAGCGATGCGAGATGCACAACTTCTAGAAGTTGTTGAACAGCTTCCGAACGGCTTAAAGACATTAGTCGGAGAACGAGGCGTTCTATTGTCAGGTGGGCAAAGGCAAAGAGTAGGAATTGCTAGGGCATTGTATCATGATCGAGAAATTTTAGTTCTTGATGAAGCAACTGCCGCACTCGATAACGAAACTGAGAATCTGGTCACACAGGCGATTAACGCTTTGCAAGGTAGTAAAACTTTGATTCTGATTGCTCACCGATTATCGACCGTTGAAAAATGTAATGTTATCTATGAGATGGAACGGGGGAAAATCATCAACTCTGGAAGTTATGAAAACGTTGTTTTACAGAAAAAAGTTCCGAATAGTAGTAGTTAAATTATGAGATAAACTTAAGCTCCTTTTTGAAATAGAAGACTAGAGGTTGTATGCTATTTAAAACAAAGAACAATATCCATTCAGGGTTCAAATTTGCTATTCTGTTTGTTGCTATCATCATTGTTATTGTTTCGGTCAACTTTCTCACTCCCAAAGTTAAGACTGCAATATCATTTCCAGAGCAAAAAACACCTTTAACAGAGACTTATGATCTTTGGGATGTGGGGATTGTAGATGCCAACAATGATCAAAATCTTGATATTTTCACGGTCAATCATAGTGGAAGACAGAACCTACTGATCGGGTCAAGTTCTGGAGATTGGACTGATGTACTCTCTGAGTGGGGATTGGATCAAGATCGAGATTTCCCCGGTTTAGAAGACACAGATAAAGAACCGCTTATAGACTCTCCTGGCTTGTATATTTATCGAAAGAATTTTGACTTGTATGTACGCACATTTGGGATACAAGATAGTAATCAACTCGTGAAAGGAACAATTAAGCTCTCTTTACCTGTGACCCTAAAAAAGCAGGATAATGTGGAGGTGAAGATTGAAGAAGATTCTTTGCCATCAGGCGCGACTCAAACCACTGTTAACTTCACAGCTCAAAATACAGGATTAATGGTACTTGAGGGTTATGCAGAGATTCCACATCGAGTCCATTTAGAAAACAATTTTCCTTTAGAGCAAGTCTATCTTGGTATTCAAAAACAACAGCCACAATCCGAGGATTTTACTCTAATGTGGAGAGATCGTCATACAATGGCGTGGGCTGATTTTAATGGAGATGGAGATCAGGATATATTCATTGGTCGAGGAGGAATTCGAGGTAAAATGAAGGCTTTACCAGAGAAGTTTACAGATGAATTATTTGTCGCGAGTAATACCAAGCCATTGGATTTTCAAGATACAGCAACTCAGTTGGGTTTAGTCAAAAATGCTTGTCCTGTGAGACAGTCAGCATGGGTAGATATTAATAACGATAGTAGACTTGACTTATACGTGGTTTGTGGCAGAATAGTACAAGATCCGGGACAATATCCCAGCCAACTTTACCGTCAAAATGCAGAGGGTCAATTTGTTGATATTGCTGAGGAAGTTGGTTTAGATTTACCCAAATCAGGTCATGTTTGGTGGCTTGATTCTGATGATGATGGGGATATGGATCTACTGACTTCTCAAGAAGAAAATTTTCTACTCTATGAGAATCAGCTCAATCAAAGTGGAAAATTTGAACTGAGTTTAACTGAAAAGCTGGATAGCACAATTACAAAGTTTGCGGTGAGTGATTTTGATTTAGATGGAGATCAAGATATCTATTTAGTAACTAAAACACTCAATCGCATACTAATCAACAAAGATGGAATTTATGTTCAAGAAGATCCCCAATTGATTGGTTTACCCACACAAGGCTTAACAGCAAACTGGGTTGACTATGATAATGATGGACTTGTAGATTTGCACGTTGTTCCATCGGGTCTCTATCATCAAAAGCCCAACCATCAGTTTGAAGAAACTAAGTTATTGAATATTGAATTTCCAACATTCACAACCTGGGATGCTTTGTCTGCCTGGTTTGATGCCGATAACAATGGTACAAGAGACCTTTTACTTGCCTATAAGCAAAGACCTGCGTTATTTCAAGAAAATCCTCCCTTGAAAGAACGAATTCTTAATCAGTTGCTGAAACGAAAGACATCCCGAATCTGGCAATCTCAGTTTTACCTGAATAGAAAACAAGACAATCATTGGATTGAGCTTGAGTTGATTGGCTCCCCAGGAAATCCACAGGCAATTGGAGCGAAAGTTGAGGTTCGAGATGCTGAAAAGTCTCAATTTCAGCTAGTGGGTAGCTCAGAAAATTCTCATTATTCTCAAGGTCATTACCGTTTATATTTTGGTCTGGGGAAACAAGAAAAGCCCGACTTGATTCGCGTGAGGTGGCCTGATGGAAATGTTCAAGAGATACAAGCGGTTGAAGGCGATCGCCTACTGATCATTCGCAAAGAAGTTATCGGTACTTCGACTTGAAAAGCTCGAACCTGCGATCGCGGCTTTCCGCAGTCAGCCGTTAGGCTATGACAACTTGTCTAATGTATACAGAAAGCAAAAATTAATTTGAATGCCCGAAATTAGTATGAGCAGTTTGTGGAAAAGTTCAATTAAACCTTATTTGAGAACAATCAGAACTCAAATCATTGGTGAGGACTGGAAAGAACAGATTAAACCCGTTGAATGGTATAACTTTCCATCTTGGGTGCAGCATACAATTGCTGATGACTTCAAACATTACAGATCAAAAGATCGCCCTTGGTCTTTACAAAGATTCCAAGGACTCCTATTTCCCAACCTCAAAAAACCTGTCTTTATATTTGGTGCCCCTCGTTCTGGAACAACATTTTTAGGCAAGTGCTTAGGTGAATTACCCGAACTCAGCTACCACTATGAACCGGTACTGACGAAAGCAGTGTCAAGATATGTATACACGAACCAGTGGAGTAAAGCTCAAGCTCAATTTTTGTACAAAAGTGTCTACAGGTGGCTGATGCGGCTTCATACTGATGGCGATCTTCGTTTCGTCGAAAAAACACCTCGAAATAGCCTGATCCTACCATTTTTGTATGAAACCTTTCCCGATGGTCGTTTCATCCATATTATTCGTGATGGACGAGATGCCGCCCTCTCTCTTGCAAAAAAGCCTTGGTATCGAAATGATAAAAAAGGCTGTGGAGCAAAAGACCCTAGCGGTTATCCTTTCGGACCGATGGCTCGATTTTGGGTGAAGCCGGAAGAGGTTGAAAGGTTTGAAACCACAAACGATGTTCATCGATGTGTCTGGTTGTGGCGAGTCTATGTTAATAGTGCTTTAGAAGCCGCTTCCAACCTCCCTTCAGATCAATACTATGAGCTCAAGTATGAAGATCTAGTGATGAATCCTAACAATGAAGCAGAAGGTTTATTAGACTTTTTAGAAATTGAGAAGACTGAATCTCGAACTCAATTTTCACAATTTGTTACTCGAAAAGCAAGCCGAGATTCTGTGGGAACTTGGAAACAAGAATTGTCAGATTTACAAAATCAGGAAGTTGAACAAGAAGCAGGACAACTGCTCAAACAGCTAGAATACATCTTATAAACTTATAAACATTTTTTAATTGACAAGGAGATTAGGTTGTGTTAGTCTACATTTCATCTTACCCCCGTTCAGGAAGTTCTTTAGTTCAGCAAACAATCAATACTTTTTTTGAAAAACCCTGGACATCAGTTCATACAACAGATCGAGCTAGACCCCTAGAGAAAATTACCGGATGTCCCGATTACTTTAAAAATTGGCGTTACGATCAAACGGTTTTCTCCAAAAAAACAACAGTTTTACACCAAACTCTTGAAAGACTAAATAGTAGAACATTTAAACTCTATAATCTTGAGAAGTGGATTGCACTTTACGATCTAAATATTCCACCTTATACGAAAAATTGTCGTTACTTATTACCCGGGTGTTTTAATGTTTTAACGAAGAAGAACCGAAACATTCTAGCCAATGAAGAAACCTGCTTTTTTGTCAAAACCCATTACTTGCCCTATTCTCAATACTTTGATAATGAGTATGTCATTCAAATTGTTCGTAATCCCTACAACGTTTTTGTGTCATACAAGCAATTTATCAAGAAGTTTCATAATCAAGATAAAGATATAAATGAAGTGATCAAGGGCAATGTACCTTTTGGGTCTTGGAGTCATTGGCATAACGCTTGGAACCAAGTCGCTTTAAAGTTAAAGCCAAGATTTTTACAAATTAAGTTTGAAAACATACTTCAATCTGATCGATCCAAAGTCTGTGAAGAAATTGCCTCAATGATTTCTCTGCCCTACAAAGAGAATAGTCACGAACCTTCATGGGAAGACTTACAGAAAATCAATCCGAACTACTACCGCTCAGGAAATATTAATGGAGAAGCAGTTTGTAACTCTTACAACCAAGAGCAAGTCAATTTGATTGAAACATTGCATGGTGCAACCTTAAAACAACTCGGTTATCAGTTTGAGAAAGCTGTATAACTTAGAAAAACTTAAATTCATCCAGACTGCCTTTTGTTCTGTAAGCTAATAGAGTCATAGTCAAGTGATGAATTTAAGGGTGAAACTTGGATTATAAATCCTGAGACCTAGAAGCAAACTATTGATTAATTTTTGGGAGATTGAACACAATGAGTTCTAATGTCTATCAAGATCAAACGGCAAAGAAAAAAATGAGCGTGATTTTTATGTCACATTGGTTTGATAATCCTTATAAAAAGTTGTTGACATCAAACCTAGAAAGTTATGATGTCACAGTAGAAGAGTATTCAAATCGTGTATTTTTTGTCTCCAAAGTTTTACAAAATGGGAAACCAGATATTCTCCATCTTCAAACTTTACATCGCTTTTTCATCTCAAACAATAGACCCTATTGTTGGCTAAAGTTTATTGCCTTTATTTTACAGTTGCTGATTTTGAAATTACTCAATGTCAAGGTTGTACTCACCATTCACGAGTGGCAAGATAAACTCTGTGATGGGAAACATGATATTACTCCTTTGCAAGCAGCCATTATTGGTAAATTTTTGTCAGGTATCATAACTCATTGTCAAAGCACAAAAGTAATGATCGCTGAAGCCATGAATCTAAAAGATCCTGGAAAAGTTTTTGTTGTTCCTCATGGAAACTATATTGGTGTTTATGAGAATCGGATGTCTCGTTCAGAAGCGAGAGAAACGCTCAATATTCCTGAAGAGAATTTTATGTTTCTCTTATTCGGGGGTATCCACAGCGGTAAAGGAACATTTGATGGAATTGAAGCCTTTCAGAAAATAGCGAACAATCAAACACATTTGGTTATTGCTGGAAAATCCTCGAGTAAAGCTTTAAAAGAAGAAATTGTTAATCAGATAACGGGCTGGGAAAATATAGCTTTAGTTTGTCCAAAAGAGGGGATTCCAGATGATGAAATTCAGATTTATATGAATGCCTGCGATTGTGTTGTTCTTCCCTATAAAATATTTACGACCTCTGGTGTTGCTATATTATCAATGTCTTACTCTAGAGCTTGTATTGTACCAAATTCAGGCTTTTTCAAAGATGTTCTTGACGATCAAGGTGCTTTTTTGTACGAACACAACAATAACGAAAGTTTAGCTCAAGCGATGAGCTTATGTTTGGAAAAAAGAGAGCAGCTCTTAGAAATGGGAAAATATAACTATCAAAAAGCGAAAGAATGGGATTGGAACTTTGTTGCGCGAAAAACCTATGATGTCTACCAATATTGTTTAGAGAAGTAACATCAGCAATGCACTCATTCTCAAATTGAGTATCTTCATCATTTCAAATTGAACGAACATGACATTACCCAACTTTTTAATTATCGGTGCTGCTAAGGCGGGGACAACTGCGATCGCAGAGTATCTGAAACAGCATCCACAAATCTACATGAGTTCTGTTAAAGAGCCTTTCTTTTTTTCCTTTGAAGGGCAGAAACTGGATTTTCGCGGGCCTGGCGATTCCGAAGCGTTTCATCTTGCGATTACAGATTTGGCAGATTATCGTCAGCTTTTTCAAGGTGTAGAAAATGAAGTGGCGATTGGTGAAGCATCGACTACATATCTGTATACTCCTAACGCAGCCGAAAGAATACATCATTATATTCCGAACGTGAAGTTGATTGCTATTCTGCGTAATCCAGTTGAGAGAGCTTATGCAAGTTATCTTCATCTCATTCGTGATGGGAATGAGACAATTATGGATTTTTCTGAAGCACTCGATCGCGAACAGCAAAGAATCAATGATAACTGGATGCTGTTATGGCATTATCAACAAGTTGGGTTTTATTATTCTCAGCTTAATCACTACTATAATCAGTTTGATCCTCAGCAAATCAAAGTTTATCTCTATGATGATTTCAAAGCAGATGCGCTAGGACTGATAAAAGATATTTTGAGCTTCTTAAATGTCGATGATACATACACTCCGGATCTTTCGATTCGATATAATGTATCCGGTATTCCGAAAAATAGATTTTTGCATAACTTAATCTCTGGCAATAATGTGCTGAAGAAAATCGCTAAACCTTTATTTCCCCGTTCTCTAAAGCAACTAATCAGAACAAAAAATCTAGAGAAGCCTGAGATGTCCAAGGAAGTGCGTGAACGTTTGGTCAATCTTTATCGAGAAGATATAGTTAAGCTTCAAGATTTAATAAATCGAGATTTAAGTCAATGGCTCAAGGTATAATTATGAGGAATTTCAAATCAGATGAAGTCTAAGGGAAGATTGCTGGGAATCGATCTCTTTCGAGGAATTGCAATGTATGCTGTCGTTATTCTTCACTCCGATCAAGGCATTGATGTTTCCTCTGCTGTTTGGAATAAGATTATCGATTTTTGTGGATTGGCAGTTCCTTTCTTTTTGGCGGCATCTTTCTACTTTTCAGTAATGAAAATACAAATTTCGCCGGATAAGTTCTCACTGAGAAAAAGAATCATGCGTCTACTTCCTCCTTATCTAATCTGGAGTGCTATTTACATTGTTTATAAATGTGTTAAATACGTTGTAGACTCTGATTTAGAACAGCTAAAAAATGTATTTAAAGATCCGATCTCACTGATTTTTTTCGGAAGTTCTTCGATTCAAATGTATTTTCTTCCCCTGTTGATGACCGGAACATTTACATTGCTCCTAGCTAACTACTTAATTAAGACTAATGTCAAGCTGAAAGTCTTGATTGGGCTTCAAGTTCTAAGCTTCATTATCTATGAAGTGATTTTGCAGTCAGGAAACTCAGTTCAAAACTACTTCGCTTTTCAGCCTTTACTCAATTCAATTTTACCCAGTCTTGCTCAGTCTCCGATTGTGAGAATTTTTTCAGTCTTCTTAGCATGGATATTTCTGTGTCTACCCTATCTTTTCACGGCAATGATCATTAATCATCTGTTCGTGAACAATAAGCTTTTGAGTGAAAAAATATCCAGTCGTTCTGTTACGATTTTTCTAACTATACTTTTTATAGCTATTAATTTATGGAGTGTAAATAATGAATGGGGGACGGCATCATTAGGTTCGATTTATGAAGTTTCCAGGGGATTTGTTTCTCTGGTAGTGGCGATTTCTTTATCTGTACACTTGAACAGCAGTCGATTACTTGAAAGTGTAAGTTTTTGCTCTTTCGGAATTTACTTATCACACATGATATTTGTTGAGTTTTTTATGATTATAGAAAATCGACTGTTATCTGAAGTGTCTTTGCGGGGAACAACAATGGGGTTATTGGGATTTGCAACCGTCAGCTTCCTATTGAGCTGGACTGTGACATCCTTACTTGCTCGAAATAAACAACTTGCAAGATTGCTATTTGGTTAGATAAGTAAGGTTAGCCAAGTCAAAGTAAGTACAACATAAAACTCAATCTACTTTAAGGATAAAATTGGAAAATTATGAAGATTTTACATCTTAGTACCTCTGATATTGAAGGTGGAGCAGCTCGTTCAGCGTATAGATTGCATCGTGGTTTGAGAACAATCGGACTAGAATCACAGATGCTTGTCCGTGCTAAGTTTAGCATTGATGAATCAGCAGTTTCTGATAAAAAGTTTATCACAAGGCTCGGTCCTTTTTTCAATACTTTACCGCTCAAATACTTGTATCCAAATCGAGATTCTCAACCGTTCTCTCCCCAATGGTTTCCTGATGGTTTAGCTTCAGAAGTTAACCGTCTAAATCCTGATATTATCGACTTACATTGGATTTGTAATGGTTTTTTGAAAGTCGAAACGCTTACTCATTTTCAAAAGCCATTGATTTGGACATTACATGATATGTGGGCATTTACGGGAGGATGTCACTACAATCAAAATTGTGATAAGTATAAAAATTCCTGTGGAGCTTGTCCTCAACTTGAAAGTAATCGTGACTCTGATATATCTCGTTGGATTTGGAAACGAAAATCAAAAGCCTGGAAGGATTTAAACTTAACTATTGTCACTCCAAGTCAATGGCTCGCTCAATGTGCGAGTGAGAGTTCTTTGTTTAGTCAGAGACCTATCAAGGTGATTCCTTATGGGTTAGATACTTCGACTTACAAGCCTATGCCTAAATCTGTTGCACGAGACCTTTTAAATCTTCCTCAAGATCGACCTTTAATCTTATTTAATTCAATGAGTTCAAAAGATACTCGTAAAGGTTTTGCTCTACTCCAACAAGCATTACAAAGTCTCAGTCATCAACAAAATGATCGGCAACAAATGGAGCTGATGATACTCGGTGCAACTCAACCTAACACTCCTGACAATTTAGGATTTAAAGCTCATTATTTAGGTCGATTTGGTGATGATATTTCCATCGCCTTGGTGTACAATGCAGCAGATGTTTTTGTGGCTCCTTCACTACAGGATAATTTACCGAACACAATCCTAGAAGCAATGGCTTGTGGTGTTCCTAGCGTAGCTTTTAATATTGGGGGTATGCCAGATATGATTGACCACGAATCGAATGGCTACTTAGCACAACCGTTTGATATCAAGGATTTAGCTGAAGGTATTGTTTGGGTCTTAAAAGATTCAGAACGCTACCAAAAATTGTCTGATCAATCACGAAAGAAAGCTGAACAGGAGTTTCCCTTAGATCTCCAAGCCTATCGCTACCAGTCTCTCTTTAAAGAGATTTTGAGTGCTATGTAAGTAAGCGGTTAATTTAGTTTGAAATCCCAAAATCAATGAACCTCAAGCGTAAATATGGAAGGGGAAATAGCGACTAACAGTCGGCATTACTATAAGATTATGTTTCAAGTTGCCATGCAACTTAAAACTGTCTATAATGTTCACAAGATCTACTTGAATTCATCAAAATGTTAGAAAGCGTATCTACCTTTTTTCACTTAGAGGTTACGGTCGATGGTCTTCAATGTGTTCAAAATCAACCATTAAGTTGGACAACAATATTAGCTCCTCAGAAAAACAAATGGAAGCTAAAAAATCAAGAGAAAATAGAAATAATTTCACCCAGAGTTTCTCCTTTGATGTCAAAACTAAATTATGTTTGTTGATATTGAAGTTGATTAGAAATTCATCTATTGATCGTGGTAGGATAAGCTTATAAGCAGTTTGATATTTAAAGTGTGACTTGTCTGTTCCTTACTCCCTATTTCGGCTTGGGTTTGTGGAATTGGGTAATTTCAATCTAGACGCTTAACAACTGACTGAGGAGAAATAGATAGCGATGTCTACATTTAAGCCCAGAGTACCTATCAGAAAATCTGATCAAAGAAGCTTAGAGCAGATCAAAGAACACTATGAAATTGAGAAAAAGTTGTTTAGCCAACTCCGAAATTCAACCCAAGGAGAAAGGAAAGAACTCTATACAAAGCTCTACGATGAACTCTTTGAAAAAGTTCGAGATCACCCATTGTTAACACGGAGGTCTGACTCGGAGGCAACAAACTGGATTGTTGATCAAAGAATGCAGCTATTAGGGCGATTTTTAACCCCTGAAACCATCTATTTAGAGGTAGGCCCAGGAGACTGTAGTGTAGCCCTTGACGTAGCTAAAAGAGTAAAAAAGGTATACGCGGCTGATGTATCAACAGAAATTACAAAGCGACCAGATTTACCGAATAACTTTGAGTTAATTATTTCTGATGGGTGTAGTATTCCTGCACCGGAGAATACAGTTAATGTCGCTTACAGTCATCAGCTAATGGAACATCTCCACCCTGAAGATGCGCTCGATCAACTCCAAAATATTTGTAAAGCTCTAGCTCCTGGAGGGATTTATATTTGCATTACACCTAATCGTTTGTCAGGTCCCCATGACATTTCTCAATACTTTGACGAAGTGGCAACTGGAGTTCATCTAAAAGAGTATACAGTGACAGAACTTGACAAACTGTTTATCCAAGCTGGTTTTTCCAGTGTCAAATGGGTTAAGAGTAAGAAAAATATGCACATAGAAATTCCATTGGTAAGGGGAGTTGTTCTCCTAGTTGGGTTAGCGGAGGATACTTTGGCTAAATTGCCATATGAAACGAGAAGAAGTATAGCAAGCACTCCCCTGTTGTTTCGAGGTATGACTATTATTGGAAAAAAATAGAAAGATAGATATTGATTAACTTTCTCAATCATTTTTCTTGAGAAGTGTGAAACTATAGCAATCAGGAATGATTCATAAAAGAGTTTAAAATAGGTTGGGGTTAAACCCATTCACAGAGATAGTCTCCTGAATCCTAACTGATTTCTACTCAATAACGTAAACTGCATCACTCAAACTCGTCAAACCAAATGTTAAAAGATTACAAGACTAGTCGTTCTCTATTATCTTCTATAAAATTTATTGCTCCTAGATTTGAGCGACCCGTATTTATTATCAGTGCCCCTCGCTCCGGATCACACTACTTTTATCAGTGCATTAGAGAAATGAACGATGTTTTCTCTTTTGATACAGAAAATACCCCGATGTGGATTAGAATCTTTCCATATCAAAGAAGTTTACCTCAATCGGATTATATTGATTCAAACGAGTGTAGTGAAAAGGTTATAAACGCTGTCAAGTCCTTTATTGTTGTCAAGGGAATTACTCATGGAATAGACAAATCTTCCCAGAAAAGAATGGACTTGCAAGTTGCTTTAAAATATTCAATGCTTAGAAAGCCTATTCATTATATGGAAAAAACAATTGCAAACTGCTTTCATATTGATGCGATCGAAAAAATATTTCCAGATGCTTTGTATCTCCATCTCGTTCGCGATGGACGCTCCACTATTTCTTCCATGATGGAGGGCTGGAATGTATATGTTAAAGTGGGGGCAAACCTTTCTTTTCCTGAAAACTCAACAATTTCAAACTGGTCTTATGCTTTACCTCCTGGATGGGAAAATTGGGTTGATAAGCCCCTAGAGGAAATTTGTGCATGGAGTTGGATCGAGCATAATCGATATGTTCTTGAAAAGTATGATAAGAACCCAGATTTTCAGAAGAAATATATGCGAATTTTCTATGAAGATTTTATTGAAGATCCGATTAAGGTCATTAATCAAGTCTCCAAATTTTGTCAATTAGAAGTAACAGAAGACTGTCTAAATTATGTCAACAAAAAAGCCTTAAGTCCGACAACGATATCTCCTCCCAAGAAGGATAAGTGGAAATTAAAAAACAAGAAAGAAATAGAAAGTATTTTACCAATGATTACTCCAATGATGCACCGTTTTAATTATCAAAACTTCGAGAGAGACTAGGTGAATCTTGAATGAATTTCGCTGAAGAATTAATAGGTCTCAGGTCAAGGTAATGAAGTTATGGAATCTAATTTTTTGGAAAAACGGTGATGATAGAAAATTCCGTATTATCTCAGTTGAATCGCGGGCAATCGAAAGGGATAAAGTTGATGCTATTCGACTTGTCTTTGAGAGGACACCACCCAATCTATATCCGCCATCTAATTCAGTATTGGCAGAAGTTTAATCTTGTGGGAAATCTAGATATAGTTGTACTCCCTCAATTTTTAGAAGAACACAGAGAGGTTGTAGATTTAGCAGCAAGCCTGGGTTTAGACTCGATTAAATTTGTGGCAATTACTGAGGAGGAAGCCACAATTCTAAATTCTCGTAAACCCAGAATTAAAAGGTTTATGCGAAATTTTCAAGAGTGGAAAATTTTCTGTCACTATACCCAACTTTTGCAGGCAACTCACGGTTTATTAATGTATTTTGATACCTGTGAATTTCCTCTGGGATTCGGTGTTCAATCTCCTTGTCCGTTTTCCGGGATTTATTTCCGACCCACATTTCACTATGGTCAGGAGTTAACAAACTATCAACCTTCTCGTCAAGATAAAATTCAAGAGTGGCGAGAAAGAGTTCTTCTGTCTCGAATTTTGAGAAATCCTCAGCTTCAAAATCTATTTTGTTTAGATCCTTTTGCAGTTAAACACCTGAATCAGTATCCGGGTAAATTTGAAGCGGTTCATCTGCCTGATCCCGTAGAAAGGATGCGCGTTTCAGACGAGCAATCGCTCCAACTCAGGGAAGCATTAGGAATTGAGTCGGATCGAAAAGTATTCTTGCTATTTGGGGCGATAACAGCTCGTAAAGGAATTTATCAGATTCTAGAGGCGATCGCACTATTATCTCCAGAAGAATGCCAAAAACTTTGCCTTATTTTAGTGGGAGAGTCAAGTATCTCAGACTCTATTAATGCAGAGATGGAGAAATTACGTCAAACTCATCCGGTCCAATTTATTTGCAGATATGAGTTTATTTCTGATGGGGAAGTCGAAACTTACTTCAAAATGGTAGATGTTGTGCTGGCGCCCTATCAACGTCATGTGGGGATGAGCGGAATTTTGCTTCTGGCGGCGGCGGCGGAAAAACCTGTTCTGAGTTCAGATTATGGGTTGATGGGGGAAATGGTCAAACGCTATGGATTGGGTTTAACTGCTGATTCAACCGTTCCCAGCCAAATTAGTCAAGGACTGAGTCAACTGTTGTCAGAAAATCTTGATCAGCTTTATGATCGGACTCGGATGCAGTCGTTTGCTCAACAGAATTCGGCAGAGGCTTTTGCTGAAATTATTTTTAAGAAGATTGGAGTCGAGCAGCTAGACAAAATGCACAACGAGGGTTAAAAGTATCATAGCGATCGCATTCACGATTCTTGATCTTTCCTTGAGACTGAGGAATGACTAAACTGATTATCCAGATTCCTTGCTACAACGAAGAAGAAACCTTAAACATTGCCCTAGCTCAACTGCCTCGTCAGATTCCGGGCATTGATACAATCGAATTACTGGTTATTAACGATGGTAGCGTAGATCGCACCGTTGATGTGGCTCGCGCTTGTGGAGTCGATCACATTGTTAGCTTTGAATACAATCAGGGCTTGGCAAAAGCATTCATGGCGGGAATCGAAGCCAGTCTGAAAGCTGGGGCTGATATTATCGTTAATACGGATGCAGATAATCAATATTCTGCAGAAGATATTCCCCGCTTAATTGAACCGATTTTATTGGGTCATGCAGAAGTTGTCATTGGGGCAAGACCTATTCGCCAGATTAAACATTTTTCTCCCAGTAAAAAGTTCCTGCAACAACTGGGAAGTTGGGTGGTGCGTTTAGCCAGTAGCACCAATATTCCTGATGCACCAAGCGGATTTCGGTCTTTTAGTCGCAATGCAGCGATGCAAATCAATGTTTTTAATGAATATACTTATACCCTAGAAACCATTATTCAAGCTGGACAAAAAGGAATTGCGATTACTTCTGTTCCCATTCGGACAAATCCAGATCTACGACCTTCTCGTTTAGTGAAGAGTATTCCCTCTTATATTAAACAATCAATTTTTACCATTTTACG
>JBCBCI010000097.1:0-264 GCA_038530755.1 Cyanobacteria bacterium J06592_8 | reverse complement strand
GACGAGCTGAGTTTGAAAAGTTTAAAAAGGACAAGTAATATGGATAAAATTTAGTGATGAAACGGTTGATTTCAATCATTTTTAGCTTAGTTATTCTAGGAATTTTGTATTCCCAAATTGATATTGCGGGTTTAGGAGAAATTTTTCAAAAATGCGATCGCCAATGGATGGTGATTAGCTTAGGAATGGTTATTCCTATAACAATGATTACAGCTTGGCGACTCCAACAATTAATGCCACAGCACAGAGGTTTGGGGTGGGCGG
>JBCBCI010000096.1:408-22490 GCA_038530755.1 Cyanobacteria bacterium J06592_8 | reverse complement strand
TTAAAACCCCCATTTTTCGTCCGCCTGGAGGAGTCGAAAATAACGGGTTAGTTGATTATGTTACTTCTCGCGACTACGTGAATGTCATGTGGTCATCAGATTCTAGAGATTGGATGAGTTCAGCTTCAAGTATTATCTATAATGTATTGGATACTGTTAAACCTGGGCGGATTGTACTTTTGCATGACGGAGGGGGTAATCGTTCAGCAACGGTAACTGCACTGCCCGAAATTATTGCAGAACTTCAAGAAGAAGGGTATCGATTTGTAACCATACCCGAAATGCTGGAAATGGCAGATCAACAGCTTGCTAAACAAGAATCTCAACAGCCTGAGTAGAAGCAACAAAGTACCGATTTTTGATTGGTAAGCTAGCAGACAAACAATTAATTATGTTGAACTCTAGTCTGACTTTTGACTCGCATTCTGACACTGTTTCATCCGCAGACAGTTTTGCAATTACCCTAGCACCTTTATCTGTGGAGGACATTTATACGTTGGTTGACGAACCAGCCAATGGTGCTATTGTAGTGATGAGTGGCATGGTTCGCAACAATACTGACGGTCAGTCTGTAGAAGCACTAGAGTATCAGGCTTACCAACCCATGGCGATACGAGTATTTGAACAAATCACAACTGAGATTCACCAAAAATGGTCGGATGTAACACGAGTTGCCATTCATCATCGCATTGGACGCTTAAAGGTTGGAGAAATCAGTGTTCTGGTCGCTGTCGGTTGTCCCCATCGCCGAGAAGCATTTGAAGCCTGTCAGTATGCAATTGATACCCTCAAACACACAGCCCCAATCTGGAAGAAAGAACATTGGAGTGATGGGTCTAGTAGTTGGGTGAGTATTGGTGATTGTGAGCGAGAAAATTGCTGAAATTCCTCAAGTCATAGCCTATGTCAGAGTTTCATGGGATTAAAGTTTAAATGTAGCTAGATCCATTGCCATCTGACAATACTCTGCGTGAGAATAAATTGACTGTGCATCTGAATATTTTTGAGACCTTTCATTCGGACTTGTTTTCAGAGTCTTAGGTTGAACTGTTTTTGATTGATCATTTTGTTTAGATTGATTCTGTTTTTTGAGAGCCAAAGGTGTAGAACGTCTGAGGGGATCTCGTTGAACCGCAGCAATTCCTTGACGTACTGCTACAGTAATCTGAGGTTTATATTGGTTTTGAGCTTGTTTGAGTTGATGACCCAAGCCTTCTTGACTCGAAGCATACAAAGGAGGAAGACGGTTGAGTGCATAAGTTACAACTTCAACAGGTTTTATATACTGAGCCTGATTATGTGAAAGTTCCTTGAGTTGGCGATCAACTTCTTGGAGAACCAAGATTTGCATCACGTTAATTGTGCTGAGATTGAGATGAGTTAAGGCTTGATTTAGATGTTGAATACCCATGATATATTGAGTGATATAACTAATGTTTTACTGTAACTAAGGTGTTTAATGATTACGAAAAATCACTGAGTGACTCTATCTCTATTTAACAAATTTTTTAAAAAAATGACAGTGATTGAAGAGATTTTTTTGAAATCATGATTTCAATATCTTGAGTATTAAAACTAATGTTTTACTCAAATTGAATAATTGTTAGACATCAGGATAATCCCTTAATTACAATTGTCAAATGTTCGATAGTTTAACGGTAAATTCTCTAGGACCTGATCTGTAGCTCTATACAATCAAAAAAATGGTAAAAATTGAGATAGAGTTCAATGAATACAGGAGATGGCAATGGCAGTTCGTGGAGTCTGGATTCCGAATACTGATAGTAAAGTCCTCTACTCTCGGCAAACGATCGCAGAGGCGATGCAGTTTTTAGCTGAAACTGGATTTAACGTTGTCTTTCCTGTGGTTTGGAATAAGGGGGTCACTCTCTATCGTTCTCAAATAATGAGCCAACTGTTTGGAGTCGAAATTGATGCTTATGTGAGTTGTGAACAAAAGCGCGATCCTCTACAAGAATTAATTGAAGAAGCTCATCAAGTTGGACTAAAAGTAATCCCCTGGTTTGAATATGGTTTTGCCTGTTCTTATCGACAGAAAGGAGGGCGAATTTTAAAACAAAAACCTCATTGGGCGGCTCTAGATGCTCAGGGAAATCTTTTGGTTAAAAATGGGTTTGAGTGGATGAATGGCTTTGATGATGAAGTTCAAGATTTTGTGATTAATTTAATTTTAGAAGTTGTCAAAAATTATGATATTGATGGCATTCAAGGCGATGATCGAATGCCTGCGATGCCTTCTGAGGGAGGATATGATTTTAAAACCATTGAACGCTATATTCAATACTGTGGTCGTCAACCTCCACTCCATCATAAAGATCAACAATGGCTGCAATGGCGAGCGGATCTTTTAACTGGGTTTTTAGCGCGTATTTATCAAGAAGTCAAAGCGATTAAACCTGATGTTATGATTTCTATGTCACCGAGTCCTTATCGTTGGGGTTTGAATGAATATTTACAAGATTATATTGCTTGGCTCGAGCAAGATTTGGTTGATATTATTCATCCTCAGCTTTATCGACGGAATTTTGGGGGTTATAAAAGCTTGCTGGATCAGTTGGTTAATACTCAATTTAAAGCGTCACAAATCCATAAACTCTCTCCCGGAATTTTACTAAAAATTGGTTCCTATCGCATCAGTGAGGCTGAACTTTTGAAAGCGATTGAGTATAATCGTCGTCGAGGTGTAAATGGAGAAGTATTTTTCTTTTATGAAGGGTTACGAGAAAATAATAATGCTCTGGGAAATGCTTTGCGTTTAGGCCCTTATGCAACGCGAGTTAATCCTTGGTAAATTTTTAGTAATTTTTGATAGGAAACTTTGAATATCTCTCCAAATTTTGGGGTCAGGAGGTGAAATGAATTGAGAAATTTCAATTTATCAGTTGTTATTATTTGCCAAACTGAATGGGAAGGTCTCTTTGATGCCATTACTTCTCTCGAGTTGAGTCTTGAAAATATTGAAGAAATTATTATTGCGGTTCCTGTTCTTCTCAATCCTGATGAAGAAGAAATTGTTTTATATTTTAAGAGTCAAGGTTATGTTATTTATCAATTTTCAGGTGAGTTTGATCTGGCTGAAGTTCTTAAGTATTCTAATCAAACTACAACAGGAAAGTATATTCTTCCACTTCGCACTCAATCTAAAATTTCTCCTCATGTTTCAACAGGTTTAGAGATTCAAGAACATCCGCTTGTGAGTGTTTGTATTCCGACGTATAATGGCGATCGCTTTATTGCTGAGGCGATTTCTAGTGTTTTATCTCAAACCTATTCTTCGCTTGAAGTTATTGTATCCGATGACGGTTCAACAGATCATACAATTAATATTGCTCAAAGGTTTCAAGATCAAACCTCGGTTAGATTTTTAATTTTACCTCACAAGTCTTTAGGACTGGCTGATAACTGTAATTTTGCCATTTCTCAAGCTCAAGGAAAATATATTAAATTTCTTTTTCAAGATGATCTACTGGCTCCAAAATGTATCACAGAAATGGTAAAAATTGCTGAACAAGATCATAAAATTGGACTGGTTTTTTCTCCGCGTGAGATTTGTTTTGTCGATGAAGTTGCAAAAACCGATTCCGATCTGATGGCGATTTATCAAGATTTTCAAGATCTACATCAAGCCTGGTTAAACTTAAAACCGATTCAACTGGGTTCAGATTTACTGAAAGATCCAAATCTGTTTGAACATCCGATTAATAAAATTGGAGAACCGAGTACCGTTCTCATTCAGCGAAATATTTTAGAAAAAATAGGAGGATTTGATCCAAACCTCAATCAACTGGTCGATCTCGATCTTTGGTTGAGAATTATGGGAAATTATAAGATAGGGTTTGTGAATCAAGTGCTTTCCTATTTTCGATTGCATACCCAACAAAAAACCTATCAAAATATTGCTAAAAATGTTTCGACAGACTTAAAATTTTATTATAAAGTCTATTTTGATTCAGCTTATCAATTTTTACCTCAAGACGTTCGCGATCGCGCTTTGTGTATCTATACTATTAACCTGAATCACTTCTATCTTTACGATTGTCAGAACGGTACGGAAACTTTTTTAGACGATTTACGTCTACTCAGACAAGCGATCGCCCAATATTGGCGGCAGACTTCTGAACAGTTGAATCCAAAACCCTCACTTCCTTTCAGAAAAACCTATCAAATTTTACTTCGTAATAAACAGTTTAGACAGGAACCCTTAACTAGATCGGAGCAGATATTTGTTCAAAATCTGGTTGAGGAGACAATGAGTTTATCGAGTGACAATATTAAGACCGGACAATTTTTAGCACTGATGCTCTATCCAAACTTAACCCACTTCTTATCCGAATCCGATCTTTTCTCCCTATCTCGATCTATTCCTAAAGATATACTTGATTTGATAATGAGAAAAGGGAATTGTCTTTCGATATGAAAGCCTAACTTTAAGAAGAAAACTTGTAGGCTCCTCCAATTGTAGAAAGATGTGCTAAACTCAACCTTTATATGTTAATCTAATGCAGTAACCTGACTAATTAGGAGAGTGATTAGCAATGACTTCCATATTAGCCCCACTTGGCATTATTGGCTTTTTTGGATTTCCCGTGTTGGGTGGAACTGAAAATTCAGATGCTGTTTTTCTGTCTCCAGGAGAAGGCTTCAATCAGGAGATTTTACTACTTGCAGGAAATGATAGTTTACAAGCGGGGAATACTAACGATCCACTGCTTGTAAATGGCAACCGAGATAGTGATACGATTAGCGGAGGAATAAGGGATGATACTCTCTTTGGAGGAGCTGATGGGGATAGAATCTTTGCAGATTTTGGACGAGATGAACTGTTTGGAAATTTGGGAAGTGATTCACTTGAAGGTGGATTTGATGGTGATGTTATGTATGGAGGTCAAGATAATGACTTTCTAAATGGTGATGAAGGAGATGATACTCTATTTGGCGATCGCGGAAATGATTTGCTTGATGGAGATGCAGGAGTTGATGATTTAATTGGCGGTGAAGGAGAAGATACCTTTATTTTTGACCCGGCGGAAGCCAGTCGAGATATTCAGAATGTGGATGCAATTTTTCTAGGCTTTGATGCTGGAAATAGTAGCTCAGTTGGAGATAAAATTGCTGTTCCCAGAAATCTACGAGATCAAATCGACCCCATTAGCTTAGAGCGAAATATTGATGCAGACGAGGATGGCGATTTCGATATCGCTCTAGAACTCTTTGATGGTCGATTTCTTGGGGTAATTATTGATGACGGTACATTAACCGATCGCCTTAGTTTTGATATTGATTTCATCTTTAGTGATGGCTTTGATTTCTTGTAACCTCAGAAATTTGTTATTCAAAGAAAAACAACCCTCAGTAAATTTGCCAATCTTACACAATTTGCCTCGTTGAGTCGCATAATTGAAGATCGACCCCACTATCTTCGAGTTAACTCAGACGAGGATAGAACATTTACTCACTCAGGAGGCGAACGAGTATGGATTGGAACACCCTAAAGAAATCATTGAATTCGCCCAAATTAGCGTTGCTTTGTCTGTCTGTTGGTTTTCTCTTAATTGGGAAAATGGCGACTCAAGCCACCACAACAGCAGAAGTTATCGCTCAAATCGAACAACTTAATACTGGAAATCGACAAAATCGACTTTCAGCCGTCAAAACCCTCAAAAAAATTGGCTCTCCCGCCATTCCCATTTTGCTTGAAGCCTTGCATGATTCCGATGTCAATGTTCGCAAGAATGCAGCTTTCGCCTTGGGTTCGATGGGTGCAGAGGCGACAGAAGCCGTTCCAGCTTTGCTTTCAGCTTTGAAGGATGCAGATCAAGCGGTTCGCATGGATGTAGCCGTAGCATTGCGACATATCGGGCCAACTTCTCCTGATATTCTCAACTTTGCGATCGCCGATCTCACTCAAGCCTTGAACGATGAAAACCCTCAAGTTCGCCAGGGTGCGGCGTTTGGCTTAGGAATATTGGGGAATAATGCAGCATCTGCGGTTCCAAATTTAATTGCAACTCTCAAAGACAGCGACGAAGAGGTGCAAATTTCCGCCGCGATCGCACTCAAACGGATTGGACAGCCAGCGGTTCCAGCTTTGACCGCAGCCCTCAATGATGAACAGATGCAAGTTCGCGCCAAAGCCGCCTTTGCTCTCGGAAAAATTAATGCAGCAGGCGTTGAGAGCGTCACAGCAGCCCTGGAAAATAGCGAACGGCAAATTCGTCAAAATCCCGATCCAACCCTCACAAGCCCTTCTTCTGACTCCCTACAGGCTCAAGCCAATCGTCCTCGCCCTCGCCCGACCACTCGTCCTAGCGGAAATCGCCCAACGACTCGCCCCACTCCAAGGGGAAATCGCCCTCGTCCCAGACCCACTGGAAATCGTCCTAGCCCTCGCCCAACCACTCGCCCTAACCCTCGTCCTACACCTCGTCCTAATGGTTTTCGGGGGTAAATTTGAAAGGAATGTTAGATCGTCTCTATATTGATGCGATCGCCCTCTATGATGCCGGATATTTGTCTGAGGCTGAGGAAAAATATCAGGAAATTTTAGCCTTAGACAATACCGATGCTGATGCTTGGCGAGAGTTGGGAATGGTTTATCTTTCTCAAGGTCGTTATCTTGAGGCCCTCGATGCCTTTTATTTGGCTGTGGAACTCGACTCATCAACAGCCGCGCAATACTATTGTTTAGGTTTAGGACTTGCAGCGACAGAAGATTTTAAGGGTGCAATTTCTGCCTATCAACAAGCAATTATTTTAGACTCAGACTGGAGTGAAGCTTACCATCAATTGGGTCAATGTTGGCTCGAACTCGGACAGTTTGAACAAGCAGAAACAAACTTTAAAACGGCTATCGATCTCAATTCTAAAAATTCAGAGTATTATTTAGAATTAGGTAATTTATTTATCGCTCAACACCAGATAAGTTCAGCTATTCAAACCTATAAAACAGCTCTAAAATTCGATTCAGAAAATCCTCAACTTCTCAAACAGTTAGGGATAGCTTTTCAAACTCTTCAAAATCAGACTCAAGCCTCATTCTATTTTGGAAATTCAGCCTATTATCAAGCTGAATACACAAAAGCTATTCAATATTATCAAGATTCTCTCCACAATCAAATTCAAGAAGTCGATCTTGATTTAGATGTTTATTTAGATATTTATTTAAAACTAGCAGACTGTTATCAAAAAGTTGAACAATATTCCCAAGCCATTAAAACTTATCAGCAAGCCGTTCAGCAGATTCCCAACGCACCGGAAATTTATCAGGCTTGGGTAGAAACGTTACAAGAAATCGGAGAAATAGAAACAGCGATTAATATTGCTGAGAATGCGTTGGAAAGATTTCCAAATCAGATCTCACTCAAAGTTGCTCATCAACGATTACTGCCAATTTTATATAATAACGTCTCAGAAATTGAATATTATCGTCAGAGATTTTCTCATCTCTTAACTCAATTAATTGTAGAAACAGATCTCAGTTCGTTAGAAGATGCAGAGAAGTTACTAGAAGCGACTTCAACTCACACGAACTTTTACTTACAATATCAAGGATTCAATGATTTAGAACTGCAACAACAGTACGGACAGTTTATTCATCAAATCTTAGCAAACAATTTCCCGCAATGGGTGCAGCAAGTCCCACATAAAAATCATTCTAAAATAAAAATTGGTTATCTTTCATCTTTTTTGAACTGGCATACAGTGGGAATTGTATTTTTAGGATGGTTACAGCAGCATAATACTCAAGATTTTGAAATCACTTGCTATTATACAGGAAATGAAGACGATGAACTCACAAATTTATATCAATTTCACAGCGATCATTTTTATCATCTGAATGATGAGTTTACTAATATTGTTCAGAAAATTTATGATGATAAACTCGATATTTTAGTTTTTTTAGATATTGGAATGTGTCCTCTGACAACACAAATTGCCAGTTTACGTTTAGCCTCAATTCAATGTGCAGCTTGGGGACATCCAGTCACAACAGGTTTACCAACCATTGATTATTTTATTTCCGCCGATTTACTTGAACCAAAAAATGCACGAAAACATTATTTAGAAACCTTAATTCGTTTACCCAATTTAGGGATTTATTATGAACAGCAAGCCATTCCAGAACTTCAGAAAACCCGTGAGGATTTTGGGCTGAAGAATAATGCTGTGATTTATCTCTCTTGTCAGTCTTTGTTTAAGTATTTACCTCAATATGATTCGATTTTTGTTAAGATTGCTCAACAAGTTCCTCTGGCTCAATTCGTCTTTGTCTCTCATTGGAATGATGCTATTACTGACAAATTTAAACAACGATTAAAACAAGCTTTTGCTGAATTAGATTTAGATAGTGAAGATTATTGTATAATTTTACCCCGACTTGAACAATCAGATTATTTGCAACTCAACTTAATATCTGATATTGGTTTAGATACAATTAAATTTACGGGATTTCTGACGACGCTTGATAGTCTGGCTTGTAATCTTCCGATTGTGACTTGTGAAGGTGAATTCATGCGAAGTCGTCAAACCGCAGGAGTTCTGCAACGAATTGGCGTGAGGGAGACAATTGCAAAAGATGTCAAGGAATATATTCAAATCGCTGTTCAGTTGGGGTTAAATCAGACTTGGCGGCAAGAAATTGTAAATAAGATTAGCCAAAATCAATCAAGATTATATCAAGATCAAGACTGTGTACAAGAATTAGAAAAATTTTATAAAACCACCCTGGGTTTGTAGTTGTGCTTTAGCACTATTTATTATAGTTTAATTTAATTACAGTTTGAGTTCAAAAATCTATACTTTGCTAGTTATTTTTTGATGAATAATTGATTGTGTCGGAATTTCTATCAAAAATGTTGTTCCTTCTCCAACAGAGGAAGTACAGGATAATCTACCTTTATGTTGATCGACAATAATTTGATAACTGCTTGAGAGTCCTAAACCTGTACCTGAACCCACAGGTTTTGTCGTAAAAAATGGCTCGAAAATTCGATCTAAAATTTCAGGTTCTATGCCATCTCCATTATCTGCGATCGCAATTTGAGCCCTATTTTCAGATGTCATTTGAGTTGTAATTTTGAGCGTCGGTTCTTGCTCCGTAAACGTTTTAGCTCGTAAAGCATCGATTGCATTATTAAAAATATTCATAAAAACCTGATTAATATGACTCGCATTACACTTAACTTTTGAAAGTGTGCCATAGTTGCAAATAACTTGAATTTCAGGCAAACCTTTATGACGTTCTAAGCGAGGCTTCAACAACATTAAAGTGCTATCAATTCCAGCATGAAGATCGACAGATTTTGTTTCCGATTCATCTAAACGCGAAAACATCCTTAAACTCAGGACAATATCTCGAATGCGATCGCTGCCTGTCTGCATTGAAGTGAGAATACTAGAGAGATCTTCTTGTAAAAATTCTAACTCAGTTTCTTCAATTAAATCTTGCAAATCTTCTGATGGATTTGGATATTCAGTTTGATAGGCTGCAATTAAGTTAAAAATATCATCAAGATATTGACGAATATAAGGAAGATTGGCATAAATAAAGTTAATCGGGTTATTAATTTCATGGGCAACACCCGCCACAGTTTGCCCTAAACTTGACATTTTTTCAGTATGAATGAGTTGAGCTTGAGTGGTTTTAAGTTCTTGCAATGTTTGCTGTAATTCTTGAGTGCGTTCATCGACTCGTTCTTCTAAAGTTTGACGCGCTTGGTTCAGTTCATAGGTGTAGGTTTCTACCCATTCAATCAGTTGATTTAGAGACTTTGCCAGTCGCCCGACTTCATCTTTAGAATTAACAGAAGCTCGTAACGATAAATTTGCATCCTCTGTCATATTTTGAGCAACTTGAGTTAAACGCTGAACCGGATTTGCAATCGCATGACTGGTTAGGAGAGATAATAAAACGGCAATTAATGTCGAGAGAAACATACTGCCAAAAATAATGTAAAATCGAAGCATATTAGCTTGCTTAAAGCGAACTGTAGATTCCTCCCGTTGAGCATCAGCTTTAGCAATTAGTTGCGTTAAATATTCAGAAATTCGTTCTAATTCTTGGCTGAGTTGTATTGCGGTTTCAGTGCGAGTTCGATTCCAAATTTCTTTTTGAATCTCTGGAATCTCTTCTGAAGAAATATTCGTTATACTCAGTTCTGATTCCCAAGAGTCCACCCAGTCTACATAGTTTTGAATTGTAGTTTGACAAGCGTTTTCTAAAACTTGTATATCTTGATCGTTGATAGCAATATGACTGGAAATACTCTCGCGAAGAACATCAAATTCCTGAATATTTCTTTGAATTCGATTAAAATTCTCCAAAAATTTATTTCTTTCATAATCTAATGAAATTGGATCGCCTAACAGTTTAATTGACTGCTGAGGGTAAATTTCGAGATGGGTCAGAGCGCTTTCTATCTCAACAATCGTTGATTTTTGTTTGTCTGAAATTCTCAGTTTCGATAAAGCTTGATCTTGATAATAGTCTCCTATGAATAATCCGAGAGTAGTTCCGGTTACGCCAACTCCAATCGCTAAACAGTAACCATAGCTAATTTTTTTGCGGATACTGAAATGAGAAAATGAATTCTTTATTTTAGAAAAAATCCCCTTTTTTCTGGCAAGACTACGAGAGGTATAGGGGTCAATATTTTTCACAGGATTAGAGGACACATTAGACATTTTTATATATTCAATATTAAAGCTGAGTTTATAAACTTTGTAATATTAAATACCTCTGAACGAAATTTTGCCTTCATTAATCCTAACTTAATATATCACTAATAGAGATTCCACTTAATGAATCAGTCGCTCTGCCCCTATGGCTCTATAGATTTCTCGAATAATATTATAGTCTGCATCCTCAACTCGAACAAATTTAGCATCCTGATATTCTTGAGTTTCTTGACTTGTGACCAAGCTTTTCAGAAGTTGGTCTTGAGCATCGATCAGCCCTGTTGTATAGATTTCAATCAAACCAGGTTCAAGTAAAGCATTAATCACGATTAAGTCATTGGAAAGCGAAGAACCTGGCGCTAGGATGGCGGGGGCGCTTCAAAGTTGGGAAGCATTTGCTTTCTATAGGACTACGCATTATAGTTAGGACATTCATAAATGCTCAAACGAGCGTCAGGGATTACTTCTGACATCTGACTTCTGACTTGCGCGTAGTGCTATATCTCTAGCCCCGCCCCTCTCCACCTCTGGCTCCTCTCTCACCTCTCCCTTCCACAGCACAAATTTTTTATAGTAAGTCTTAGCTAGCTGTGTTTTACTGAATCAAATTCTCTGCGCCCATCGCCTTGTAAACTTCACGAATCACATTATAGTCTGAATCCTGAGCCTCAACGAATTTAGCCCCTTGATATTTCTGAGTTTCTTCACTAACAACTAAAGCTTTTAGGAGTTGATCTTGGCTATCGAGAATACTTTGTTTATAGCTGGTAACAAGATTAGGATCGATCAAAGAACTGACCATAATCACATCATTGGGAAGTGAAGAACTTTGAGCAATAATAGAAAAATCCGGTTCAGAATTGCCGTCTGTGAGGACAGATCTTTGATAATCTACTAACGATCCTCCCCAAGCATCAACACTACCATTGAGAAGAGCATCTGTTCGGTCTTGAAGACTTAACATTTCCATTTGATAATCAACATTAGGTTCTAGTCCTGCATCCATTAATAGTTTAGTGGGTCCGAGATGACCACTGGTAGACCCAATTTTTTTCAGACCTACGGTTTTTCCTTTGAGATCCGTTAAAGATTCAATCGGACTATTGGCGGGAACAGCAATAACTGAATAGTAGTTTTGTCGAGCCAAAGCAATCATTGGAACAGCTTTAGTTCTAGCATTTATCACCACATATTCAGAAGGGCCTGTCAGAACGAGATCGACTTGATTGGACTGGAGCGCAACCGCCGCCGCTGTATAACTTTCTACAGGAAAAAATTCAATCGGGGTCTCTAATACCTGTTCTAAAGTTTGGCGAAACTTCCCATAATTACTTTCGAGGTCTTCTAGTCCTTGAACATCGGTGACTGCAAATCTTAGTTTTTCCGGCTGATTGACATTTGTTGAGTTTGAACTCGAAACTTGAGCCGAAGTACATCCCCCTATAAAAAGTAAACAATACCCAAAAAATTGACGCCGTTTCATCATTTTCTCCAAATTGAAAATATAATTTCTGTTGTTGAATTTTTAGCACTGAAATGAGAGCTTGAATGAGGGAGTTATCCATTATATTCAAATTCCCTATATCTCTATTTTTATCTAAACGCTCTACTTTTGTCATCCGTAAAATTCACAATTGAAACATCTATACAAATTCACTCGACTCAGAGCCAAGTCTCCTCCTGTCAAAATACTCACGCATTATTTGAAACACTCTTGAGATTTCGGATCTAACAAATTAAACCCCATGGACTTGTACCTCTGCGATCGCAGGCATTCTTAAAATCTAAAGGCTAACAGAACCATGTTCTTGATAGAATCAAAGGTGAGATCAATACCTAGAAAAACAGTGAGCTACGACCACTCAGCTTTATTGCCTGTTGTCAAATCTGGATTATTCGTTCCAAAATCTCGCAAAATTTCTTAAAATATATTCATACAAACTTAATCTTTGCTTCAGACCAATCTGGAATAGTAAGGATTATCCGTAGAACTACCTACTCTATATTAAGAGAGAAAGCGATTATGGCCCGGACTCTACCGACCTCCCCTGACTCACATCTTCTGAGTCAGTCTGAACTGGATCACTTCTCTACCGAGGATCTTGACGAGATTCCAGACCTTCCATCTCCAGAAAACTTGCAAGCGGCTCACACTCGATCACCCTCTCAGAAGCAAAGTTGGCTGAAGTTGTTGCTATTGGCAACTCTGATCGGGAGTGGCTTTGCGACTTGGCATTTACTTCACAGTTCAGAATCTCAACCTGCTTTATCAACGGCTCAGACTCCTCCGCCTCGCCCGGTAACGGTGACTCGTTTACAAGCGGAAACCCCTGTGCAACCGATTAAACTGATTGGTCAAGTCGAAGCCACGGAACAGGCAACGATTCGGTCTCAAGTTGATAGTACCGTTCAACAGGTTTTAGTGAAAGCAGGCGATCGCGTAGCACCGGGTACAGTGGTTGCGATTTTAGATGATACTGATCAACAACTCGCCCTACGAGAAGCTGAAGCCCGTTTAGCCACAGAACGCAGCCGACTGGCGGAACTCCAAGCCGGAACACGCTTAGAAATTCTCTCTCAGCGACAAGCCCAACTGCGAGCGGCGATCGCACGGGAACAAGAAGCCAGAGACTATCTTCAGCAAACTCAGGCTCTCGCTCCAAAATTAGTCGCCCAACGCCAAGCCGAACTCCAGTCAGCGATCAGTCGTGAACAAGAAGCCCGCAACAATTTAACCCCCACTCAAGAACTCGCCCCAAAACGCATTGCTCAACGACAAGCCGAACTCCAGTCTGCGATCGCTCGTGAACAGGAAGCCAAAGACAATTTAGAGCGAATTTCCGATCTGGTCGAAGAAGGCGTCCAGTCTCAACGCAGTTTAGTGGAAGCCCAGTCTGCCCTCGATGGCGCGAAAGCCGATCGGTTAGCCGCAGAGTCAGCGTTAACGGCAATGGAAAATGAAACGCAACAGGATTTAATTGCTGCTAGAGCCAATATTGACACCACTGTCGGGGAACGCTTAGAAGCTGAGGCCGCCCTCGCGACCGTTGAAACCGAAAATCAGCGCAATATTTCGGGGGCGAGAGCCGTTCTGGATGCTGCAACAGAAGAAAAACTCAGAGTTGAAGCCGAACTTGCCGAAGCCCAAGCCGGGCCAAGACCTGAAGTCATTGCCGCTCAACAAAGTATGGTCAAAGTCGCTGAAGCTACGGTCAATCAAGCCAGAGTTAATTTACAACGAACTCAAATCACATCACCCACCGCAGGCGTGGTGCGATCGCGGGCTGTTAGTATCAGTGACTATGTTGAAACTAGCGATCCGATTTTAACTCTTGTCAGTCAGGAACAGGTTGATATTTTCCTCGAAGTTCCAGAATCTCTCAGTGGTGCAGTTCGTATGGGTTTACCTGTTAAACTCACCGCCCGTGCCTTGCAAGGATGGAGTCAAATCGCTGAAATTACGGCAGTTGTTCCCGCAACAGATGTCACCTCTCGACGACAATTAGTACGGGTGAGTTTGGAAAATCCGCCCATTGGACTATTACCGGGAATGGCTATTCAAGGAGATTTAGAACTTCCAATTCAAGTGGCGGCTAATCAAAATAGTTTTGTTGTACCGCGTGATGCGTTAGTGCGGCGAGGAAATGAATGGTTAATCTTTACGGTGACAGAAAATAAGGCTCAACCTGTAACTGTAGAAGTTTTAGCCGATCTCGGAGAAGAAATGGCAATTTCTCACGACACCTTACAAGATAGTCAAACCATTGTTCTAACAGGTGGAGAAGGATTAAGAGAGGGTAGCGTCATTAAAGTTGTAGAGGGGATTTGAGATGACAGACGAAGGTAAACTCCAAATCAGTTTAGCGATTATTCGGATTAGTGTCGGTCTATTTTTTCTAATTTGGTCATTTGAGAAAATTCTTAAACCTGAAATCGCTCAAGGTGTGTTCTCTCGATTTTATTTTTTAGAGATTACTCCCGCTATTTCAGTTACGTTAGGCATTATTCAAACCCTAATTGTGCTTGCATTTCTTGCTGGAGTCTTCAAACTCTGGTCTTACGGCGCAGTATTAGGAATGCACACCGTTTCGGTTTTGTCAACCTATCAACAGTTATTCAATCCCTATCAACCTCCAAACCATTTATTTTGGGCTGGAGTTCCAACACTCGGAGCAATTTTTGCACTGTTTATTCTCCGCAATAACGATAACTTATTCACCTTGAATTTTACAGGGATTAAATAATTTTAAGCCTCAATTAATCTCAGCATAAAACTTGAAAAACCGTGTAAATTTTACAAGCTATAACTGTGTTTTCTAAATCTTCTCGATCTCAAACTTCTATTTCTTCTCGATCAAGAGTTGTCATTGTTGGGGCGGGATTTGCAGGAGTGGAGGCGGCTAAAGCCCTCGCCAAATCAGAGGTAGAAGTTGTGTTAATTGACCGCAACACTTACCATACTTTTATCCCGATGTTGTACCAAGTGGCAACAACTGTCCTTGACCCGCAACAAGTCGTTTATCCTCTGCGGCGAATGTTCCGGCGATGGGGTTCAGTCCGAATTTTGCAAGCCGAAGTGACAGCGATTGATTTTGATCAACAATTGGTTCAAACTCGCGAGGGTTTAAGCCTAGACTATCAATATTTAATTTTAGCCACAGGCAGTAAATCCCAATATTTAGGCGTTGCAGGCGCACCGGATTATTCCTGGCCAATGCGGTCTTTGTCAGAAGCGATCGCCTTGCGTCACCAAATTTTAACTTGTTTGGAACAGGCCGTCAAAACGTCAGACCCCGAAGAACGACGTAAGTTGTTGCGATTTGTGATTGTGGGTGGAGGGCCAACGGGAGTCGAACTAGCGGGCGCGTTAACAGAGTTGATTAAAAATATGATCCGACGCGACTACCCCACTCTCGCCCTATCTGAAACTCAGGTGGTTTTAGTTCAATCGGGAGAACAGCTACTCAAAAGCTATTCTAAACCTCTGGGAGATTATACAGCGCAGTGGTTGCGACGGCATGGCGTTGAGATTTATTTAGCCACTCGTGTCAGTCAGGTGAAATCAGAATCTGTTCAACTCGATGAAGACATCGTTCTAGCGACTCGAACCGTGATTTGGACTGCTGGAGTTCAGGGGGCAACGCCAACGGTTCGTCCCTCGCCAGAAACCACAAAACGCCAAGAGGTGATAGTTCAGCCCACCTTGCAAATTGAGAATCATCCTGATGTTTATGCGGTTGGGGACTTAGCGAAAATTCAACAGGACTCAATGACCGGAGTCGCCCAAGAAGCCATTCAGCAAGGTCAAACCGCCGCCCAAAATATTCTCAGACAGCTAAAAGATCAATCTCCTGAACCCTTTAAATACAACGATAAAGGAACATTAGCGATTATTGGTCGCCATGGGGGAGTCGGTCGAATTGGGCGATTTAACTTCAAAGGTTGGCTGGCTTGGTTTTTGTGGCTGGAGGTTCATTGGCTTTATTTACCAGGAATTCGGAATCGATGCGGTGTTCTGTTTAACTGGCTAAGATATTACTTCCTGGGAGAAGGAACCCATCGATTAATTTTGCGCGAAAAGATAGAGAATCAATCTAATTTTGAAGATACTGTTTCCAAACCGTAAAACCTCAGAGGATTTAATCATGACTGAAAACTATTCTCCTGAAATCCGACTCCGACAAGCTGACATTATTATTGCCTACGCCATCTTACGAATTGTCTTCGGGATTAATATATTCGTACATGGATTGGTCAGAATTGGGAATATTCCCGGCTTTGTTGAGTCTCAAGTTGGGCTATACGAAGGATTACCTGTTCCTGAATTTCTAATTGCGGGGCCTGCATTTTTAATTCCGATTGTTGAATTTGTAACAGGTTTCTTAATGATTTTAGGGTTAGCCACTCGTCCTGCCCTGATTGCCGGATTTCTGTTAATGATGCCGCTAATGTTTGGGGTTTGTTTATTGCAGAAATGGGATGTTGCAGGTTCTCAGTTAATCTATTGCTTGGTTTTTTTCGTGTTAATTGTTGCCCTTCCTTATAATCTGATCTCAATTGATCGGGTGAGGAAAACAGGTCTTTAGTACACCCTTCGACTTCGCTCAGGGTTAACTGTAAAAGCTTTTTAATCAAATCTTGGAGTGCTAAACATGGGATTTCCTTCATTTTTTCCGTTACTTGGACGTATTTTAATTTCTTTGACCTTCTTCTACGCAGGTATTAAAAACTTACTCGGTTATCAGGCAGTACGAGAAGGGATTTCTGCAATGTTGCCTTTCCCCGATTTAGCCTTGATCGGTAATATTGTTTGTTGTTTGTTGGGGGCAATTTCTCTACTTCTCGGTTTCAAAATTCGCTGGGGCGCAATCCTATTAATTGTATTCTTAGCCCCAACAACATTAATCTTTCATAACTTCTTAGCTGACCCACAAGAAACCATTCCCTTTCTCAAAAATGTCGCCTTCATTGGGGCGATGTTTTATATTGCTTACTTTGGGGCAGGGCCAATCAGTTTAGATCAAAATTCTGTTAGATCGCATTCTGATTATTAAAGTTTAATTTTGCCCCTCTCACTCCCCAATTCTAGGGAGAACCAGCCCCTCTACCTCCCCAATTCTAGGGAGAACCCGAATATTTAAAGCCCCCAATTTTGGGGGTTTGGGGGCAAACCAAAGACAACAACTATGATATTCCTAACTCCCCACAACTATGAACCTAATTAAAACTGCTGTCCGTTGGCGACATGGAACCTTTGTTCTGTTCTGCATATTAGCCCTATTTGGAACCCTCGCCCTATTCAGTTTACCGCTAGAACTCAGACCTGGAGGCGATCGCCCTGAAATTACCATTCGTACTCCCTATCCCGGGGCTAGTCCTGTCGAAGTCGAAGAAATCATCACTCGTCCTATTGAAGAGATGATGGAACAGGTTCAGGGTGTTCAGGAAGTTCGCAGTAGTAGTGCATCGGGTCGCAGTTCGATTACTCTAGAATTTAACTGGGATAGTGATACAAATGACCGCCTGTTGGATGTGATCAATAAATTGCAACAGGTGGAAGCCTTACCTCCAGAAGCTGGAGAGTCTAATGTCAGACTGGTGAGTGGAAGTAGTAACCCGATGATGTGGGTGTTGATGATGGCGAAAGATGGCTACACTGCCGATGATAACCATTATCGCGACTTGATGGATGATGTGATTATTCCTCGGTTTCGACAGGTAGAAGGTGTTGGAGAGTTCCTCGAATCTGGGGGTCGAGGTCGAGAAGTTGAGGTGATTGTTGACCCGAAAGCCTTAGCCAGTCGGAATTTAACTATCGCGGATGTTGTTGATGCCCTCCGCAGTAATAACCGAGATGTTCGGGGTGGGCCGTTAGTCGTGGGTCGGCGAGAATATCGGGTCAGAACGGTGAGTCGGGCGACGGATGTTAAACAGTTGGAAAATCTGGTTTTGCGGCGAGATCAAGCCGGAACGGTTTATTTAGGAGATGTGGCTGAGGCCCGCATGGGTCGGCAAATTCAAGATCGGGCGTTAATTCGAGATAATGAACCTGCGGTGGCGGTGGGGGTAATTCGTCAAACCGATGCCAATGTTCCGACCATTTCTAAGGGAATTCGCGAGGCGTTAGTTGAACTCGAAGAACGATTTGATCGCGAAGGAGAAGGGATTACTTTTGATATTCCCTACGATGAAACTGACTATATTAATCAGTCGATTGCTTTTGTTCGCGGTAACTTAATTGTTGGGGCAATTTTAGCCGCCTTTGTATTGGTATTGTTCCTCGGTTCTCTGCGAACGGTTGCTGTCATTGCGATTACGATTCCGACGACTCTGATTACTGTTTTTATTGTCTTCAAACTTCTAGATCGATCGCTGAATGTGATTAGTTTAGCCAGTTTAGCCTTTGCAGTGGGGATGGTTGTCGATAATGCGATCGTAGTATTGGAAAACCTGTTTACTCATATGCAGCAGGGCAAATCTCCCGTACAAGCAGCCATTGAGGGAACCGAAGAAGTAGGCGGGGCGATGTTAGCCTCAACTTTGACAACCATTGCCGTATTCGCGCCGATTATTTTAGTTCAAGGAGAAGCCGGACAGCTATTTTTTGATATTGGGATTGGGTTATCGGCTTCGGTTTTATTCTCATTATTTGCCGCGATTACCTTAGTTCCGATGTTGTCGGGTTTATTCCTCAATCATCACGAAGCCCAACAAATGTTAACGGGAATGGGGAATAATCCAGTTATTGCTGATAATAGTAATGGGAATAATGGCAATGGCAAACATTCGCCTAAACCCAAAACATTCCAACAAAAAATCGAACAAGCCATCTTTAAAACCTCAGCAATTTTCCGAATGTGGCAAGGTCAACTCGAACGCTTTCTATTAAGTACCGTTCGTTGGTCAATGGGGAAAGGTCGAACCGGACGACGGTTAACAATTTTATCGATTCCAATCGCCATGTTAGTCGTGAGTTATCTACTCTTACCGCCTGCGGATTATCTACCCGAAGGAAATCGAAACTTAGTATTATGGTTAGGCGAACCTTTTCCCGGAACCAGTATTCCAGAAGCAATTAAACTCTCAGAAGAACCCCGACTTTTTGCGAGTCAACAACCCAATGTAATTCGGACTCTTTATGTAGATCGTCCAGGGCGACGACTAATGGCGGTTTTTCTAGACCCCGTTAAATCAACAGGTCGTAATTTAGATGCGTTAGTTAGTAAACTCCGTTCTGTGAGTGGAACTTATCCCGGTTATCGGTTTTTGGTACCCATTCGAGTTTCAATTTTTCGCTATCCTGGTAAACAATTTGAAATTCAACTTGTAGGTCAAGACTTAAACCAACTTGACGATATTAGTAAGCAACTGATGGGTCAGTTGAAAGCATTACCGGGTGTTCAAAGTGTCCGACCCAATTTTGTCAATGGCGCCCCAGAATTACAAGTGATTCCTAACCGAGAACGGTTAGCAGAAGTCGGTTTATCAGAAGCCGAAGTCGGGCGAGTCGTAGAAGCAGCGTTAGGCGGTTTACGGGCGTCAGAATTTGTGGATGGGAAGCGAGAACTGGATGTCACCGTTGAACTCAAAGATACTTTTGTCGATACCCCCGAAGATTTGCGTCAACTCGCAATATACGCCGGAAATGGTCGTCAGGTTCAGTTAAGTGACGTAGCCGATATCGTGGAAACGACGGGACCAGATGCGATTAATCACGTAGACTTAGAACGTTCAATTACCTTAACCGTTAATTTACAACAAACCGCCTCTCTCGGACAAACGATTCAACTCGCCCAGGAACAGGTTTTAATTCCCCTGCGAGACACTTTACCACCGGGTTTTCGGGCTGAGTTTGCGGGGTCTGCGGATATTCTCTCCGAGACATTGTTCCAACTGGGGTCAAGTTTTGTGTTGTCGTTGGTGATTACCTATTTATTGTTGGTGGCGTTGTATCGTTCCTTCCGCTATCCCGTGATTATTATGATGACGGTACCGATGGGAATTGCGGGGGCGGTGTTGAGTTTAGTTGTGGCGAATGCTATTCCCGGTGTGAATGTACCTCTGGATATGATGACAGGGTTAGGATTTGTGATTTTAACCGGAATTGTCGTTAATAATGCAATTTTGTTGCTCGATCGTTCGTTACAATTGCGTCAAGAGCGATCGCTAAGTTGGGATGATGCGCTTTATTTGGCAGTTGGCGATCGCTTACGTCCGATCTTTATGTCAGCCGGAACTAGCGTACTCGGAATGTTACCGTTGGCTGTCTTTCCCGGAAAAGGGGCGGAATTGTATCAAGGTTTAGGAATTGTCCTCACAGGCGGTTTAGCATTATCAACCCTATTAACACCAACCGTCGTTCCTGCTTTAGTTCGTTTGATGGAAGATTGGGAAGAACGCCAAAAACCCAAGCCTCCCAAAACTCGGAGTTCTCGTATTCAGCCAGAAGATGAAGCGATGAAAAAAGTTAAATCTAAAGTCTGAAATCGATAAATATCCAAGAAGAACCTCTCCCTAAATCCCTCTCCACCTCTCCCCAGCCCTCTCCTACAAGGAGAGGGGGAAAATCGAGTCCCGAAGGGACTATTTATTAGTTGGCGAGGGACTTTGATGGCAAAAGTATAAGATTAAACTAATACAAAGCCTCCCTTAGTAAGGGAGGTGTCGCAGGCGGAGGGATGAGAGTCAAGGAACTTGGAAATATTGCGATCGCTTTTAGGGAAAAACCTCTCCCTAAATCCCTTTCCTACAAGGCGAGGGACTTTGATGAAAAGTGCTATCATAATAGATTAATGAGAGGCAATCAAGCAGAAAATGTCAGAATCATCTAACTACAGTATTACCCTGGATAATCAGGATATCATTGTTCGGCTAAATCGAGAATCAATTGATTTAGACCACCTCCGAATATTTTTAGATTATTTGGAGTTAGAGTCAATTCGTAAACAGAGTCAATTAACGGTAGAACAGACCCGTGAATTAGCTGATGAGATTGATCGAGGAGTTTGGGATCATGTTCGCGCAAAGTTTGCCGATCCTTCGTAATGTTAATGAAACCGATAATTATTGATACAAATATTTTGTTTTCTGCTTTATTGAGCGATCACTCTCGATTTATAGATTTAATTTTTAAATCAGAATATGATTTATTTATTTGTGAGCTAGTTTTAGTGGAACTCTTTAAACGAAAAGAAAAAATTGTTCAGCTCAGTCAATTAACAGAAAATGACTTAATTCAAGTTTATCATATTTTATTGAGACGGATTAATCTCTACAAAGAAGATCTAATTACAATTGAAAATCGATTATTAGCTTATGAGTTTTGTCGGGATGTGGATGAAAGTGATACACCTCATGTGGCTTTGACATTGCAACTTAAGGGTTTATTATGGACTGGAGATAAAAAACTGAAAGCTGGATTAAAACAAAAAGGATTTCAAGATTTCTTCGATCCTGATCAATAGACATTGATTATTTATGATGAAGTTGAAGCGATCGCCTTTAATACACTTTGCGTTCGTTTAAGCTAAATCTTGTCAATTGGGTTAAAGTAACGTTAGCCTAGCCTTGCTATCAGCAATAACCTAACACTTCTATTACTGCGCTGCGATCGCGATTTACCATCCAGGAACCATTCAGAACCATCTAGTGTAAGATCAAGCCATAGATTTATTAGCGATCTTGTCGGGTGTGTTGCTGTCAAGTAAACGCACCGCTTTATTAGGCTAAAATTAGCGATCGCTGATCTCGTAGGGTGTGTTGCTGTCAAGTAAACGCACCGCTTTATTAGGCTAAAATTAGTCAAGATGAGAAGATAGAAAAACTTGAATCGGGAAATGGAAGATGAACTGCGTCTAGAATACAAAATTTTACTGTAACTTAAG
>JBCBCI010000096.1:0-398 GCA_038530755.1 Cyanobacteria bacterium J06592_8 | reverse complement strand
CCAGGAACCATTCAGAACCATTTAGTGTAAGATAAACACGTTACGATCGCGTTTTAAATTCTAAGCAATAACCAGGTCATAATGCAAAACTAAAAATTCATCTGACTTTAGGGTTGCCATTGCATATTCACGTCCTTGAGTATCCGCAAATTCAACTAAATATTGACAAGGATTAACTTCGGTGTAAACTTCAACAATAGTTCCGACCTGTCCACTGGGTAAATATTGAATTGATTGATAATTGGGTTCAACTAAAGTCAATCGTTCTGGGGTAATCGGTTTAATATTCGTAACTGTATCAAATAATTGTATGGTTTTCATTTTAGGTTAAAAATGCAGAGATTAAACGAGGACTAGGTGAATTGGGTTTGATTTCCCAAGTTGTCCGCAGTTTCCAT
>JBCBCI010000095.1:0-22780 GCA_038530755.1 Cyanobacteria bacterium J06592_8 | reverse complement strand
CTGGTATTTTCGGACAACGTTTCAGTGATGGTGAACGCCCTGAACTTCCGGAAGATTTCGACATTGAAGAATTGAAAGAAAATCTCCCCGAAGGATTTGATGAACTGATTGGTCGTCTTGATATTGACAACTTCTCGTCGGAAGATTTCAGTGATACTTTACTGTTAGAATCCGATCTTGATCTGATGCTTGAAAGTTTCCCTCTGATCGAATTAACAATTCCGATGCTTTCAGAGGCTGAATTAAATTCTGATAGCTTGATCGGTATGATGCCTTTAGTGATGATCCCTCAAACACTGGCTGGTGCAGAAGAAGGAACTGACTTTTCAGATATAACTGACGAGTTTACCCTCTAAATCATCGCTCAAACTTGCACCTCGTTTCCACTCCGCTTTAGATCCATATTGAACATTGCAAGCAATCACTTTGCGATCGCTATTTCCACACAAGGAAGCGATCGCTTTCTGTATTTAGTTTTTATAGGTTAACCGTCGTAAACGACGGGGCTTTGAACCCGCTTTTTATTGGTAAAATAGAGTTTCAAGTAGACTCAAATCCTCTGTGATGACCCAACTTTATTTAATTCGTCATGGCATTGCTGCTGATCGAGAACTTTACGACAATGACGAGGAACGTCCCCTCACTAAAGAAGGCGATCGCAAAACCCATAAAGTTGCGAAGAAACTGCTAGAGTTGAAGCTAAAGTTTGACATCCTGTTGTCAAGTCCTCTGGTGCGGGCGCGTCAAACAGCCGATATCCTCAAATCTGTCGGCTTATGCGATCGCATTGAAGAATTTCCCCCTCTAGCCCCCGGCGGTGAGATTAACTTCTGGCTAGATTGGTATCAAAACTGGCAGAAAACCGGAGGAGAAAGTCTCGCGTTAGTCGGACATGAACCGGATCTGGGAAATTGGGCGGAACTCTTGATTTGGGGAGAAGTGCGAGAAGCCTTGATCATCAAGAAAGCAGGTATTATTGGCATCACCTTACCCGACGCAGGTTCGCTTGTGGGTAATAGTCAACTGTTGTGGCTGACTCCCCCGAAATTTTTGTTAGGTTAACGGGAGTCTGAGTCAGTCGGCGACCCTTTATTAATTAAATATGGTCAAAATGGTAACTGGAAAAATTGTTCTGATACAGTACCCTCAATAGGTTATATGTACATCAAGAAACGGCTATGACTTTCGTCGGCGAATACAAGCCTGGTTTAGAAGGTGTTCCTGCAACCTTGTCCAGTATTAGCTACGTCGATGGACAAAAGGGAATACTTGAATATCGAGGCATTCGAGTTGAAGAACTCGCCCAAAAGAGTTCTTTTCTAGAAGTGGCTTATCTGTTGATTTGGGGTAAACTTCCCACCGAGGAAGAACTCAAAGACTTTGAGCATGATATTCGGTACCATCGTCGGATTAAATATCGGATTCGGGATATGATGAAGTGCTTTCCCGAAACAGGTCATCCCATGGATGCACTGCAAACCTCAGCGGCGGCGTTGGGTTTATTTTACTCCCGTCGTGCCTTAGACAATCCCCAATATATTCGAGAAGCCGTTGTCCGGTTGCTGGCTAAAATTCCAACAATGGTGGCAGCTTTTCAACTGATGCGGAAGGGAAATGACCCTGTTCAACCCAAAGACGATCTCAACTACTCTGCAAATTTTCTGTATATGCTGAGTGAACGAGAACCCTCTCCTTTAGCGGCTAAAGTCTTTGACGTCTGTTTATCTCTTCATGCCGAACATACCATTAATGCTTCGACATTTTCGGCAATGGTGACAGCATCAACCTTAACAGACCCCTACGCTGTTGTAGCTTCAGCAGTCGGCACCTTGGCTGGACCCTTGCACGGCGGTGCGAACGAAGAAGTCCTGTTTATGCTCGAAGACATCGGTTCAGTCGAGAACGTCAGACCCTATCTGAATGGACTCCTCGAACGCAAAGCCAAAATCATGGGATTTGGTCATCGAGTCTACAAGGTCAAAGATCCTCGCGCCACCATCTTGCAAAAACTAGCGGAGGAATTATTCGAGGAGTTTGGCTACGACAAATATTATGAAATTGCTCTAGAACTCGAAAAAGCGGTTCAAGAAAAACTCGGACATAAAGGCATCTATCCGAACGTTGATTTTTACTCCGGCTTAGTCTACAGCAAACTCGGAATTCCCACTGATTTGTTTACACCCATCTTTGCGATCGCTCGTGTCGCGGGGTGGCTAGCCCATTGGAAAGAACAAATTGGTAAAAATCGCATCTACCGTCCGACTCAAATTTACACCGGTTCTCACGGTGAACCCTATATTCCCATTGATGAACGCGCAGTCCCGGTCGGTGGCAATCCCTACGAACAAAATGGATATTAACAACCGGGAAACTAAAGAGAGTCAAAAATGTAGCGATAAAAGGGGGCAAACAGTGAGATGATTATTTCGGATCGTTCAAAACGGGTCAAATTTCTTGCCTGCGTGAATTTGGCGACAATCGAACGCTATACTGATGTCTAGAGTAAAGTTTAAAAAATCTTTACAAAGATGACAGATAAACCCTCGCTCAATGTAGCGAGACCAAAATGTCTAGAGTAATTTTAAGGTTGAGTCTGGATACATGAACCCAGGAATTGACTTACAAGGAAGTTTTGTACAAGCATTGATGGATTTGGGTCTACCTTCGGGAGTTGCCAAAGTCATCTGGATGCCCTTACCGATGGGATTAATGTTGGTGGGTGCCACCGTTGGTGTACTCGCCTCCGTTTGGTTAGAACGGAAAATCTCAGCCGCCGCCCAGCAGCGTATTGGCCCGGAATTTATCGGCCCGCTGGGAACCTTAGCCCCCGTTGCAGATGGTTTAAAGCTGCTGTTCAAAGAAGATATCGTTCCCGCATTGGCTGACCCCTGGCTTTTCACCTTGGGGCCAATCATCGTCGCTATCCCCGTGTTTTTGTCCTATCTCATCGTGCCATTTGGACAAAATCTGATGATTGCTGACCTGGGAACTGCGATTTTCCTTTGGATTGCCCTATCGAGTATCCAACCGATTGGATTATTAATGTCCGGTTATGCCTCCAATAACAAATACTCACTTTTGGGTGGGTTGAGGGCAGCCGCACAATCGATTAGCTACGAAATCCCGCTCGCTTTAGCCGTTCTGGCGGTTGTGATGATGTCCAACAGTCTCAGCACCATTGATATCGTCGAACAACAATCCGGTTACGGTATCCTGGGCTGGAATATATGGCGTCAACCTGTCGGCTTTCTGATCTTCTGGATTGCTGCTTTAGCTGAATGTGAACGTCTACCCTTTGACTTACCCGAAGCGGAAGAAGAACTGGTCGCTGGATACCAAACCGAATACGCCGGGATGAAATTTGCCCTGTATTACTTGGCATCCTACATTAACTTAGTTTTGTCTTGCCTGCTCGTCGCAGTCTTGTACTTAGGGGGTTGGGATTTCCCAATTCCTGTCGAAGCGATTATGGGTTGGTTAAACCTGAGTGAAACGACACCTTGGCTACAGGTGATTACTGGAACATTGGGCATTACAATGACCCTGTTAAAAGCTTACCTGTTACTGTTCACCGCTATTTTACTGCGTTGGACATTGCCCCGTGTGCGGATTGACCAACTCCTCAATCTGGGTTGGAAATTCTTGCTTCCCGTTGCACTCGTTAATTTACTCCTCACCGCTGGGTTGAAACTCGCGTTCCCGATTGCCTTTGGGGGATAATTTACGTTAAGTTCAAAAGGCAGAAGTAAGACAGGGAAGGTTAGATGAACAAAGTTAGATCAACATACACTTTAACAAATATCTAGCATTTCCCTTGTTCTGTCAGCGCACTCAAAAGCACCGATAACAAACTGTTGTAACTTGACAGAGATCATCATGTTAAAGTTTCTAAATCAAGTCACGGACTACGCTAAAGAAACATTTCAAGCCGCGAAATACATTGGTCAAGGCCTATCCGTCACCTTCGATCATATGCGTCGTCGTCCAGTTACCGTTCAATATCCCTACGAAAAATTAATCCCTTCTGAACGGTTTAGAGGTCGAATTCACTTTGAATTTGATAAATGTATTTCTTGTGAAGTCTGTGTGCGGGTTTGTCCGATTAACCTACCCGTTGTAGACTGGGAATTTAATAAAGCCAATAAGAAAAAACAACTCAAGCATTATAGTATTGACTTCGGAGTTTGTATTTTCTGCGGAAACTGTGTAGAATACTGCCCGACTAACTGCTTATCCATGACCGAAGAATATGAGTTAGCGGCTTACGATCGCCATGAGTTGAACTATGATAACGTGGCTTTAGGACGTTTACCCTACAAAGTCACAAACGATCCCATGGTTTCTCCAATGCGCGAACTCGCCTATCTACCCAAAGGAGTCATGGACCCTCACAATGTTCCTCATACTGCCCGTCGTGCAGGTTTGCGTCCAGAAGAAATTATGGAGCAAATGGAACAAAAAGCAGAATCCAGCAGTGAAAATTAAAGATTTTCACGAAGAAGACAAGTTATTTCTAGCAATTTAACAATTGGGCTTGTCTTCTTGATTCTACACAACCAACTCATCTGAGACATTCAACACAGAGAAAGGATAAAAGAACTGTGAATTTAGCCGAAGGCGTTCAACTGGTTTCATTTGGTCTGCTCACAATTATGATGTTAGGAGCAGCATTAGGGGTCGTTCTACTCGAAAATATTGTCTACTCTGCCTTCCTACTTGGCGGTGTATTTATGACTATGGCGGGGCTATATCTTCTTCTGAATGCAGATTTTGTCGCCGCCGCACAAGTTTTAATTTATGTCGGTTCAGTTAACGTTTTAATCCTGTTCGGGATTATGCTTGTGAACAAACAGGAAAGCTTTAAAAGCTTACCGAATGCTTGGGTACGGAAAGGGGCAACCGCTTTAGTTTGTGCCGGGTTATTCGCCCTGCTGAGTACAATGGTCTTGTCTACGCCCTGGATTTCCGTCACGACTGCTAATCTACCCGTAGAACAAAACACCATTGAACTGATCGGAGAGCATTTCTTTAGTGATTTCCTATTGCCTTTTGAATTGGCTTCTGTTTTCCTATTAATGGCAATGGTCGGTGCAATTATTCTGGCGCGTCGAGATTTTATTCCCGATATGCCTTCGGATGAAACTTTACAACCTCCAGGCTGGACTTTACAAGAACGTCCTCGCGAGTTGCTGTCAGTTTCCGGTTCCGAATCTTCTTCAGAAGGTTAAGCATTGTCTAGATTTTCTCAACCTTAGTCTCAAAGAAATGACTCCAGAGAAAACTCTATTTTAAACTCACTCAGTTAGAAATTAGCCGAGAGGAAGCACTTATGGAATTACAGTTAGAATATTATTTAGTGGTTGCTGCCGCATTGTTCTGTATTGGAATTTACGGATTAATTACCAGTCGAAATGCAGTCCGAGTTCTGATGTCTATTGAGTTACTGTTAAATGCAGTGAACTTAAATTTGATGGGATTTTCTAACTATCTCGATAGCGATAACATTAAAGGTCAAGTCTTCACCATCTTTGTGCTTGTAGTTGCCGCCGCAGAAGCCGCCGTTGGTTTAGCAATTGTATTAACAATTTATCGGAACCGAGATACTGTTGATATGGAAGAATTTAACCTCTTGAAGTGGTAAGATTTCAACCCAGCATTTACATAAAATTTAACCAGGCAGACGAATCAGTTCGTTTGCCTTTTCTATAATCGATCTTCCCAGTCGTTAATTAAGTTGAGTCTACGGTGCTGAAGCACAACTATAAACTATTCGTAGACGTAAACTTGGATTAATATAAACTTAAACAAGACATGGCGATCGCGAGAGTCTGTTTACAACTTACAGTTGACAGTGACAGTGACCCGTTATCACCTCACCCGCTTTGAGAGTTTACTGTTAAAATATTTATTGAAAGTAAAATAATAGATAGTTTTGATCAAGAGATCGTAACTCATAACTCAGAAATTTTTTAGAACAATGACTGTCTATAGATATTGGTCCAAACTTCGTTATCTGATTTATACTGCGATCGCAATTTTACTGACAACCCTTCCAGCCCAAGCAACAGAAAATATTACCTTTGTTTTCAGTCTAGCCACCCATTCTGTCTCCGTTCAGTCTTTAGAAACCTTTGCCAGAACTGGACAAATTGACTCTAGCCTGCGTACCTACATGAACTTAGCTCGGATTACCGAGGAAGAAAAGAAACAAGAATTTAGAGCTTCCCTCACCAAACCAATTGCCGTTGAAGATCCAGATTTAGTTGTTCGTATTCTCAATACAGACGAGGGAAAACGCTTACTCACAATTTTAGGTAAAATTATTAACGCTCAACGGGGTCGAAATGGGCAAGAAGCAATCCGAAGCGCAATTGTCTCTGCAACTCAACAACCAGAGAGACTAACACTCCTCAATTTTTTCCGTAACTTTCCCGGTGAGATGGTCATTGATCTAGAAAGATCGTTAAATTTAGCAAAAAATATTGACATCGTCGTCGAAGGAACAAATCGCTTTGTCAAAGAAATGGCTAAACTTTCAGCTCAAGAAGTCGCCGCCGAACCCTTCATTGATTTTTCTCAACTTCCAGACTTGAGACAAACTGGAAATATCCCCATTTTGCAAAAGCGTTGGACTCTCACCGATACTGAACGCGAACGTACCTTTTATGTTGATGTTTATCAGCCTCAGCAGTTACGATTCGATCCAATCCCCGTTGTGATCATTTCTCATGGACTAAATTCCAAACCCGAAGATTTCGCCGATAAAGCCAAACATCTTGCATCCTACGGTTTTTTTGTCGTTCTTCCCCAACATCGAGGAAGTGATGCTCAATATACCGAAGCATTCAGACAGGGAGAACACCCCAATATTTCCGCCCTTGATGAATTCATTAATCGTCCACTTGATATTAGCTACACCCTTGATGAATTAGAACGACGTAACCCGATTGAATTTGAAGGACGCCTAAATCTTGAGCGTGTTGGAATTGATGGACATTCTTACGGTGGATACACCGCCCTCGCCGTTGCAGGTGCTAGTCCCACGCCCAATTTTGCTCAACTCGAACGAGACTGTCAAACTGAATTGGGAGAACTGAATACAGCCTTATTTCTTCAATGTCGAGCCTTACAACTTGATCGTAAAACCTACAATTTTCGAGATGAACGCATTCAAGCCGTAGTCGCAGAAAATCCAGTCAATGCTAGTATTTTTGGGCCAGAGGGTATGGGAAAAATTTCAATCCCCATCGCCATTGGAGCCGGAAGCTACGACCCTGCAACTCCCTTCGCCTTTGAACAAGCCCGCTCATTCCCTTGGATTACGGCTCCAGAACGTTATCTCTCGCTGCGAGAAGGACAAGCTCATCTAGACTCTGTGGATATTTCTGAGCTGGATGGTGGAGCCTCACAACTGATGGGAATCGTTCCTGACTTAGACTTACCCAGCCCTCAGCTCCTTTCTGGATATGCGAAGGCTTTCTCTCTAGCATTCTTTGAAGTGTATATTGCCAATAATACTGAATACCGCTCCTACCTAAATCCAGGTTATGCAGCATATCTCAGCCAGGGCCAAAAATTCAAAACCTATGTGATTACAGGAGCGTCTACTGAGCAATTAGCCAAAGCGATTAATCAGTTTATTATCGAGAAAAAGATTGACTCGGATCAGTAATTGAAGTTTGCGAAGACTAATCACCTCAAGAAGTCAGTGCAATTAGCTTGGCTACTGATGGTACTGCATTAATCGCGTACTTATCAGCTTAGTTAATTTTGTTTTAGAGCTAACTGAGCCTTTTTCCTTTACATAAGGGGTAGTTTTTTAAAGGTAAACTTCGAGTCCCTTTATAAATACCCTAGATATGTAAAATATCAAAAAATAATCCGGAAACATCCAGAAGCTTTCGTAAGGTGTGATGTCTAATCGGATTATTAATTGATCGATCTTATTGAAGTATTCCACAACTATTTTTGAAATCAGGAGTATCTAGGTGTTTTGACACTCAGAATCAGTTGTTTTAAAGAAAGTAAACATGACTTCAGCTAAACTTCTCAAAGCCATCTTTGGAGCCGGACGCTCAGGTACGACTTTTCTCGGTTCAATTCTTAATACACATCCCGATATTGCTTATCGTTTTGAACCTTTTCATCGAATCGGTAGAAGCAATTCAACCATCAATCGCTACAAGAAAGCATCCCAAGATATAACCTTATCAGAGGAAGACCTTTTAACAATTTATAACATTTTCATTCAGTCTCACCCCTTAACAGATAAACCTCCATTCTTTCCTAAAACTGAATACAGACACTTATCCAGTCAAAGATTAACATGGCTATTGGGAAAATCTCTTCCGGCTTTAACTCCTTTATATAAAATATTGTATACACCCCGAAAGATTCCTGCTCTGATTTTCAAAGAAGTGAATCTAGAAAATTTAATGTCAAAATTCCTTCAACAAACATCAGTTCCGGTGGTTTATATGGCTCGTCATCCTTGTGCAACGATTCTCTCTCAATTTAAAGGTCAAAGCCAGAAAAAAATGCCAGCATCCAGACAAAGAGTTCTTCTTTCTCTACTTCAAAAACACGATCCATCGCTAGCAGACTATTATGGGTCTCGTCTTGAAAACATGACTGAACTCGAGAAAACAACACTACTTTGGCGGATAGATATCGAAAAAGCCGTAGCTTCTATTAACCACTCTCAATCTCAAGGCTTGCTTATATTTTATGAACAGATTTGTGAAGATCCTCATAGTTCTATCCAAACAATATTTCAGCATTTCAATTTGACCTATCCTGAGCCCACTCAAAATTTTCTAGATTTTTTATGCTCTATTGATTCAGATTCAAGCACTCCTAAAAAAGTCAATAACGACTGGATGAATAGTTACTTTACAGTCTATCGAAATCCTCGCAAGCAAAAAGATCTATGGAAAACAAAAATATTGCCTGAACAACGAAAAGAAATAGAAGCAATCGTTAAAGAAAGTTGGGCGTTTGAGTTGTGTGCCTCGCAAGCTCAATGGGATTAGGTGCGATCGCATTCCCCACTCATAATCTCTCTATTTATCTAGCTAACTGATATAGTTTTTCACAAGCTAATGAGATCTATATTCAGATCTCTTCTTTTTTTTGATTACAAATCGCCGGGAAAAATCTGAGGAGTAAAATTTCATTATTAATAAAATTTTGTTCGGACCCATTGTTAATTTTTAATGTCCATAAAACAGTATCATGTTTGTGCATATCCCGCGTCAACAACAAAAGACTCTCTGCCTCACCTCAATGATTACCTATGAATTCTAAAAATATGCAAATAATTGCCCGGTTAAATCTTGGTTAATATTTATAATTTATTAATTTTTTGATTAATTTTTAGAGTGAAGTGCTTTAAAAACAACCTCTACTGTCCAGTTAACGCATCTGGATTTGGGTCAGGGAGAGGTTCTTGAATTCCCAGCGGTGCAGACCAATCCTCTTCTGAGTCTGAGTCGAGTTCAGGGTTTTCTGTTAATAGTGTGCCGACAAACCGTAATCGATTTTGATCTTGAAGTTTGACCAACTCTTCTTGATAGGCTGCAATAATTTTGGCTAAACTGATGGCAATCTGATCCCAACTTTCATCACTGACAATCTTTTCAGCCACGCCTTGGAATAGGTCACTTTGCTTACTACTTTTAACGTACTCTTTCAAACGTTTTCCTGATTTTTGTAAAGCCGCTTGATAGACCTCTCCATTTGACCACCAAATACCCGGCTGATTCAATAACCAGGTCAAGATGTACTCAGGAGCGTGTTGCTCTCTGACCCAAGTTGCCAGATATTTTAATTCCTCCATGTTGAGTTAAACTCCTAATGACTGACCGTCTTAAATTTTACTCCACTCAGGCAAATTAAAATCTGAAATAACGGGTTAAAAATCGGAATATTTACTCAAAAGCCAAAAATCCCCAAATTTCACACCCGATACCCAAGCGACACCAGCTCCACAAATCAAATTCACCCAGTATATCAGTGGGTTTTGTATTCAAAGACACAAGCAATCTTAAAAAAAAGCTGATCTAGATTATACAAAAAAAAAATCAACGATAAGGTAAAAATGAAATCGTGCGTTCACCCACGAGATAACCTTTAGAGCGAGCAGATATATGTCACAGCAGAAATTTGGTGTAATCGGTCTGGCAGTGATGGGTGAAAACCTAGCACTCAACGTTGAGCGAAATGGTTTTCCGATCTCTGTTTACAATCGCACTAGCTCCAAAACTGACGAGTTTATGAAGGAGCGAGCCGTTGATAAAAACGTATTTGCGGCTTACAGCTTAGAAGAATTCGTTCAGTCTCTTGAGCGTCCTCGCAGAATTCTGGTAATGGTGAAAGCAGGAAAACCAGTTGATGCGGTTATTGAACAGCTCAAGCCTCTACTCGACAAAGATGACATGATTATCGATGGGGGAAATTCTCTCTATGATGATACTGAGCGTCGTACCCAAGAACTCGAAGCAGTTGGCTTAGGATTTGTTGGCATGGGTGTCAGCGGGGGTGAAGAAGGCGCTCTCTGGGGGCCTAGCATGATGCCTGGTGGAACAGAAGCCTCCTATCGTGAACTCGAACCCATTTTAACGAAAGTTGCGGCTCAGGTTGATGACGGCCCTTGTGTGACGTTTATTGGCCCTGGTGGAGCAGGTCATTACGTCAAAATGGTTCACAACGGGATTGAGTATGGGGATATGCAGTTAATTGCAGAAGCCTACGATTTGCTCAAGAATACCGCCGGATTGACCAATGAGCAACTCCATGAAGTTTTCGCTGAGTGGAACACCACTGACGAACTCAACTCCTTCCTGATTGAAATCACCGCAGATATCTTCAAGAAAATTGATGACCAAGGCACTGGAAAGCACCTGGTTGACTTGATTGTAGACGCGGCTGGACAAAAGGGTACCGGACGTTGGACAGTAATGAGTGCTTTAGAATTAGGCGTTGCCATTCCCACCATTACAGCAGCCGTTAACGCTCGGATTATGTCCTCCTACAAGGATGAACGCATTGCTGCGGAGAAAGAATTACCGGGACCAACCGGAATGTACGATGGCGATGTTAAAGCCTTCGTGAACATGGTTCGCGATGCGCTCTACTGCTCTAAGATTTGTTCCTACGCTCAAGGAATGGCTCTGTTAGGTAAAGCGTCTCAAGAATTTAACTACAACCTGAATCTCGGCGAAATGGCTCGGATTTGGAAAGGCGGTTGTATTATCCGTGCAGGATTTTTGAATAAGATTAAGAAAGCCTACGACGAAAACGCTCAGTTACCGAACCTGTTGTTAGCACCTGAGTTTAAACAAACAATTCTTGACCGTCAAGATGCGTGGCGACAAGTTTTGATGGCAGCCAACAAGTTTGGTATTCCGGTTCCGGCTTTTAGCGCATCTTTAGACTACTTTGATAGCTATCGTCGCGGAACTCTCCCCCAAAACCTGACTCAAGCTCAACGGGATTACTTTGGTGCTCATACCTACGAACGGACTGACAAGTCTCGTGGTGAGTTCTTCCACACTGAATGGATTGAAGAAAAGCCTACCGCTAATGTGTAAGAACCTTAGCTGAACTTAACCTCCTATAACAAGGTTTAACCTTCACTCATATCTTCTTCAACAGACGGGTAAAACTTGCTCGTCTGTTGCTTATTTTAGTCTTGACGCAAGATCTTCTACTGCCTCATTTTTAAACGCTGACGAACATCCTCAGAAAGCCCAGAGTTATTGCCAAATCGAGCCCCTTTAACCACTGCATCGATCACGTTACTCCCAAACAAGTTAGCATCTCGAAGATCGGTTTTAAACAGTTTCGCTTTGGTAAGATTCGCATGACGAATTTGAGCCGAAGTCAGACTAGCTTCACTCAAATCAACCTCAACCAGTTTAGCCCGTGTTAGGTCTGCATTCCGAATTTGTGTTCCAGTCATCACAGCATGGTTTAAGTTAACCTGACGTAAAATAGCACCATTGAGGTTTGCCTCTTTCAGACTGGCATTTTTCAAATTAGCTTCACTCAGGTTCGCGTTTTTTAAGTTGACTGCATTCAGACAAGCTTGAACTAAATTAACCCGATCAAGATTTGCACCTTCTAAATTTGCACCCTCTAAGTTAGCGTGAGATAAATCTGCATTCGTAAGATTAACACCGCTTAAATTGGCACCTGCTAGATTGGCATCTTTGAGATTTGCACCTTGGAGATTTGCAGAACTCAGATTCACCCCAGTTAACTTTGCACCTCGAAGATCGACATTTTGCAAGTTCGCTTTACACAAATCAGCATGGGTTAAGTCACTGGCATTTAAACTAGCATCAGTCAGGCTAGCACAGGTTAATTTCGCTTGTTTAAGATTGGCTAAATCTAGAGTCGCTTTGGTCAGATCAGCACAGGTCAGATTAGCTTGATTCAAATCAGCTCGTCGGAGATCCGTTGCCACTAAACTCGCATGGCTCAAGTCTGTCGCTACCATATTAGCAACTAAAAGTTGAGACTGATCGAGAGCTGCACCACTGAGATTTGCACCACTTAAATTTGCTAGTCGTAAATCAACTTGAACGAGTTCAGTTTCGCACAAATCAGTCTCTCGAAGATCCGCACCTCGAAGTTCTAGACTGTCTAAGTTGACCCCTTTGAGGTTAATACCTCGCAAGTCCAATCCCTTAGATTGACAGAACAGTCGGTAAGAATCTAAACTCGTTGCCAGAGGAGAAGATTGATCGTCTCGAACCCGAACTAAATGGAATTGTACATTTTCTGTAAAAATGGTGAAGACCAAGTTCAAGACTTCTAGGAAGTGAATTAAATTTTGACACTGACCTTCTTCACTATCTTGATAGTATTGAATCAGTTTAGAAATACACAGCTCTAGGTAAGTTCGTGCTGAACTACAGATTAGAATCATTTTCAGCAGCAAAATCACCAGGGTTAGAGAATTGCCCTGAGCAATGAGTAAAGTGAAGATAGAAGAAGGCTGTTTTTGACCTTCAATTGTTAGAGCTTCAATCAAGCGGTTGCAGGTGCGAATGATTAAACCCTTGTTAACAATTCGATGTTCATAATGGGTGTAAAGTGTCTTCAGCTTTTGGTTAAGTTTGTTCCGAACTTTATTAATCGGATAGCGATCGCTTCCGGTGATACTTAAGTATTCGGGTAAAGCTTCCTTAAATTCAGCGTAACTTAAATTTTGAGTATCTCGAAGAAAAAGTTTAGCTTGCTGAGTGTAGCTGGAAACCGCTTGAGTTGAGATTGTTCTTTTGATGAGTTGAATGACATCATCTCCCAATCGAGTCGGATTTGATCGCTTTTGGGCTAAAACAGTCGATGAACTTGACTGTGCCACATACATGGCTAAATCAAACTTGTATCTATCTTTAAGCTGTTTTGATAAATTACGAGCAAACTCTTTTTGTTCCTTAGAATTCTCATCATTATTAATATATTCAGAAGCCAGTAAATAAGAGGTATAACGATGACTCCAGTCTTGCTTAGAAGTAAAAGCACAACTCTTGATTTCCTGATATTCTGGACTCTTAAAAAAGCGGCGTAGCCATGATCCTAGACAGTTTAAGTTGGGATCGATCGCGATCGTTTCATCTTCTTTCGCTTCTTCTAAAAGATAAATTAATTTTTTGACAGACTGGTGTTTCCGGTTAATGTACCAGTTATTGATCAGAATATAGCAGACCCGCTTAATCGTGTTTCTGAAGATGGGCTCCTGCCTAGACTCAACAATATTATGAATCGCTTGAGCCACTTGCTCACTATCTGGACAGCATAAATGAACAAAAATATTTTCAAATTCATCTAGGAGCTTCTCCGGTTCCCATTGACGAATACGTCTAATGAAAAATTTGTAGATCGTCTCCTGATTTAGTTCTGGACTGGGTATGGTCCTATAGCCATCGGAATAGGATTCCGTTCGATAGTTGCTAAATGTACATCCGTTTGTCATGCTGTTTCGTTGTCCAGTAAAACAACGCTCTCACTTTCTGTAAACATTTCGCACCCAGTCTTGACCCCTATCTGTATTCATACAAAGCACAGTCTCCAGATTTCGCCTGAATTTAAAATGATTTTAAGACAGTTGGAGACATTTCCACCTCAAGGTTCATACTAACTCAAAGGTCTAAACCTTAAAACTTTGCAGTCAGTCCAAACCTTTAATCACTATTATAATTTTCTAGAATATTATACCTATGAGGCAAACATTTCGGACAATATTTTTTTTCAAGAGTTGCAACATTCGGTTGAAAGATGCCATCAATAGGAGCGTTCACACAAATTAAGAGTTTTTACAATTAATTGTGGCGGCATCTGTCCCCAAAGAACAAACTAGGAATTAGTCAGGAGAGTCCAGGTGATTGACCCAAAATCCCGGTAATCTAGGGCAGGCCGGAAAATTCCTACCCGATATCAGCCTTTACCCTTATACTGTAAATAAACTTGTTTGCTAGACTCTAGATTACGTCTGCCTGCTCAAATCTGTTTGTTTTTCTAGGGTTAGATATATAACAGCCTAAGTGCATCTAATCTTGACCCAAGATGACTCAAAGCAACAGTTGTTCGAGGCAAACATATCTTTTCACGGAGCCCAAATTTAAATATTGATCAAGGCTCTACTCTGTTGTCACTGATCAACCCCTAGCATTGTAAACCGAGAAACATCTAAACGGACTACCGTAACGTAGAGATATCGGCTTATTATCTCACAAGTTGCTGTCAATTGCATTTTTAAGATAATTTTTAGGCCAAGTACAGGTCTTTATTGGTAAAGGTCTATGAAATCTGCATCTCCTGGCAATTCTCAAGAGCAAACAGTCCTTCAGACAGTTGACGTTACTGTCGCGACCGATAGCGCGAACCGTTATTCCTCATCTGGCGACATTACCACTTCTCAAACTTCAGACAATATGCGGCACGAGCAATCCACTGGAAACGGCGGCGGAGGCAGTGCGATTGTACACTCAACCAATGGTGCAAACTTTGCCTCATTTTTAGCCCCTTTGACCAAGGACACCTTCGTTGAAGTTGTAAAGGATGTCGAAGAAAAGCTCAAAACCGTTAATCAAACGCTGTCCATCCTCGACAACTTACTCGATGCTCAAGGGTTTGAGGCAATTCTTAACGAAATGCTCTGTTCAATTACCCTTAAAACCGGAGAATTACTGAATGCCGATCGGACAACTATCTGGTTAGTGGATGATGATAAAGAAGAACTCTGGTCAATTGTAGCTAAAGGAGAAGATGGCAAACCCTTAGAGCTACGGATTCCAAGCAGCGCGGGAATTGCCGGAGAAGTCGCCACAACGAAGCAAGCGGTTAATATTCCCTATGATTTCTACGATGACCCCCGCTCTCAAGCGGCAAAGGAATTTGACCGCAAAAATGACTATCGCACCTATAGCATGGTTGTGATGCCTCTCCTCAACGAAGAAGAAGAACTGGTTGCTGTTGTCCAACTCCTCAATAAACTCAAACTAGATTGCGATCCGGAAACTCCTCTTGAAGACAAAATCGATACCATTGGCTTTACCTTACACGATGAACAACTCTTCACGGAGTTTGTCCCCTCGATTCGTCTAATTCTGGAATCCTCTAAATCCTTCTACACCGCGACTCAAAAGCAGCGAGCAGCGAAAGCCTTAATGAACGCGGTTAACTCCTTAAGTAAGTGTAGCCTAGATCTCGAAGAAACCCTCAAAAACGTCATGGATCAGGCAAAAGAGCTGATGAACGCAGACCGCAGTACCCTGTGGCTCCTCGATGACGAAAAGGGCGATCTGTGGACAAAAATTCCGATTGACGGTCAGCTCAACGAAATTCGGCTTCCAGCCACTGCCGGATTTGCCGGGATGGTTGCTCAGACAAAAGAACCCTTGCTAATTCCCTTTGATGTTTACGAAGATCCTCGTTCAGTTAAATCCAAAGAAACTGACCAAACAACTGGGTATCGAACTTGTAGCCTTATGTGTATGCCTGTGTTTAATTCTGATGATGAACTGATCGGAGTTACCCAGCTCATCAACAAGAAAAAACAAGGCGAATATCCTCCCTACGACCCGGAAACTTGGCCAGAAGCCCCCGAACAATGGAAAGCCAGCTTTAACCGCAATGATTTAGAGTTCATGCGGGCGTTTAATATTCAAGCCGGAATTGCCCTGCAAAATGCCAAACTCTTTGAAACCGTGCGCCAGCAGGAACAGATGCAGCGCGATATTCTTCGGAGCTTAACCAACGGAGTCATTTCCACAGATCGTAACGGAAAAATTATTGCCACCAATGAATGTGCTCAAGAGTTATTGGGTCTGAGTGATGCCGATGTTACCGCCGGGCGTTATGTTCCGGATTTGATTCATTTGCGAGAGGGGGACTTTACCAAATGGTTTGAAACCGCCCTTCATCCCCAAGATCAAAAAGATCGCCAACAATATTATCCCGACCAAACCCTATTGTCGGGTGCAGCCGAAGAACCCCAAAGTATTAACCTCTCCATTAACTCCATGTCCGATGTGAGTCACCCCGAAAAAGTTCGAGGTGTGCTGGTGGTGATGGAAGATATTAGTGGCGAGAAAGAAGTCAAAAATCTGATCTATCGCTACATGACCCCAGAAGTCGCCGAACAATTACTCGCCAGTGGAGATATTGGGCTTGGGGGTAAACGCAAACAAGTCACCGTTCTATTTAGCGATATCAGAAGCTACACGACTCTCACCGAAAAGCTACAAGCCGAAGAAGTCGTGACCATGCTCAATGAATATTTTGAGGAAATGGTCGATACCGTTCTCAACTTCAAAGGCACCCTCGATAAATATATTGGCGATGCCTTAATGGCCGTGTTTGGGTCTCCAGCACCTTTAGAAGATCATCCCTGGATGGCCATGCAAGCCGCAGTAGAAATGCGCTACCGTTTAGCAGACTTTAATGAAGCGCGAGTAGCTAAAGGATTACTGCCGATTAGTATTGGTATGGGACTCCATTCCGATGAAGTCGTGAGTGGAAATATTGGCTCTAGTAAACGAATGGAATTAACCTCCATTGGAGATGGAGTCAACTTAGCCTCCCGTTTGGAAGGAGCGAGTAAACAATACGGAACCGACCTGATCATTAGCGAAAATACTTATCACCCCTACGCTGAACGTCTCTACGTTCGAGAACTCGATTACATCACCGTTAAAGGCAAAAGTAAACCCGTCACCATCTATGAATTAGTCGGGATTCGAGACGGAAAACTTGCCCGTCCTCTCTCCGCCGAACAGCAAAAAATAATCGATCATTATCATCAAGGACGAGACTATTATCTGAAGCCCGCACGAGAGAAACTTAGCGATCAAGATTGTGTGAACTTACTTCAGGAATTAGAAGAATTATCCGAGTCTCAAATGCGAAAATTGTCATACAATGACAAGAAAATGATTGAAGAAATGCTGTCAGATTGGCCTTTGGAAAAACTCCTGGAGATTTTAGGAGAAAATACAATCAATCGCCTGAATCTTGTCGGGTTGCGACAAATGCCTTTTGAAGAAGCCAGCATCAACGTCAAGGAAACCGTGAAAGCGATTACGCCTCGTGATACCAAAAAACTACTCATCGTTAAACTCAAGGAATTTAGCAAGAACCCAGCCACTCAGCAAATGCTAGAAGATGAAGCGAAAGAAATGGTTCTTCCTCAGCTTAGAAAGCTAATTGATTTAGCAAAAAAAGAATTTGCGGCTCAAGCTAAAGAAGCTTTCCGAAATGCAAAGCGAGAGTTTTTAGCAGTCTTGAATATTGATCCCAAAAACAAAGCGGCTAAACTTCATGTTGATCGGTGTATCCTGTATGAAACCACAAAACCCCCCAGTGAAAGTTGGGACGGTGTGTGGAAATTGACGGAAAAATAAGTACAGCTACAGGACTGAAGCGATTGTGAAGTTCTCTGAGGTAACTTATGATGGTAGTTTAGACCATTTGAAGATTAACTTTAGATGTACTTTGGATCGCCTAGAGCGTGTAACTGCATAAAATTTGGGATAGAATTGAAAAATTCTAGAGGATTTTTCGACAATCAAATCCTGACTGAGAAACTTCAAAAATTGAGAGAGTGCCTGCTGGAGATATGACTAAACTGGATTCCCATTTTTCCGATGTTGAATGGCTGGAGAAAGTTCACGATTTGTTGATCGAAATCGCAAGGGCTGCACTGGCTGACTTACCGCGACTTCCAGAAAAAGTAGCAACAGAAGCCATGCCTCTAGCGCAGAATGCACAGATTATTCAACAAAACACAAACAAGTTCAATCGTTACTTTAATTGGCCAGAACAGGATGAATGGTTAGAAGAGGTTCGTCAACTGTTGATCGAACTGTCTCGCCTCTCCCTCTCAGAACGCCCAAAACTTCCCGATAATATGGCTCAACGAGTTTTGATTTTGGCAGAAACCGCTCAAGATTTGAAGGAAAATCTGCCTGACCTCGGTGATGAGGAATGGGACTCAGATGTTGACCCAATAGACTCTGAAGCTCATAGCTTTGATGAATCTTCCCTCTCAAGCCTACAACTCCTGCAACACCTACACAGTCGTTTGCAAGCTGAACAAGCCAGTAGCACTAATCCTCAGCTTCCCCAATGGCAACAGGTCCTCATCCTCCTTGATGTCGTAAGTGAACTCTATAGCCAGATTCATCGCTCCTCCTCTTAAAGCTCGAATATAGGGCTATTAACAGCAGTAGGTTCTTCGGTTAGGACAGATCAATCGGGTTGGAAGGCAAGCTGGGAACAGGGAACAGGGCAAAGCGCTTGCCTTGCGACTTGCGTTTAGCTCAAGCGCGAGGTTTCCTCACCGTGGAAAGGCTGCCCTGCCTCTTCCACCCACAATAATGGCGGACAAGCTACATTCTAGTTCCTCTCAAGCCCCCCTTCCCAAGGCAGGGTCGTTTCGTTGCCCTAAAACTTGATTTGTGGGGAGGTAGGGAGGTAGGGAGGTAGGGAGCTCGGGAAGATTTTTATTAACAAAAAGCTATTTTTGAAAGGAATTAAACCTTCAGGCCACCACCTCATCACCCCATCACCCTATCAACCTCGGCAATTTTTAACTGAGAATGAAACAGCCCTGCTTCCCAAGGGAGGTGTCGCAGGCGGAGGGATGAGACGCGGAGGGAGACAAAATACAGAATTTTGAGGTTGAACTAGAGATGTGTATAAACGTTTGTCCTAAGCTTAAGCCGTCGTGCTATATCATATTGCAAAAAGTCATCTCGTATCAGAAGTTTCATTAGTGAGATTTCAACAAAATTCATCACTCCAGATTTGCCGAAAAATTGCGATCGCAAATCAAGGATCAAAAATCACAGCATCTAAAGAAAAAACATTAAACTTGATTATCCTGAGAAAAAGTCCAGAAAATACTAAGATTTAGTCCTCTGGAGAGAGCAGTAAATCCAATAATTTCATGCTATAGTTATGTAGTAAATAATTAAACGAGTACACCCTCGCTACGCCGACCCAAAATATTATATGGAATCTGACAGTCAACCTCCAAGTCCCTCTAGTCATTCTGGCGACTGGTTTGCTAACTTCGTAGGAACAGTGATTGCCCTAGTCACTTTAGCGATCCCTCTACTAACGATCGCTCACTATTCCCCCAGTCAAGTAGCAACTTGGCAATATCCTCCCTATTCAGTGCCAGGTTTAGGAGAGCGTCCACCTCAGAGGTAAGCTGATTCCTCAGAATCGAGAGAATCCTGTCAAAATCAAGATGAAATTCATCAGTCGCGATCGCAACTGGTGCAATCAGTTCTAAAATTTCGATCTGAGCAAGAGCCACGAAAGCCTTTGTCATCAACAATGACTTCTGTTGGTTAGCATTCATCACGAGTGAGCGTTACACCTGTTGGACTGCTACTGCATACTGCCTTGCGCGTAGTGCTATAGAATGCTACATAGGAGATCATCAACTCAAATCTGTTATCGATGTAACAGAAGAGTTCGATGGACAACTGTTGCAAAATCGCTTGGAGAACGACTTCGTGGACTTATCGCTGATTACACCCCAGCCAGAACCGGGTCTGATTAACGTACTGATCGAAATTCCTGCCGGATGCAAGAATAAGTACGAGTTCGATAAAAAAATGAACGCTTTTGCCCTGGATCGGGTGCTCTACTCCTCCGTACAATATCCCTATGATTACGGGTTTATTCCGAATACCCTGGCTGATGATGGCGATCCTCTGGATGGGATGGTTCTGATGGACGAGCCAACCTTCCCAGGATGTGTAATCGCATCCCGACCCATTGGTATGTTAGAAATGATTGATGGTGGCGATCGCGACGAAAAAATTCTTTGTGTTCCTGACCAAGATCCTCGCTATACCGAGGTCAAATCACTCAAAGATGTTGCTCCCCATCGCCTAGATGAAATTGCTGAATTTTTCAGAACCTACAAAAACCTACAGAAAAAGGTAACTGAGATTTTAGGGTGGAAAGACGTAGATCAAGTCAATCCTCTCGTCGAAGAGTGCATCAAAGCTGGACAATCTAAGTAAAGGTTAAGGCTCAGTTCAAGAATCGGTTCAATAAAACATTGTATCGATGATCGCTTGAGGTAAAACCATGTATCGCACGCTCCTATTGGCGAAAATTCATCACTGCACCATTACCGCTGCCAACCTAGATTATGTCGGTAGCATTAGTATCGATCAAACTCTATTGGAAGCGGCCGATCTGCTTGTCTATGAGCAGGTACAAGTCGTGAATATTGCCAATGGGGAGCGGCTCTTTACCTACATCATTTCAGCAGAAGCGGGTTCAGGAGCAATTGAACTCAATGGTGCCGCTCGCTGCACGCTTGGGGATGGCGGGGGATCGGATTATTGTCATGTCCCGAAGGACAGTTGACACCAGAAGAAATCCCAAGTCACAGTCCCAAAGTCGTCTTCGTTGACGAAAAAAATCGAATTGTTGAAGTTCAAGGCTAGAATAGACTGGTTAATGATATAGACAATTAGCAACCAACAGTCAAAATCTAGGGTGTAACGGTTGAAGACTTGAGAGCATGACTCTTCTGTTTTGTGATCGTGAAGTTCTCAAGTTTCACATTTTTAGTCCTATGTTTTAAGGTTGAATACCACAACGATGTCGTCAGTTTCTGATTCACCTGCTCAGATAGAAACAAACCCCTCACCAGACTTTTACGTGAAATTTTGGGGGGTGAGAGGAACCGTCCCCACTCCAGGGCGACAAACCATTCGCTATGGTGGAAATACGTCTTGTGTAGAGATGCGTTTGGGTGAAAAACTTTTAATCTTTGATGGCGGAACCGGGCTAAGAGTTCTCGGCATGGAGTTACTCAAAGAAATGCCCCTCAATGCCTATATGTTTTTTGCTCATACCCACTGGGACCATATTCAAGGCTTTCCCTTCTTTGTCCCCGCCTTTATCCCGATCAATCACTTTCATATCTATGGCGCGATCGCTCCAGATGGCAGCACCATAGAACAAAGGCTAGTCGATCAGATGGTTCACCCGAACTTTCCCGTGCCAATGCACGTCATGCAATCAGACCTAAAATTTTATGATATCGTCCCAGGGGACATTGTATCACTAGATGATATCAAAATCGAGACCGCACCCTTGAACTATCCCAATGGCGCGATCGGGTATCGGGTCACTTGGCAAGGACATAGTGTGGTTTATTGTAGCGATACCGAACATTTTCCCGATCGCTTGGATGAAAATGTTTTACATCTTGCCCGCAATGCCGATGTCCTAATTTACGATGCCACCTACACCAACGAAGAATACCATCATCCTCAAACCCCAAAAGTCGGATGGGGACATTCAACTTGGGAAGTCGGTGTGGAAATCGCGAAAAAAGCTGGGGTGAAAAAAATTGTCATGTACCAACATGATCCCTCTCACAATGATGACTTTCTCGATCAAGTCGAAGCAGATGTGCAAGCGGTTTTTCCCGCAGGAATTGTCGCACGAGAAGGAATGCAGCTTAATATTAACTAGCAGATTGCTCAAGAAAAAATCAAGTGTTAAAACGCTGAATGGAGTGATCAACTTTGAGAAAACAGCCCGTGAATCAAAAGTCATCCATCAGACCGCCGATGTCTAATATTCGACGGTATTTTTCCAGACTCAGACTCCGTTCAGTTGGAGTTCTTACCTTGGGAATCTTTCTGTTCTCACTACTCGGCAATTGGGCGGCACAGAGTTCAACGACACCGTTTCCTCAGAATCCAGCAGACCTCCAGCTTATCCCCTCTAATCAAATCGCTACGGTAGATTGGGTTCCGCCTCGGTATCAACTCTCTCAACAACTCTATCTCGAAAACTGTTCAAGCTGTCACGTTGCCTTACCTCCAGAAGTATTACCCTCTCAAGCTTGGCGACAAATCCTCCAAGATAGCCAACATTATGGCCGTCAGCTTCCCCCTCTGGTCGATCCATCTCGGATTCTGATTTGGAACTACCTACAAACCTTCTCCCGTCCGATAAACCTCAAAGAAGAACCCCTCCCCTATCGAGTTGAACGTTCTCGTTTTTTCAAAGCAATTCATCCCCGTGTCCAATTTTCTCAATCTATCTCTGTCAATAATTGTCTCAACTGCCATCCGGCTGCCTCAGATTACAGTTTTCAAGAATTAACCCCAGAGTGGAATGACTCCCCTTAACATCTACTAAGTTAGGCAGGGCTGTTTCATTCTCAGTTAAAAATTGCCGGGGTTGATAGGGTGATGGGGTGATGGGGTGGTGGCCAGAAGGT
>JBCBCI010000094.1:0-22963 GCA_038530755.1 Cyanobacteria bacterium J06592_8 | reverse complement strand
CTTATCCTGTGTGTCTCAAAGAACGGAGAGGGAGGGATTCGAACCCTCGGAAGCTTTCGCCTCACTCGATTTCAAGTTGGTTCTCAACTTTACTCTCAAACTGCTATATATCAATACTTTCAAGCTTTAACTGTCTTAGAGCATTCTCCAAATTCGCTCCAAGTTCGCTCCAAACTTTAGAATTTAGCTAAGTTTACGCCTAGATTTCCGGTACTGATAACCCAGCTTTGTAACCCGCATAATGCTTGTAAATTATTCCTGCACTATTACCGACTAGCTTGGCGATATCTTTGGCATCTAGTCCAGCTTCAATACAGAGGGTAATAAAGGTGTGTCGCATCTGATAGGGCTTTCTATATTCAATCCCCAGCTCGTCTAAGATTTTTTGCCAAATCTCTCTGAAATAACCGATATCAATTACCTTGCCTGTTACTGAAGTAAACACTTGTGTATTAGCTTTTCTATTAGTCCTACCGACTTGACTTAATATCTCTTTGACTTGACAATTACACGGGAACGTCCGCTTTTTCTGGGTTTTAAGTCCCTCACATTTTTGCTTTCCCCCAACACCAGCCACAATTGCCTTTGAGAAGTTGATCTGGCTTAAGTCTTCTGCGATATCGCTCCAGGTCAAGGCAATCACCTCACTTGGCCGACCCCCAACATAAAAGCAAAAGCAGACATAGGAGTAATAATGACTGTGCTGAGGATGAGTCTTGAAGGCTTCTATGATGGCATCTCGTTCTGATCGGGTAAACGGATTGATGTCGGTTTCTTCCTCTTCTGAGGCTTTAATCAGTTTTCTAGCCTTAGTTGCCATCCCTTCAAACGGTGAACGGACTAGCTCAACTCGCTTAGATTCAATCGCCCAATTTATGCAGGCATTAAGTTGAGTCATTAATCGGCGACAGGTATCAGGAGTTAATTTCTGACTTGCCCAGTCAAAAAACTTCTGAGCATAACCTGTGCTTTCATCGTTTGGGTCAACCTCTGCAAAGGGTGATCGCTTAATGTGGTTAAGCATCACCTGATAGTTGTTCTTCCAGGTTCCTGGCCGGACTCTTGAATGTCTGGTCTCTATATACTGCTCATAAATTTGGGCAAGGCTTACTTTAACTTGCGGCGGGTGAATTTTCACCGCTTGTTGAGGGCGATAGCGATCAAGTGTGGGGTCAAATCTTTCGTAGAGAATATCAGCCTCAATCTGTTTGGCTTTAGCCTCAGCAAACTTGCGATTTTGGGTATTATCAGCCAAACGCAAGTACAGATACTTACGCTTGCCTCCGTACAAAAAGCGAGGAAGTGATAGCCGCAAAACTCCGTTATAAGCTGACACCCCAACTTGACCCTTACGACGTTTGGGTTTGTTGGTCATGGGTGTTTAAGTTGAGTTGATGCGATCGCTAATGGTCTAGGTAATTCATTAGGCTTTGACTTTCCATAAACTTCTCTGCATTCTTAATTTGTTGCTCCCAAACATCCGAAATCTCGGTGAACTCCTCATCGGTGAAGTCTTTGAAGTTTGAGTGATTATATTTCTCTAGAAGAGAGTCAAAGCTAAAATCACCCGGCTTGAGCTTAATCCCTTGTTTTTTTGCTAACCGTTTAAACCGTTTGGCTGGTGTCTCATTCTCAGGTACGGTTTCTAGATTCAACTCCACTTGCTCCCCTTCTGGCGGTTGAGGTTTGGGCTTAAATTTTCCGAGTTGAGATTGCAGAACGCAAATGTGACGCACTTCAACCCTGACTGGATTCCACTTGTCCGGCAAGTCTACTAAGTAGGTATCGCTTTTACTTCCTGGATTTAACAGCTTGGCAACTCCAGTGTAATTGTCTAACTCTACCCAGATGGCTTTTTTGGTGTTGCGATTGCGATAGAGCCAGTCATCTTTCTCGGAGTCCGTGAGCTTGGCGATCGCAGGTTTAAGCGGTTTCTTCTGGGTCAGTGGCTCGTCAGTGGCTTCTAAAAACTCCACAGGATAGGGAATAGGTTCAGGTTGGAGTCCACTCACAATTGCTACTCCTGGCTTCTCCCATTTTTGAAATTCACCAACTTGATTTTGATATCGTGAATTTTCCCATTTGATTTTTAAGTGCTGACCAGCAATCCAGTTTGGTGTTGGGCTGACAGTGCTGACAGGTTCCTTATCTATTGGGGGTTCCAGCTTACAGGTTTGCTGACAGGAACTTGTTTTTTTGCTTGCAGCCAGCTCAACTAATGATTGCTCATGGGTAAGAATTGAGTGATCTCTGACCTCGTTTCTAAGTCGGAGTCCAGTGATACGGGTGTGAGATTCATTTCGGACTCGTTGAACATCCCAGTCCAAAATAGACTGACATAACTCAATCAAGTCAGGACTAAAGTTTTTAATTGCTTTGGATTGATTGCCGGACTCTTGGCAGTATTGAGAGTAGCTACCAAACAGCGTCGTGACTTGACCCCCGTTTTGATCAGCCTCGTTTTTGTCGCGTCCAACTGGAGTAGAGGTACAAGGATCATAAATGACGCGGTCATTGAGCCAAGCGGCGATAGAGTCCTCTCGGATTCTCGACTGCCAGAAAGAGAGTTGAGAGATAGCAGAGCTGCCAGCACCTCGTAAGGTTTCAGTGACAAACTCATCATCTAGGCTGAGTAAATAATTAGTGAAGGCGGCTAGCTCTGGTTGAAAGTCTTTGTTGAGGTCGCGTCGTTTTTGGTCAGCTACTTTAACATTCATGGGCAGTGAAATCACTCGACGTTTCCAGCCATTGCCTTTTGTACCCTGAGCAATTGGGTGTTCAGAAATCATCAGTGCCATGCCATCAAATTTGAACTGAAACGCTGGCTTGTTTTTCTGCTCTCCTCTGAGGTGATCGCCTCCAACTGCTTTCATTAAGTTGCTGATATTTTTAGGCAACACTTGCTCATCGGCGAATAACAATAGCCGTTTCCGGTAAGCGTTAATCGGCTCAAATCGGTTAGTACAGAATAATTCGGCACTGGTACTACAGGTGTTGATCAAGCCAATTAGGTCGATCAACAGGCGACTGTAAGTTCCTTTTCCACTTCCACCTAGCCCGATCAAGTGCATGAACTTCTGTAAGTCAGAGCGTCCCTTCAAAACAGCGTTAGCAAAGCAAATTAATAGGTTTCTAACCGCCTTATTGCCTTGCGAAACAAAGTCTAACCACTCACTAATACTGTTCCAGTCTTTCGCCTCTGGGTTGTGTTGACGAGGGATTGACCAGGTTAAATAGTTTTCAGGTGAGTGTTCTAGCATTCGACCTGTCGCAATATCTAGAACTCCATTATGGAAGGGTAAAACTTCACTCGGACTTCGTTCTAGCCATTTTCGTTTGATAATACCCGGACAGATTTTCAGAGACTTAACAACATTAACAATGTAATTATGAGTCTTAACCTTGATGTTTTTACCGTCCAGAATATTGCTGACAATTGATTCAATATAAGTATCGGTCTCAGGCGACCAGACTCCTTTCTCCTCAGCCTCATACCGCATCCAGACTCCCGTTTCGTTATTGAACGCTAGCTGATTAAAGTAGTCCTCAGCAATTTCTTTTGCGATCTCGTTTGGACTATGAGGATGTGTACTTTTGTGAAACTGTTTCTCTAAAACAGCAAGATGCTTTTCTTTCCAAGCCTCAATGGTCTCAGCTTTGGATAGAACCTCGTCTCGAAATTGTTCGTATCCGTTCATTTGAATATAATCGTCTATTCCTTTACCCTCTGCTTCATGCCACAGTCCTGTAATGCTGTAGACCGGGACTTGAAATAGACAGAGCTGATGAGCGAGTTTCAACTGTGCCTCAATTACACCTCGTTTTCTAGCACAGTCGGCATCAAAGGCGATGATCAATCCAAAACCTGCCCTTGCAAACCTCTCTAAAATCTCAACCAGGTATCGCTTGCCTTGTGGGTCACATTTACCGGATGTTAGTCCTTGCTCTACCCCTAAGATGGCAATCGTGGCAACGCCATTAGAAGTCAGAGCGATCGCTTTAAAGAAGCCTTCTGTGATCACCAAGAACGGAACGTCATTGATCCAATAACAGTGATTCTTTAACTCCTCTAAGTCATCCCAAAATTGAGGATGGTCTGGATGAGCTGGCAACATGGCATCATAGCCATCATCATCTCGACAAGAGCGATACTTAGGTCTTTTGCCGTCTTGACTTTTCCAAGGGGTATCCGGTTTAAATTGCTCTTGAGAGCCTACACCCTTGAGTAAGATGCCGGATGAGTAGGCTCGATAGCCTAACTGCTCTGAGGCCGTTTGAGCATCAACGCTGTGACAATTGATTTGAACCCAGTGAAGATTTAACCCTCGCCTATGAACTAATTCTTGGTAGTGTTTAGAGTTCAGATTGAGGCCAGGGTTAAGTGAGGCTAATTGATCAGCCTTAAAATTCCTTTGAACAGAAGCAATCATTTATAGATTCCCTTTTTTGATCTCAGAGGTGGAAAATTCCTAGCAAACGCTCACTTAAACACCCTGGCCTAGCAGTAAACCTGATGAAAAAATCAATGCAGATACAGCTTAAAGTATCACCCTCATTGAATTCTAAGATCTAATCTTAACTCTAAGTTGAGGAAGGTTGACAAGTGAGACGGATACATCAAAAAAAGCGAGGAGATTCGGTTTTTCATTAGCTCAGACGGACTCGGAATCTGTCTAAATTCGATGTGTTTAGGAGGTTTGTCATGTGGTCAGAGTCCCAACAATCTCTTGGACTTTTAGGGTTTAATCTTCCTCAAGTTCAGCCTCAATCATTTTGTACTTAGCCAGTGCATTTTTATAAGCTTTTGAACTGCCTTTTTTTGCACCCCATATCCGATAAATTGCTTCAGTTTGAGTTTCTCCAGCTTCCATACTTTGCAATACCTTAATCACCTCAGCTCGGTTCGGTTCAATGTCGCCGAACTCCTGAGTCGGTTCGGTTCGTTTTCCCAGCTCAATCGCCGAACTCTCCTGTTTTGTCGGAGTTCGGCTCGGCTCAACTTGATAGTTCGGTTCGGTACTCGCTTCAATGAGTTCGCTGTCAAGTTCGGATTCTAAACTGCCTTTTCTGCTGTTAACAAAGTAGTCTCCAATGACGGCATTAGTGACATGAGCGACATGATAATCAGCGAGGGTTTCGCTGCGAAAACTTGCGGTATCTTTGTCGTAAATTGTCTTGACTCTCGGTGCGATTTTGTTGAGATGGTTATAGCAGATTTCTACACAACCACTGGCGACTAAACCATAACCAACGGCTAATCCTCTGAGTGTTTTATTCTCTGTGATAAAGGGAGTGACTGTGAAGACGGCTACTCCAGAAATGCACCCGAATATTGATAAGCCATGTACAAGATTCCAATTCCAGAGCATGGCTTTATTATGTGAACTGGGATTAATTACATCCACTGTAATAGTCCTCCAACGGTGAGAAATAATCCGATAAAGAAGTTAGAAAGAATCTTAGATTTCCACTGTTTATCGTTGTCTCGGTTCAGGTAGTTAAATGCAACCAAAGCACAGATAACGATGGTCAGAACCACGTTAACAACGATGGCGAGTAAGGTTAATTCCCTCCATGCGTAGCCTAGAAAATTCGGAATGGCACAGGCTCCCGCAATCAGTAAAGCAAGGGTTGTAAATCGGTAGACTTTGGCAAGGTTCATCATGTGACAAAGAGGGGTTTAACCCCTCTCCCTTGATTTTGTTAAGAAATATTACGCAGACACTCCCATCAGACGAGAAATGGTCGCCTCTGCTTTTTTATCCGCATTTTCTAGACCCTTACCCAGTCGTGCGTACTTGGGTCGCAGTCCGTGTAGGTATTTAGCTGACTCGTTTTTACACCGCTGCTTTTTGTGTTCTTCCCCCCCTTCTATCCGTCGGTAGTCTTCGTGAGCCTCGTTGACTTCAGTTGAAAGTTTGGTGAGCTTCTTCGCAGCCCGGTAAGCTTTGCGAGTGGCTGGAGTCATTTTTTGAGCTTCGTCTGCAAAGTCGGTTAATGCCTGGGCTTCTTCTTCGGTAAAAGTCCGAGCCTCATCAATCACCGGAGCATACCGGAAACTCTCCCAACTGCCTGGATTATCGGGAGTGATGGCATTATCAGCACTGGTTTTGTGAACGTTCGTCGCATCCAGACCGGAAAAGCTTCCGTCTGTTGGTGCAACTGCAAATCCAAAATCTGATGTTTGTACAAGGTCAAGCATTGCATTTTCTCCTAGTAATTAAACACGGTTACACCCAACCGTAAAGACCACCAATATTCCCGCGTTGCACTTACCTAATCTCCGATGTATTTGTAGCCGTAGACTTTGTGAGTTCTCCCGTACTCATCGGTGTAATATTCGTTCCGAATAATTTCCCAGTTTCTGGCATCTTGAGGCCAAGGATTGCTGTAATGGTCATACTTCATTCCCATATATTTAACAACTTCACTTGTCTCTTGATCGATGATGTGCATCTCAGAACCATTCCGCCTAACTTCATAAGGCTCTGAACTAGCTTCGTCTGCTCCGAATAACCAATCTAGCATTATTGTTAACTCCTATTGTTGATTGAAAATTTGACAAAAATAACAGATTCATTTGGACTGAAACTCGATTTTTAGGATGTTTATTTCCACTGGATTCAAGCGATTTCCGGTGATGAATCCGCAGACAAATAATCCCATTAATACCAGATTGAGTAATAGTCTCAGGTCAGGCCGAGCCTCTCCAATTCCAATTGCGGAGTCTCGAATACTTTCGGTGGCGAAAACAGCCGCACGAAAAAATCTTGAAATGGGAGTTTCTTGGGTTTGGGAGTCTGGAAAAATTTGTTAGTGTTGACTGGCTCAAGTCCCTCTGGAGGCTCTAAAATGACTTGATAACTAACAGGTTCAGCCTCGACTGTGGTAATATCAACCTCAGAACATAAAGTTTTCTTTTGCTCGTAACTCAGTGTTTGAACATTGGCGATCGCATCTCCCTGGCTGTGTGCGATCGCTTTTGATTGAGTAGAAATTTCCGTATCATCTGCACTGACTTCAACTTCGCTCATTACAGGTTTGATTGCAGCAGGTGAATCTTCTGTATTTTCCTGGATGCTGACTGAATCAGTGAGTGAAAGTTGTTTGAGTCCGTCTCGGTGTTCAAGGATTGCATTGACCCAAGTCGCTTTGTGGGTCAGTTTACCGAATTCTCGGATCTCGTCTTTGCTCAGGTTCAATTCCTCAAGCGCGATCGCTTTGAGTTCTTGGAGCGGTTTGTCCTGTAATCGTTCTGATGTCATAATTTGAAATACCTCATATTGGGGTTATATACCCACTGGTTGAAAGCTTGCCGGCACCCACCAGTGGGTTTTGAGTTGTATGGGTGCATCACAGTCAAGTACCAATTGGTAAAGTTAATAACAGTAAACTAAGGTGATGTACCATTGATAATGTAGTCTACATCGTTCTGAAGTAAAATGTCAATGGTTACTTTAAATTCTGAAATGCCCACAAAGCTAAGGAGGGTCAGTATCTATTTAGAACCTGAAATCAAGGAACTGATAGACAAAATGGCTAATGAGGAGCATCGCAGTGTTGCAAATATGGTTTCTGTCCTTATCTTTGAAGCCTTAGAAGATAGAGGGGTTGTATCTAAACCTGAAAAGCCCAGTGATGACTCCAGTAATAACTACTCGGACAATGGCAACAGCAAGCCAGACGACTCAGGGGAATAAATTAGGGGTGTCCAACTGGGCACCCTTTAAGTTTGTGGAAAATATGGAGAGAACCAAGATGACAAGTAGCGATTGCGCGAAGCGCAGTGGCGAAGCCAATCGCCTTGAGTTCTCGAAGCGGTTTGTCCTCTAATCGTTCTGATGTCATAATAAATTCAACTCCTTAGTGAACTAGGGGTTTATAGCTCACTGGCGATGGCGACCAACCTTGCACCAGTGAGCTAACTTTTTACCTGATGCTACGGTAGCTTATTGCTAGCTTGTTGTCAACCTGTTTTAGCCTCCGTCAGTCTACGCTAGCATGGTAGCTATACACGTCGTGAGGTAACATTGTGGTGGCAACATTCGTAGACTCTAATGATGTGGGAGGTAAAACCAACCTAGCCAGAATAACCGTCTATGTTGAACCTGAAGTCAAGAAACGGTTAGAGATAATAGCCAAGGCTAAAAAAAGAACGATATCAAACTTTGTCTCAGTATTGATAGATGAAGCCCTTGAATCTGAAAGTATTGACGAATCAGAAAAGGATGAGACAGGCAACAATGAGTCAGGCAACAGCAAGCCAGACGACTCAGAGGAATAAATTAGGGGGTGTCCAACTGGACACCCTTTAAGTTTGTGGAAAATATGGAGAGAACCAAGATGACAAGTAGTGATCGTATTAACGAGTTAGAGAACCAACTCAGAGAAAGCAATCAACGACTAGACAGCCAGCTAGTGGAGTTGAGACAACAGCAGGAAATCAACACCAGTTCTATTGTTGGCACTTCGGCTACGCTCAGTGCCAACTCCGAGCGAAGTCGAGGAGTTGGGCTTAACCAAGCGGTTCAGGGTTTAGTCGAAGTGGCAAGGATAGACCGAGAACTTGCTCGCGAAGATCGGGCAGCAATTCGAGAGATGCAAGCTGAAATCAGAGGACTGCAACTGGAGTGTCAGCGTATCTGGGAGTATTTGTTGAGTCAGCAAGGCAACGGAAACAGACCGAGTTAAAAACCAAACAACCATCAGCTATCAGCAGTTAGCCCGGAATCAATGCACCAATTAAAAAAAACAAATTTGCTTTGTTAGAGTTAACTATAAATTGCATATCTGAGTATCTGTTGGATGTAAGTTGTAGTGTAGCGTCGCATTAGCATCTACTCTATGAAGCGAACTGTTCTTAAACCCTTTCTCTGCCTAACTGTTTTTGTTGGATGTTCTGGAATCCTCACTACAATACCTCTACCTGTCAGGGGACAGGCTAATTCTTCTAGATATCAACTTCAGCTATTAGACCCAAAAGTTCCTGTTCCATCTTGGATAAATCAAACCTCTTCCCCAATTCAACAATCTCCTCAACAACAAGAAACAATATCATCTCCTCCTCAATCTTCTGAACTTGAAGAAGCCAACCGACTCGCACAACAAGTTATTCAACTTTATCAACAAGGTAAATACAACGAAGCCATACCTATAGCAGAACGTGTTTTAGAGATGACAAAGAAGCTATTAGGACAAGAGCATCCGTCTGTTGCTACTAGCTTGAATGATTTAGCGTTACTTTATCATTCACAAGGAAGATATAAGGAAGCAGAGCCGCTCTATCAGCAATCCTTAAAGATGAGACAGAAACTATTGGGACAAGAGCATCCGTCTGTTACAACAAGCCTGAACAATTTAGCGGCACTATACTATTCCCAAGGAAGATATGAGGAAGCCGAACCATTGTACTTGCAAGCCTTAGAGATGACAAAGAAGCTATTGGGACAAGAGCATCCGTCTGTTGCAACAAGCCTGAACAGTTTAGCGGCACTATACTCTTCCCAAGGAAGATATAAAGAAGCAGAGCCGCTGTACTTGCAAGCTTTAGAAATATATCAGAAGCTATTAAGACAAGAACATCCGAATGTTGCAGCAAGCCTGAACAATTTAGCGTCACTATACGAATCTCAAGGAAGATATAAAGAAGCCGAACCATTGTACTTGCAAGCCTTAGAAATGACAAAGAAGCTATTGGGACAAGAGCATCCATATGTCGCAACAAGCCTGAACAATTTAGCGGGACTATATTATTCACAAGGAAGATATAAAGAAGCAGAGCCGCTGTACTTGCAAGCTTTAGAAATGACAAAGAAGCTATTAGGACAAGAACATCCGAATGTTGCAGCAAGCCTGAGCAGTTTAGCGTCACTATATGATTTCCAAGGAAGATATAAAGAAGCGGAACCGCTGTACTTGCAAGCTTTAGAAATGACAAAGAAGCTATTAGGACAAGAGCATCCATCTGTTGCAAATAGCCTGAACAGTTTAGCGGGACTATACTCAGACAAGGAAGATATGAAGAAGCCGAACGGCTTTATTTACAAGCCTTAGAGATGAGAAAGAAGCTATTAGGACAAGAGCATCCATCTGTCGCAAGTAGCCTGAACAATTTAGCGGCACTATACTATTCCCAAGGAAGATATAAAGAAGCCGAACCATTGTACTTGCAAGCCTTAGAGATGACAAAGAAGCTATTAGGAGAAGAGCATCAATATGTCGGAAGTAGTCTGAACAATTTAGCGTTAATATATAATTACCAAGGAAGATATGAAGAAGCCGAACCGCTGTACTTGCAAGCCTTAGAGATGTTTAAGAAGTTATTAGGAGAAGAGCATCCGTCTGTCGCAGCAAGCCTGAACAGTTTAGCGGTACTATACTCAAACCAAGGAAGATATCACGAAGCAGAGTCGCTATACTTGCAAGCCTTAGAGATGATAAAGAAGTTATTAGGAGAAGAGCATTCATATGTCGCAGCAAGCTTGAACAATTTAGCGTTACTATATAATTACCAAGGAAGATATGAGGAAGCGATTAAATTTCTAAGCCAAGGATTAAATGTTGAAGAAGAAAACCTAAATGTTCTCTTGGCAACGGGTTCAGAACGACAGAAACAAGACTCAATGAAAATGATTTTAGCTTCAACTTATAGAGCGATTTCTTTACATATAAAAAACACACCAAATAACTCAGAATCAACTCGTTTAGCTCTAACAACACTTCTTCGTCGCAAAGGTCGAATTTTAGATGTGGTGACAAATGATTTACAACTATTTCGAGAAAATATTACTCCAGAAAATCAACAATTTCTAGATCAACTACAATCCGTTAGAACTCAACTAGCTACTCTCATTTACAACAAACCTGAAAATCTACCCCAAGAACAATACCGTCAACAAGTTGCAACGTTAAGAAAAGAAGCAGACAACTTGGAAGCTGAACTTTCTCGTCGGAGTTCTGAATTTAGAACGTTTTCCGAGCCTGTTACTATTGAAGGTATACAACAATTAATTCCTAAAGATACAGCATTAGTTGAATTAGTTTTGTATAAACCGTTTGATGCTAAAACTAACAAGTGGGGAAAGCCTCATTACGCAGCTTATATTCTCAAATCTTCAGGTACACCTCAATGGGTTGATTTAGGAGAAACTGAACCTATTCACAAAGCATATTTTAAGCGACTTGGATTTGGTCAAAATCTAGTTTTGAAGGAACATTTAAGTCTGATGAAGAAATCCGCTCGTTCTCTTGATGAACTGTTGATGAAACCGATTCGAGAAAAACTAGGGGATGTTAATCATATTATTATTTCACCGGATGCTGAGTTAAACCGAATTCCGTTTGCTGCATTAGTTGATGAAAACAATCAATATCTAATTGAAAACTATCAAATCACTTATCTAACCACTGGACGAGATTTAATTAAGTTACAAAATAAATATAATCCCACTCAATCACCCGTTATTTTCGCCAATCCTAACTATGAACAACCTGGCAAATCGACAGTTGTTACTTTATCCAACACTCGTGGGAGCAACAAACGTTCAACAGCGTTCAATCTCAATTTCAATCCCTTGCCTGGAACAGCAGAAGAAGCTAAAGTGATCACCTCTTTAAGGTCTGATTTCACAGTTTTTACTGAACATCAAGCTACAGAAAATGAGGTTAAACAAGTCAAAGCACCGGAAATTTTACATATTGCCACTCATGGCTTTTTCTTGCCAAATCTCCCCCAAGTTACACCTGATGAGAATGTGGGTTTGTTCTCAACAAACTCTCGACCCTCAACCCCAATTCAAGAAAATCCTCTGTTACGTTCAGGATTAGCGATGGCGGGTTTTAATCCTCGTGAAAGTGGTTCTGAAGATGGGGTTCTAACTGCTTTAGAAGTCGCCAATTTAAAGCTACGCGGGACAAAATTAGTGGTATTATCCGCTTGTGAAACGGGCTTAGGAGAGATTGAAAACGGTGAAGGGGTTTATGGGTTAAGACGAGCTTTTACTTTAGCAGGTGCAGAAAGTCAACTGATGAGTTTGTGGAAAGTTGACGATGAAGGAACAAAGGAATTAATGATTAAATATTATCAACGACTGCTACAAGAGCAAGGACGTTCTGAGGCATTAAGACAAACCCAGTTAGAGATGTTGAATTCCGAGCAGTATCAACATCCCTATTATTGGGCAGCATTTGTTCCCGTTGGAGATTGGACACCTCTAAATCAAAAGTAAATTGATGCACCTGAAGTCGCATCTACTTTGTTACGACTTCAAAAAAATAACCTATTTGCAGGAAGTCTGTAACCGATAACAACAGAGAAACTAGGGGTAGGATGACATACAACTTTTGATTATGAACACTTCAACCCTTAACGATATTGAAACCATCACCCGACTTAACAATATCCCGTACTACTCACAACGGGATAACAAACGAGACCCACATAGAACCTGCAACATCTCCGCTTGTGCAATGGCGGTTGAAGGATTGAAACCTGGATTATTTAAAGATGATGATGATTACGCCGCTTGTCTTGAAGGTTATGGAGACACAGTGAATCATGCCGCTCACACAAATATGCTGTGGGATAGGGGAGTCAAATCAAGTTTCCACTACGACCTAGACTTCGATCACTTATCCGCTCAACTCAAGAAAAGACACCCAGTCGTAATCGGAATTTTGCACCGGGGATGGTACAAACAGCCGACAGGCGGCCACATGATCACAGTCATTGGTGAGTACAAAGACGGATTCATCGTACATGACCCCTACGGCTACCCCATCTCTGGAGAATACGGCAACAGACTAGATGGCTCAAATGTTCTATTCAGCTACGAAAGCTTAAAGTATCGTTGGTTAGCTGATGGGCCGCGTAGTGGATGGGGAAGAATTTTTCATGGATGAATATTGGTGATCGGGCTGGGGTTGGGTGTAAGGCGATCGCCAAGCCCATCGCTAATTTGGTCAGAAATAGGGCTACATTCCCCAGACTGACTGACTTTTGACGGTTCCGAAGTTAGTTAATCGGGTTTTGGAGTTGTTGTAATTCCTCATAAGCAAGAACTCGTTCAGGTGTCCACCAAATTTGGAGCGTTTGCTTGAGTTCGTTGTCAATCATGGCGATCAATTCGGGGTTAAGTTCCGCCCCGTCTGCTGAGAGTTTAGCAAGTTCGAAGTCAATATCTAAGCTAGGCGTGAGGGTGCATCGAAAGTTAGCAATCGAGTCAGCCAAGGGTATTTCTTCGCCCTGTTCATCAAACAATCTTTTCTTGCGAAGAACACTAAAGATTAAATTTGAACCAATCGATAATTGATCAATAAAATATTTATATTGCATAGGTTCCACTTACCCAAATTTCAAAAGTATCTAGTATTTTATCCCAAGTTAAAGTTTGAGCAGTAGAGTTAGCTGTGTGAACGGCATACAAAGTTAGAGTGTTCGATATGTTGTCGGTAAACAAGCACGATAAAGTTTCATCCTGTAAGTTAACGTTGTTATAGAATCCAACCCCAACACTAGGAAGAACAAGACTTGAATCGCAAGCAAAGGGTAAGTCTGTTATGAATACTACATAAGGGGTAAATACAATATGTTGAGATAGGGTAATTTTTACTGAAAAATGAACCAAGTTTCCGACTCGGTAATAGCTTCCAGATTGATGTTGATAAGTAGGTTTATCTCCTCTCGAAATCAGAAAACTAGGAGTAAATGTACCCGATTCAATTGGCAGGTTCCCTTGATGCCAAACTTCGGAGCCAAATAAGTCGATAACGTTAAGTGGGCTTTGGCTTCCATCTGCTTCTCTGACAAAAAGAGACAGCTTTCTACCGACACCGTCGTACCAGCCTTGAAGGTAAGAACCATCATCGTATGCTTGATTGTATGGCTTGATAGAGAAATAGCCAGGATTATGAGTTAATTCCGCTTCTAATTTTCCGAGTTTCGTGTGAGTGTGATTGCTTTCATTTTCACCTGGAATAATCCATCCGCTTTCAGTCATTATCCTGCAATTCCTATTGAGACTTTAGCTGTTTGACCCGTCTCGCAAGCCATTGAAACAGTCTGGGAAGATAATTTAAAATCATTGTTATTGTAGCCGGGAGGGAGCTTAACGTGCCAAAATACTCCCGGTTGTACCGTCATCCCAAAAGCTACCCAGACAATTGAAGAATCACTTGTTACAGAAATAGAAGCGACTCGTCCGGCTCCTCCGGCTGGAATTACATCCGCCGCAGTCTCACTAATATCTTTAACTGTAGGAGCTGAATAGTTGGGAATGTAATTGGGTGAATCTTGACCATTAATAATCCAGTTACTCATCTCTTAAAATCCTTAATTAAATAACTCATAATCAATAGGCTGTTCACTTCTGAGTGTGATTTTAATCTTGGCAAGATTCAACGATTCTAACGATAATTCTATCCCTCCATCTGCTGCATCCGAATAAAATCCGTCAGGTGGAATGAAATCAATTTGGTCATCAGCCCAGTATAATGTTACCCAAAATTCAGAAAGATTTTTAATCCAGACTTCTCTCAGAACTTGTTGAGCGGTAGCAGGTACAACTAAAGTTTTATTTTGAACTTCACCTTCAACAACTTTAGAATATCGATAGGCCGGAACGCCACGATTATTAGATAAACCGTCAATCAGTTTTTGAATAATTTCATTTGATAAACTAGAACCACCACCACCACTAATAGGAGCCATATGGATCTGCCCTCCACAGGAATTTACCCTGACTTTAGCACAGAGACAAAACTTGAGGAATTGACACTGTCAATGGCTCGAAAGATTCTTGAAACTCAAAAAAACAATACTTATAATCCGAATGCTTTAGACCGCATAAATATCACGACTGACGAAGAAGCTGAAACAATCTTAGTAGAAGTAACAGAGTTAACCGGAACGATTGTAAATGGAGTTTTTGTGGTCTCAGAGCCGTACACTAACGTTCCTTTTCAGACTGGAACGGGTAGTTACCCTTTTGATCGCAGTAGCCTTTGTGATGCCTTCGTTCATCTAGCGGTTCACCAATCAAATTTAGAGTTAGATCGGGACGTGAATAGTGATCCCGATAATAATCGCTATATCACCTACTCAATCACGTCTGGTGATACTCCATTACCCACTCCAGTCACGATTGAAGTCACGATGACCGATTATCCCTTAGTAATCACCCTCGCAAATGGGTCTATTTCTAAGGGTAAGGAGTATTTAAGCTGATGAGAGAATCCGGCAATTTTGGTTATATTGTCGATCAGTCCTCTTCAACGGATATCACTGCTATATGGTCGGCTGAAGATGAGGTCAGTCATCTACTTGGTGCAATAGATCCCAGAGAAAGATTCGCTGTCAATGTCGTGATTGAATCAATCCGACTGGACGTTTACCTACCGAGTTTCACCAAAGCCCCGTTCCCTGAAATTTATCCAGAAATGAGTGCAGCCGAGAAAAATGTTGAACTGATGAAGACAGAGCAGAAAGCCCCTAAGACGGGACTAGCATTTTATCGATGGGCTAATAATAGTTGGCATTATCTTAGCGAAATAGTTTTACAAAACAGAGGGCGTAGAACTCAAATTCCTGTGATTATTCCCTACTTTACAACCAATGAGATTAAAATCCTTGGACGAAATTCAAAGATAGGATATCAGGTAGTCGATTATGGAAATGGAACTATTGGAAACGGCGATATTACATCTTTTCAACCTTTTGACAAAGTACAAATTGAGGGGGATTGGCGAATTGAAGTTGAGGAAATTAATCTCCGGCGTAACACCTCTATTTCTCAACAAAAGACAGTGACAATTGGAAAGACTGGAGCCCAGATTTTAGATAGTAATCTTTACCGAGCCTCTTGGGAGATTCAGAATCAAGATGCAAGTGAGTCTGTCTACTTCTACTTTGCCAGCAATGCTTCAAGCGGTCAATTTATTTTGCAGCCTCTAGCCGTTGCTTATAGTCAACCCATTTGCGAAACTGAAGAGCTATGGTGTCAAGCCATTAATGATACTTCTATTAATTTAGCAGTTCGAGAGATTAGCTATGGCTAGAACGAAAGCATCTGGAAAATCCACAAAGAGTAAAACAGAAAAAAAGGAAGAACCTAGCTTTTCTACGGCTTTTGAGTATGAAACAGATGACGGATTAAAGTTAAAAATTGACCCAACAGAGCTTGAAATTGCTCGTGAATATGAATTATCTGAACAAGATGCGATTGAATTATCCTATGGAATTGATTGGAGTCCTGTCGATTTTAATGTTGAGAAAAAAGGAGTTGATTTATCAGTCTCTGGTGAAATTGGAATACCTGGAGATGTCTTGGGTGTTAGCGGGGGTTTAACATTAGATTTAGGAACAGGAGAAGTTAAAGGGGGTGAGATTGGAGTCGAGTTTGGAACTGTTGATATAGAGGTTAGTGTTGAGGGTGAAGAGGGTTGTAGGAAATCAATTACTGTTGGTTTTGTGGGAGTAGGAATAAGTTACACAAGAGATGATTGTGAGGATGATGAGGAAGACGAGGAAAATGAAGAAGACAGGAGAAAACCAACAGGAGATGATACATTATCAGGCCCAGATGCAGAAGGTGTTATTGATGATATTAGACGTAAAATTCAAGAGAGAGGAGGATGTTCAGGAATCGTAAGATTTCGATTACATGATCATTGGTTAATAAATTCTGAGGTCGTTACGGATGAATTTTTTATAAATTTATCAACCGGAATTTTTACAAGCGACTATGCTTCTGATAGAAATGATCCAGATGAAGGTCAATACTTTCAGGATTTTGTTTTCAAGGATTCGCTTCCCTATTGCGGCCCGTTTGGGTGCAGTTATATGTACATACTTGGAACGTCAGGGCGAGAGAGATTTAATACTTGCATGGATAATCTTTATGATGAGTCAACAACAAAAACTCAAAAAAAGATTCCACCTTCACCTCCACCATTCAACACTAGAAATATGGATAAATGTTGTAGAGAATCAATCAAAATGATTCGCGAAATTCACAAGGTATTAGATGCTCGTGAAGTGCTTGATGCTGGATTGAAAGCACCCAACAGGCTAATTGCAACGAAAGCCAAAGGTTCTTCTACTCTTAAAACTTACTTAGACATTATTGCCTTTCAAATTCGGATGCAAGACCATCTAGGAATTCATCCAGTAGATGTCGAGATTAGAGATATCAACAAGTCAAAAGAAGGCGATCAAACTTACGAGGCTGAAGCCGTTAATGCCACTGCTATCCTCAAACAATTGTTAGAAAACTCAATTGAAAATAAAGGAGATTCTGCGGACCGGTTAGGAATCCTAGTTCGCACCGCGTGGATTAATATTCAGATATTAAGTGCTGTAACCAAGGGTGTAAGGGGTGTTCAAGGATTAATGGAATGGCTGGGAATGCCAATTAAAGAGAAGGTTGATCAAGTTGAAATGCCCTTTGACCCAACATTAGGAGCTAGAGACAAGGTCGTTAAGGCGAGAAAAGGATTTGACCCCTCTAAAAAGGCGGAAGAGAAGCCAACTTCTAAGGAGTTAACAGAAACTTTAGACTTGAAGGATGAAGACTCTTTGGAGACAATCTTACCTCGATTTTTGAATACAACAGAACAACCTGTGTTAACCGAAATCTATAACGAGAATTCGGGGCTGAATCTGATTGATATAGTTAAACAAATACTCAGAAAATAATGGTTAGAAAGAAACGACGACCCAAACCTAAAAACAAAGAGAAGCTTGACTCAGAATCTAAGCGCAAATCGTCAGATCCTAAGTCTCCAGAACAGCAAGTACAAGCCATTGCAGATGATATTAAAGCCGAGTTAATTTCTTTTATCTACAGATATGCTTTAGAGCAAGAGTTAACCAAAGACACAGTTGAGCGAGCATTAGGACGAGGCGGGGGGAAACTTCAAGAGTTTATCGGGGAATTAGAGTCAGGATATGCCAAAACTGTTCCTAATCAGCAAGATAATCTAGAGAAAGAAGAGGAAGCCGAGTTAAAGCAAGTTTCCACGCCTCAATCAACAGAGATTGTACTTCCAAAGGACAAGGATGGCAACATTTCTAAGCCATCAAGAAGTCGTTCAAATCGTGCTAGGAAATAATGGAAATTAAAGCGGAAACACTCACGTCTAGCTTGACAACAGTGGGAGAGAAGTCTGACGCAGCCTGGTTCAAAAAACTGGGCAGTCCAATTGCTAACTTACTAACTTTACCAAGTATTAGCATTAGTGGATTAACCAACAAGCTTAATCAATTACTTGGAAAGATTGGGAACTTGACGAAGCAGCTTGGAAACTGGAGTAAATTACTTCAAGGAGCTAGCAAGAAAGTTGATGATTATAAAGGGATGATTGTCTCATTTGCTAAGAAGCCAGGTGGATGGATTACTGGAGGATTGGCAACACTTGCCGCCTTGGGTGGTGCTTTTGTACTCAATCAAATTGGCATCTCTCCTCAAAATGTTCTTCAGGCTGGACTGAATTTTGGAGAAACTTTGTGGAATTTCAACTTTCAGTACACCGACAAGGAACTGCTTGCTCAGATCAATGGATTGATTGATGGACTGTACGGCCCGGCTGGTGATTTTGTTGGACGCTCTATGGCGCAACTGATCGTGGGAGGTTTTACAAGTCCGCCAAAAGTTCAGGTGAACATACGTGGGTTGGCACTGAACTGGCTCATTAACCCTGAAATTCGAGATGAAATGCTGCAATCTATTTCCCAGTTTGCCTATCAAGGGATTACCGTTGCCAAACAGATATTAGTGAGGTTTGCCCTACTCAAAGGTCGTCATGGGTTTAAGGCCTGGTGGAAGATAGCTCCGCCTGCATTCAAAAAAGCGATTGGAGTCGTCTGGAAAGACGCCGATAAGGTGATTGAAAATTGGGGAGAGGAGGGAAATAAACCTTGGTCAATCGCAGGCTACATTGAAGAGAAGGTCGAGAAAATTGAAGATCAAAAGCTTCAAAACTTCACAGAGGGCTTCCTAGACTCGTTTTGGGATGGGTTCAGGGAGTCTGTTGAGTATGTGTATGTTTGATTTAGCTTTCGTTTGTACTAACAACTAAGGAGAAGATAGCAGTGGCGACTCCAAAGAATTGGCAAGAATTAGCACTTAGAAAACTGGGTGAAAAAAATCAAATGCCAGCCGGATTAGCTCCTGGCAAAGTCTTCAGTCTAGAGGATGCGCCAAACTTTCAGGTCTATGAGTTCAGCCCCAATAAAAAACTCGATCAGATTCCAGGACAAAGTTTGAACAAGGGAAAGCGATACCTGATTTCCGGTGCTGAATGGTCAATTATGCAGCAATCAAGCCTGCTAAAGACTACTCACGATCTGTTGGGTGAGCGATTAGGCTATAATTTCACCTTTGAGGAATGGTTTGAATATTGGGAAAATGGTTTTAGTTTTGGTCTCAATCGGGTTGGTACAACGGGACTAACGACTAATTATCCGATCAGAAAAGTCGGGGAAACAGAAGGATGGCGCACTGACAAATCAACTCGACCTGGATATTTAGAATGGCGAAATCCTAGCCCGAAATTTCAACCGGGTTTTCGTGTTATTGAGTATTGGCCAGATAGGTCGGATACAGAGACATCTTATGTTTTGTCAGGAAGTGACCGAGACATTATTCAGCAGATACTCAACATTGAATGGGGTGGCAGTGGAGGTATAGCGTTACAAGAACGTGACCCGCTTGAGACTAATGACATTAGTTTCAAAGGACAACCGATGATCCGGCTTTGGTTCAGAGAATCCAAAGCTGATCGCGATCCAAATTATCAATACGTGCTAGGTAAGCTGGCTTTCAGATTAATTGGAAAAACAGAAAGATGGGATTTGGTGGATGCCGGAAAGACTCCACTCCAAAAATTGACAACAGCAGAATTGACTCAAATCGCTAACCGAATTGTTCAAGAGTTTGCAGTTCCTACTCCTTATAGGTGGACAAAAGGAAAGATTAGTGCAGTTTATCAAAATAAAAGTCAAGGGATTTCAACTTATTCTCTTGTACACAGTCAAGCTCAGGGATTAGAGTTATATCAAAAGCTTTTTAACGTAATTGGATTAACATTTGACGACACAAAACTTAGATTCTCACAACACGTAAATGAAACCGGAGCGTTCCCGGTAGACCCGCCTAACATGAATGTTTTAGGAAAAACGATGGGTGGCATTCGTAAACGTCCCTACACTCATGTTTACTTCACGGGCGCGGTATTAATGGTTGAATCGCTTAGTTACAATATTTCATTAGTTAAAAACCAGACTGTAGTTTTTGACGAGTCTAAGTTTGCTCAAGCCATAAATTCACTCTAGTCGGTGGCTTAGTTTTATTATTTATTTAAGGAAGTAATCTGTCTACGCATTGCTAAATTCTTGACGCTATAGTGAGAACACAATAAAACCCGAACTATAGCTACAGGAGGCAAATCATGCCAGGAAGACCAGGTGGAAGATTTGGAAAATCCTTCTATCAAAAACTAGATGACGCGGGAAGAACTGCTTACAAGGCTTACTTAGATGGAACAAGAACTCATACCGTCCAACGTAAAATATCGGGAGAAGAAAGAGCTTTAATTCCTGTTTCTGTTGTGCCATTTGGCATTACTCCAGCAGCGGCGGCAGCAGCAGATGATGAAAAATATCGAACTCAAGCAACTGTTCAAGCCTTAAAAATTGGGAAATTAATTCAAGCTTCTTTAGTCGTGTTTGGATTGGAAGATCAAGCCGCAACAGATAATGATGGATTAGGATTTTATCCCGCTCTTGCTAAACCTTCTATAAGAGAGGAAACTGCCACACCCTCTTCTCGAACTAGCACTTTTTCAGACCGAACCTATGATTTATATCCTAATCGTTCTGGATCTATTCCTTTTGGTCGGTTAGTGGCGGCTGCAACAACAGGTGATTATGAAGCCAGACTCAAAGAAATTACAACAGAATGGCAGGGGGCAACTCTTACGGGTCTCAAGAAAGTTTCTGTCAGTTTCTCTCCCGAATATTGGGATAATCCTCCCGCCTCTGCATCTGGCTCTATTGCCGATGCGACAGGCTCTATTGTCTTTTAATTAATTCAAATGCAGCACTACAAACAACGAATAATTTCTAATTTGTCAATTGCAGTTCCTTTAAGCGAAGGAGAATTGCTAAAAAGCGAAAGACTAGAACAAGCGACAAGGCTATTTTCAGCTCTGTCATTACTGATGCACGGCAAAATAACGCCTGATGAATATATTCAAAGGGCGGAAGCCGTATTAGGGCCAGCCTTAATTGATAATTATCTAGATGAGGTCACTTTTAATCTAGAAAATCATGGCAGATTTTACTGATGCTTATGGAGTCTGGTTCGACCTTGGCACTCTTTCTGCCTTTCCTAATTGGCAAATTTTTGATCGCCCTTGTCAACAGGGCGTTCTTTTCCGCTTTACTTTTTTAGCCAATTGGAGCGACTGGAAGGATAGAAAAGGGTTTAGATCTTGGGCTTGGTTTAGATTTGTTCATCACGATGATAGTGGGGGATTTACAGTGGTAGAGCCTTCATTCCGACTTTATCCTAAAGAGCAGCAAATGCTCAAAGAAATGCCGATTTTGTCTAGATTGGAGCTAAATCCATACACGATTAGAAAGGCTTCTTTCAAGCAAGTCATTGATTATCGATCCAAGCCAAGTATATCAGCAGTCAATCCTGGAGTTTCTGTTCCGGTTCTAGACTGGAGCTTAAAAGTTGAATACATGGATGAAGGGTAAATCATTATTATTTAATTGTTGAAAATGGCCATTACAGAACTGGTAGACGTTGCCTCATTTATTCTCGCTGGATTATTTTTGGCTCTCGGCTGCTTCTATTCTCTGGATCGGACGAGAACCGTTGATCGATTGCCGGGAATCATATTTATATTAGCGGCAATCAGAGAAGTGTTTTTTATTGTCCCCAATTACCCCAATAAATTTATCAGACTCAAGGGTTACGAGTCCTTTTTCGTATTATTCTTTCAGGTGATCATTTGTGCTTATTGCATTGCTTCTATTTACATTAAGTATCAGCAACAAATTCTGATTAAAACTCAAAAAGTTTATGATCATCGCTCAAACAACAATTAACAATGATTTTTTAGTCTTACTAGAAACGATGGCTCCTTATATCTTTGGGGGGATTGGAGCTGGAGCCGCAGCCATATTAAAGTATCTAACGGAAAAAGAAAAAACGAAAATTGAACGCGCCAAGAAAAAGATTGAGCATTTGGGGAATATTGAAGAAAAACTCAAACATTATCAAAATGCAATGCAAGCCGTCCTGGCTCAGTGCGAAGCTCTAGAGAATTTTGGCCAAACCTTTGAAGAAGGCCAGGTCACTGCCCGTCAATTGCTGGTTTTGAAAACGGGCCTTGACCGAGTTCAGGCGATCGCAGAGGATATTCTTGCCGATGGCATTTTCCGCAACTGAAACGCAAGCTCTCCGTTCAACTCCAAACGCGATCGCGTTCATGGATGAGGAAGTTGACCCTTCGGCTACGCTCAGGGTCAACACCGAGCGGCTTGCATCGAGCGTAGCCGAGATGAGTCGAGGTGTTGAGTTAGTGTCACAGGCAGTCTCAGTCAGCGAGAAGCAAGTAGAACATCTTGATCATAGGCACAGCATCTCTGAGATTGAGGGGTGTTTTTATGTGTTTTCTCAAAGCTGTAAGCAAAAATAGTAAGTTCCTGTAAGCCAACCTGTAAGCTAGAACCCCTAATATATAAGGAACCTGTAAGCACTGTCAGCAAACTCCCATTTTGAGAAAAAAATGAAGTGAGAAAAAAATAATGATGAGGAAGGGTTGCAATTAGAGAATGGAGCGAAAATAAAACTCGCTCCAAATTCGCTCCAAATTCGCTCCAATTGTCTTATCCTGTGTGTCTCAAAGAACGGAGAGGGAGGGATTCGAACCCTCGGAAGCTTTCGCCTCACTC
>JBCBCI010000093.1:0-23125 GCA_038530755.1 Cyanobacteria bacterium J06592_8 | reverse complement strand
AACTAGGAATTTCCAAACGAGGAACCCCAGAAAACCTACAGTTACAACCGATAAATCGCCGTCATCTTCAGCCGGGAGAAGTTGAAATTAAAGTTAAAGTAACCGGACTCAACTTCATTGATGTTTTAGATACTTTAGGTGTACTTCCCTTTGAACGAAATTGGTTCGGAGTCGAATGTGTAGGTGAAATAGTCGCAGTTGGAGAGGGTGTAAAAAAGTTGAAAATAGGTGATGCAATCATAGCATTAGCACCCGGAAGTTTGAGTGAATATGTAACAGTTAATGCTCAATTAGTGGCACTAAAACCCGAGCATTTAAGCTTTGAAGAAGCGGCTACAATTCCCGCTAACTTTATAACAGCTTACTATGCCTTACATCATCTTGCCAAAATTTCCAAAGGAGACAAAATTTTAATTCATGCTGCTGCTGGTGGAACAGGGATGGCGGCTGTCAAAATTGCCCAAGCTACGGGTGCTGAAGTCTTTGCAACTGCTAGTCCGAGTAAGTGGGAATTTTTAAAATCATTGGGGATTAAATATATTATGAACTCCCGAACTTTAAAATTTGCTGATGAAATTATGCAGCAAACTAATAACCAGGGCGTTGATATTGTGTTTAATTCTTTATCTGGAGAATACATTCCTAAAAGTTTATCGGTACTCAAAGAAAACGGGCATTTTCTTGAAATCGGGAAGCGAGAAGTCTGGAGTCAAACCCAAATTGCAAACGTTAAGCCCAATATCTCTTACTCCCTAATTGACTTAATGAGTACCGCTCAGAATAACCCCAGTTTAATTCAATCCCTTTTATCTGAAATATTGCAAAAGTTTGAAAGTAAAGCGTTACAACCCCTACCTCGAAAAGTCTTTAATATTCAGAATGCACCTGCTGCTTTTCGATATATGCAGCAAGCCAAACATATTGGTAAAATTGTCATCACAAACTCAACTCCAGAACCTAGAAAAAATTTCACAGAAGGAACTTATCTGATTACCGGAGGTTTGGGAGGATTAGGACTATTACTAGCGCGTTGGTTTGTGGAGAAAGGGGCAAACTTAGTCTTATTAAGTCGTCGTTCTCCCCACTCAGAAGCTCAAAAAAATCTAGATGAGTTAGAAAAATTAGGGACGCAAGTTCTTGTCTATCAAGTCGATGTTTCTAACGAAAATAAACTCACAGAAATATTTCAAGATATTCAGCAAAAATTACCTCCGTTGCGAGGAATTATCCACGCGGCTGGTGTATTAGAGGATGGTGTACTAATGCAACTCAACTCTGAAAAATTTGAGCGAGTAATGAACCCAAAAATGCAAGGGGCATGGAATCTACATCAGTTAACAAAAAACCTCTCCCTCGAGTTTTTTATACTCTTTTCTTCGGCGGCTTCGCTGTTAGGTTCACCCGGACAAGCGAACCACGTTGCAGCAAACACTTTTCTAGATACCCTTGCTCACTACCGCCAAATGTTGGGTTTACCTGGACTCAGTATTAATTGGGGAGCTTGGTCTGAAGTTGGAGCGGCGGCTCAACGTCAAGTCGGTCAGCAGATGAGTCTCAAGGGAGTCGGAATGATTTCTCCTCAACAAGGGTTACAGATTTTTGAGCAGTTAATTACAGATTCAACCGCACAAGTGGGAGTCGTTCCAATTGATTGGTCACGCTTTTTAGCACAAGGATTAACTGCACCATTTTTCTCTGAAGTTATCCCGAATGAAGTGCAGGAAAAGCCGACAAAAGACTCACAAATCATTCAAAAGCTAGCAACTGTTCCTGCGAGTGAATACAAATCGATTTTAATTCCCCACTTGCAAACAGAGGTGGGGAAAGTGTTAGGATTACAGCCGAATCAATTTCCCAATCCCAAGCAAGGATTTTTTGAGATGGGAATGGATTCTTTAATGATCGTTGAACTCAGGAATCGTTTAGAGAATAGTCTGGGGAGAACTGTGCCTTCTACTGTTATATTTGAATATCCAACGATACAAGATTTAGCTGAGTATATTCAAACAGAAATTATTTCTGATATTCCGATCAAAAATCAAGATAAAGATGTTAATATAAATCAACAAAATGAATATAATATATCAGAAAAAAATATCGAAAATTATATTAGTCAAGAACTAGAAAACTTAGAAAAATTATTAGGAGGTTAAACCAATGAACGAGCTATCTTCATCTCAACGAATCCTTACCGCTCTTACAGAAGCTCGAACCAAAATCGAAGCTCTAGAACAAGAGAAAAATGAACGAGTCGCTATTATTGGTATGGCAGGTCGTTTTCCCGGGTCTGAAACGGTCGATCAATTTTGGGAAAATATAAAAAACGGGGTCAATTTAATTCAGTTTTTATCCGATCAAGACTTGATTTCATCCGGTCTGAGTTTAGATGAAATTAACGCTCCTAACTATGTGAAAGCATACGCCAGTTTTAAGAATATTGAATACTTTGATGCTGGCTTTTTCGGGTATTCTCCTAGAGAAGCAGAACTCATCGATCCTCAACATAGAATCTTTTTAGAATGTGCTTGGGAAGCCCTAGAAAATGCAGGTTACGACCCTGAACGTTATTCGAGTAAAATCGGAGTTTATGCAGGTTCAGCGTTAAACAACTACATTATTAATCTTTTCAACAATACAACCATTAGGAAGTCAGTAGACTCGGTGCAATTTGTCGTTAGTAATGTCATGGGTTTAATGCCGACTAGAGTTTCTTATAAATTGAACTTAAAAGGCCCTAGCTGTGGAATTCAAACCGGATGTTCTACTTCATTAGTGAGTGTTCATATCGCTTGTCAAAGTTTACTCAAAAAAGAATGTGATATGGCTCTAGCAGGTGGAGTAACCGTCAATTCTACTCAAAAGTTGGGTTATCTTTATAAAGAAGATGGAATTGCATCTCCTGATGGGTATTGTCGTGCTTTTGATGCAAACGCAAAAGGAACAGTTTTCGGCAATGGAGTCGGTCTTGTTGTCTTAAAAAGACTGAGTCAAGCTCTAGAAGATGGGGATCAAATTTATGCAGTCATTCGAGGTTCAGCCATTAATAATGATGGTTCTCAAAAAGTCGGTTTAACCGCTCCTAGTGTAACAGGTCAAGCCGAAGTTATTGCGACTGCTATGGCGAAAGCAGACGTAGAACCAGAGACGATTAACTATATAGAAGCACACGGTACTGGAACAGCTTTAGGGGACCCGATTGAGGTTTCAGCTTTGACGAAAGTATTTGGTAAAAGTAGCAAGAAATATTGTGCAATTGGTTCAGTCAAAAGCAACATCGGACATTTAGATGCAGCAGCAGGTATTTCGGGGTTAATTAAAACAGTATTAGCTCTAAAAAATCAGCAAATTCCACCCAGTTTAAATTTTGATAATCCTAACCCTCAAATTAACTTTGCTGACAGTGCATTTTATGTCAATACTCAACTCTCGAACTGGCAGAGAAATGGCACGCCTCGCCGTGCAGGAGTGAGTTCTTTTGGAATGGGAGGAACGAATGCTCATCTGATTCTTGAAGAAGCCCCTGAAGTTCAAACATCAAGCCCTTCTCGTCCTTGGCAATTGCTATTACTGTCTGCCAAAACACCATCAGCTTTAGAAACAGCAACAACTCAGCTTGGAACCTATCTCAAACAGTATTCTAATCTCAACTTAGCAGATGTAGCTTACACCCTCCAAACGGGCAGAAAAAACCATGAATATCGTCGAATGTTAGTTTGTAAAAGCTTAGAAAGTGCAGTTAATATTTTACACAAATCGGAAAATAATTCTCAGAATTTGATCACAAAGCTCTATCAACAGAGTTCACCAACTCTTGTGTTTATGTTCTCTGGGCAGGGAAGTCAATATATAAATATGGGCTTAGAACTCTATGAAACCGAGCCTGTTTTTAGAAAAATTGTTGATGAATGTAGTGAACTTTTAAAGCCTCATTTAGAATGTAACTTGCGAGAGATTCTCTACCCTCAAACACAGCCCGAAAATAATTTAATTAATCAAACAGCCTACGCACAACCTGCACTATTTGTCATTGAGTATGCCTTAGCTCAATTGTGGATAACTTGGGGCATCAAACCTCAAGCAATGATGGGTCATAGTATTGGAGAATATGTTGCTGCAACGCTAGCAGGTGTGTTTTCCTTAGAAGATGCTTTAGCCTTAGTTGCTATCCGAGGAAAATTGATGCAAACTTGTCCACCTGGGGCGATGCTTTCAGTTTCTTCAACACCCGAAAAAATCAAATCTATACTTCCCAAAGAATTAGTCATTGCGACTATAAACTCTCCCAATTTATGCGTTGTATCGGGTGAAAATACTGCCATTGAAACATTCGAGCAAGTTTTAAATCAAGAAAATATTACTTATCGCCGTTTACATACCTCGCACGCCTTCCACTCTCCGTTAATGGAGCCAATTTTGGATGAGTTCCAACAAAAAGTTAGCAAGATTAACCTCAACCCTCCCAACATTCCTGTCATCTCAAATACAACGGGAAATTGGCTAACTGCAACCGCAGCAACTCAACCGGATTATTGGGTTCAACATCTAAGAGAAACCGTGCAGTTTTCTGAGGGAATTAAACAGGTATTACAGAAACAAAATCCGATCTTATTAGAAGTAGGGCCAGGACGTACACTGAATACCTTTGCTAAACAGCATCAAGCCGATGTAAATACTTTAACTTCATTGCGTCATCCTCAAGAGCAACAGTCCGATATTGCTCATATTTTAACAACTTTAGGACAACTCTTGCTGTCTGGAATTGAGATTAACTGGTCAGAATTTTACACAAACGAAAAACGCCAGCGCTTACCTTTACCGACTTATCCTTTTGAACGACAATACTACTGGGTTGAGTCGCAATTAGAAAATAATTATTCTCAAGTAAAAACTCAAGAACCGCAGAAAAAGTCAGATTTAGCCGAATGGTTTTATTTTCCCTCTTGGAAGCGTTCAGCTTTACCTAAACCTTCATCTAATACAGAACGTAAATGTTGGGTTATTTTTATTGATGAGATGGGACTCGGTGAAAAAATAGCTCAACGCTTGAGAGCCGAAAATCAAGTCGTAGTAGAAGTCAAAACTGGAAGTAAATTGATTCAGCATACAGAGACTTTATTTGAGATAGAGCCTCAAAAAATTGACGACTATAACAACTTAATCTGTATCCTGAAGCAAAGTAACTTAATCCCTGATTATATCATTCATTTCTGGGGAATACAATCAGCAGACCATTTAAACTCGACTTTAGAAATTGACTTTCTATCAGAGCAAAATAGAGGTTTTTATAGCTTACTCGCTTTAGTTCAAGCACTGAGTCAGCAAAACATTAATACTCCAGTGAAAGTTACAGCCGTGACCAATAATATTCACGATGTACTCGGTACAGAAATAATAAATCCCGCTCAAGTAACACAACAGGGACTCTGTAAAGTTATTCCGCAAGAATATCCTCAAATCAGTTGTCAAAATATCGATCTAGTTTTTCCTAAGTCAGATGATTTATTCTCTAAATTGGTCGAGCAACTGATAGCAGAAGTCAAGCAAAATTCCACAGATTCAGTTGTTGCGTATCGAGATAGATACCGATGGATACAAACAGTTGAACCCTTATATTTGCCAGAAATTTCTGTCAAAGAAACTAGATTTATACAAAATGGCGTATACTTAATTGCAGGAGATTTAGTAGAAGGATTAGGATTAGTTTATGCTAAGTATCTGGCTCAAGAGTTGCAAGCAAAACTTGTTTTAATTGGTCGTTCAAATCTCCCAGAAAAGCCTCAATGGGAACAGTGGCTCGTCTCACATGGTCAGCAAGATACTGTCAGTCAATTTATTCGTAAAATGCAAGCTTTGGAAACATCGGGTGCAGAGTTGATTTTCTTTAGTGCTGACTTGGCAGATGAAACAGAAATTCAACCCATTATTACTGAAGCTTACGAAAAATTTGGTCAAATAAATGGAGTGATTCATGCCGGAACAATGGGCGATCGCTCAAGCTGTTTAATTCAAGATTTAGATCGAGAAGAATATAATCACCAGTTACAAATTAAAGTGCGAGGATTAATGACTTTAGCTCAAGTTTTGGAGGGGAGACAACTAGATTTTTATCTCCTACAATCTTCTCTTTCTTCAGTTGTAGGAGGCGTAGGATTTGCCGCCTATACAGCAGCTAACCTATTTATGGATGCTTTTGCTAACCAACAAAATAAAAGAGGTTCAACGCCCTGGATTAGTATTAACTGGGATGCTTGTAAATGGGATGAAGAATTAACGCTTCAGAAAACAGGTTCAGCCTTGCTAGATTTAGCGATCGCCCCGGATGAAGTCTGGAAAATCTCACAGCGAATCCTCTCACAAGAAACTCTCACTCAAGTCATAGTTTCACCAACCGATTTACAAAGTAGAATAGAGCAATCAAACCATTCAGAACAGTTAAAAGATATCGACTCAAATCAAACCAATTCATCATCTTCTAATCATGCTAGACCCGATCTTCAAACCTCATACCAAGCACCTCGAAATTCGACCGAAAAAACAATTGCGAACGCAATGCAAGACCTATTAGGGATAGAAAAAGTCGGAATTTATGACAACTTTTTTGAGTTAGGGGGACATTCATTATTAGCCATTCAAATTATTTCTCGTCTGCGAGAAGAGTTTCAAATAGACATCCCCATGCGAGAGTTTTTATTCGAGTCACCCACTGTGGCAGGTATTGCTAAAATCATTGATGAAAATCAAACCAAACAAGCAGATAATCCAGAAATCGAAAAACTCTTAGAAGAAGTCGAAAACTTATCATCAGAGGAGGTCAAAGCATTGCTATCTGTTCCAGACAACTTGCATGAAGATGATTAAATCAACTCGTTGATTCTGTATTTCTTCGTCAAACAATCCAAAGTCAACTATTAATTTTTAGAGAATCATGGATTTCAGCTTATTTTATTTCGATGGTGATGGCTCAGTTGCACAACCCAATAAGTATCAGATGCTAATTGAAAGTGCAAAATTTGCAGATCAAAATGGTTTTTCAGCCGTCTGGACACCCGAACGACATTTTCACGCTTTTGGTGGACTTTATCCCAATCCTTCCATCACAAATGCTGCACTGGCAATGGTAACAGAACGAATTAAATTACGAGCAGGTAGCGTAGTTGTACCGTTGCATCATCCGGTCCGAATTGTAGAGGAATGGGCAGTGGTTGATAACCTTTCAAATGGTCGAGCTGAGATTGCTTTTGCCTCCGGTTGGACCATGGATGAATTCATTCTTTCTCGTGAAACTCATGCGAACCGCAAAGCAAATATGTGGCGAGGAATTAAAGCGATTCAGCAACTTTGGCAAGGAGAAGCTGTAGAGTATCAAGATGTTAGTGGTAAAACTGTTGAGGTCAAAACCTTACCAAAACCTATTCAGCCAAAACTGCCGATTTGGATTACTTGTCAATCTCCAGAAACATTTATTGAAGCCGGAAAAATGGGAGCTAATATTCTCACCTCTTTATTAGGTGGAACTTTAGAAAGCATCGTTCCTAAAATCAAACTCTATCGAGAAACATTAGCTAAAAAAGGTTACGATCCCCAACAAGGTAAAGTGGCTTTAATGATTCACACTTTTTTAGGAGAAAGTTTAAATGAAGTCAAAGAAAAAGTTAGACAGCCTTTTTGCGATTATCTAAAAACTCACTATAATTTGTTGGATAACTTAGCGAAAAGTATGGGCTTAAATGTGAGTCTCAAAAACTTCTCAGAAGATGATTTAGATAGCTTACTCTTATTTGGAGTCGAAGGTTTTATGAAAGGGCGATCGCTGATTGGAACTCCAACCAGTTGTCTACCTTTTGTTGAGCAAATTGAACAGGCAGGTGTCAACGAACTTGCTTGTCTAATTGACTTTGTTCCCAGTTATGATGCGGTCATAGAAAGTTTGACTTATCTAAAACAGCTCCGAGAAAAATATCATGCCGTTCAACTAAGTCAGAAAACATTAGTTTAGAGTGACAAATTAAAAACTATTTTATATTAACTTAAATCGATGAGCAGTAAGAATCCGAGATTAGATGAGTTAACAAAGAGAATTGCTAGTCTCTCTCCTGAGCAGAGGCAATTATTTGAGCAAAAACTAAAAAGTAAAAAGCACCAATCTAGTTCACTCAAAATTAGAAAGCGAGAAAAAGATGATGATTTGCCCTTGTCATACGCACAACAACGGCTTTGGTTTATTCATCAGTTAGAGCCAGAAACTTCTGCGTATAATATTCCTATTGCTTGGCAGATAAGCGGAAATCTTAACATCGCTATTCTTGAACAAAGCTTCAATGAAATTATTCGCCGCCATGAGAGCTTAAGAACAACCTTTCCAAGTCTTTCTAGTAGTAAACCTCAGCAGTTAATTTTGTCTGAGTTTAGGTTAAATATTCCGATTATCGATTTACGTCTTTTATCTGAGAGCAGTCGTGATTCTGAGGCAGATCGACTAGCCAAACAGGAAGCAAAGAAACCTTTTAATATTAACAAAGATAAATTAGTTAGAATAACTCTATTACAACTTGGTGAAACTAAATTTATCTTACTTTTAACCTGGCATCATCTGATAGCAGATGGATGGTCGAGAGGAGTTTTATTAAAAGAGTTTTCAGCAATTTACAAAGCATTTTCTCAGCATCAACCCTCACCATTACCCGAACTACAAATTCAATATGCAGACTTTGCAATTTGGCAACAGCAGTGGCTGAGTGGAGAAGAATTAAAATCACAATTGAGTTACTGGAAACAGCAACTGACTAATTTACCCACACTCAATTTACCAATAGATTATCCTCGACCTGTACATCAGACTTTTCGAGGGAAGACTGATTCACTCACAATTTCTAAAGAAATAACAGAAGCTTTAAAACAGCTCAGTCGTCAGCAAGGGGTGACATTATTTATGACCTTACTTGCGGCTTTTAAAATATTATTACATCGATATAGTCGCCAGAATGATATTGTTATTGGCTCCCCAATCGCCAATCGAAATCGCCCGGAAATAGAAAGCCTAATCGGTTTCTTTGTTAATACTCTAGTTTTGCGAACCGACTTATCTCAAAACCCAAGCTTTCAAGAGGTTTTAAATCGAGTTCGAGAGGTCACTTCGGGAGCTTATCAACATCAAGATTTACCGTTTTCAAAATTAGTAGAAGAACTGCAACCGGAACGTCATCTCAGTCATAATCCTTTATTTCAAGTGATGTTTCAGTTTCAAAATGAAGCCTATCAGTTGCAAAATTCATCTAATCTAGCATTACAAATACCGCACTTACAAATTAATCAATTTTGGGTTGACCCAGAATCGACTAAATTCGATCTAACTTGGCATTTAATTGAGCGAGAATCAGAAATATTAGTTGTCGTTGAATATAGTACAGACTTATTTAAGCTAGAAACAATTACACGAGTGCTAGGGCATTTTCAGATGCTCTTATCAGAAATTATTACTAACCCACAAGTTAAACTTTCTAATTTATCAATTTTGACTCCGGGCGAACAACATCAATTATTGAATGAGTGGAATCAAACTCAAACTGATAATTTTGTGAATTGCTGTGTTCATCATCAATTTGAACATCAGGTTGAACGAGAACCCGATGCAGTTGCGATTACATTTAATTCTGATCAAAGCTTTAAAAATCAGACAATTATAACCTATAAGGAACTTAATTCAAGAGCCAATAAACTTGCACATTATATTCAAAAAAGAGGAGTATATCCAGAAAATTTAGTCGGAATATGTATCCCTCGCTCACCTGAGTTGCTTGTGGCGATTTTGGCAGTTCTTAAAGCTGGAGGTGCATATCTTCCACTTGACTCAAACTCTCCTCCCGAACGACTAGGCTATATGCTCAGTGATGCTCAAGTTTCTGTTGTATTAACAACTGAAAAATTAAACACAGAGATAACAAAGGATATTCCATCAACTCCTATTTTAAATATCACAGAGAACTGGAATACGATTTCACGAGAAATAGATTCTAATCCTAAGACTTCAGTCACTCCGGAAAATTTAGCCTATGTAATTTACACATCAGGTTCAACTGGAAAGCCTAAAGGAGCGATGTTAACTCATCAAGGGCTGGTTAATTATTTAAACTGGGCAATTCAAGAATATGATTTAGCACAGGGAGAAGGTTCTCCTCTTCACTCCTCCATCGGATTTGATGCAACAATTACCAGTTTATTCTGCCCTCTCTTAGTCGGAAAAAGTGTTTTCATTTTATCAGAAAATCAAGAAATAGAAGCTTTAAGTGCTGCTTTAAGTTCAGAAACTCAGTTTAGCTTGGTTAAAGTTACTCCGGCTCATTTAGGGATATTAGGTCAACTTCTCTCTGACAAATCAAAAGTTAGTCAAATCAATTCCTTAATTATCGGCGGAGAGGCTTTGTTAAGTGAGAGTCTCTCTTTCTGGCGCAAACACTCTCCAAAAACCAAAATAATTAATGAATACGGGCCAACAGAAACCGTAGTTGGATGTTGTGTTTATGAGGTTCCAACTCAGGCTAATCTGTCCGGTTCAGTTTCGATTGGTCATCCCATTTCCAATACTCAAATTTATATTTTAGATCCATATTTACAACCTGTTCCTATTGGTGTTCCGGGTGAACTTTATATTGGAGGTTTGGGTGTTGCTCGAGGTTACTTAAATCGACCCGATTTAACCGCAGAAAAATTTATTCCGAATCCTTTTAATACCAGTAAAACTCAAAACCGTCTATACAAAACAGGAGATTTAGCTCGATATCTTTCTGATGGAAATATCGAATATTTAGGACGACTAGATTATCAGGTCAAAATTCGAGGTTTTCGCATCGAACTGGGGGAGATTGAAACCGTCTTAACTCAGCATCCAGAAATTCAGGAAGCGATAGTTGTCGCTCAAGGAAATTCAGATCATCAGCGTTTAGTTGCCTATGTTACAGTTCCACCTATGATTGCAGATTCAGAGTTGGAAATACAAAATAAACTGCATCATTTTCTCAAAACTAAACTACCTGACTATATGATTCCAAATGCTTTTATGGTTCTCTCTACTTTGCCACTGACACCTAATGGAAAAGTAGACCGGAAAGCCTTGCCTACAGTAGAAGAAGAGATGAAAATATCGTCCTCCTATGTGGCTCCCAGTACCCCAAATGAAAAAATATTAACACAAATTTGGACAGAAGTTTTAGGCAGAGAAAATATCGGAATCTATGATAACTTCTTTGAACTCGGAGGCGACTCGATTCAAAGTATTTCAATTATTGCCAAAGCGATTCAAGCCGGATTAAAACTAACACCTAGACAACTCTTTCAGTATCAAACTATTGCTGAACTATCTACTGTTGCAACATCAGTCCAACCTCTAAAAACAGAACAGACTTTAGCAACAGGTTTCGTTCCTTTGACTCCGATTCAGCATTGGTTTTTTGAACAAAACCTCTCACATCCTGAGCATTATAATCAGTCGGTTGTTTTAGAAATGTCACCGGATGTCGAGTTTCAATATATAGAGAAGTCGATTCAGCAACTCCTCCTACACCATGATGCTTTACGATTAAGATTTACACAGGAACATTCAGGTGTTAAACAATTTTATTCATCTCCTCAAGAAACTATTCCTGTAAATTACATCGATTTATCAGAATTAACAGAAAACCACAAAAAACAGGCTTATCAAACGGCTACAGAATGTTTGCAAAAAAGTTTAAATCTTTCATCAAAGCTGGTTCAAGCTACCCTGTTTAAATTTGGAGAGAAGCAGCCTAATCGTTTGCTGTTTGTGATTCATCACCTAGCTGTTGATGGAGTCTCTTGGCGAATTCTTTTAGAAGATTTTACCTTAGCTTACCAACAACTCAGTCATCGAGAAAAAATACAACTCCCGGCAAAAACAAGCTCTTATCAAGACTGGTCAACGGGTTTGATTGCTTATAGTGAGTCTGAAAAAATTACCTCTGAATTAAGCTATTGGCTGGCTCAGTCGGAGAAACACATCAATTCAATTCCGGTTGATTTTTCTGAAGGAAGGTCAGCAAATACAGTCGGCTCAACCGCTCAAGTCGGTGTAACTTTAGATGCAAATCTCACTCGGATTCTTTTAGAAGAAATTCCTAAAACCTCCTCTACACAGATTAATGATATTTTATTAACAGCTCTCGTTCAAAGCTATTATAACTGGACAGGTTTCCGCTCTGTTTTGATTGATTTAGAAGGACATGGACGCGAAGAACAATTATTTGAAAACATCAATATTTCACGCACAGTGGGTTGGTTTAGTGCAATTTATCCAGTTGTGTTAGAGTTAGGAACCGCTCAGAATACAGGAGAGACTCTTAAATCAGTTAAAGAACAACTTCGTGATATTCCTAATCACGGAATAAGTTATGGAATTTTGCGATATTTGAGCTTAGATCAAGCTGTACAATCCCAATTAAGAAATGCTTCTCAGTCTGAAGTTATTTTCAACTATCTTGGTCAAATTAATCCAGTTCAGTCTGATTTTTTTAGATTAGATTTATCGGAGTCAAATCCGTTCAATAAGTCTCCTGTTTCGACTCGTCGTTATTTATTAGAAATTAATGGGTTGATTGCTCACAATCAACTACAACTGAACTGGAACTATAGTAAAAATATTCATAAAAGAGAAACAGTAGAAGCCTGGGCTAATCATTTTATAACTGCATTAAAAACCTTAATTCATTCTGCTTCATCTCCAGAAACAGAAACCTATACTCCCTCAGACTTTTCCGCTGCTCGTCTCAATCAAAAACAACTTGATAAATTGATCACTAAAATCAAAAGTAAAAATTAAGCATCCGATTTTATTTTGTAGTTTTTTGTAAATTAATTCCCATGTCTAAGCAAGATATTATAGATATATACGAACTTTCTCCCATGCAGCAGGGAATGCTCTTTCATACCCTGTATACTCCCAACTCAGGTGTGTATTTTGAGCAGCGGAGTTGTTTGATTTCTGGAGAATTAAACACACCAGCTTTTAAGCAAGCTTGGCAACAAGCTTGCGCTCGACATTCGGTATTGCGTACTGCTTTCTACTGGGAAGAACTAGAAAAGCCCTTGCAAGTTGTTTATGCACAAGTTAACCTACCTTGGGTTGAGGAAAACTGGCAAAATTTAACGGCAAATGAACAGCAAAATAAATTAGAAGCTTTTTTGATTGCAGATAGAGAAAAAGGTTTTCAACTCAACCAAGCCCCCTTGATGCGTTGTGCTTTATTCAAAATACAAGAAAATAGCTATCAGTTTGTTTGGAGTCATCATCATCTGCTGATGGATGGCTGGTGTAATGGTCTGATTATCAAAGAAGTTTTAGCCTTCTATGAAGCGTTTAAACAAGGTAAAACCCTATCACCTCCACCTCCACATCCTTATCGAGAATATATTAGTTGGCTGCAACAGCAAGATATTTCTGAAGCCGAAAACTTTTGGCAAAAACAACTCAAAGGCTTAACAACTCCAACTCAACTCTCAGTAGACTTTTATCCAGAAAATGAAAACATTCAGGCTCAAGAATATCTTCAATTTACTCCCAGAGAAACGATTGAGATACAGTCCTTTTGTCAGCAACATCGCCTGACTCTCAATACTTTAATTCAAGCAGCTTGGGCTTTACTTCTCAGTCGTTACACAGGGGAATCTGATATTATATTTGGTGCCACAGTATCAGGTCGCCCTCCAACTTTACCTGGAGTAGAATCTATAGTTGGGCTATTTATTAATACCTTACCTGTACGGATAAAAGTTTCTGCCACCACACCCTTAATTTCCGCATTGCAAACCTTACAAACTCAACAAATAGAACGAGAGCAGTATGCTTATAGTTCTTTGATAGATATTCAACAATGGAGTGAAATTCCAACCGGAACACCGCTGTTTGAAAGTTTGGTTGTGTTTGAAAATTATCCCGTTTCTCTTGATGCCGTACTCTCTCAATCAAATAGCAGCTTAAAAATTAGTCAAGGTAGAGGTTTTGAAAAGACAAATTATCCTTTAGCATTGTTTGTCTTGCCCCATTCAGAACTTGTATTTAGGATTGATTACAGTAAAAGTCACTTTCTACCTGAGAGAGTCAAGCAAATTATCCATCATTTAAAAATTTTACTCTCAAACTTTATAAATAATCCTCAAAAACGACTATTTGAGCTATCTTTATTATCCCCAACAGAACAGCAAAAACTTTTCAAAGAATGGAATAAAACGGCAACAGAATTAAATCAGAAAGCCTGTGTACATCAATTATTTGAGGCACAAGTTAAACGGACACCAGATGCGATCGCTGTGGCTGACGAGCATCAACAATTAACTTATAAAGTTCTCAATTCAAAAGCGAATCAGCTTGCGAATTATCTTGATCAACAGGGTGCAGCCTCAGAACAACTCATTGGTATTTGTTTAGAGCGTTCTTGCGATCTACTTATCGCACTTTTAGCTGTTCTGAAAGTAGGTGCTGCCTATGTTCCTCTCGATCCTGCCTATCCTCAAGAACGTCTCCTGTTCATCATAGAAGATGCTCAAATTTCATTACTCTTAACTCAATCTAACCTACTTAACAATAATTGGAAAACAGATCGGTTGATTTGTTTAGATAAACAAAGGGAAGCAATCACACAACAAAGTTCGGAAAATCTAAATTTTGAAAATCTAAATTATCAAATCAACCCTCAAAACTTGGCTTATGTAATTTACACATCAGGTTCTACAGGTCAACCCAAAGGTGTAGAAATTTGCCATTCCAGTCTCACAAACTTCCTAATAGCAATGAGCAAAAATCCGGGTTTATTACCCGAAGATATTGTCTTATCAGTAACCACACTTTCCTTTGATATTGCTGCTTTAGAATTATATTTCCCCCTAATTGTAGGTGCTCGTTTGATTCTGATCGGTCGTGAAGTGGCGACTAATGGTATAGCATTATGCGCTCAATTAAACACCTTAAACGCAACATTAATGCAAGCGACACCAGCAACTTGGCGAATGCTCATTAGTGGTGGATGGACAGGAAATAAAAGTATCAAAATCCTCTGCGGCGGTGAAGCACTCGATCATTCTCTAGCCCAGCAACTCTTAGAAAGTTCTCAAGAAGTCTGGAATCTCTATGGCCCGACTGAAACTACAATTTGGTCGTCTATTTATCAACTCAAGAACAATTCTATCTCTCCCGAAAAATCAACTTATATTTCAATTGGTCGTCCCCTTGCCAATACACAATTTTATATTTTAGATTCAAACCTACAGCCGGTTCCTACAGGAGTTTCAGGTGAACTTTATATTGCAGGTTTAGGTTTAGCACGAGGATACTTAAATCGTCCTCAAATGACAGCCGAAAAATTTATTCCCAATCCTTTTAATAGAGATAAAACTCAAGATCGTTTGTACAAAACAGGAGATTTAGTCCGGTATTTATCTGATGGAAATATTGAATACTTAGGACGATTAGATCGTCAAGTAAAAATTCGAGGCTTTCGGATAGAACTTGGTGAAATTGAAGCTGCATTAAGCGAACATTTAGAAATTCGAGAAGCCGTCGCTGTTGTTAACGTAGATGAAACTGGAGAACAACGCCTAATCGCTTATTTTATCTCTGAAAATCAATCAGAAAATTTCAGCCCCAAAAACTTACGCTCTTATCTTGAAAATAAATTACCTAGCTACATGAGTCCAGCCGCATTCGTGCAGCTAGAAACGTTTCCTTTAACTGCAAATAACAAAATAGATCGTCGTACTTTAGCAGCGACTGAGTATCAACTTCCTACCCAATATAAACGGATAAAGCCACAAACACCCGTTGAAGAAATTTTAGTGGGTATATGGAAAAATGTTTTGAACTTACCGGAAATTGGAGTGAATGAAAATTTATTTGAACTCGGTGGACATTCGCTCTTAGTAACTCGTATCGTTTCACAAATTCGGCAAGTATTTAATACAGAGTTTCCTCTGCGTCATCTATTTGATTTCCCGACAATTACTGAACTCGCTCAAGAAATAGAGAGACTTACACAGAATCAAATCAAACTTCCTATTGCAGCAATTCAGCCAATTCCTCGTGATAGTGACTTACCTCTATCGTTTGCCCAACAGCGACAATGGTTTTTATCACAGTTTGAACCGAATAATCCCTTTTATAATATTCCGATTGCGATTCGGTTGCAAGGAACTGTAAATATTAACATTCTCAAGCAAACTTTCTTAGAAATAATTCATCGGCATGAAGTTCTAAGGACTGCTTTTCATACGATTAATGGTAAACCTAAACTTGCTATATCAAACCATTGTGAACTCAAAATACCCGTGATTGATTTAAGTGGGCTTTCTGCAAGCGATCGCGAAACACAAATTAATCAACTTTTAGTTACCGAAACTCAGCAAACTTTTGAACTGAGTTCTAGTCCTCTATTCCGTGTGAAATTGCTGCATTTACAAGAGAGAGATCATTTACTATTAATGACTTTTCATCATATTATTTCTGATGGTTGGTCAATGGGTGTATTGTTACAAGAACTCTCGACATTGTATCAAGCTTTTTTAAATCAAGAACCTTCTCCTTTAGAGGAGTTACCCATTCAATATGTAGACTTTGCGAGTTGGCAGCGTCAGTGGCTACAGGGTGAAGTTTTAGAACAGCAACTCTCTTACTGGCGACAACAGTTGCAGAATGCACCTGCACTTTCAGAACTACCCAGCGATCGCATTCGTCCAGCCGTTAAAACTGTTCAAGGTGCCAGTTATAAATTTAAGGTATCCTCACAATTATTAGAGGGTTTAAAGACTATTAGTCAGCAGTCAGGGAGTACCTTATTTATCACGTTACTGACTGCATTCTATGTCTTGATTCACCGCTATACAGGTAATGAAGATATTATTATCGGCTCACCCATTGCTAATCGTAACCGAGCTGAAATTGAGAGATTAATCGGCTTTTTTGTCAATACCTTAGCTCTACGAGTCAATTTATCCGGAAACCCAACATTTGAGGAATTCTTGCAGCGAGTTCGCCAAGTTTCTTTAGAAGCATACCAACACCAAGATGTACCTTTTGAACAACTCCTAGAAGAATTAAAAATCACTCGTTCTTTAAGCTATACTCCTCTATTCCAGATTTTGTTTGTGCTGCAAAATGCTCCTCTGAACCCTGTTGAAATTGAGGATTTAAAGTGGAGTCCAGTCGAGATGCCGCAGCAAACAGCAAAGTTTGATTTAACCTTATCATTCACAGAGATAGATCGACAGCTTATCGGAAATTTTGAGTACAATACAGATTTATTTGAATCCGATACTATCTCTCAAATAGCAGAGCATTTCCAAAATTTATTACAAGCAATCCTCACTAATCCTGAACAGAAACTCTCTGAATTCACTCTGTTAGGTCGAGCTGAAGAAGAACAAATTATAGTTGAATGGAATCAAACTCAAACTAACTATCCACGAGAAGCTTGTATTCATCAGCTTTTTGAACAACAGGTAGAACAATGTCCAGATGCGATCGCTCTAACTCATGGCGATCGACAACTCACCTATCAAGAGCTTAATATTAGAGCCAATCAAGTCGCCCACAATCTACAAAAAATTGTTACGGAACCTGATACATTAATTGGGATTTTTATGGAGCGATCAATTGAGACCTTTATCAATATATTAGGGATCTTAAAAGCAGGAGCAGCCTATGTTATTTTAGATCAAAACTATCCTCAAGAACGTCTCTCCTTTATTCTAGAAGATACTCAAATTACGGCAATCATTACCAATCAAAAAAATAATGGCTTAGAACGTTTAAATATTCCCATTATGGATTTAGAGAAGGATAAGAATATTCTAAATAATGAAAATTCCAAGAATCCTATTAATCAAGTGACAGCAGAAAACTTAGCTTATGTCATGTATACTTCGGGTTCAACTGGGAAGCCAAAAGGAGTCTGTATTCCCCATCGAGGTGTGGTTAGACTGGTCAAAGAAAGTAACTATGTGAACTTTAGTGCTCAAGAAATTTTCCTTCAGGCTGCACCTCTTTCTTTTGATGCTTCTACCTTTGAAATTTGGGGTGCTTTACTCAATGGTGGATGTCTACTTATCTTACCCATTGAACAGCCTTCTTTGCATAAACTTGGGCAAATTATTGAGCAATATAATGTCACAACACTTTGGCTAACAGCCGGGTTATTTCATCTCATGGTTGATGAGCAGCTTGAATGTTTTAAAAATGTTCGTCAACTCTTGGCGGGTGGTGATATCTTATCTGGAAATCATATTCAAAAATTTATACAAAGGTTCCCAAACTCTAAACTAATTAATGGCTATGGCCCGACAGAAAGTACAACATTTGCTTGCTGTTATCCGATGACAAAATCTACTCAACTCAACTCATCTCCGCCCATTGGTTATCCGATTTCTAATACTCAAGTTTATGTGCTAGATTCCGCTCTAAATCCTGTTCCTGTAGGAGTTTCAGGGGAACTATATATTGGAGGTGATGGTTTAGCTAGAGGTTATCTAAATCGACCTGATTTAACGGCTGAAAAATTTATTCCTAATCCTTTCAGTTCTCGAAAACTATCAGATCGTTTGTATAAAACTGGAGATTTAGTCCGATATCAAAAGAATGGGAAAATTGAATATTTATGTCGCTTAGATCATCAAGTTAAAGTCAGAGGTTTTCGGATAGAATTAGGAGAAATAGAAACCGTACTCAGTCAACATTTAGCCGTTCAAGATGTCGCTGTTATTACCACAGAGGAAGGACGAGGAAATAAACGTCTAGTTGCTTATGTTGTTCTTGAACCTAACTTAGAATTTAACGAAAATTCTTCAAATGTAGCGTCTCAGCTTCGGTCTTTCCTCACAGAAAAGTTACCCGACTATATGATTCCGGCTCTTTTTATTCCAATTGATTCACTCCCACTCACTTCTAATGGGAAAGTTGATGTTAAAGCTTTATCTCAACGAGAAATTATTCCCTTAGAATCTCAATTAGAATGGGTCAAGCCTCAAACTAAAATTGAGATAATATTAGCAGAAATATGGTCAGAAATCCTTCAAATCGAACAAGTGGGAATTGACGATAATTTCTTTGAAAGGGGAGGAGATTCGATTTTAGCGATTCAGATTGTTAGTAAAGCCAACCAAGCCGGAATTCAGCTTACACCTAAGCAAATATTCCAACATCAAACCATAGCAGAATTAGCTGCAATTGCGACTGTAGAAACAGCGAATAATACTGAACAGGGATTAGTAACAGGTTCAGTTCCTCTAACTCCCATTCAACACTGGTTTTTTGAGAATCATACACAAGATATTCATCACTTTAATCAGGCGACTTTACTAGAAGTTAAAGGACATATAGATATCGCGATTTTAGAACAGACGATTCAGCAATTATTACTTCACCATGATGCTCTACGGCTTCAGTTTGAGCAAACAGAATCAGGCTGGAAACAAATAATAACAGATCCTAGTCCAGATGTGCCGTTAACCTATTTTGATTTATCGGATATTGCCGAACCCCAACAGGGAAAAACTTTGGATTTTACCATCAATTCACTCCATAAAAGTTTGAATTTATTTACTGAAAAGTTAGTTAGAGTTTCATTATTTCACTTAGGATTAGAGAAAGGATTCCGGCTGCTCTTTGTTGTTCACCACTTAGCGATAGATGGATTATCTTGGCGAATTTTATTAGAAGATTTTCAGACAATATACAAACAAATAGAGACTGATAAAAAGATTCACCTTCCCCTCAAAACAACATCTATTAAAAAATGGTCAGAGGCTTTACAGGAATATGCAGTCTCACCGTTAATTCAACAAGAGCGAAATTACTGGATAACTGCTTTAGATCAAGAGATTCATTCATTACCAATAGATTATCGTCACGGAGAAAATACAGTTAAGGAATCAGAAACGGTGACAACTGCTCTCAGTTTGGAAACAACAGAAGCCTTACTGAAAGAGGTTCCTTCTGCCTACAATACTCAGATTAATGATATCTTACTAACAGCCTTAATACAAACCTTTATAAATTGGACAGGTCAAGATTACCTTTTAGTAGATTTAGAAAGTTATGGTCGAGAATCAATTTTTGATGAATTTCATCTCTCTCGAACAGTGGGATGGTTTACTTCCATTTTTCCAATGTTATTAGAATTAAATAAAACAGCAACTTTAGAAGAAAAAATCCAAACGATTAAAGAACAACTTCGTCAAGTTCCTCACTCTGGAATTGGCTATGGAATTCTACATTATCTAGTATCTTCAGATGCAAAAATTCCCCAATCTAAAGCGGAGATTTGTTTCAACTATCTAGGGCAATTTGACCAAACCTTATCTTCTTCTTGGATGAGTTTGGCTTCTGAATCTAGTGGTCAAGCTTGTAGTTCTAAACAAGCGAGATGCTATTTATTAGAAGTGAATGGGTTAATTATTCAAGGAAAACTCCGATTTCAGTGGACATACAGCAAAAACTTTCATCGTCGGACTACGATAGAGAAGCTAGCAAGAGATTTTGAGGAAACATTAAATCAGCTTATTGCTCACTGTTGTTCTCCCGAAACAGGAGGTTATACACCCTCTGATTTTTCATTAGCTCAACTCGATCAAGAGCAACTGAATCAAGTGCTAGATCAGATAGAATTATAACCTTTAAATATTTACTTTAATCTTGTACACACTAACTTATAGCTAAATTAAAATGAATCAAAAAAATATAGAAGATATCTACCCCCTCTCTCCTATGCAGCAAGGAATGCTGTTTCATAGTTTACTCGCTCCCGAATCAGGCGGCTATATTGTACAGTCTTGTTACGAAGTTCAAGGAAGTTTAAATCGCACTGCGTTTGAACAAGCTTGGCAACAGGTTATTAATCGACATTCCATTTTAAGAACAGCTTTTGTCTGGGAAAATTTAGAAAAACCACTGCAAGTTGTCGGTAAAGAAGTCAAAGCCTTAATTCTAGAACAAGATTGGCGGCATCTGACACCAGAGCAGCAGCAAATACAACTTAATATCTTACTAGCCGCTCAACGAAAACAAGGTTTTAACTTAGCAAAACCTCCGCTAATGTCTCTGAATTTAATTTCAATTCAGGATGATTTTTATCAATTGATATGGACCTATCATCATCTTTTGTTGGATGGCTGGTCTGTCCCTTTAGTTTTGAAAGAATTGCTCGCGTTTTATGAGGCTTTTTCTGGCGGTCAAAACTTCTCTTTAACAAAGCCTCGTCCCTATCGAGATTATATCGCTTGGCTACAACAGCAAGACTTATCGAGTGCTGAGGCATTTTGGAAGAAAAAACTTCAGGGTTTAACGACACCCACACCAATCAGCCGTCAACTTGACCGCTTTAATCATCTCAATCAAAACTATCAAGAACATCATCTTCAGATTTCGGAAGAATTAACAGCAAAACTTTTATCTTTTGCTAAACAACATCAACTTACAATTAACACTTTAGTCCAAGCCGCTTGGGCATTACTTCTCAGTTTTTATAGTGGAGAAGATGATCTCGTTTTCGGAGCTACTTATTCCGGTCGTCCTCCTCAGTTGAGGGGTGCTGAACAGATAGTCGGACTATTTATTAATACCTTGCCCGTGCGAATTTGTATTAATGCAAAGCAAACCTTATTAGAGTGGATTCAAGAAATTCAATCTCAACAAATAGAAGCACAGCAATATCAATATATACCTTTAGTAGATATTCATCGTTTGAGTGATGTTCCGAGAAATTTACCCTTGTTTGAGAGTCTGGTTATTTTTGAAAACTATCCAGTTGATGCTACCCTAAAACAATCTTTAAAAAATATTAAAATCAAACCTGTTTCAACTCAAGAACAGACTAATTATCCTTTAACCCTTTATGCGGTTAGTGATTCACACCTTTCACTAAAAATTATTTATGATTGTGAGCAGTTTAATTCAGTTACAATTACTCGTATATTAGAACAATTAAATACTATACTGAACAATATTATTGAACAACCTCAACAAAAGCTTTGTCAAGTTTCACTTCTGACTCCATCTGAACACCGAAAGTTACTCATAGAATGGAATCAAACCCAACAAAGCTTTGAAAAACTTGCCTATGTTCATCAACTAATAGAAACCCAAGCCGAACAAACGCCTGATGCCATTGCCGTTATCGACACCCATCAACAACTCACCTACCAGCAACTCAATACCCAAGCCAATCAACTGGCTCACTACCTACAAAAACAAGGCATTCAACCTGAACAAACCATCGGGATTTGTTTAGAACGCTCCAGCCAAATTCTCATCACACTATACGCTATTTTAAAAGTCGGAGCCGCTTATGTTCCCCTTGACCCAGCTTATCCTATAGACCGTCTAAAATTCATTATCAGCGACGCTCAAATCTCATATTTAATTACTCAAACTTCCCTCAATCATCTACAACTCCCTGTCAAAAATACACTTAACTTAGAACAACATGGGTCACTGATTACTCAACAACCATCAGACAACCTTTCCACTAAGATTCACGAAGTCCCAGCAGCTCTCGGAGCTTGCATCCGAGAGAACTGTGACACAGAAAACCTCGCCTACATCATTTACACTTCCGGTTCCACTGGTCAACCCAAAGGCGTGCAAATCTCTCACCAAGCTTTAAGTAACTTCCTCTTAGGAATTAATCAAACACTCAACTGTACAGCCTCAGACCGTTTACTCTCAGTCACCAGCTTCTCCTTTGATATCGCCGCCTTAGAACTTTATCTACCCCTAACTGTCGGCGCTCGTGTCATTATTCCCCCAACTGAAACCATCGCAGATAGCCAAAAACTTCAACATCAAATCAAGCAATCAAACATCACAATCATGCAAGCCACACCCGCCACCTGGCAACTCTTAATACTAGGTGGATGGTCAGGAAAACCCCACCTCAAAATCCTGAGCGGAGGAGAAGCATTAGACTCTTATTTAGCAATTCAACTTAGCCAACGTTGTCAACAACTATTCAACCTTTATGGCCCGACCGAAACCACAATTTGGTCATCCGTTTACGAAGTTAAAGAGGAAAAAATAGAGAAAAAGCCAACGACTCTTATCGGTCGTCCCATCGCCAATACGGAATTTTATATA
>JBCBCI010000092.1:0-23273 GCA_038530755.1 Cyanobacteria bacterium J06592_8 | reverse complement strand
TACTCATTTCAAGAATATCTTGTGGCTGACAATTTCCCGCAAACAGTTCATAAACCTGACACATAACTTTGCGAGGATCATTGCGAACGGATAATAAAGATTCTTGGGCGGCTTCTGCCCCTTGCAGTTGAGCTAGACATAAATATCGCCAGATGGTTTCTTCGATATCTTGGGAATTAACAACCAAATCGAGTTCAAACTGATTCACTCCTGCTTCGTATTGACCCGCATAATAATAGGACAATCCCCGTTGCCATAAATAAGGCTGAAGGGAAGGTTCAAGGTCTTCGGCTTGATCAAAATCTTGAATTGAGTTTTCGATTGCAGCCAATTTAAAATGAACCATCCCTCGCTGAATATACGCTTTGGGATCAAAAGGTCGAGCGGCGATTTGATTATCCCAGTAAACCAATTGAGTTTGAAGAAAGTCTTGACGAGGCATATCTAGAAAAAAAATGATGAGTGACTAAATCGTATTCCTTTAGTCTCCCAAACAGATGCCCATACTCCGAGCAGTTTTAACTAAAATTTCATTCGGCTCGACGGCTTGATATTGAGCGATCGCTTCTGCAATGGGGACATTTTCGACCTGACGATTATGCCAAACCACCATGCGATCATATTTTTCTTCAGCAATCAGATCGACCGCCGCAACGCCAAAAGCAGAACCAATCACCCGATCGGTCATGGTTGGTGTTCCGCCCCGCAGAACGTGACCTAAAACGGTGACTCGTGTTTCCGCCCCACTACAGATGGCAATTTTATCGGCTAGGTATTGACCAATTCCTCGGAGTCGAGATTCTCCATGAAAATCGGTACTGGTTAGGGCTTCTCCGCTTTCAGTCTTAACCGCCTCAGCAACGACAATCAAACAGTAGTTCTTACCATGTTTTTGCCGTTCGCGAATTTGGTTACAAATTTTATCCAAGCTATAGGGAATTTCGGGAATGATAATCACATCTGCCCCACCTGCAATTCCGGATCGCAGTGCAATATGCCCCGCGTCACGTCCCATCACTTCGACAATCATCACCCGACTGTGACTCGCTGCCGTAAAGTGTAGGCGATCAATAGCTTCTGTTGCGATCGTTGCCGCCGTATGATAACCAATGGATAATTCCGTACTTCCGACATCATTATCAATAGTTTTCGGAATCCCAATCAGATTGAGATTTCCCTGTTGAGCAAGCTTTCGCAGAATGGCTAAACTACCATCTCCTCCAATGCCAATTAACGCATCAAGTCTGAGGATATGGTAGCCTTCGATAATTTCATTGGAACGATCTTGCAAGGTTCCATCAGGCATCGGGAAAGCGAAAGGATCGCCTTTGTTTGTGGTGCCAAGCATGGTTCCTCCCTGAGTCAAAATAGACTGAACTTGAGTGATGCCTAAGCTCATTGTGTTCGGGGGACGGCTCATTAAGCCATTAGTCGCCTGACGAATTCCTAAGACTTCCCAACCATAAGTTCCGACTGCTCGATAGACAACGGCTCGAATCGCTGCATTCAAGCCTGCACAGTCTCCTCCACTGGTTAGGATGCCGATGCGTTTGTGTTCTCCCATGTTCACATCCTGCATTTACCTAATTTCAGATTAAGTCTTTCGAGTTTCAGTCTCTAAAAATTTTCTTCTGACTTAATCTTTCGGTATTCGTACCTAGTGACATGGGCAATGACATCGGCAATGACATCGGCAATGTCCACCAACATCAAGACAATTAATTGATATCTCAGAACTTGATTTAAAGATCTGTCCAATTTTAGAAGGAACAACGCATTGGAGGCAGTTCAGTTCCTGTGTTGGTGCGGTTATAGCCATTCAGGTCAAAAATAGCACTTTTATAGATGACTTTATTGGCTTCTGTTGTACTCCGACGAACTCGTAAAGACCCAGCAACGTCCCAATTCATAAATTCTTCTGAACTATTTTTGACCTCGACTTCCTCAAGGTTTTCAAATAATTCTATGGCTTGACCTGTAATCGTATTAACATTAACTTCACCGCTAATACAGATTTTTTGAGAACCATTTTCTATACTCAATTGACCGATTATTTTATTTCCAGTCTTCTGAAATAAAAAGATTAAAGAGTCGGTCTGAGCTAATTCTGCATCTGTCATTGCTGTATTATTTACAGTAACATAGCGATAGTTACCGTCAGGCAAGCTGGCTATCGTCGGTAGATAATAAGACGAGCGAACAGGTGTTGTTGATTGTACCATAGTTGAACTTCCTTGTTTGTTATTGCGTTTACTTTGTTTAAATTTAACTGTGAGAGTTTGAAGATCGCCATCACCACTGGCAATAACATTATATCATCGAGAAAAATCAATCGGGTTTGCTCGGCAATTCAGCGTTACAATTTTATACTTTGGATGGAGATTTCGCGATCGTAGATGGATACTTCTCAACCGGATTATCTTGAATAAATTCTATTTTCAGAGATTTAAAGCCTTCTCGAATCTCTTCGATGCTTTCCTCCGTTTCAGCAATGAATTCAAGGTCACTGCGTAGGTTATCGGTCTTGATTAAAGTTCGTTCGTAGAGAGAAACTTTCTTACTCATGGGAACTGAAGCAATCCAACCATTTAAAGTCAGGGCTAAAGTTCCAAGCGGAGTTGCTAGATCTTTGATTTTCTCTTCACTAGATGCGGTAGAAATTGTCGTGGCTGCGCTTAAAATCAGAGCCATTCCAATTGAGCTCCGGTTTAATCGTTTAGCCCAGGTTAATCCTTGCTTTTTTTGCTCTTGATATGCAAGAATTTCTTTTGTTAATTTGTCTTTCTTTTTCTGTAAAATCTCAGCATTTTTTCTGTTGACCTTCTCCCCCTCAAGAGGAACGAGTGGTGTAGGAGATTGATTGATCTCTGAATTTTCTGAACGGGCTTTGGCTAAAGTTAATGACATTTTTACTCCAATTGAATTAATATTTTCAAGTTAAACTTCACTGTATTTATAATTTAACCTCTAAGTGAATGGGCTGTTCAGTCACTTATTTAGGTGATATCATTTGATTGCAACTCAATTCAAAAGCTTGAGGCTTCGTGAGATTAAAAAGATAAATTTAATTTCTTTTATTTTCTCACTGGCTCTAAAAATCGTCTGAATAAATTTTGACTAAAGTTGCTTCAACTCTTGTCAACTTTTCAGTTGAAACCTGATTAGCTAACACTTTATCCGTTTTTTGAGTCATTCTAAATTTTGACTTTACCAGTTCTATAACTGGTATAAGCTCCGCAGAAAGAATTGATTGCCACTGAGATCCTTTTTCCTATTCATGTAATGGGTCGCACGTCTATGCTATTAGTCCTGACTGGAGCAACACACTTTCAATTCTGTCGTCAATCATGGTATTTTCGGGTTCTGTGACACTCCCAACAGATGCACACTCTTAAAAATTCTGCATAGCTAGCCGAGCGACACCATAGGCGGCGGCGGTGTGCTGGGGTCGAATGACTGACACTTTCAAATACCGTTCTCGAATTGCAGTCCAAACTGGATTTTTGGCACCTCCTCCGGCTGTATAAACCTGTGTCAAAGGATTTGCGCCTCGTTCTTGTAAGAGTTGATAGCCAAGAGCTTCAATACGAGCCATACTTTCTAATAAACCGTGTAAAAATTTAACTGAATTCTCGGGACGGGGTTCGAGTCGAGGTAAAAGTTCAGGATCGTTAATGGGAAAGCGATCGCCTTTTTTGAGTAAGGGATAATAATCTAGAGAACTGCTCAAATTTGGATTGATCTGGGAACTGAGGGTTTCTAATTCGCGATCGCTAAAGAAGGCTCTCAATACCGCTCCTCCAGTATTTGACGCTCCTCCTGTGAGCCATAGGTTTCCGAAACGATGACTGTAAATGCCGTATCGAGCATCGTTAACAGGAGTGTCGCTGAGAAGTTTGAGTACCAGCGTTGACCCTAAAGAGGTTACGGCTTCTCCAGGAGTTGTAGCACCACTGGCGAGAAAAGCGGCGATACTGTCAGTTGTTCCTGCACAAACCACACAGGATTTAGGTAATCCTAATTGTTCTGCGATTTCTGAAGTAATACAATCAATTTTTGTTCCAGGTGCTACCACATCCGGAAGTTGAATTTTTAGCCAGCTCGACTCCAAATGAATGCCATCAATTAACCAATCTGGATAGCACAAATTTATCACATCATAGCCAAGTTTTAAGATATTATTATAGTCACTAACTCCTAATTTACCATGGAGTAGAAACCCGAGCCAGTCAGCCTGATGCAGAAAATACAGGCTTTGATTAGGCAGATTTAATTCAGTATAATGCTGTTGCCACCATAACAGTTTTGCTAAACTTGAGGTGGCACTTAGAACCGGATGATTGTCCGGAGCTAGGGCTTTTAATGATTCGAGAATCTCTACTCCTCGTCCATCGTTATAAAGCAGAGGTGAAGTTACCGAGTTTCCCTGTTGATCACATAAAAGCGTTGTTGCTGATGTACCATCAATAGCGATCGCCTGAATCTGAGCGCGAAGTCTTAAGGGAATTTTAACGATCAAATCAAATAAGGTTGTTTTCCAAATCAATGGCCATTGTTCGGCCAAAGACAAGTTTGGAAAATTAGACTCAATCTCTTGATGAAGATGGCCTTGTGCATCTATGATTACCAGGCGGGCCCCTGAAGTTCCAAAGTCTATCCCGATATAATAGTTCATATTAAACTCTCAATAAAAATAAATTTTGTTCTGAATTTTTATAGTATGATAAAAGGTTTATGAATTCTTCTCCAAGTCTAGATTATATTAACTTTTGATAAAAAGCACGAGATCCGGTATATTACTTCTAGACTTTATGCGAGTTAGTCGTTATAAAGTAGGATATGCACGGCTAATCCAAATATTGATTAACCGTTGAAGAAATGCTTTGAGAAGTTTGCAGAGGATTTCATGGATACACTAGCTTATACTCATTTGGTCTCCGCTTTTGAATCTCCTCGTCAGTCTGATGTTGACGAGAGCCTAGTTTTGTTCCGGGGCCTGAACTGGAATAAAGTTTCTGGAGCGTGCTGCTTACCGATTATTTCTATTGCCATTGGCGCAGCTATTATTGGTGCAAGTCAGCCTGCTGAAGCTGCACTCCATCATGGAGATTACGGTTCTGACGTTAAAGCTGTTCAGCACAAGCTAGCTTACTACGGTTACTTCCATGCCAGAGCAACTGGCTACTATGGCAAGATCACCAAGCGCGCAGTTAAGGCTTTCCAACGTGACTACGGCTTACGTGTTGATGGTGTCGTTGGTCGTCACACTGCATCAGCCATGGGTCTCAAGTGCTATGGTAGCTCCTGCTACAAATCTAGCCACCACAAGTCCCACTACCACAAGCCCTCTTACAAGCGCACTAGCTATAAGAAGCATGGCTGCAATTGTGGCCACAACATGAGTCGCGGTTCTAGCGGTCATAGCGTTGTGAAATTACAGAACAAATTGGCTCGTTACGGCTACTTCCACGCTCATTCTACTGGCTACTACGGCAAAATCACCAAGCACGCCGTTAAATCCTTCCAACGTGACTACGGTTTACACGTTGATGGCATTGCGGGTCCCAGAACATTACGTGCAATGGGTCTCTAAATAATTAGATCGATTTTAAGAGTTTTACACTCAAGTTTCCAATAAATTAACCTGCATCTTCATTAGGCTGACATTTGCTTAATTGGGATGCAGGTTCTTTTTCGTGGATTCCGTTAGAATAATCTCTGGTCTGAAACTATTGCACTCGCTGTAAAGTCGCTTTGCAGTCAAGAATAGATTTCAGCAGACCCCTTACTTTCTCATGTCCTTAGCCATTTTGCGGAACTCATCGAGATTAGAATCTGGACGACGACGTTCTGTGGACTGCGTAGGAGTGGGGAAAGAAGGCTTGGAGAAAGAAGAAGTGGAGGAATTAGAGAAAGAAGGAGTGGAAGAGGGAGCCGGAGAGGGAGTAGAAGAACCGTTCGAGAAGGATTGGCTTCTCTCCATAGAAGTTGCTTCAACAATAGTTTCAGGCATATTAGAAGGCTGTCCGCCCATCATTTTCGGGAAAGTCTTTCTGATTCTCTGCTTCTTACGCATGAACTCTACATCACCCATCGTTTGGGCTTGATCTGAGTCCAGGTAAAAAGCTTCAGATTTTCCGTCGTTGGATTTTCCACCAAATAAACCAAATAGTCCTGCCATGTCTATACTCCGATTTGTTTTATGAGAATTTTCATTGTTATGTAAAATATTATCAAAATTTATGATGCTATGCGTAGAATATTAATTTTTTCTTGACAGACTTTGGATTGGGGATGGAGGATTTCGAGCTGACGCTCAGGTCTGTATCCCAGTAATCAAGGGCTAAGAGCAGAAGATCGAACAGTCTGTAGAGACAAACTTAAGCTTAAAACGGATACGGAGAAAAATTAACAGGATATCAATCTATGGTGAACATTTGGATCGCACATACAGCTTGGGGACTGGGTACAATACTCGGCGTTGAACTGGTTCGGGATTTCTACCATGTTCTTTCTCATGTCTGGACTCCGCTTTATCGTTGGCACGCTTGGCACCATCGCGTCTTTCGCCGAGACTATAGTGTAGTCAGTGATCAGATTTATCGTCAGGGAAATTGGTATCACGATGTCCCTGAAGCGATCGCGATGCTGATCTTTAGCCTGATCTTTGGGATAATGGCGCATTACCTCGCCCCGCAACATCAAGGATTTGCGCTTGTGGGTTGTGTCTATACTCTCAGTTTTTTACTTCCGGCGATCGCCAGAGGCTTAGGAATTCCTAAAATCGATCAACTCACAGATCTAACTCATCTTCCCGGTGAGTTTTCACAACCTCCTGCTTATTGGCTTGTGAACCGCCCCTATCACTGGCGTCATCATTTCGACAATCAAAATGCTTATTTTTGCGGTACGCTCACTTTTGTAGATAAACTTATGGGAACAGCACTTTCTCTCAAAGGCAAAACAATCGCAGTTACAGGAGCATCCGGAACGTTAGGGCGATCGCTGTTGTTGCAGCTTCATCAAGCGGATGCCAAAATTATTGCTTTAACTTCTAAAGATCAAAACATTAATCTCGATCTGAATGGAGAAGAGATTCCGGTGAAAACTATAACATGGAAAGTCGGTGAAGAAAATCAACTGGCTGAATTATTTGAAAAGGTCGATATTCTCATTCTCAATCATGGCATTAATGTACAGGGAGAACGAACCCCAGAAGCGATCGCCAACTCCTATGAAGTTAATGCTTTTTCGAGTTGGCGACTCCTGGAATTATTTCTCTCTACCGTACAAACCAATACTGATATTGCCCGTAAAGAAGTTTGGGTCAATACCTCTGAAGCTGAAGTCAGTCCTGCTTTTAGCCCCTTATATGAACTCAGTAAACGCACAATAGGAGATTTAATTACCCTCAGACGTTTAGATGCGCCCTGCGTGATTCGGAAATTAATTTTAGGGCCGTTTAAGAGTAATCTCAATCCGATTGGTGTGATGTCAGCCGATTGGGTTGCCCAGCAAATTGTCAAACAGGCGCGTGCAGATATTCGGACGATTATTGTCACGATTAATCCGATTACTTTTATTGCCTTTCCCCTCAAAGAGTTCTTTGTGTCTCTCTACTTCAAGTTCTTTACTCGTCCATCAGCCCCAACCCTGTTGAAAAAAGTCAGAAGTCAAAAGTCAGAAGTTGAGGAAATCTGAAACTTATAAAATAAGAGGCTTATGCTTTTTGATCAATCGCTTAAGCCTCGAGCTGAGTTATTCTATAGTTTGACTAAACAGTTTGACTAATTTTTCACTTCAGCCATTTCCAGAACACGTCCCTCTAAGTCTTTGACGAGGAAATTTAGTGGTTTTTCACTGCGAATTTTAAACTTGAGTCCCCGTGTTTGAACGCGCATTAAAATTTGTTCTAAACAGTCGTGATCGAAGCAAACATGGCGATCGCGATTCTTGGAACCGTAGCTGGCACCACTGATCACGTGTAACTGAGTATTCTTCATCAGTTGATACCATAAACCGTCAGCACCCCCCATCTCAGAGGGGCTAGTTCCTGGATTGCCAACGGTGGTAGACATATACAGTGGATCGATTCCCGTTGCGCCTAATGTTTGTTCATAGTTGTAATAATAGTGCAGAGGAACATCTGCAACAGGCATATCTAATAAACCTTCGTAGAATTGCCGTGCAGTATTAAGATCGCTCACCATAATTGTATGTACTTTTGGCGCACTGGTGAGAAACATCCACATGGCAACGGCATAGGCAGCCAACAGCATCACCATCACGCCTTGAGTGGAAAAAACACTGTCAAGCGCTGGAAAAAAAGCACTCAAGGGGAAATGGGGCAGTGAAAAATCAATTAGACGAATGGCTAGCATGAATGGTATTAATGTAATCTAGACTTAACAGCCGGGTTAAAACAAGAACGAATGCCTAATCAACTAGGCTAGTTACAATGTTAACAAAAAGTTATTCCAACGCTCCCTACAGCTAGTCCGGTTTCAGTATCTTGACAAAGAATTTTGAGCGTGTTAGCCATTTCTCGTTTTGAGAATGTAAATTTAACATAGCGCTCGGATGTGACAACTGGCATGGCAGAAACTTTGATTTCAATTTTTGTCTACGGTACACTCAAGCCCAACGAATGCAATTATCAGCGATATTGCCTTGGGCGAGTGGTGCAAGAACGCCCAGCTTGCGCCTGGGGTCAATTGTTTGACTTACCGCTCGGCTATCCGGCGATGACCGTTGGAGAAGATTGGGTTTCTGGCGTGGTTCTATCCTTTAGAGATCCCTCGATTATCGAGGATTTAGATCATTTAGAAGATTATCAATCCGATCGTCCCTCAGACCAAAATGAATATCAACGCCAAAGGATTCAAACCTATACTCCGGATGGACAACTCTTAGAGGTTGCGTGGGTTTATCTGATGAATCCGGCTAAAATTCAAGAATACAACGGAATTTATCTTCCAGATGCTCAGTGGAGATTTAATCTCAGAAGTCTAAAGTGATGTACTTACCCTTCTCGACTGATTCTGAATCAGAGAATGAGAAAATCTTCAACCCCCCAGTTCTATCGAAAATCCATATTTTCTCTGAGTTTTGGGCTTGTAACTCTCGAAAATTCTCTCTATCATTAAATTAGGAGTTCTTAACCCCTGCGATCCCTATTCTCAGGCTTGATATGGATATTCAACTGATCAATATCGGTTTTGGCAATATTGTCTCCGCCAACCGAGTGATTGCCATTGTTAGTCCTGAATCTGCTCCGATCAAGCGTATCATTACAGATGCACGGGATCGAGGACAACTGATTGATGCGACCTATGGCCGTCGAACCCGGGCTGTGATTGTGACTGATTCTAGTCACGTTATTCTCTCTGCAATTCAGCCCGAAACTGTTGCTCATCGGTTTATTGTTAATCGAGAGGATTCTGGCAATTAAGGCTTTCTCGATTCCCTAAGAAGCATCAAAATACCATGCAGTTAAGACGAAGATTTTTACAATCGCGAATACTTACAATATGCGATCGCTGATTAATTTAACTCTCGGATCAACTAATAATTGCAATCTACAGTTATCTGATGATATTGATGATTTTTAAAGTACCCCCAAGGGAATTCGAATCCCTGTCGCCTCCGTGAAAGGGAGGTGTCCTAGGCCTCTAGACGATGGGGGCAAGTTGCGTGTCCAGCATTTTCCGCCTTTCACTTTTACTACTATAAATAGAATATTCTGCTCTGTCAACCCCTTGCTCAAAATTTTTTTGAAATTTATGTTTGAGCTTAATGAGGAAGTGGGCTGAAACTCCCTTTACAGTAGGCTTATAAGATTATAATACAGTCTTGGTATAAGTATCTTGCTTGCTCAAATTCTGGGGTTCTAATCACTCGAATCATCATTGTCCTGACTTTGTTTTTGAGTTTTGAGAACTTCTTGGGCTGAAATGCCATCTCCTTGAAATCCAAAGTACCACAAAGTTGAGGCGGCTTCTGCACGAGTGACTGATTTTTTCGGTTGAAATAAGGTAGTAAACCCAAAGACTCGCCGAATATTGGCGTTGTCACCGTTATCAAAATCTGCGAGAATCGCCCGTAAGGAGTTCGTATCAATTTTAGCGGTATCCTGGAATCCCCATCGTTCTTGAACTGCATCCACGGTGGCTTTGGGTAAGGTTTGACGAGTATCGAGGGGAACTTTCCATAAGACCATATCTTCGCGTGTTAGGGGCGCATCGGGGCGAAAGGATACGGCTGTACTCTCTCCTGACAAGGAACTGGGAATTAAACCCGCCTCCGCTAATCCTTGAATTTCGGAAAAGTAGGGATGGGTTGTCGGAACATCGGTAAAAACGGGTTCGCTGGAGGAAACAGCCAGACGAATTTGTTTGGCGGAACTATTGGCGTAAAAATTGTTATTGGCGTTGACTAACCATCGCGCAAACTCTCCTCTGTTAATGGTTGTGTTGGGGTTGGCGATGGTTGAATTGTTGCTAGAGTTGGATGGGCGGTTGGGTGTTGCTTGCAAAACTCCTAATTTCGACACATCACGAACGTAGGGCTGTAACTCCTTCGGAACTCCATCCAGTTTGGGTGAAGTCTCAGCTACATTGGGAGATGGTTTGGGCTTGAGGGAAGTTTTGATCTCTGGTGAGTCTGTTGAGTCTGTGGGTGTCGGTGTTGGGGATTGCGTGGGTGTTGGTTTTTGTGTCAGTTTTTCTTCAGACGCAACGGGAGGTGGCGGAGGCGGAAGCGGAATGGTTGCAACGGATTGATCGGTGTTTGAGTTATCGTCGTTAAGCGCGATCGCATCTCGATCTTGAATATAGCGAATCTCGAAGTCGGTTTCTCCACTGCTTGTCGAATTGGGCTTGATAGAAAGGGTGACTTGTAGATCTTCTTGACGAACGACAAATGAACCCTCGCCTTCTGGGTTGGGTTCTTCTACTACTTTCCAGTCTTTTTCCTGAAATTGCTGTTGATAGTAGTTTTGAACGAGGTTAATCGGATCGTTGGTTTTCCAATGGGTAATCACATCAACTTCGTTGTCTTCTTCTGAGGAGGTGACATCCCGTAATTTCGCATCTGGATAAACGGGAATTTGTGAGGGAAAATTGTTGGGAAGCTTAACAAATGTGGATTCAGGTGTTTGGGGTTTTGTTTCGGGTTTTGACTGACCCAAGGGTGGATTTTCTTGAAGTTGAGGATCGGGTTTAAATGCCTCTTCTAATGAAGAATTGGCACAGGCACTTAAGGAAGCGATCGCGATCGCCAAACCAGCAAAGTGAAGGAAACGTCTCACAGATCTAAGGTTAAGCTAATAATGGTCTATTATACCATTTTTGTTAAAGAGATAAATCTCAGGTTGAGTCGGCTTGATCAAAGTATTTGTACTTAGCGGTTGACTTAGGGGTTAATTTTTTCCTCAAATTCTTGTCTTATACTGGAACGCTAACCGGAACACCATTTTCTTTTGTTGAGAGTTGCAAAATATAGGGAACGGCTTTTTTTACCCAAACTTTCAACGGTGTATAGGAGGCTGCATCTTCACCGTAACAAACTTCTAGCATATCGGTGTGAATAATTCCGGGACTCATGGGTATAGCCGCTAAACCAGAAGGGAGTTCTTGGGCGAGGGCGCGAGTCAGTCCTTCGATTGCCCATTTTGAGGCACAATAGGGGGCGACATGAGGTGAGGTTGATCGTCCCCAACCGGAACTTAAGTTAATGACAATTCCTTGTTTTCGGGCAATCATTGCAGGTAAAACATGACGAATTACATTTGTTACGCCTTTAATATTGACATCTATCAGTTGAGAAAATTCTTCGCTGGGAACTTCCCATAATGGGGCTAAATTATTCACCAAAGCTGCATTATTAATTAAAATATCGGGAAATAATCCCAGAGACAAAAAGCTTTGCGCCCAATCTTTTACGCCTTGTTCATCTATGACATCGACTGCTGTAAAATGATGAGGCTGACCGTATTTTTGACTGAGTTCTTGAATGGCTTGTGGCGATCGCGCACAACCGACAACGGTATGTCCTAATGCAATAAAATCCTCAGTCATTGCTCGACCTAAACCCTTACTTACGCCTGTAATTAATATTTTTTTAGTCATTTTTTACTACTATAAATTCAAGTTTTAACTCAATCAACCCATGTTTTCTTTACTCAATATCCAGAATAATACATCCACTAATTTTTGCAACTGAGAGGTATTATGGGTTGCCATCAATGAAATCCGAATTCGGCTAGTATTGACAGTGGGTGGACGAATAGCTGGGGCAAAAATTCCCTGATTTTTTAGCTGTTGTCCGACATTCAAGGCAGTTGCGGCACTGGGAAGATGAACACAAAAAATGGGAGACTGAAAACTAGACCAAGATTCAAAAAAATGGCGAGTTCCTGTCGTTTTTTCTCTATCTTTTCCTCTATCTTTCTGCAACAACTGTTTGAGTGTTTCTATATTGTGCCATAATTGGGCGCGTCGTTGGGGCTGTTGTTGCACAATTTTCACAGCTTCTAGGGCGGCGGCGGTGTCAGCCGGGGTTAATCCAGTGGTATAAATCCAACTGGGAGAACGGTTTCGCAAAAAGTCAATTAAAGTTGCACTTCCGGCGACATATCCACCCAAACTTCCCAAGGCTTTGCTGAGGGTTCCCATTTGAATTAAGGGTTGTCCTGTACAGCCAAAATATTCTACACAACCCGCCCCCGTTTTTCCTAAAACGCCTGTCGCATGGGCTTCATCAACTAATAGCATACAGTTAAATTCTGTTGCTAATTCTAACAAATTGGGTAACGAACAGAGATCCCCATCCATACTAAATAAACTATCGGTAATGATTAAGGCTTTTCGATAGTGATGGCGGTATTGTTCTAGAATTTGTCTCAATTCTTCGGTATGATTATGATGATATTCAAGCAGAGTTGCCCCACTCACTTTTGCACCGTTTTTGAGACTAGAATGATTATATTGATCGGATAAAATTAAGTCTCGTTTTCCGACTAAGGCGGCAATTGTTCCGATATTAGTGAGGTAGCCAGAACTAAAAACAATCGCATCTTCGGTTTGTTTGAGATGGGCAATGGCGAGTTCTAATTCTCGATGTAAGGGGCGATGTCCGGTTAATAAACGAGATCCTGTTGTTCCTGTTCCAAATTTTTGGGTGGCGGCGATTGCGGCATTAATTAATCTGGGTTCTCCCGCAAGTCCTAAATAATCATTACTGGCAAAATTAATCAGGTTTTGTCCTTCTAAATTAATCGTTGGACCCGGTAAACTTTCTATCGTTTGAACACTGCGATACCAGTCCGCCCGATGAATGGTTTGTAGCGATCGCTCTATCCAAGTATAAGCATCTGTTGACATTATTCAGACTCAGAATTTTGATCGATTTCTACATTTTTACCTCGAATTGGAGGCAGTTTCTCTACTAATCCCATATCAAAGGCAATATCGGGTAAGTCTCCGGCTATATATTTTCCGGGTTGGTAGACGCGACTCGGGGTAAAGCAAATTTGTCGCAGTTCTACGACTTCGCCTGCTTCAAACATTCCTCGAAATAGTCTTCGTTCAAGTCCCATAATGTTAGATTAAAGATTAAACTGTTGGCGATAAGAAGCAAATCTCTGATTAACTATAGTTTTATCTAGTTCAAATTCTTCTAGGGTATAACGATGAGTTCCATATTTATTCTTCGGATTCTCTGCTATCCAGCGATTCATATTTGCCTCATGTTCAGAGGTGAAATTGTAGCTAAAATGCTCATAAATTTTCCGAACTGTATCAACTGGATTTTGAACTAGGTCACTATAGTATACATCATAAAATTGTTCGCTAGGAGCGGTTGGACGAACAGCCATTCCTGATTCGACTTGTTCAACTGTTCGATCTAACAAGTCTTCCCCAATTTGTTTAAGATCGACAGAATCCATATAAATTGACCGTAAAATCGCGGTTAAACTACAGACAGAGGGTAGTGCTTCCAAAGGATCTCGGTGTGTCCAAACAATACAAGCATCGGGAAAAACTTTGAGAAGTTGATCTAAGTGGAATAAGTGAAAAGGGGCTTTGAGAACCCAATGTTTATCAGGATAATGCCATCCTAGCAGTTGTAATTGTTGTCGATAATATCGATAGGAAGACAGCCAATCCTGTGTTCTTTTCCAGTTTACATAAGAAGGAATATAAGCTTGTAACTCATAAATGACACTCACAAAATTATGCCCAAATAAGACATTACATTCTTCAGGATTTGTCACCTTTAAACTATGAGCTGTCGCCATTTGAGGAGCTACCCAATTTAATAAATCAACTTGTTGTTGAGCTTGTTGAAGGCGAAAATCACTCTCTGAAATTTCACCTTCTGGAGGTGGAGAGGGAAAATAAAGTTCCCAGAAATGTAGCCATCGACTATTCGGATCTTGACAGATGAGATTGTGTAAAAATGTTGAACCTGTTCGACCTAATCCGACAATAAATAGAGGACGTTTAATCGGAACTTGTAAAATTTCTGGATAGCGTTGGAAATCGGCTTGCAGTTTTAAACGATTCGTCAGTGAATTAATCAGCTCCATCCGAAATAGATATCGTCCTAAAACACTGAGGTTGGCTTCTGTATTCAGTGATTTTAAGAGTTGACGCAGTGCGACTCGAAACTGCTCATTTCCCCAGTCAGAAAGTTGAGTTTGTTGTTGGGCGGCTTCTAAAAGGGATGCTTCTGTTAACTCCAATTCTGGACTATCCGGTTGAAGATTAGAAATTCCCAGTTGCTTGAGAATTTCTTCTCTGGAGTTGAGATCGGGTTGACTGAAAGTGAGAGCGGCTTGATCTAAGTTTGACATTATTTTGACACTACTAAGATTAGCATAAAACTTGATCGTTTCTCAATTATAGTCGAAAGGGGGAAGTAAAATTAACTTTTTTGAGCGAGATGTTCGAGGAGTAAGCGATGAATAAAAATGTAACCTCCTCCAACTTTTTGCAGTAACACTCGACGAGTTGCTTCATTCAGAAACCGAGAATAATTCCAGGGAATATCACCATTTATATATAAAATTAATCTTAAAATAAAGTGTTTAATACAAGCTTCTCCACCGCCAACAACTAACCCAAAACATAGCCCCAATGTTACCCAACCTTTTAGATACCAGTTCACTAAACTTGCAGCCAGTCCAAGAAGAGCAAATCCAATAATTGCAAAAATTAAGGCATTCATCGCGGATTGAAATATTCCTTGATTAGGAAAGTTTTTTTTAGGAATTATGTCACCTTGAAACCCTCGAACTAAACCATAGATAATTCCTAAGCTCATTCCAAAGACAATTCCTCGACCTAGAGACAGAGTTCCTGGAAAAACCCATCCAAATTGATCGTTGTTGACAAAGTAGAGAATTAATTGATTAATAAATTTAGCGATCGCGAGAATTAGGGTTCCGAAGATAATCCCAATAGTTAGATGAAGACTAGCTTTCTTCCAAGACCATTTCAAGGTTTCTACGGGTTGAATTTTATTAGTATTAGAAATGAGGCAAAAGATAAAACAGCCAACTCCCAAGGATACAGGCAGCAAAGAGAGAGGTAATATTTGAATACCGACCCATCCTCCAATTGTAAAAAATATTAAAAATAAACTGAGAGTATAAATAAATTTTTGCAAAAAGTTCGGCAACAAACTGGGCTGCATTCGCTCAATCAAGAAAACGGTTTGTGAGCGTTCTTGCAGAGATTTTGCTAGCCAGATCAACCAATCAATAAACTGATCTTTTGAGCATTTAATACTAGAGTTTGAATGACTTAACATTCTTTGCACATAAGTTTCAAACAGGTGTTTTCGCCGTTGTTCTATTGTTTTAAAATGCGGCAAGCTAGAGGCAGATATTCCTTGATAAGCTAAGGTCATAATACTCAGCATTAAAGGAGATTTTGCCAATTCTTGTAGGGTTTTATCTTCTATTAATGCCGTTCTAATCACTGATAATTCTGCGCCAGCCTCTTGAAAATATTGATGAATTTGGTCTAAAGTCAGAGGTTGTAAACAAATCGCAGCTTGTAGGTTTAAACGGGTAGAAAGATCTTGATAGTCTTGAATGCGACTACAAACAACGATTTCTGTTGTTCCATGTTCTTGATAAAATTGATTAATCGCAGTTACACAGGTGGAGCGTCTTTTTTGATGAACTTCGTCTAAACCATCGAGAAGTAAGGTGAGTTCTCCTTTCTCTAACCAACTCTGCGCGATCGCTTGAGAAACTTGATATTTTGTATTCAGTTCAGAGATCAGCCAATGATGAATTGATTCTTTCTCATTGTGCCAAGATGAGAGGTTAAAAACAACCGGAATGGGAGCATAAATATCAATTTCCGCCTGTTTTAAAAGATCACGAGTTAATTGCAGTAAAGTTGTTGTTTTTCCCGCTCCCGGTTCACCTAAAATTAAAAGCGATCGCCCGAATCCCATTTCTCTAAATTTATCAATAACTTTGACTTGAGTGGGAAGAAGTTCTCCTTCTATGTCGGGATTTCCCCAGACCATTCCCCAAGGGCGTTCAACTAAATCAAAGCGAGATTCTAGCCCCAATTCAATCAAAGCGCGATCGTGTATTGAGGTTTCAAGTACCCCTTTAATCCAAAAATTTTTAACTTTATTGATGATAATTTGGCGATACCGATAGTTATCTCGACTGATTTGACGAGGAGGGTTAATCTGTTGAGAAGCGGGAGGAAGTGTTACTTCCTGATTTTTGTGTAAATGAGTGGGGAGAGTATCCACCGCTAAATCAACTGTGGAGAGGGATTGATAAACGGTTATGTCAATTTGAGATAGGTCATTTAAAATAGATGTCGCGGTTTGATATCGTTGGCGGACATCAGAATCAACCATTTTTTCTAAAATTGAAATTAGAGTTGGGTGAACTGCTGTTGTTAGGCGATCGCGCCAGAGAAGATTTCCGGTTTGCGAACTTTCAGAAAATTGATGGGGAGAGACTCCGGTTAAAGCTTGAATTCCAATGACTCCAAGCGCATATAAATCACTACTAAATTGAGGCTTCCCTCTGGCTTGTTCGGGAGACATATAGCCTGGAGTTCCGATGACTGTAGCCGGAATATTACTATAGATAGCAGCCTGCTTGACTGCCCCAAAATCAATTAAAACCAGTTTATTATCTTTCTGTCTCCGAATCAGATTAGAGGGTTTAATATCTCGATGAATCATCTGCTTTTGATGGACAAATTCTAAAACCGAAAGTACATCTTGCAACAGAGAAATTACCTCTAAATCCGTCATTTGTTTTCCAGGTTGCAACTCAAGAGTGAGATCGTGACCTTTAATATATTCTAGGATCACATAAAATTCTTCTTCTTGTTCAAAATGGGCAAATAGCCGAGGAATTTGATCGTGATCGCCGAGTTGATATAAAATTTCGGCTTCTCGTTGAAACAATTGCTGCGATCGTTTTAAGACTTCGGGTTGATTAGATTGGGGTTGAAATTGTTTCACGACACAATCAGGATTTCCCGGTAAATCGCGATCGCGTGCTAAATAGGTTTTCCCAAAGCCGCCGCTTCCTAAAGGGCGAATAATCTCATATCGTCCCCGCAGTTTTTTTCCCAGCATTCTAACCCGACTCAAGACTGTATATCAATTTTGCCACACCCCAGCTCAAATTTTACTTTTTTTGAATCTTTTTTTGAATAAACTTAACAAGATTAACTCAGAAAGCACTAATTCAAGAACCGAGTTAAATCAAATTCCTGATTAGCTTCTAGTTGATTATCGCGATCGCGTTCTGACATCAGCAGCAATAACAATCGATCTGAATAATCCACCGCACCTCGACATTCTTCCCGCAATACTTCTAGTCCTCCATTGGCGTATTCTTCAAATATTTTAGCTCGTTTTTCTTCGGACTCAGTATCAAAAGGAGAAAGGACTTTAGGATCGCTTTCTTCTAGAAATGCCATGAGTTTAATGACCAGATCGTAGCCACGAGAAATAAAAACCTCTAACGAAATTGGAGACGGTTCTCGTTTGGCAATTGTTTCTAGGGGAATTCGTTTTTTGCGCTGCATTCCTAATGTTGCTGCAAATACTATTACATCGGCATAGGTTTGAAATGGCCCGGTTTTACTTTCTGATTCTGTTAGAGCTTTGACAAAATCAGCTTTGTCTTTTGCAACTCGAATACGATTTAATGCCATAATACTGGTATTGGCTTGAGATTTTACAATTGAGATTTTAAATTTTATTGACTCTTTTTAATTATAATTTACATTAACTTTATACGCAATCGTTGAAATTTTACAGAAATCACTTGTTGAAACGTTCTAGAAACTGTAAAATCAGTTCTCAAAGACTAAATTCATAGGATTGGTGTGAAATTTTATGTTTGATTTTGCAATTATTGGTGGCGGAATTGTTGGATTATCTACAGGTATGGCGTTAGGTCAACGTTATCCCGATTCCCGAATTCTGATTTTAGAAAAAGAAAACCGTTTTGCGCCGCATCAAACCGGAAATAATAGTGGTGTAATTCACTCTGGAATTTATTATAAGCCGGGAAGCTTAAAAGCCAAACTGAGTCGGGAAGGCTGTCGCTCAATGGTTGAATTTTGTCAAAAGCATGGAATTGATTATGATGTCTGTGGAAAAGTGATTGTCGCGACTGAAACCGAAGAATTACCCTTACTTGAAAATCTCTATCAACGAGGTTTAGAAAATGGGATTGATATTGAAAAAATTACAGCAGAACAGGTCAAAGAGGTTGAACCCTACGTTAAGTGTTTAGCCGGAATTCGAGTTAGGTCAACCGGAATTGTCAACTATACCAAAGTCGCCCAGAAATACGCTGAACTCATTGCCCAGCAAGGTGGAAAGCTCCAACTCTCCACGAAAGTAGAAAATATTAAAGTCTCCTCAAATGAAACAGTTCTCGAAACCAATCAAGGAGAATTTCAAACCCGATTTTTAATCAATTGTGCCGGACTCTACAGTGACAGAATTACTCGGCTTGGCGGAATGAAACCGGAAGCAAAAATTGTTCCGTTTCGAGGCGAATACTATGAACTAATTCCGGAAAAACGTTACCTTGTCAATACCCTAATTTATCCTGTTCCCAATCCGAATTTTCCTTTCTTAGGTGTTCATTTTACTCGCATGATTGATGGCAGTGTTCATGCGGGTCCTAACGCCGTTTTAAGCCTGAAGCGAGAAGGCTATAAAAAGACCGATTTTGATTTTGGAGATACGGTTGATACCCTCACCTATCCAGGGTTTTGGAAACTCGCCGCCAAACACGCTAAAGATGGCATTGAAGAAATTGTTCGCTCCTTTAGTAAAGCCGCATTTGTTCGGAGTTTACAACGCCTGATTCCCGAAGTTCAGTCTGAAGATTTGATTCCCACTCATGCAGGAGTACGAGCGCAAGCGTTGAAAAATGATGGCAAACTGGTGGATGATTTTTTAATTGTAGAAGCACCGAACGCCATGCACGTTTGTAACGCTCCTTCTCCGGCGGCGACGGCTTCCCTGGAAATTGGTCAAGCAATTGTCGAAAAAGTTGTCAGTATTCGGGGAACTGCTATCCGAGTTTAAGGCGCTCACATTTTTCAAAAATTAGCTGTTTCAAAAAATTAGCTGTAAAAACGCCAAAGATAATTGATGATGTTGGCGAACATTCTCTGAGCTTTTGTGGGAGAATGTTCGCTATTTATTTGATGAATTTTCACCCGATTCTACAGAATGAGACTGACATTGAATCGGTTGATGAGGTTGACGCTGAACTCCGGTTTTTGTGGGGTCATAACCGACTAAAATAATTTCACCCTCAGAATTTCGTATCCATCCTCTCGCTGGAACAATATCTAGACTAGAAACAGGTTGATTTTTCCTCTCAGAACGGGGTTGAGATGGGTTCTGGCTTCTCTGTTGTGTCTGTTGACGTTCAACAGGTTCGGTTAAACTAAGACTTACGCCTCGTTGGCGAGTCCCTTGAGTGGGGTTGTTAGGTAAACCGCCTCGTCCAGTAATCGTAAATTCACTTTCATCTCCCTCCTGACAAGGAGTCTGAGCAATTAACGCCGCTGGGTCAACAATATCACGAGACAGTTCTACTAACCCTTGAGAGGTATCAATTTCACTATTGAGGTCAACTGTTCCGCTAAATTCAGGACCGAGTTCAGAGGTGGCGGTAATATCACTCGCGCCACTTTGTTGTGGACGGAATTGAGTGCCAAAAATCGCATTAGCATTAATGGTAACACGACCGCCAGGCCCGGCTTGAGCATTAGCCGTAATATCACTATTTTGAACTGCAACTAATAGGTCTGTATTAATCTCAATATTACCGCCAGTTCCAGTATTGAGAGAATTAGTGCTAATTTCACTTTCACCCCGCAGTTGAATATCGTTTGCATTCAACGTAATATTGCCTTGCTCTCCGATTTGAGTTTCTGCTCGTAGACTGCCTTGATTGAGACGAACTCGATTGGATTCAATGATTAAACTCCCGGCTTCTCCCGTTCCTGTTGCACTGACATTAATTTCTCCTTGGTTCGTAACCGTTAAATTGGGTGTGAAAATCGTTAAATTTCCCGCATTTCCGGTGCCTTCAGCTAAGGTAAATAAACGACTATTTTCAACCGTTGAACCAATAGTTGCAGTTCCAGTGACTTCCACTCTATCCGAAGCATTAACCGTCAGAATCCCACCCGGACCCCGTTGATTATTAACTGCGCCTTCCTCCACCAAAGAACCTGCACCAATTTGTCCGCCATTGCGAATCGTTAATCGACTCACATTGATATTAGCGTTACCGCCTAAACCTGTCCCAAAATTATCCGCAGAAATTCTCGCCCCCTCTTCAACAATCAATTCATTGGTATTCAGATTTAACTGTCCACCATTACCTCTAGTAATCAAGGGATTGCCAAATTCATCCACAAATAAAAAGTTACCATCGGCATCTTTGATAGGGTCATCTGCTGAGGCAAAAATACCACTTCTTTGATTATTGTCTGGCTCTGACACAGATGCCGTTCCACTCAACACAATAGAATCTGAAACATTCAGGTTAATATCCCCGCCATTCCCCTCATTTCTAGACGTTGTTGCGATTTGCGCTCCATTTTCAACGACTAATCTGGGAGTGATAACTGTTAGGTTTCCGCCATTCCCGGTTGCAGTAGGGCCAACTTGAGAAAATAAACCACTCGGAAAATTTTCCTCTGCTGTCGTACCAGATAGTTCTACGGAATCTGAAGCGGTTATGAATAAATCACCCGCTTGACCTGAACCCGATGTAGCAGTTGATATGATTGCTCCATCTCGAACCCTTAACCGTTGAGTTTCAATGGAAATGATTCCACCATTTCCCATTGCAGCTTCTTCAACATCAGCACTTAAAGCGCTGGGAAAATTCTGGCTTCCGCCAATCAACTCAAGGGAATCAGAGGCTCTAATCATAATATTTCCAGCTTGACCTGTACCAAATGTTGCTACAGATACCTGCGCTCCATCTTGGATTAAGAGTTGTCCCGTTTCAATCGTAATTGTTCCACCCTGACCAGAAGTATTTTGATTCTGCTCAGGGGTTGAAGCTCCACTGCCTACTTCTGCAAACAAGCCACTGGGAAATTGATCGTCGGAAGTAGTACCTACCAATTCAACAGTTTCTGAGGTTCTAATCGTTAAATTTCCAGCATTCCCTGCACCTAAAGTCGGAGTTGAAATAAAAGCACCGTCTCGAACAACTAACCTTTGAGTGTCAATCGTTAAGTTTCCCGCAGTTCCAGTTCCAGAAGTGTTTGTTCCTAATTGCGTTGCATCTCCGCTCATATCTACAGACTCAGATGCAGTTACAGTTATATCTCCACCAGCTTCTGACCCAAGAGTAAAGGATAAAATCAGAGAATCTCCGGTAATGGAAACTTGTCTTCCTTGAATCTGAATCTCTCCCCCTCGCTCACCAGTCGTCTCTATCAAAGCCAGATTAGATAAACCAACATCTTGAAAATTGCTGACTCCCGCATAACTCAAAGCAAACCCTTGATTCTGAGGGATGAGGCTGACAAAACTATTACCTGCAACACTACCCAGTTCGACTCGTCCTCCCTCTGTCGTCAGAATTCCACCGTCTAGACTGACTTCCCCTCCTAAAAGTGCCAGCATTTGTCCAGAGGGAACTTGCAAACCAATAAAGGTTTCAAACTCTTCTCCCGTTTCCTCATCAACTTCCACTACAGAAGCAAAGGAACGATGAACAATAGAGCCAGGATTATCCCGAAATCCTAAGCCAATGGGAATATTAATCACTAATAAGGGTGGAGTATTGGGGTTGGTTGCACTAAATTCACTGCCATTGCCAAACACAACTCGATCTGCACTGGTGGCAAAAAAAGAACCGCCAATATCCAGAGACGCATTTTCACCAAAAATAATTCCGTTGGGATTGATTAAAAACAGGTTCGCATTTCCTAAAACCCCTAATCTTCCCAAAATATTTGAAACGTTTTCTCCAGTCACACGGGTGAGAATATTCGCAATACCATCCGGATTAGAAAAATACGCCCCTCGTCCCGCATCAATATTAAACTCTTGAAAACTATGAAATAAATTACTCCGCCGAACCGCTCCCCCATCAATGCGATCGCTCTCGATATTTCTGATATTCTGATTAGGAACAACTACAGAGCTTTCATTTCCCAAAGTATTATCCGGGACAATTTGTGCCGCAGTCGGTGTTGTAGCGAGTAGAAGACTGGAAACGCTAGCAACCCAAAAACCCGTACAGGATAATCTTGTGGGGTGAGTATACATGATTTCAAGAGACTGAATAGATAGAGCCGGAAAGTTCAGAAAATTTCTCTCCCAAAACTTTCGCTAGTTGATTATACATTCTACAAGCCAGATCCTGGAAAACTTGATTCTGATGTTGTAATGCCCCGTAAATCTGCCAATTCTTGCCCCCTAAATCCCCCAATTCTAACACTGTAATGCCCCCTAAATCCCCCAATCCTGGGGGACTTTGATACTAGAGGTAACTGGGAGACGAGGGAAAAATGGTAAACTTCAAGTTCTTGCTCCCCCAAAGTTGGGGGCTGGGGGGCTACAAAGCCTCTGTCTCGTTGTCAATATTTCTAAATATAAAATTAATTCTGATGCTGATTGCCCCTTAAATCGCCTAATTCTAACACTGTAATGCCCCCTAAATCCCCCAATCCTGGGGGACTTTGATACTAGAGGTAACTGGGAGACGAGGG
>JBCBCI010000091.1:0-23376 GCA_038530755.1 Cyanobacteria bacterium J06592_8 | reverse complement strand
CGAGGACTGGGATTGGGGTTGGGTGCGGTGTTGTTGTAGGTAATCGCTTCTATTACCCCTTGGTAATCCAACGGAGTTGCGTCTCCACTCAGAGTAATTGTCGATGTGCCGTTTCCAGTTACCGTAATTCCGGCTGGAACATTAGCTGGGTCGATATCAAGGGTTTCGGCAGTCCCATCTTCTGGATTGGTGAGTGTAATTACAGCTTGAGAAATATTCGGACTGTCTGGGTCAGTTACTTGGACGTTATTCCCAATCGCTATCGGTGTTCCGGTGAAGGGTGTTGTGAAGTCTGTACCGTCATTATCTCCATCTAAGTCTACTGTTGGTGGAGCTAGAATCGTGAGAGTATAGTCTTCGACTTCTCCATCAGTAGCTGCGTCAATTGCAGTTAAATTAGGGTCAGTCGAGATTCGGAACCGAGCATAGCTCACTCCATTCGTGATGTCGAGCAATCCGGGTGCAGTTGTGGCATCCCAGCTTAAAGTCCCAGTATTGCTGCCATCAGCAACTGTGGTGTTCACACCCTCATCATTTTGGAACGTACCATCAAGATTAAAGTCAATCCAAGCCGCAACATTGACATTTCCACCTGTATTGTTGGTTACAGGCACAGTGATACTATAAGTCGTGGTATTCGTGGCTAAGGTTGGCAGGGTGGTAAAGGCATCTTCGTCATCAATATTTGTGACATCGTCTCCCGAAGCATCTACAGTGGGTTGACCGCCTGCTTCCGCATCAATGGTTGCGGTTCCCAATCCCACATCTTGGTTAATACCATGACTGGGATTTCCATAAGTTGCGGGTGCATCTCCAAAATCAGTTGGAGCCAGAGTAATCGTGGTTTGAGCTGTATTACTGGTTAAATTGTCGGGGTCTGTGACCTGTACTTCAATGGTTCGGGGGGTTTCGTTAGGATTGGCGGCACTGTTGCTGTAGGTAATACTTTCAATTACCGTCGCATAAGTTTCTGGAGTGGCATTTCCACCCAAGACAATTGTGATTCCATCATTAGAGATGATGCTAATATCTCGCGGTAGATTAGCGGGGTCAATATTGAGGGTTTCTGCGACACCATCTTGAGGATTCGTCAGAGTGATGGTAGCTTGGGTAATAATTGGACTATCGGGGTCGGCAACCTGAACGTTATTCCCAATCGCAATGGGTGTTCCGGTGAAGGGTGTTGTAAAGTCTGTACCGTCATTATCTCCATCTAAATCTACGGTTGGAGGTGCGCCAATAATCAGGCTGTAGTCTTCGACTTCTCCGTTTGTGGCTACACCATCAAAGTCCCCAGTGGTTAAGGGGTCAGTCGAAATCCGGAAGCGAACATAACTAGTTCCTGTGGTAATTTCGCTAAATCCAGGAGCGGTTGTTGCATCCCAAGTTAAGTTGGCGATGGTGTCTCCGTCATTAATAGTTGCACTGACACCTTCGTCTGCTTGATAGGCTCCATCCCCATCAAAGTCTATCCAACCGACTAATGTTGCCGGGTTTCCCGTCGTATTTTCAACTGGAACGGTGAGGCTGTAGGATGTGGCATTAACAGCCAGAGGCGTTAAGGTTGTAAAGGCATCTTCGTCATCTGGAGTGGTGCCATTAATATCATCTCCATCGGCATCCGGTGTGGGTTGACTCGCCGCTTCTGCGTCAATTTCTGCTGTTCCTAAACCAATAGTCTGAACAATGCTATGACTAGGAGTTCCATAAGTTGCGGGTGCATCTCCAAAGTCTTGAGAATCAAACTCAATGGTGGTTTGAGCAACGTTACTGGTGAGAGTATCGGGGTCAGTGACCTGAACCGTAACAATTCGTGGGGTGTCGTTGGGAATTGTTACGGTGTTGTTGTAGGTAATCGCTTCAATCGCCGTTTGATAGTCTGTGGGAGGAACATCACCAGTCAGAGTAATTGTGGCTGTCCCCTCTCCGGTTACGGTAATTCCCGCTGGAACGTTTGCTGGGTCAAGGTTGAGGACTTCGGCTCCTGGGTCTTGAGGATTGGTGAGGGTAATCACCGCCTGAGCAATATTTGGACTATCGGGGTCTGCAACCTGAACGTTATTCCCAATCGGGACAGGGGTATTATTGAAAACTGTGGTGAAGTCGGTAGTATTGGGGTCATTTCCATCTAAATCTACCGTTGGCGGTGCGAGAATAGTTAACGCATAATCTTCAACTTCTCCATCACTGACTTGAGTTCCGGGTGTATTACTGTCGAGGGAATCTGTGGAAATCCGGAATCGAACAAAGCTTTCTCCAAACTGAATATTAGTAATTCCGGGCGCAGTAGTGGTATCCCAAGTCAGAGGAATTGATGTCGTTCCATCAGGAACAGTTGCACTTACCCCTTCTTGTGGCTCAAACGTACCATCAAGGTTAAAGTCAATCCAACCGACTAATGTGGCATCATTGCCTGTATTATTCTCAACGGGAACCGTGACCACGTAGGAGGTTGTTTCAGTGGTCAGAATCGGTAAAGGTGTAACATCAAAACCATCTTCGTCATCTGGGGTTGTCCCATTGAGGTCATCTCCGTCTGCATTTGGTGTCGGTTGACCATCATCTTCTGCATCGATAACAGCGGTTCCAATTCCCAAATCCTGATTAATACCGTGACTGGGATTACCATAGGTGGCGGGAGAATCTCCAAAGTCGAGGTTTGTTCCTTCAATAGTAACGAGGAAATCTTCAACTTCACCATCGCTAACTAAACCATCGGGAGTAGCTGGAGTCAGGTTAGTATCAGTAGAGAGGCGGAAACGAGCATAACTGGTTCCCGGAACAATATCAGGCCCACCAATTCCACCAATATTATTCCAGGTCAAAATACCTTCTGTCGCACTATCCGCAACTGTTGTACTAACTGCTTCATCGTCTTGGAAGGCACCATCTCCATCAAAGTCTATCCAACCGACTAAGGTTGCTGTATTCCCCGTAGTATTTTCCAGAGGAACGGTCAGTGTATAGGTGCTATCACTCGCAGATAAGGTTAAAGGTGCTGCAAAGGCATCTTCATCATCAGGAGTCGTACCGTTGAGATCATCACCATCTGCATTTGATGTCGGTTGACTTGCAGCCTCAACATCTGTAACGGCGGTTCCAAGATTCAGATTGGCATTCACAATATGGCTAGCATCGCCGTAGCTAACTGGAGCATCCCCAAAGTCTTTAATTAATCCCGCGATGGTAATTTGGAAGTCCTCAACTTCCCCGTCTGTTGCCACACCACCCGGTTCAGATGTGGTTAAGGTATTGGTTGTGAGTCGGAAACGAATATAGCTGGTTCCATCAATAATATCTGGCCCGGTTGTCCCAATATCACTCCACGTTAAGCTGGCTGTTGTATCGCCATCATTAACGGTAACAGTTGTTCCTTCATCACTTTGGAAGACACCATCTCCATCAAAATCAATCCAAGCCAGTAAATTAGCGGTATTGCCTGTTGTGTTGACAACTGGAATATTATCAAGGGTGTAGGTTGTTGTGGTAACGGCAAGTTCAGGAATATTAGCCGGATCGATCGCATCTTCATCATCTGGCGTTGTTCCTTTGAGGTCATCATCGGTGGCGGTATTTGGACTGTCCTCACTTCCATCTCCGAAACCGTCTGTATCTTGGTCTGGAGCCTCTGCTCCTAACTGCAAGCCGGCGACAATTTCGTGACGGGGGCCACCACTAGCTTCTAGGGTTCCGTAACTGTCTGGAGCATCCCCAAAGTCTAAGGGAGTTGGAGGATCAACACTAAGCTGATAATCTTCAACCTCTCCATCGGCGGCGGCTCCTGTCGGGAGTAAACCTGTATCGGTGGATAACCGTAACCGCACAAAGGTAATCCCTGCGGTTAAGTCTGCAAATCCCGGAGAATTCGCGGTATCCCAAGTTAGGGTAATATCACCATTATTGGTCCCATCCGGAACAGGAGCTGTAATTTCTTCATCGGTTTGGAAAATTCCATCTTGATCAAAATCGATCCAACCCACTAAATTGGCTGCTGCACCTGTCGTATTAGTAACGGGAACCGTCAGTGTGTAATTAGCATCACCTTCTGTCAAAATAGGTAGGGTTGCGAAAGTATCTTCATCGTTAGGGGCTGTTCCTTTTTGATCGTCATCAGTTGCGGTACTTGGACTGTCTTCACTCCCATCTCCAAAACCATCTGTATCTGCATCGGGAGCAGTTGGCCCAATTTGTAATCCAGTCACAATCGCATGGCGAGGCCCATCATCTGCTAACAAGGTAGGATAGGTATTATTCGGCGCACTCGGAGCATCCCCAAAGTCAAGCGGCTGCACAATTTCGAGGGGATACCCTTCAACTTCCCCATTACTCGCGGCTCCCAGCGGTGTTAAGCCTGGATCTGTAGATAACCGCAACCGCACAAAGGTTTCACCCGCAGTCAGCCCCGTTAATCCGGTCCAGTTTAAGTCAACAGTGGTGTTATTGGTAGCATCGGGAACAGTAACGGTGGCAATTTCCCCAGCATCAAAGCTGTTATTTTGGTCAAAGTCAATCCAACCGGATAGAGTTCCATCTGTACCGATTGTATTGGTAACCGGAACGCTGAGAGTGTAATCTGTAGAACCTATTGCTAGAGAGGGTAACGTTGTGAAGGTATCTTCATCATCAATATTGGTATTATCGTCTTCCGTTGCTGGATTGGCTGTATCTTCAGCACCGCCACCAAATCCATCGGGTTCAGCGTCCGGTGCAGTAGTTCCAATTTGCAGTCCAGAAACGATAATGTGGGAAGGGCCATTATCGGCGGTGAGTGTACCGTAGGCACTGGGAGAATCTCCAAAATCTACCGGAAAAATCTCAATTTCATAATCTTCAACCTCTCCATTCACAGCAGCTCCCCCTGGAGTTCCAGTCCCAAAGGCAATTCCATTAATGGTGCTATCTGTTGAGAGGCGCAAACGTAGATAGCTGGTTCCTTCTGTAATATTGCTAAACTCTGGTGCTGTAGTGGCATTCCAGGTTAAAGTAACATCGGTGTTATTGGTTCCATCTGGAACAGCGACCGTGACTCCTTCATTTGCTTCAAAGGTATCATTTTGGTTGAGGTCAATCCAACCGACTAACGTTCCATCACTTCCAGTAGTATTGGTAACGGGAACGTTTAGGGTGTAGCTTGAACTCGCGGTGCTAAGAGTCGGTAGAGGATTTGCACCTCCAAAAGTATTTTCATCGTTCGGTGTCCCGGTATCGGTGACATCGTCATCTGTGGCATTGTTATTGTCATCAGTACCATCGACGAAACCATCAGTATCAATATCGGGAACAGCGCTCCCAATCTGAATCCCTGATGTAATTCCGTGACTCGCCCCATTATCAACCTTGAGTGTCGGGTATGTTACCGGAGCATCACCATAGTCGTTCTTGAAGACACCCACATCAAGGCTGTAGTCATTCGTTGCGGATGCACCCACTTCAATGGGAGTAATCACAGGTACTAGAACACCCCCACCAATATCAACTAAAGTCGCATCAGAATCTAACAGGTCATTTATCCCTTGATCAGCAGGAGAGAGATCGAAGTCTTCTAATAAGCCACCTCCCTGAAAATCAGTCGAGACTAACCGCACTTCATAATCGGTGAATGGCGCAATATTGGGATCGCTAAAGAAATAATTGCCATTTGTAGTGGTCGTGTTGGTGATTAAGGTTCCGCCATCGTCGTAGAGTTCAACGGTGACGCCATCGGGAACGGCTATCTCTCCCGCATCCTGAATCCCATTTTCATTGGAGTCAATCCACAGACGACCTCCAATGGTGGTTGTGGGTGCATCACCGACCCACTCCAAATCCCCTAAACCATTGGCTTTAGAGAATACGAAAGAATCACTTGTATTTCCGAAGTAAATGCCATTGTAGATGTCTAAACCATTAGCAGAAACTGTGCCACCATTACGATCATCCCGCTCAACTGGATGCTGTTGAGTTCCATCAGCATTACTAAACCACTCAATCCCGCCAGAAAATTCATCAATGGGGTCAAGAGCGGTTGATGCAACTTCTCCATATCCCGGAACAAAAGCTAGTCCACCTTGAGCCGTTTCCTGGTGAAATGCTGTGTCTGGAGTTGTCTCAATGATTGTTCCACTACCTGTGAAAGTTGAATCTACTGTCTCTAGAAAGTCACCTGTGTAGAACTCATCTCCAGTAGAGATTTCAGTTTCAATTGTCCAAGCGGTTGGATTAAAGGGATCATTTGCATCCGCTCTGAGAATATCACCACCTGACACTGCGCTAGATCTAATCGTGCCACCTGGATCAAGCGTAAAACCCCCGTTTTGGTCTCCCCAGCGATCGCGGAATCCCAGGATCATGTCCCCATTGTTGTCAAACTCAATATCTGCCAGAATTGGCTGCGGATAGGGAGGCTCACCACCTGTGATACCTGAAGGGAAAGTATCCGTCCAAGGTAGCCATTCTTCGCGACCACTCCCATCATCCACAACTGGATCGCGATCATAATCCAGTCCAAAACTCAGGACCTGAACGGGTGTCACTGTAGGATTTGCTGGGTCAATAGAATAGACAAAGGCTTCAAGATCGTCCTGTTGTTGAGTGTTCTGGGCTGTATTAACGATTCCGGCATAGATTAAGCCATCTCGCACACCCAAGCCAAAGGGTCGAATATTCTCTCGCGCAGTTGCATCGCCGACATTCCCCAAGGCATTGGAGTCATCTGTTAGGATTAGATCGATAAAATCAATTTGACTAATATTCGCGGGGTCAAAGTTATCAGGATTGAGGGGGTCAACCGCATCCCCAATCGGAATTTGATAAAGCTGGCGATCCAATAGGTTAACGGTGTAGAGCGTTGTACCATCTTCGGAAATATCAAGATCTCCTAAACCAATCTTGGTAACTTCTGGGAATGAAGCAGCATCCAGTTCCCAGTCATCAACATAGTTGGGATCGGTTGTCGGAGTTGTAACGTGGGGGTCAGTTCCTGCGTTTAATGTGGTAAAGGTTGTCACGACTGGGGTAGCACCACTGTCGTCAATGCGGTAAATCGCCCCTGTTCCACCGGGTCCGAAGGCACTGTGACGCTTCATTAAGGCACCACCGAAGTAGTTGTCTGTTTCCCGTTGGTAGGCAATTCCGCCAACCGTACCCACCTGACTCACTGTTGCTAAAACGCCATCGGTACCGTAGGGTGGACTTGGAGTTCCAGGGGTTGAATTGGGGTTTCCAGAGAGATCGTAGTCAAATTTAATGAGCGCTGCGTCATTGCCATTGTTGGCTGGATCGCCGAGGGCAAAAACGTAGCAAGCTGTCACCAGTTCAATGGTTCCGTCAGTAACATCACTGGGTCGATGAACGCCTAAATTTGCGGTAACGTCTGTTGTTCCTGCTTCAACAAAGGCGACATTAGAAACGGTATTCGGATCGGCGTTCGCCAGAGAACCGTTGACGAAACTACTCGGAACGTTGGAAAACTCTAGCCGAACGGGAGTATTATCAGGTACGGTCAGCGTATAATCACCGTTTGCATTTGTTGTGGTTGTACCAACAACACTGCCATCTTCCCCAATTGCTGTGACTCTAACGTTTTCTAGTCCGACTTCATCGGCATTATCTAAATCTCCTGTGGGAGTTTGGCGAGTCCCATCACTGTTGTAGTCAAGGAAGGCTGTTCCGGTAATATCGATTAAGATGCCTGGCCAGTTTTGTTGAGTTGCAGATGTGAAAATGGGCTGAACTTCAAATTCTGAGGTTTTTATCTCTAGATTCCAGTTTCCCCCTTGTGAGGTATGCCCTGTTTTTGTGGTAGAAGCGGCAATCTCTGCGCCAGTTATTTGATGGAGTTTTTCTATAAATTCTTCGCCTGCATCTCCCGCAGCAACGTTACACCCGTAGAGGATGAGGGTTGCTCTCCTTGCTTCCCAACTTTGGGGATTTGCCCCCCTTGCCCCCCAATTCTGGGGGGAATCAGCCAATGCTTCACAATTCAAGTCCCCCAATTTTGGGGGATTTAGGGGGCTATGTCCTAATTCTGGGAGATTTAGAGGGCTAATTTCGGTTAGTGAAAACCAACTTTGTAACTGTTGGCTATATTCAGCCAGGGTGTCTAAACTTAACTGTGAATTTCCTAAATATAGACAGCCGGGCGCACCGTGAGAAACAATATGAACTGTAGAAATTTGAGGATAATTTCTTAAGGTTTCTGTAATTTGTTGAATCCCATCTTTGTGGCCATCTAACTTAACAATTTTGATTCCCGGTAAGCCCCCTTCAATTAACTGTGGCGCGTTAGGAACTTGCTCATCAATAAAGACAATCGTTCTAGCCATTTCAACAGTCGAAAACTGAAGGTTAAATTTAGATTGCACGCTGGTTAAGGACATCTTAAAAATCACTCCTCTGTAAATATGAATAAATGCTTTAATCTGCCTCTCAGTTGTAGACTGAAAGGTTAAGCTAGCTTGTATTCTCTGCTCTATTCCCTGGAAGACCGCTAGGGATACCTGAGTAAGATTACCTGCTTGAGTTCGTCGTTTATAGATTCGGTATGCAGTATATCATAATAGATTCACATCTCAACTCTTTTAACTTAAATTTTATTTGATACTCGTATAAAAATCAGGATTCTGTCTTTTTGAAGCACGATTAAATCTTCAATCAACAATAGATATATTCTCAGATATCTTGTCATAAAATCGAAGTTGATTCTCTGAAAGATACCCTCAATTCTCTTGAACGAGAGAGGAACTAAATTTTCTCTAAAAAGATCGAGTGAAACAACAGTGAATCAATTAGAAATAAGAACAAAAAAACATTTCCTCAGCAATTCACTGAAAAATTCATCCCCTATTCAGTTTATAAATACAGATAGAACTTTTTTAAGATCTACACCCACCTAATTTAACTAAAGATTTGAATATAGTCAGAACCCTATCACACTTTGTTCAAATTCGATCTGTAGTTTGAAATTTTTTCAACTTCAAGAGTCTATTGATTCCGGAACGCAAGCTACTGGAACCATTTGACCTTCTCCGGTGTCAGCACTTTAGGTACGAATACGCAGAAAACGCGATCGCAGTGGCTCGACTGGCCATCCCCTGTAGAGATAGGCTGGCAATCGTTGATGCTGAGTTGAGCTGAAAGTGCAGCAGAAGATGTGCGCTACATCACATTATGCTCATTTTCCTTATGCTTGTTTTCCGGGATGGCTTGATGTGAATGGGTATGCAATAGTAAGGCTGGGGCGAACTTCGAGGCCACAAAATACGTCTGTAGATTTAACCATCGGCAATTTATAGAATCTCAGCCCGTTGCAAATTCTATTTTGATCGCAGTTTTCACACCCGTTGACTATGTTTAGATCTTTTCCATTTATACAGCGACGTTCTTCTCGTTCTTGGTTTTATCCTCTCATTTCGATGACGGTTGCAATTAGTATTTTGCTCAGTTCTGCCTCACCCACTCTGGCAATTCCTTGGCGAGATCTATTTTTAAGAGGTGTTCAAGTTATTCAACTCGCTACCCTTTCAAGTAGACAAGAAGTGGCTCTCGGTCGTCAAATTAATGAACAATTAGTTACACGTGAAGTCAAACTTCTCAATAACCCGGAAGCCACAGAATATATTAATCAAATTGGTCAACGTTTAGCGCAAGTGAGCGAACGTTCTAATATTCCCTATACCTTTCAAGTTGTGAACAATTCAAGTATTAATGCGTTTGCAACGATGGGAGGGTTTGTATATATCAATACAGGGTTAATGGCGGCGGCGGAAAACGAAGCTGAACTTGCGAGTGTAATTGCTCACGAAATTGGTCATATTGTCGGGCGTCATGCTGTTGAACAAATGCGTCAAATGGCTGTGGCTCAAGGGGTGGCATCGGCGGCAGGACTCGATGAAAGCATTGCTGTTCAAATCGGAGTAGAACTGGCTCTGCGACGCCCCAATAGCCGCAAAGCTGAATATGAAGCCGATCAACTCGGTATTACAAATCTAGGGGTTGCAGGTTACGATCAACAGGGAGCAGTTGACTTTATGGAAAAACTGTTACAAGGCGGTTCTGTTCCCTCGATTTTAAGCACTCATCCGGCTACAAATGACCGGATTTCTGCTCTCGAAGCGATGATCAATCCCCGCTACGCCGATAACGGTTCTGGGATGGACAGGGCAGCCTATCAAGCGAAGATGCAACGCATTCTGTCTTAGGTTTTTGATGGAGAAGCGATCGCAATTGACTTGTCAATTTAGGTTGAAAAAATAACAACACTTAAATTAACGGCTGTGCTATTCATGTTGATATTATTGATGGGAAAATTTGGGTGCAACATGATGGAACAAAAGATGCGATCGCTTTTCTCCTCACCACTTCCAATGTTGCTAAAATTAATCAAAGCCTTGTCTCATCGAACTGATAGACTTAGTCATCGTAGCTGAAGTTTAAACTCACCATGTCGTTAGAGTTTCCCTGGCGACAGAAGACCACTTTTTGATTAGAACGTTCTTCTTTGTAGCAGGAAACTTGCTGTTCAAATGCCGCCAAGTTCTGCTTATAACGACCTGGATCAATTCGGAGTTTTTGTTTAAATTCTCCCCAAGTCACATCAACCACTTTTTCTCCGCCACAAATCATTTCTACTTCACCGCGTTCGATATCTACATCTCCGAGATCCACTTCAAATTCTGCATCTTCTATTTCCAGAATACGACAAGCTTCTAGTTTGTTTTCTCCACAGGCGGCGAGAGTCGCAATTAATGCGATCGCGATACCGAAAATTCCGATTGATTTAAGAGATTTTAGCATGATAGTCATAGCTCAAATTAACTTAATATCATAGACTACATTGCGATTTGAGCAATCTTCGGAAAATTTCACGAAACGACTAAAATATCAGACGAGATCACCTCTCATCTCTAAAATTGAACGGTTATTTCTATCAAGTCAGTTCGGTTAACTTCATTTGATCAATCTTAATTCCAGTTAAACTTTCTTCCTAAAAATTCTTCCAGTCTTTGATTATGAACATGAAAGAAAGTCGAAAGCTGTGTCCGAACTGCTTCAGGAATGGGCTGATATAATCCTTGATTGTAGGGTTTAAATTCACTCATGGAGAAATCACGAATTTGCAGAAAATCAAACACTTTCTTCATTTCTATTTGCGGATGTTGATAAAAATCTTCACTTTTCAAAATCAAGAAATTTTCAGCCGGGAAATACATCATCCATTTTTGAATAAATTCAATATACATTCCTCGCCAAATATATTTGTAGCTTTGCCAATAGTTCGGATCGATGGAGGTTTGAGGATAGTTTCCCAGAAGTTCGAGTTCTGCTGAAATCGCCTCTGTTAGAGACTGTTCTTCTAAGCCAAGTCGTACCCAGTGATGATACTGAGAAATTGTTCTTTCTACAGGATTTCGTAAAAGTAGAATCAATTTCATGTCTGGAAATCTTTCAGCTATTCGTTGAGCAACTTCTTCATCTTCTATGTAGTTCGGTGTTGCTTCTCCTGTTAAGTAAGTCGGTTCTTTTAAGCTGGGAAAATGAGATAAGTACCAGTCTAATCCTCGTTTGTAATGATAATTCCAAAAATAAATTTCTTTTTTGATGGCAGGTAAGATTTGAGGATGTTGTTCTAAATATCGATATAAAGAAGTGGTGCCCCCTTTCTGAGTTCCAATAATTAAAAAGCTAGGAGTTAATGTGTTTCCTGGATGCCATTTTTTTTCAATGACTTCAGGATGAGAACGTCTAATTTTTTTATAAATTGCGTTTTGATAAGCAATAATCGCAGGCTGAATTTGACCTAGCCGTGTTAAAACTTCACCGATATTCAGTTCAACTAAAGGAGCATTAGGATAAGATTTAACGGCTTCTTGATAAAGAATTAACGCTCGATCTAGTTTCTTATTCTTTGCTAAGAAATTCCAGAGATTCCAGTAAGACCACTGATAATAGGGCTGGATTTTAATAGCCTGTAAATAAGCTTCAATTGCTAAGTCATATTTTTCTTGCTCGCGTAAAATTTGAGCAGTTTTTTGATAAGCATGAAAAGAATTTGGATTAATTTTTAGAGATTTTTTGTAATGAATCAAAGCGGCATCCCAAGACTTGACTTGAGTATAAGTATCGGCTAATCTTTGATAAGCTATGGCTGAATTTGGGTTCAACTCTAAGGCTTTTTTGTATAGATCAATTGCGTGTTGCCAAGATTCTAATCTGCGGAATGCTTCTGCTAAATTATAAATGGCTTCAAAGGAATTAGGTTGAGCTTCTATTGTTCTTTGATAACAAGAAATGGCTTGTAAGGGTTGATCTGCTTTCAGGAGCATATTTCCCAAGGTTAAATGTTCCTCTGGAGTCGCCCAATCCGGTTCAAGTTGTAGAGCTTCATACCAATATTGTGTGGCTTCTTCTTGTCGATTAAGCTGAGTTAAGAGTTGAGCCAGATTACGATAATATTCGGCTTGCTTGGGCTGAAATTTAATGGCGGTTTGGTAATATTCTATGGCTTGATTCCACTGTTTGTGCTTTGTAGAAAGACTTCCTAGATTGGCATAGGAGTCTGATAAATTTGGCTGAATTTCTAGAGCTTTGGTATAGTATTGTTTAGCGTCTTCATCTTGACCTTGAATCTGTGAAGCGATTCCTAATGTTTGATAGGCTAATCCAAAGTTGGGCTGATGTTTTAAGGCTTCCTGACAAGAAACAATAGCCTCGTCAATGTTTCTCTGACGTAGGTGAAGAATAGCTTTTCGATATAAGTTAATTGCAATATCAGACTGTTCTGAATCATCCATAATAAATCTAATGTTGAAAGTCGAGTTTTAAGAGATTAAGGTGTTTTCAGTTAATTATTAAAATCTGAACTTATAATTGAAAATCATCTTGAGTAATATGAGTTAAATAAGTTGCGATTTCTTCATCGCTTAACCCAGTCTTTTGTTTTCTAATAATTAGTTGATAACCTTTATGAATGACTTGAATTGAGTTTAAAACCCATTTCAAAAAATAATCAATTCCAACTTTTGCTTGTTGTTCTGGATTGCTCTTGTCTTTCACTTCGTAGTCATCAAAGATAATCGTTCCTCCTACTTTAGTTAAACGCCAAGCTTGTAGAGCTTCTTCTAGGGTATCTTTTGCCAGATGAGAGCCATCAATATATACAATATCATAAAAATTTGCAGGCAGTGAACTCAATATATCTTGAGAATAGCCAATTTTTTTTATAACTTTTTGCGCCGCACTCGTTTGAGCAATATTATACTCGAATTCCGGCTTAAAATAAGGATCAATACAGGTTATTCTTGCAGTAGGATGTGTCAAAAGATGATCGAGAAACCAGCAAGTAGACATTCCTTGATAACTACCCACTTCTAAAATCTGTGATTCCGGAGTATTTCTCAAAACGTTTAAATGTTTTGTCCAGATGGGAATATTATCGCTAAACCAATCTTGAGTAAATTGATAATTTCTCTCTTGACACAAATCCCATCCTTTTAAAATCAAGGCTTTTTGATGGTAGTGAATGGCTTCTTGAGCTTGACCTTGTTGAGTTAAAATATTACCAAGTTCTGTATAAGCATCTGGAGAATTTGGATGTTTGTTAATATTTTCATGGCAATTAGTAATAGTTTGTTCTAATCTCTGCTTTTGATGATAAGTTTGAATCACTTTTTTATAGATTTCTAGATCATTAGGCTGAATTTCTAAAGCAAGTTTATAAAAAATCAGTGCCGCTTCAAATTGTTGACATCGAATGAATACTTCTCCCATCTGTAAGTAAGGTTCTATATTGTTAATGATGAAACCTAGTTCAGTAATATTAAACGGGTAATTACTTAAGTATTGTTCTTCTTTTTGTTGAAAAATTTGAGAGTACCAAGCGGTTACTCTCTCAAGATTAGATTGTTTAATTTGCTGACGCATCACATAGCCGAGTCGTTGATAAATCCTATTCATAAAACCAAGCTTATAGGGATTTTCTCGAACTTTAATGGCATGAATATACGCAATAGCTGCCAGATTCCAATCTTGTTTATCTGAAAAAATATCGCCTAAGTTATTGTAAGACCAAGCGGCTTTTGGATTTATTTTTATGGCATGAATACAAGCTTTAATTGCATTCTCATACTGCTGCTTATGGGTATATATTTTCCCTAAATGTTGATAAGACCAGGCAGAATTTGGATTAAGTTCAATGACACGACTAAAGTTAAGGATCGCCTCATCCCACTGCTGAAGCTGAAAGAAAATATCTCCGAGTTTTTGATAGGCTGATGCCAAGTTCGGAGCAAATTTAATCAGTTGATAATAACAGGCGATCGCTTCATCAAACTGACTTAATTTTATCTGTACATTTCCTAAGTTCAAATAGGCACTTTCTAGCTTTGGGTCTAGATTTAATGCAGCTTGATAACTGATAATTGCATCTTGCCATTGTTTTTTTTGAGCATATAAACTACCAATATTATGATAAACTTCTGGATCGTCGGGCTTGATTTCTAAGCTTTTTAAATAAAACTGAAATGCTTTTTCTGATTCCCCTTGCATCTGACAGGCTATCCCTAATATTTTATAAATCTTATTGGCAATTTCAGAACCGGGTTGAAGTGTTAATGCTTGTTGACAAATTGCGATCGCCTCTGAATATTGTTTTTGACTTAAATAGTATTTGGCTTTGTGATGAAGTTGTTGGATAGAAAGGTCTGATTTCATCATTAATTTTACCTCGATTCTTAATTGTTTTCCCAGTTAAACTTCATCTTCAGTAAATCCTCTAATTGTTGATTATAGATTTTAAAAAAGTTTCCTAATAGATTGTGGATTGATGGATCTACATTCGGATAGGAACGAGTATTATATTTTTGATATTCAGCTAAAGGATAATTCGACAAGCCTAAAAACTTAAAAATTTGCTCTAATGCGATCACAGGATTCGCATAAAAGACTTCACTCCCCATAATAAAAATTTGTTCTCTCGGAAAAATCTCTAACCATTTCTTCAGAAATTCTACATAAATCCCTCTCGCAATATAGCTATTAGGTTGATTCCAATACTGAGGATTTGGATCGTTAAATTTTTCGAGTTCAGACATCATTGCTTCTTCTATTGAACGAGATTCCCAATTCATCTCAATCCATTGATAATAGTGAGAAATGGCTCGATCTATTGGATTTCTTAAGACAACAATCAGTTTCGTTTTAGGAAAGACTTGAAATAAGCGTTCAGCCGCATCACGATGATCTAGATAACTGGGTGTGGCTTCTCCTGATAATATATTTTGATTAATCCTTGGGGGAAAATGTGCCAAATACCAGTCTAATCCTCGCTGATATTTCGTTGACCAAAAATCAATTTCTTTAATTAAAGATGGCATAATTTGAGGATGTTTAGCTAAGTAATAATATAAAGATGTTGTTCCTCCTTTCTGAGTTCCAATCACGATAAAATTAGGCTGTTGAACAGGTTTTAACTTTTCAATGTCTTGCAGCCAATCTGGATGAAATTGTTTGATTTTCTGATAACCCGCCGCTTTATAACATTGGATGGCTTCTTCTTGTTCTCCTTTTTGAGTTAAAATTTCTCCTAAGTTAACATAACACCAAATAGAGTGCGGATTCTGTTCAACTGCTTTTCGATAGATATTTTCTGCTACCTTTAATTTTCCCTGTTTCGCTAGATATTCCCAAAGTCCTTGATATACCCATGTTGGTACTTCTGATTTGAGTTCAATTGCCTTTAAATACGCGACACTCGCTTCCTCCCATCTCTGCTGTTGAGACAGACAAACTCCTAAATTATAGTAAGCTTTATGAGAGTTTGGAGCTAATTTTATACCATCATAGCATGATTTTAATTGTTTTTCACTTCGTCGATCTATCTGTTTAATGAGATCTAACTCTACTAACGCTTCTGAATGTTGAGGATGTTGTTTTAAAACTAAATTATAGAATTCTACAGCCCATCTAAAATTAGAATTTTCACTCAAGTTGCGGGCAATCTTTAAACAAGTTTCTAAATCCTCTGAAAACACTTGCAAACACTTAACGTCTGAAAAAATATTCAGTTCTGAAGATTGAATAGCTTCTTGAAGTTTAATATAAATATCAGAACAATCAATTCGCTTTTGAATGGCTTTAAAATACGCAAGAATTGCCTCACTCCAGCGTTGCTCTTGACTCAATGCCAGTCCTAATTTATAGAAAGACCAAGTTAAATCAAGATCGAGATTAATGGCTTGAGAGTAAGCAGAGATTGCCTCAGAAAACTGACCCAGTTCTGAGTAAGAATTTCCTAAGTTGTAATAAGACCAAGAAAAATTAGGATTCAGTTGAATCGCTTGATGATATGCAGAAATTGCTTCTTTCCATTTTGCCTGTTGATAAAAGGCTTCTCCCAAGTTATAATAAGACCAAGAAAAGTTAGGATTCAGTTGAATTGACTGTTGATAGAGAGCCGTTGCCGCTTCAGTATTTCCCTGAGATAAATACAGTTCAGCTTGTTGATAGAAATCATAAGCTGCGGCTTCTGAACTGTGTTCTGATGAGATCGGGTCAGACATTTAGTGTTACAAATCTTTGGTCAGGATGTGCATTAAGTATAGAATAGAAAATATCACCAGTGGAATACCAATTAATAATCCTAACAATACCTTAGAAATTGAGCTAGCTATGATTAAAAGTGCTATGTAGGGAACGCCTAAAATAATAGTTGCGATCGCAATTTTTAAAGGAGTCCACTTAATTTCGTGCTTAAGGTGTTTAAAGGATTGACCTTCAAGATTACGGAGAGTTGGGGGTTTGTTTGACATCGTTAACTCTTTACAATTGAAAACTATAGGACAAGAACAAAAAGCTGCTATTTATTTTACAGTAATAACTTTTTCGGGTGCATAATCTATTATGATAGCAAAAAGTTAAACAAAAGCGAATCGATATAAGCGATGAGAACTCCTCAAGTTAGCGTGATTATTCCTGCATATAATGGTAGTCGCTATATTAGCCAAGCCGTCGAGAGTGTGTTAAGTCAAACCGATTGTGATTTTGAACTGATTGTTGTTGACGATGGTTCCACAGATAATACTGCTGAAATTTTACAAGATTATCGCGATCGCATTCGGTATTTTTCTCAACAAAATCAAGGGGTAGCGGCGGCTCGAAATCGAGGCATTCAGGAAGCCAAAGCAGAATTAATTTCCTTACTCGATCAAGATGACATTTTTTTACCGCATAAACTTGCAGAACAAACGGCTTGTTTTCAGGCTTTTCCAAATGCTGGCTTTGTTAATAGTGGTTGGCGTTTAATTGATGCAGAAGGACACCTGATTTCTGACATTAAACTGTGGCATTATTTTCCTCATTTAGACTTAAAAACGCTGATTGTACACTCTCCAATTTTACCCAGTGCAATGATGTTTCAGCGCAGGTGGTGGCAGAAAGTTGGCGGATTTAATTCTCGGTTTAATGGCGTTGATGATCTTGAATTTGTTTGGCGATTAGCTTTGAGAGAATGTCAAGCAGTTTGGTTAGAGAAAGTCACGGTTGGATATCGACAACATCAGCAAACTGTTTCTCATCAAAAAGCCGTTAAACGAGCAGATACTTTGATCGCCGCTCAAGATTATTTTTTTAGTCAAAGTCATCTCTCAGATTCCGTTCGCAAACTAGAAAAACCTGCTCGTTATGAAGAATTAACGTGGCTAGCCTGGCATCTTTATCATACTCATCATATTGAAGTGATGGCTAAATTTATTCACAAATCATTAGCCTATACCCCTTACACAATTCCTATTACAATTTCAGATCTACTTAAGCGATTTAGTATCAGTTGTCAAACTTATGGTTATCAACTCAATCTAAACTCTTTTAGAAATTTGCCGGAATGGAAATACTTTATTTCTTGTTTTCTTCCTTCTCGACGACCTAAGATCAGTGTAATTATCCCGGCTTACAACTGTGAATATTATATTGAACAAGCGGTTAAAAGTGTACTCGAACAAACTTATACTGAATATGAAGTGATTGTGATTGATGATGGTTCTACAGATAATACAGCTCAAGTTTTACAGCCTTATTTAGATTTAATTCGATATATTTATCAAGCTAATCAAGGTGCAGCAAAAGCGAGAAATCATGGATGTCAGTTGGCGAAAGGAGAATATTTGGCTTTTCTAGATGGAGATGATTTTTTTACTTCTAATAAATTAGCTGAACAGATTCAAGTTTTTGAGAAAGATTCAATGATTGACTTGGTTCAAAGTGGTTGGATGATTGTCGATAAAAATGGGGAAAACTTAAGAGATATTATGCCGTGGAAAAATGCACCAGAACTCAACTTAGAAGCTTGGGTTCTTCATAAATGTGTGCGCCCCAGTGCTTTAATGATTCGACGGGTTTGGTGGGAAAAAGTTGGCGGTTTCGATCATCGTTATCCACCGACAGAAGACTTAGATTTTGTTTTGCGTTTGGCATTAATGGGATGTAAATCTGTTTGGTTGAAGGCAATTCATGCAGGTTATCGTCAACATGATACTAACTTGATGTCTGGAGGAGAACGAGTGATTAAAAATACTGAAATTTTAATGAATAATTTTTTTGATTGCCGTGATCTTCCGGAAAATATTCTCAAGCTAAAACAAAAAGAACATTACCAACGTTGGGTATGGTTTGCTTGGCGAATGTATCGAGATGGTTATCCGGCTTTAATGCTAGATTGTTTTAAAAAATCTCTAAACTATACGACTGACTTCAAGTTTCAAACACTGACTGACTGGATCGAGGCTTTTGGAAATATTTCGGAGGAATATGGTGAATCTTTTGAGGCTGAACAATTAATACAATCTCCAGAGTGGCAACAAGCCATGAATTTTTTAATGAATAAAACGACATCATCTTCTCATCAAAACTTTTCAGATCAAAAACATATTCTCCTCATGAATACTGACGATCCGGGAATTGGCGGTTTAGCGCAATATGATCACTTAATTCTATGTCAGTTGGCAAAAATGGGATATAAAGTTACCGCTATTCGCCCTCAACATTCTAGTCCATTAGTTGAAAAAGAAAAACAGTTTGGGATTCAACAATATTGGCTAAGTTATAGTACCAGTAAAGATTTATCGAGAATTTTGAGAAATACAAAAGATGCGGAAGAACTTTATGCCAAGTTGCAGCCAGATTTCATAATTTTTAGTGATGGCTGGCCTTTTTCTCATTTTGCAGCAAAACAAGTGGCAATTCAACAGAATATTCCCTATATGATTGCGTTGGGTTTAGCGACTCCTGAACACAAGGATTTTTCCATGGGAGATAGTGTTCCTTACGTTGAAGGGGTACTCTATCAATATGGTTTAGCAAAAGCTGTAAATGTCGCAGCGAAAGCACATTTAAACATCCTTCACGACCAGTTTAAACTGCCAAAAAATAAAGGGAATGTGATTTATTATGGACGTTCTGAGCAATATTTTTCACCGCCAAATCCAGCAACTCGTCAGCGTTTACGTCAGGAAATTGGGATTCGCGAAGATGGAATTATCTGTTTTACTTCTGCAAGATTAGCACCGATTAAAGGACATTGTTATCAACTTGAAGCGATCGCTCAATTAAAACAAACTTCAATCTGGGATAAATTATACTTTATTTGGGCAGGAACAGGTCAAGGAAGTGATTATAATTTAGAGCCGGAACTGAAAGAAAAAGTGCAGCAACTTGGAGTCAGTAATCAAGTTAAATTCTTAGGACAACGCTGGGATATTCCGGATTGGTTAGAAGCTTGTGATATTTTTATTTTGACCTCTTTAGCTGAAGCCGCCCCTTCTTTTGCAGTCATGGAAGCAATGGCAAAAGGTTTACCGATTATTGCCTCTGCGGCTGGGGGAATTCCAGAAGGTTTAGGAGATACAGGTCAACTTTTACCCGATCCTAATACCAATCCAGAAGGCACTGTGAGAGTATTAGTTGAAACGCTGAAAGAATGGGCAATTCATCCCAATTTAAGGAAACAAAAAGCTCAAGCCGCTAAACAAAGAGCCGAAAAACTTTTTAAAGAAGATCGAATGATCAAACAAACAATTGCTGTCATTCAAGAAGCATTATCAAATCAAGAGCAGGACGATTTTGCAAGTTTACCTCAGATTCAAACGGGGATTCAAAACCTCAATCAACGCCTTGATTACGCTTGTCAAGTTTGGAATGCTTGGAATTGTTACCAGCAAAACAATCAAGAACAGATGAAGTTCTATCTTCAAAACTCTTTGCAAACCTGTCCGTTTCAATTTACAACTGAAATTATTTTAGAATGGATTAATGATTTTACTCGTTTATCTCAGCAACAAGGAGAACCATTAAATATTGAGCAATTATGTCAATGTTCTGCCTGGAAATCTGTTTTAGAAAATCACTTGAAAATACTCGGATAAACTGATATAATATATTTTATGATTTCAGAGATTTTATTCTCATGTCTAATCCTCAAGTTATTGAAGAGAAAGAGCCTCTAATTTCTCTCCCCCCGACTCAAGATGAACTCCCCTGTGATGATGGGATGCCTATGGAAACGGAACGTCATAAACATCAATCCGATTTGTTAATTAATGCGCTTTGGGAAAGATTGAAACCACAGAATGCTTATGTGGGAGGCAATATGTTTGTCTATTTCAGTCTGGAACAAGTTCGGAATCAGGATTTTCGAGGGCCTGATGTATTTGCTGTTTTAGATGTTCCTCGAAAAGAGCGCAAAAGTTGGGTGATTTGGGAGGAAGGCAAAGGCCCGGATGTGGTGATTGAATTATTGTCTGAGAGTACGAATTCCCGTGATAAAACGGAGAAGAAAAAGATTTATCAGTCTCAAATGCGAGTTCCGGAATATTTTTGGTATGATCCGTTTAACCCCGAAGATTGCCAAGGATTTCGCTTACAAGGCAGTATTTATCAGCCAATTGAACCAGACGAACAAGGTCATTTTATTAGTCAAGAATTAGACTTGGCATTAGTTAAATGGTCCGGTTCTTATCGAGAAATTGATACAATTTGGTTAAGGTGGGCAACATTAAGTGGAGAGTTACTTCCGACTACAGAAGAAATTGCCGAACAAGAACATCAACGCGCCGAACAAGAACGCCAACGCGCTGACCAAACACAAGCCCAACTCGAACAAGCCCAACAACAACTTGAAGAAATGAAACAACGATTAAAAGAAATGGGCCTTGATAGGCCAGAATAAAAATAGGAATAAAGGGCTAACGGATAGCAGTTAATTGAGTTAAGATGACATCTGACCAGACTGATTGGCAGAAGAGAGTATGAAGACCGCCTTAATTTGTGGAATATCCGGACAAGATGGAGCCTATCTCGCTAATTTATTATTGCAAAAAGGCTACTCCGTTTATGGCACCTCGCGGGATGCTCAAATGTCATCATTTCGGAATCTCTCTCGCTTAGGCATTCGAGAAAAAGTTAAACTCGAATCTATGATTCTGACTGACTTTCGGAGTGTGTTGCAGGTGTTGACGAAGGTTAAGCCTTATGAGATTTACAACCTAGCGGCTCAAAGTTCAGTGGGTCTTTCCTTTAACCAGCCTGTAGAAACCTTAGAAAGTATAGCCACTGGAACCTTAAACCTTTTAGAAGCCATTCGCTTTACAGGCTCTCAAATCAAACTATACAATGCAGGCTCTAGTGAATGTTTTGGAAATACGGGGGAATTAGCGGCAGATGAAAATACGCCTTTTCGTCCTCGCAGTCCCTATGCTGTTGCCAAGTCCACTGCCTTTTGGGAAGTCGCTAACTATCGAGAAGCCTATGGTTTATTCGCCTGTTCAGGTATTCTCTTCAACCACGAGTCTCCCCTCAGGCCTGAGCGGTTTGTGACACAAAAAATTATTGCATCGGCTTGTCAAATTGCCGCCGGAAACTCTGAAAAACTCTATTTAGGAAATATTTCCATCCGTCGAGATTGGGGTTGGGCGCCAGAATACGTTGAAGCCATGCACAAGATGTTGCAGCATGATAAACCCGATGATTATGTGATTGCAACAGGACAAACGGTTTCATTGCAGGATTTTATCGCCGAAGCCTTTTCCTGTGTCGGTCTCAACTGGGAAGACCATGTCGAAACTGACCCAAGTTTATATCGACCGACTGATATTGCTGTGGGTCGCGCAAACCCCACCAAAGCCAAAGAGAAGTTAGGATGGGAAGCCAAGTATAAAATGCCGGATATTGTGCGAATGATGGTAGAAGCTCGACAACAGGGATTTTAGCTGCTTAAGCGATTGTATTGATGAGTCCTCCCTCGACTCGCCAGGGTGCGCCTGTGATACCGGAAGCTTGCTCAGAACAGATATAAGTCACAAGCAGACTGCAACAGGCTTTCAGCTTTTACCACTGTTCTAACTAATACCATTTCTCTATAATGGGTGGTTAGTGAGTGAAATCACAACTAAACCCTGATTTTCCAACCCAACAATCAACTGTTTTCCCGCCAGTTGGCTAAAGTCTGAACAGTTCTCAAAAATCCAGCGGTTCAAAGGACGTTCAACTAGAGTTTCCAGCAAGGTTTTAATCCGTCGTCCTCCAAATAGTAAGTTATCACTCTTTTCCATCTGCATACTCAATACTTCTAATACTGAAGTCTGAAAAACCAACGACAGCCGATATTTATCCCAAGCTGATTCTGCCAACAGTCGCAGAAACTTCTCGCCAATTTTCCAGATAAACTCCGGGCGCAACAAATCAAACACGACAATACTATCACCCAAACGGTTCAACAGTTCAGCCCGACCAATTCGACTAGAAAAATACCAATGAACTTCAGAGCGAAAATGGGCTTCAACATCAGCATAAGTGAAAGAACTGCTGCCTTGTTGTTGAACTTTACTCATAATACCTGTTCGGATAATTGCCCCCGTTTGCGGGTCACTTAAATCAGACGCACCAATATTACTCGTAAAGATAATCACCGTTTGATTGAAATAGGCAGTTTGTCCTTTACCATCGGTGAGGCGACCATCTTCAAGGATTTGTAGGAACTTATCCAAAACTTTAGGATGAGCTTTTTCCACCTCATCAAACAGTAGAATACTATAAGGACGCTCCATGACTCGACTGGTCAGTTGTCCGCCTTCTTCATAACCGACAAATCCAGGAGGCGCACCTGCTAACTTTTCTGCGGCGTGTTCTTCTTTATATTCACTCATATCAAAGCGGAGAAAAGCCTGTTCATCTCCAAAAATTAGGCGAGTTAGAGATTTAGCTAATTCCGTTTTCCCCACACCCGTCGGACCCACAAAAAAGAAAATTCCCTTCGGCTTACTATTACGACCACTGACATTACTCAAACTAATCCCAACTTTCGCACTGGTGAGTAGATTGGTAACAGCTTCAACCCCGTGCAGTTGAAGCTGT
>JBCBCI010000090.1:0-23447 GCA_038530755.1 Cyanobacteria bacterium J06592_8 | reverse complement strand
ACTCATGTAGAGTCTTTCCCCATCTGCATACAGTCCCATCGGTTTGTCGAAAAGGCGTTCATGGAACTTGAGTCGTCCATTGGTTTGACAACTAATAAAAAATAGGCGGTTGGTTTGGTAGGTGGTGAAAGCCAGACTCAGATTTTGTTCGGCTAGCCAAGTGTTAAATTGGGGAGATGCGGTAATTTTAAAGGCGGGAGTTTGAGCGTTAGATGCACGAGTTTGATTCATCAAATTTTTATCTTTTGAGGGATGAGATGAAGATTCGAGGCGTAGTATGATACCCAATTCGAGTTGGGTTATATTTATGAAAAATTCTCCCCTCGCCTTCATTAAGATGGGCTGGGGGAGAGGTCGTAAAGCTAATTACGGTGTACTTTTTACTGCTTGTAAGATGCCTTATGTTTTTCCATCATCGCTGCAATATCAGGATTATAAATACGGAGATAATTCCAATAATTTCCGAATACTGACTTAATATAGCCATAGGTTTCAGGATAGGGAATCTTCTCTGCAAACGCATCTGGATCTTGAAATCCAAATCGTTCTAACCAATTTGCAACGGCATTTGGCCCCGCATTATAACTGGCGACTGCGAGTAACGAATTATTGTCATATCGCTGATGGGTGAAATGGAGATAATAGGTTCCTAAATTCACATTATCATCAACATTTTCTAGAGAATAGTTTGTCAATTGAATTTTTTGAGCTGTTTCTCTTCCGGTTTCTGGCATCACCTGCATCAACCCTGTCGCCCCAACAACCGATTTAATTCCTGGCATAAATCGAGACTCTTGACGAATTAAAGCTGTCACCAAAACCGGGTTTAAATTCCGTTCTTCCGACCAACTTACAATCGTTTTGAGGTAAGGAAAAGGGTACAACGCTTGCCAATATTCCGGCGTTTTCTTTAATGCCAAATACTTCTGACGTTCTTCGGGTTCATCACGGCGACTCAGGCTAGATAACATCCAAATTCCATCTAAATTATCACCAACACCCAACCGAACCAAACCATCAGTATGCTGTTCATAAACAGAAGGCTGCATTCGGTTAACAAATTCAGCTTGCCACAATTTCCAGGCCTCTTGATGCTTACCGAGTTGATAAAGTTCTTTTAAGGTGTCAGAACCCGCAGTCGGAACTGGATGAGTTTCTGGATATTCAACATGAGGATTTAGGGGACGAACCGTGGTAAAATCACCCACAGGCCAGCCCAATTGTACCGCCGATCGCCAAGCATAATAGGAATCAGGATAACGAGCTAAAAGATACTCATAGGCAGTTTTAGCTTCTTGAGCATTTCCCAGTTGCTGCGCCCATTTCCCGATCCAAAATGTAGCTTCTGGGGCTAACTCACTGTCAGGATTTTTAGTCGAGAGTTCCTTTGCCCATTTCGAGGCTTCCGGGATATTGCCTGCTTTGGCAAAGTCTTGAGAAATTTTCCAGCGCAACTGCGCCGCCGGTTCCGATGAACTATGCTCACTTAAAAGAATTTGTCGAGTTTGGGAAGCAGACTGTTTAGAATTAAGTTCATCGAGTAATTTTGCCTTATCATGCAAGGCTTCTGGACGATGAAACGGAAAACGAGCGATCGCTTGATCGAGGTATTTAACTGCATCCTTACGTTCGCTTAACCGCGCTAACCGAATTAACCCAAAACCCGCATCTTCGCCACTGGGATCTTTTTGATCGGGAAACGCTTGGATAAGCTGTTGGTAGGCAGTACGAGACTCTGGAATTTTCCCACTCAGCCATAGACCCCGTGCATGACGATAGAGGTTGCGAGGTGTGCGAGGGGCTTTTACATAGGCGAGTGCGCCTGTACCATAATCTTGTTTTTCCCAATAGCCAAACGCCATGGCTTCCCAGTCTTCGGGAGTCAGTTGGCTAGCGTAGTTGAGGCGGAGTTTCTCAATGTAAGTGCCGTAGTCATTGAGATAAATGCCATGTCGGGCAATAATTAAGAGTAAAGGTAATTGATTAGGATTTTCTTTTAAACGCGCTTGAGCAATTTCAACCGTGCGAGGATGAGCGGGAAATTCTGCGATCGCCCGATCCCAATATTGAGGATTTTCCTTTCCTAAAACATACAACGCTTCAGCAGAAACGGGATCTTCGGGATACTGTTCGATTAAATCTCCCCAAGTTTGGTTGGCTTTGCTGGTATCACCCATCTTGGAGTAAGCCTGCGCCCGTTTTAGCAAGATATGACTGCCCAAAAGTGGATAATCTTTTTCCAAACCCTCCAACAACTTAATCGCCTCTTCGGGCTGATTTTGTGCGACTAAATCACTCGCCAATAGATAACGCGCCCGACTCCGTTCTGTAGAAGCCGATGAACGTTGAGCAATATCTTGGAGTTCGACTTGGCGTTCTTCTGGAGACATCGACGCCAACAAGACGACCATCTCTGTCTCATCAGGTTCTTGAGTTGATACGTTACCAGACGGTAAAAATCGTTGTAACTGCGTAATGGGGAAGAAAATTCCGATCGCCAGGGCGACAGACGCAGCACCGAGTAAGAAGGCAAATTGAGTGATCCGTTGCTTAACCATGATGGATGTTATCTTGGGGTCGATGTTTAGGCGTTTAATAAATAATGATGAATCCGATTTTAATCGTTTTACTATCTAGTAGTTTTACTATTTAAAGTTTTACCACTTACAAACTGCGTTGACAGAACTAATTAACTTGACATAATATCCATCGTAAAGACATGGGTGGGTTCGGAATTGGAAAAACATCACGACCCAAAGCCCAATGTTCAAACCAAGGTGTTGGCGGCCATGCTTCTGGACTGAGATGAGTTCGTTCATATTCATAAACTGACTCATCTGATAACACCTGTAGAGGCAAACCCTGCATTGCTCCGTTTAACTCCGGGCGAGTCAGCAGATAAGACCATTGCACCTGAGACATTTCTCGCACCTTTTGATCGGGTTCATAGCCATCACTGGCGACAAATGTACTAAAGAGTAGGAACCCTCCCGGCTGAATCACTTTACTCATTTCTTCAAATAAAGTTCGGACTTGATCCAGGGTGCGAAAATGGGAAATAACTTCTGCTACAACTGCTAATTTATAATATTTTCGCGGAAGTTGGAGAGCCGGATTGAGAATATTGCTTTGAACCACGCGCACAGGTAGAGTTTCAGCTTTTGCAGCCTGGGCGATCATTTGAGCAAATTCTGGCGTGAGTTCAACTGCATCTACTGGATGTCCCTGTTGAGCTAAGGGTAACGTATTCCGCCCGACTCCTGCACCCACATCGAGAATAGGAGCATGGGCTGGACTTCCCAGTTCAGAGGCGATCGCCATTAGTTTAGCATCCGGATGCGACCCAAACAAAGGCCCCTCACGAGTTTTCAGCCAGCGTTGATATTTGTTTTCAATGCTCAGAACTTCTGTTGTTACCGTTAATCTTAGCCCGTGGGTTAGTCCATGAGTAGGGTCAGGGGGTTCATACTGAAAGACGAGACGCGCATGAGGTGAAGCGTCGTAGCCTTCATTTAGTCTCTTGTCCACAAGCTGACGCAAAGCATCCATTTCATTAGCCGTGAACTTTTGTCCCAAAGCGATCAGTAGGCGATCAAACTGATCCATATATTCATCTAGAAGTGCTGGGACACAAGGTAATACAAGCTGTCCCTTAGCTGATGTGAGTCGCTTTACCTTCAGCAGAAGCGCGTTTTCTAAAGTCGCCAGATCGCTAGCTGTTACAGGCTGATTCGCTACCACGAGTTCTATATCCTCAATCTCTTTCGGGTTCCCCTGATGTCAGTGTACATCTTTGACCCCAGATTGGGTGCATTCGTTCCAAAACTGCGAGAATATTGCTAAATATTGTGGTGATATTGCGATCGCGATCTAAGGTCAGAAAAGTATTAGCGAAGCACTACATCACAGAGAATAACTAAAATCCCGAACTATCGTTCTTCATACTGTTTGAATTATACGCTATCAATTGCTGTTAGTGAATATGATAAAATGAAATATTATATTAAAATCTAAGCCATGAGAATCCAAGAGATTTCCGTTCAAAATCTATTTGGTATGTTTGATCATGTTATTCCGATGAATATGGAAGAACGAATTACCATTATTCACGGGCCGAATGGAGTCGGAAAGACAATCTTACTCAAAATGCTCAATCGTTTATTTAATTTACAATATGATTTTCTTTATACTATTCCATTTGCTGAATTTCGCTTAGACTTTGACAATCAAACTTATTTAATTATTAAAAAGTCTTTTGAAGACAAAAACTATACACAAGAACGGCTTGAGTTTTCCTATTACAACCAAAACCAAGAACTTGAAAGATACAGTCATCAAGATTTTGAGGCAGAGGAGTTGAGAGTAGAAGCAATCAAGATAATTAATGACAGGATTGTCAAAAGTATTATTTTAGAAGAGCAAAAATATCCTGAGTTGCAATTCGTTCAAAGGCTTGGCAGAGCGGTAAGATCAATTCGTGAACAAAGAGAAGATGGATGGCTATTAGAACTTATAAAAAATCTTGAAGTCAGTTTAATTGAAAGTGATCGTCTATTTGATTTCTCTGATGATCACTCACCTTACAGGCAAAAAGATAGAGTTTATTCTGTTACAACCTATTCCAATGAACTCGCTGAAAAGATTGAAGAAACATTAGCTGAATATGGTGTATTATCCCAATCATTAGATCGAACTTTTCCAGTCAGAGTTTTCAACCCAAACTCATCCTCTGATTTAACCGCAGAGACTTTAAGAGAACAATTGACTGAACTCGAAGAACAACGAACTCAGTTAATCAGTTTAGGTCTTTTAGAACAAGATGAAAATCCAGAGTTTCAAGTTGAACAAGAGATTGATGATCAAACGAAAAGTATCTTATCTGTTTATGTAGAGGATGTTGAGAAAAAGCTAGAAGTTTTTAACGAAATAGCCAGCAAAATTGCGATCTTCAAAAAAATTATCGAAAATCGATTTAGTTACAAAAAAATGTCAATCACTAAAGAAGAAGGATTTACATTCACAACTCTCAATGACAATCCCTTATCTTCAACCAATTTATCTTCGGGTGAACAGCACGAATTAGTGATACTATATGAGTTACTCTTTAAAGTTAAACCGAACTCGCTGATTTTAATTGATGAACCCGAAATTTCTTTACACGTTGCTTGGCAAGTTGAATTTCTTAATGATCTACAGGAAATTATTCGGTTAGCAAATTTCGATATATTAATTGCAACCCATTCTCCAGATATTATCAATGATCGATGGGATTTAACTGTGGAACTCCAGGGGCCTAATGAATGAGAGAATTTATTAATCCTGAACGAGTAGCAAATAAAGTTCGGATGATGCGAACGCAATTTCCGGGTTCATTCTTAATTGTAGAAGGAGATGCAGATACTCGTTTTTACAGAAACTTAGTCAACCGTGAAAAGTGCAAAATTTTCAGTGGGTATGGCAAAGCAAATGTGATTCATATTTTAAATAACATTATATTAGCAGTCCTTTTTAGAGGACTTGAAGTTTTAAACAGGGATTTTAATCCCTGTTATTTTAATACTTTCTAGCTTTCAACAACACAAACAATTTTACCGACAGTTCGCCCAGCTTCACTGTAAGTATGCGCCTCAATAATATCAGAAAGAGGATAAACGCGATCAATAACAGAGCGAACTTTCCCCGCTTCAATCCAACCTCGCAACGCATCTAAATCTCGACGATTTGCTTGGGCTAAAACGAACTTCGCAGACTTACCGGGAAATAACCAAGTTTGAGCAAAAGCAAAAACATTTTCGAGGGTGGGAAGGGTCGAAATATAAACGCCATCGGGTTGTAGAACTTTCTCACAATTAGCAAAAGTTTGTTTTCCAACCGCATCTAATATGATGTCATATTTTGTTTCTTGTTGAGTGAAATCAACTTCTGTGTAGTCAAGGACAACATCTGCGCCTAATTGCTGAACTCGGTCTAAATTAGCCCCGCTACAGACGCCCGTCACTTCAGTTCCGATGGCTTTAGCAATTTGGACTGCATAGGTTCCGACACCGCCAGACGCCCCATTCACTAATACTTTTTGTCCGGGTCGAATTTTACCCAAATCAAAAAATGATTGTAACGCAGTTAACCCTGCAACGGGAACGGCGGCGGCTTCTTCGTGGGTCATCGTTGAAGGTTTGAGGGCGGCGATAGAAGCAGGAACGGCTGCATATTGGGCGTAAGCCCCACCAGAAGCAGGATTAAGAAAGGTGTAGACTTCATCTCCGGCTTGAAAATCCTTGACTCGTTCTCCGACTTCGACCACAACACCGGACAAATCTGCACCCATTTTCTTCGGAAAGTTGTATCCTGAGATTGGCTGTAGATCGCCTTTGCGGATTTTCCAGTCAACGGGGTTAACGCTAGTGGCTGAGACTTTCACTAATAGTTCATCGGGTTTAATTTTGGGGATGTCGATATCTCGATATTCCAACACATTCGCTGACCCATATTGATTAAATATAACGGCTTTCATCCGAAAATCCTCGCTTTGTTTTTGATTGATAGTTTTTAAATTATAAATTATGAATTACAAATTATAAATTATGAACTTTGCCTTGGACTCGAATTTACAGATTGAATTAATTTAGCAGTCAAGTTTTTAGGGAAATATTACGGAAAAGTCGCTCAAAGATCTGAAAAATAAGAAGAGATTTGGTTAATACGGCAAATGAATCAGATACTTTTAGATACGTCCTACACAGTGCAAGCAGGTGATACGCTCGAAAGTATCGCTGAAAAAGGGTTCGGAAATCGCGATCGCTGGCCAGAGATTCGTGAGGAGGATGGTACTCATTTTACCACAATTGACTCCTCACACCTAGAGGTTGGTCAAACGGTTTATCTTCCTGTGAAAATTGGAGAACGATTTCATCCGGCTGCGGGATATGGAAAAGGAGATGATTTTCTATCAGATGATGAGTTGAATTCCTTATCACCGCTTTCGGTTAAATTTTATGAAAGCTTAATTCAGTATTCTCCTGCAAATTTAATTCTGAATCGCAAAATTATTCAACCCTTGATTGAACATTTTCTCCGAGGGAATGGTGAAGTTTATCAACATAATATTCAGGCTAGTTTATCTGCTCTGATTGCGGATGCACCACCTTTTAAAGAGGCTTTTGAACAGGTTAAATATCAAGTCCACGAACAGCTAAAATCTCAGGAAAATCTGGATCAGATTGATATTTATAATCTCCAGATTTCGATTCCCCATTTTGCTTTCAGACCTGGAAAAGCGGATCTGACTTTGTTTGCAGCAATTAGTGGAATTCAAGGAGCAGAACTATTATTAAAGCAGTTTAAAATCGATTCAGATAATCGCTATAGTTTAGATGTTTTTTTCGTAATTTATGATGATTTTGGCTTTGGCAAAACTGATCGGTATAGCCCGAGTTTATATGCAGCGTGGAACTTACAACATCGAGGCAAAGCTAAACCATTTGTTAATGAGATGATTCTCCACAAAACAATAGTAGGAACCTTGAGCAGTTGACAGTAAACAGTTCGATTAACTAAAATATTCGAGTCCCTAAAGGAACATTTTGATCCGCTTGAATGAGAGCCACTTTTCCATCTTCCATCACCACTCCCAAGACTAATACTTCCGACATAAAGTTAGCGACTTGTTTAGGCGGAAAGTTGGTAACAGCGATAATTTGTTGATCGATTAAATCTTGGGGTTGATAGAGTTTTGTGAGTCCGGCACTCGATTTTTTAATGCCGAGGTCTCCGAAGTCAATCCAGAGTTTATAGGCGGGTTTTCGAGCTTCTGGGAAGACTTCAGCCCGAATAATTTTTCCGACCCGAATTTCGAGCTTGAGAAAGTCATTGTAAGTGGCTTCATTCATCAATTTCTATCCCAACACAATAAAAATACACTCCTCACTCCAACTCCGCTAGACGAACAGCTTATTCAACTGCTAAGAATTGCTTCACTTCTGCCAGGTCAACGATGTCAATTCCTTCTTTCCATTGACGATAGATTTTATCTAACAAATATTTTGCTAACTTCCGATTTCCCTGTTGACTCCATATACGTGCTAAACTCTTTGTTGCTCTGAGTTCTAATAATTTCCCGCCTTGAGCATGAGCAATTTCGCAGGCTTTATTGAGATAATATTCAACCGATTGAGAATGAGGGTCGGAAGTTTGACCTTGTGCAACCAACATTGTGACTTGTTCTAGATGTAAATTTTGCCCTCCTCCGGCTTTAGCATACATTAACTCCCCTCTGAGTCGAAACAGTTCCGCTTCCCAAAATCTTTCTCCAGTTCTCTCAACAGTCGATAAAGCCTCACTTAGAACAGCTAACCCGGCTTCTATTTGTCCGGCTTTGGCGTGGGCTTGGGCAAGTAACCCCAAGAAATAAGTCCAAGAAATTTTACCACCTGTTGCGGCATGAGCAGCAATTCCTCGACGGAGTTGGTTAATCCCTAAATCAATTTGTCCGAGTTCAACTAAAGCCCAACCCTGCATGACAATTCCCATCGCCAGCCAAAACTCAAACCGTTGTTCAGTGGCCAGAGCGATCGCTGCTTCGGCTTGCTGTTGAACAGCTTCCGGTTCTTGGCGCAATTGATGGAACATCGCTTTCATACACAATGCAAACCCCGTACTATAAGGATGAGATAACTCCAAAGCTAAATGAATTGCTTCTTCACTATATTGGAGTGACGTTTCCGGTTGTCCGAGTAACCACGAACTCAGAGAAAGAAAAGATAAACTCGCCACACCCACATCTTGTCCCGTCAGACAGGTTTGACAGGTGCGGTTCGTTCTTTGATACATTTCATAGCTGGCTTTCCAATGTTCGTGAGCCGCTCGTAACCGTCCGAGGTAAAATAATGCCAATCCCAAGGTAAAACGAGCTTCTGTCTCTAAAATGGGGTCATTTTGACGGCGGGCTAAACCCATTAACCGACTGGCAAAATCTAGAGCAATTTTATGTTCGCATCGGGCAGCATGGTAGCCCCACAATCCCCATAAAACCGAGAATAATTGCGGTGTTGTTCCGAGTTCTTGACAGATTTCTCGACTGCGTTTGTAGATGTATTCGACTTCGAGAGAGGCATACCCTTTGGTGGCAATGAGAGCTTTACCGAGAGTGGTTTGCAGTTCGAGTTCTTGCTTGAGTAAATCAACTCTCTCCGGTTCCGATAAAACAGAAGAGGTGCGATTTTGTTGCGTAAACTTGAGACTTTCAATTAAAGTTAAACCCGCTTTGAGATGAGCGATCGCTTCTTCATGGGCTGAACCCATAAATGCTTTATCCCCAGCTTTTTGCCAGTAATCAATCGCACAGAAAGGCAATCCAGCTTTTGTATAATGATAGGCAAGTAATTCCGGTTCCCGACTGGTTAAGGATGTGAATTTTGATTCTAAGACTCGTCCAATATAGCGATGATATTGGGCGCGGGTACTTTTCAGTAAAGAATCATAAGCGGCATCTTGAATTAGAACGTTTTTGAAACTGTAAACAGCTTTCGGCAGTTCTCCATTCACCAACAATAATCGAGTTTCGACGAGCTGTTCTAACCCTTCAAGAATTCGAGTTTCATCCAGAGTAATCAGCTTGGAAACTTGCCGCCCATCGGGATCGGTTTCTTGAGGATAAAGCGCGATCGCCCGCAGTAATTCATAACTAAATTCTCGACCAATTGTAGCACCGAGCTGCGCCACTTCTCTGGCTCCATGCAAGCGATCGAGTCGTTCCATTAATAAACCTTTAAGCGTATCCGGAATACTGAGAGCAGGTAAAGGGCCTGTGAGTTCGTAGCTATCATCAGTTTCTTCAAATGGCCCCGACTCAACCACCATTTTTGTCATTTCCTCGATAAACAAAGGAATTCCATCTGTTTTTTCGACAATCAGCCTATAAACCTCTTCGGGAAGGCGTTTTCCACCTGTTACCCCCAGAATAATTTGCTCAATTTGATCGGGAGGAAGATGATTAAGATTAATCTGGCTAACATGAGGAAGTCGCAACCATTGAGATTGAAAACCGGGTCTGAGAGTATAGATTCTCAAGATCGGATAACTTGTTTCTTCCCGCACCAAACGGTCAGCTAATTCTAGAGTCGAAGGATCGATCCAGTGCAAATCTTCGACAATCACCAGTAACGGCTGCTGACTCGCCGCTTTGTGAATCATCGCCAACATCACTTCTAACAGCTTTTGTTTAGTCGCTTGGGGCGATAAATTTAGGGAGTGATACCGCTCGTCATCAACGGAAATATCAAGCAACTGCGCGAACAGAGGCACCGCTTCTGCACGGGAAATTTGATGAGAGTCGAGGAACTGTTCGAGTTTGTGAAGTTGTTCAGCGTCGCTGTCTTCACTAGAGAGTTTTATAACTCGCTCAGAAAGCAATTCAATAATCGGATGAAAGGGCGTATTTTGATAATAGGGAGAGCAAAAAATCTGTCGTAAAATATAGGACTCCTCGGCAATGCGCGATCGAAACGCTTCCACTAAACGAGATTTCCCAAATCCCGCCTCAGCGGTAATTAAAACCACTTCTCCCTGTCCCGATTTTGCCCGTTCCCATATTGCTTGTAGTTGTTCGAGTTCAGCTTCTCGACCCACATAGGGAGTCCAACTGCTTTGAGCCACTTTCTGACGTTTGCAGGGAGACGCTTCTTGTAATAGTTGATAAACTTCGACGGGAGTAGACACTCCTTTGAGAGAATGTTGACCCAGAGACTGAAACTCAAAAATATTTTGCACCAGTCGATAGGTTGTGGGGCTAATTACCGCCGTATCTGGTTGAGCGAGTCCCTGGAGTCGAGCCGCAATATTTGGAGTTTGACCGATAGCGAGTTGTTCGCGTTTATTTCCCGCGCCGACTTCCCCAACTACGACTAAGCCCGTATGAATACCCAGACGAACCGAGAGTTTCAGACAACGGTTGGCGATACATCCCATTTTCACCGAAGAAATGCCTCGAATAATGCCTAAAGCCGCTCGCATTGCGCGTCCTGCGTCGTCTTCATGGGCGATAGGATAGCCAAAATAGATTAAAATTCCGTCTCCGAGATATTGAGCAATATAGCCTTCGTAATGGAGAACAACTTCAGCGCAGGTTTCCTGGTATGTTTGAATTAACTCTCGCAATTCTTCAGGATCGAGTTCTTCTGATAACGCAGTTGAACCCACCAAGTCACAGAACATCACCGTCAGTTGACGTCGTTCCGCCGGACGAATAGGAATCGGTTCAGAGCCAGAGAACGAGCTGAGAGATTGAGTAGACCTGTCACTCTTGAGAGAAGTACCGCATTCTGTGCAATACTTAGCTTGAGGTAAATTTCGATGATGACAGTGGGAACAAACTTTAGCTAAAGATGTTCCACATTCGAGACAGTAGTTTGCACTTTCTGGATTTTTAATGCCACAATTCGGGCAATCGATCACAGCCTGAATATCTTGGCTGAGGGAAGACGTTTTGCTCATGCGTGAACCTCACGACGGGAACTGAATCTGTTAATGGGTATCTATTTTGCATCGTATCGGAGAGTCTCAGAAAAATCCGTTCACCTCTCTATTCTGCCTGCACCCGTTGGTATGCTTTGACGTAAGTGTTATTTTCAGATAGCGATCGCAACAACAGTCCAAGCATAGAGTGCATAATTTAGATTAAGATATCAACCATTGTAGAAAAACCCATAGCTTTAACGAGCTAAGGTAAATGTAATTTTCGCCGCGTTGGGTGTTCCAAACAATGACAAGCGTAAAGTGCGAAGATCAGATGAGTATCGAACAGGATTACAATCAGCAGTGTCTTGAGAAGTTAACTTGGGCGATGAAACAGCTTGACATTGCTGTAGAGCCTGAAGAACTCGCTAAGATTAGTGAATTGATTGTCCAAACGATGACGGGGCCTTGGCGTTATTTTCACACGCCAGAGCATATTTTTGAGGTGGGTGGGTCTGAGGATGCCATCGAGGTGCTAGCGGCTCTATTTCACGATGTCGTCTATGTACAAGTCGATCAAAGTGTTAATTTTAATTTAAGCTATTATATCGTTCCGTTTATTCGACAAGTCCGAGAACATTTGGTGATTCGGGAGGATTCAGAGTTACCAGATGACCAAAGTTTTAAGATGGTCATGCAGGTTTTTGAGTTCTCTGGGGGTCAGACTCTTTCTCCGTTAGAAGGACAAAACGAGTTTCTGAGTGCGTTGGTTGCAGCGAAAGTTCTTGAATCGACTGTCCCTACAGAATTAATTCTACGAATTGTAGCTTGTATTGAGGCAACGATTCCTTTCCGAACTCCGAATGCTGAGGGACTCAGCAACAGTGACATTCTATATCATCGTTTACGAGACATTACTCAAAAGTGGGATCTGAAGTTAACAGATGAAGATTTAGTTAAAACGATTATCAGTTCAGTACGACTTTCTAATCGAGATGTCGGCAGTTTTGCTCATCCCAATCCCGCTCGTTTTTTAGATAATACCTGGAATTTACTGCCGGAAACCAATCACCATCTCAAATATTCGAGTTCTTACACGATTAATCAGTATCGCACGGCTCTGCAAAAGATGGAAGGCTTTATGAATTTTATTAAGCCCGAGGTCATTTTCCATCAATTTCACGGATATCCTGAAGATCAAGTTTATAATAATCTCGTCATTCGCGCTCGCAATAATATTGAAGTTGGACGACTTTATTTAGGGAGTAAACTGTTTACCATTGCGTTCTTAGAGGCACTGTCTCTACGGTTCGGACGAGTAATTCCCGTTTCAACCTTGATGGGAGAAATGCCGACTGAAAATTTTGTCGGGGCTTCTTTAGTTGATTTTCTCCCGGAAATTCCTCATCCCCATCAACCCAAAGATAATTTAGAAGACCAGGTATTAACGCTATTGGAAAAGGGACGAACTCAAACTGCATCCTATGATATTAAAAATTCTCCTTTAGCGACCTATATGGTGAAATCAATGGGATTTGATGAGATTCGACATCAGCGTGATCGCGCCCAAGAATTTTTCCAAAATCTAATTTCTCCAGAGGAATTTTTAGGCGGTTTTGATGACAACGTTAAACAAACAGTAACAGACGGAATTGTTAAACTCTTTGATAGTCGTAAAGCGGCTTTGTGTAAGTCTTAAGAGATGAAAACTCTGATTTCTCAAAGAAACTCGGTTTTGATCCAATTGTTGATAATATTGCAATACTTTTAACGTTGATTCCTCAATCAGTTCACGGAGAAACCAATCTTTTTGTTTTGACATCGGACTTTTCTCAGACAAGAGTTTGAGAATCGGCTAGGAATTGAGGCTGAGTTCAGTTTTCATCAAGGCTTAAGTATTGAGAACTTACTCGGATTCAGCATTATTTTAGCGGGATTGTATATGGCAATTTCAAATACTCAACACTCTCAACGTTAATCATCATTTATAATTTATTTTCCAACGCTCAGTTCCCTTTTTTGTCGGTAAACCTGCCGGATTGAATGCCCAGATATCTCGTTTATGCTGCGGGCCGTAACTGAGATGAATCGGACGATCTTGACCATAGAAATAAAGAGAATCAAACGGTAAATTTTGAGCAATAATCCAATCAATTAATTGATCGCTCTCTAAATCTTTAATTAGAAAATCACAAGCCGCTCCCAATCGCTTACAGTAATATTGACCATTTCTCTTAACTTCATGGGCAATATGTTGATCGAGATTCGGTGCAACTCGACCATTTTTCACTCCCGTAATCGGATCTTTTTTCTCCAGAAACCGTTTTAAATCCCTTGAACAAAATCCGTATGTGAGTTGAAATCGCACGACTCCAAACTGATCAATAATCGGATCGATAATCCATTGATTTAAAGCTTGAATCGCCGTCACACTTTCAGGAGAATCCGGATAAGGATTGATCTGCGAAGCATATTTTTGATAGGTGCGAGTACAAGTACAGAAGCTTTCCAGCGTTAAATACTTTCCCAGTTTTAGATCTATCATCTTTTGAACTATGATGGAATTAAGTCCGAATTAGTACATTTCCAGTCAAATTACGAATCCTGCTAGCCTGACTTTGAAAGAGCCAACAACGTGGATGAGATCGAACACTACTACAAAATCTTAAATCTTCAGCCTGGCGCTTCTGCGAATGATGTTAAGCAGGCTTATCGAAACTTAGCTCTATTGTGGCATCCCGATCGCTATCCCCACGATTCCCGCCTCCAAGCCGAAGCCGAACAAAAATTTAAAGAAATAAATTACGCCTATGTTAACCTGCGATCACACCTGAGCGATCCTCAATACTCAGTCTCTCGGCGACGCAGACCTCAACCCACGACTTCCCCGCGTCGTCCCGCCTCAAATTACAACACCCACAGAACACACAAAACAAATACTAAAAACCCACACACGCCTCCGACACCTGAGTTTGATTTAGATGCTGACTCCTCTATAATTCCCTGGGGCTGGCTAGCCGGAACGTTTTTGGGCTATACCTTAATCGGATTCATCTTGACCTTGTTATCTGTTCCTTTATGGAATGAAATTCTTGCCCTGTTTTTATGGCTAATTATTGCTGTTTCAGCTTCTAGTGGAGAAGTCTTCAAACAGTCTTGGTTTATCGCTTTAATGGTCGCAGGGGCGATGGCAGGATGGATTACCGGAAATCAAGCCGGAGGAATGATCACGGGGACAATTTGGGGAATAATTGGGATGGTACTGGGGGCAATTGCAGGCGCGCAAGTTCAAGTGAAAGCTATTTTATGGATATTCACGATTGCAGAGATTTCTGCTATCACGGGGTTAGTCGCCGGAAGCCAAACGGGAGATTGGCAAGGGGCTTTATTTGGAGGGATGCTAGGGGCAGTAATGGGGTCAGTGATGGGGATGATTTCAGATAAAGCCTTTCAAGGGAATAGTCGGAACAAAAGCCGAGCCGGGAGTGTCTTTGGATTTGGACTGGGTGCTTGTATGGGTTCGTGGATGGGTGCAGGAGAGAATGCAGTCATTCGGGCGATTGAGAAAACAGGTTTAGAAGCCATTTTTGGCGCATGGGGTGCGATCGTGGTAATTTCAGGGGTGATCGCGCAGATGGTTTCAGGAGAAAAATTAATTGAGTCTTTTAATGGACTTTCTACGTTTACGATTCTCGCTACAACTTCTGGTTTAGGATTAACCTTGGGATACTGGCTTGCCAGTCGAGGTTGATTTTGCTGAATCCCTACTGATTCTAAGAATTATTGCAAGAATGAGAGTTTACGGACACAGGTTTTGGTTGGGTGGACACGATGGAACTTCAATTACGCAGATTTTTTCGGGCATCTAATCCCGCGAAAACACTAAATTTTGGGACGCAAGAAGACAGACAATATTATATTGATTTTTCTGGAGTGCGGGGCGGCAAACTCATTGAACAAATTGCCCGCACGATTACGCTTCTTTCTCCAGATAATCCGACTTGTCAGCTTTTTACGGGGCATATTGGTTCCGGAAAATCAACTGAACTGTTACGACTGAAGGCAGAATTAGAAGAACAAAATTTTCATGTGGTCTACTTCGAGTCCAGTAAGGATCTCGATATGGCTGATGTTGATATTACCGATATTTTACTGGCGATCGCTCGTCAAGTCAGTGAAAGTGTAGAACAACTCCAAATTCAATTGCAACCGACTGGATTTAAAGCCTTGCTTCAAGGTTTGGTGAATGTCTTACAAGCCCAGATCGATCTCAAAGCAGATTTGTCGGAGTTGGGAAGTGTGAATGGAAATGCTGAGGGTGAATTTTCTCTGTCTCTCGGAATTGGGGCAATTACAGTCAAAGCGCGAGATAGTCGGGATTTACGCACTCGATTACGTCAATATTTAGAACCGCGTACAAACACAATTTTACAAGCCATTAATAAAGAGTTGCTAGAACCTTCTATTGAACAACTCAAGCAACAAGGGAAACAAGGGTTAGTGGTGATCATCGATAATCTGGATCGGATTATGAGTTCAAAAACCGCTACAGGAAGACTCCAACCTGAATATTTATTTATTGATCGCGGAGATCAACTCAATCAATTAGGATGTCATGTGGTTTATACGATTCCATTGGAATTGATTTTCTCAAATGATTTGGGAAGATTAACCAATCGATTTGGAGGCGATCCGAAAACGTTACCAATGCTTCCCGTCCGGTTTTCTGATGAAACTCCCTGTGAAGAGGGAATTGAATTATTGCGACAAATGGTCATGGCACGCTCATTTCCCGAAGTGAACAGTGATGAATATTCAAGCTTAGTTCCGCAAGTTTTTGATCGAAGTGAAACATTAGATCGGTTGTGTATGATGAGTGGTGGTCATGTCCGGACGTTGCTAGTTTTGCTGTACAGTTGTTTACAAAAAGAAGATCCACCTCTGTCGAGAGAAGCTTTAGAAGATGTGATTTTACAACGTCGCCATCAGTTATTACTGGCGGTTGAAGCTAAGGAATGGGAAATGTTGCGTCAAGTTGGAAAAACCAAAAAATTAAGTGGTTTAGCGGATTCTCAAACCTTGCTACGAAGTTTGTGGGTGTTTGAATATCGCTATCGCCAAGAATTTTGGTTTGATGTTAATCCGATTTTAGCTGAAGCCCCAGAATTTCGGGTATAACCTATCAGGAAACTTGTTCATAAGGCTGGAGATTTTCACAAAATAACTTAACTCAATATTTCCCAAAAAGGTGGCATAATAACGAAGGCGTTAACCTGAATTGACTCAAGCAATGATTCAAGGGACAACAAAACTGTTAGGGGTAATTGGCGATCCTGTTGAACATTCTCTATCTCCGGTGATGCACAATGCGGCGATCGCTGAGATGGGAGTAGACTATGTGTATCTTCCCTTTCCCATCAAGTCAACAGATTTAGATACAGCTTTAGCCGGATTTTTAGCGATTGGTATCGAGGGGTTTAATGTCACGATTCCTCATAAACAAGCCATTCTGTCTCGACTCTCCCAAGTGTCAACAATTGCCAAAGCGGTAGGTGCGGTGAATACAGTTGTGCGAACCTCTGAGGGTTGGGAAGGAACAAATACAGATGTAGTCGGGTTCCTCTCGCCCCTACAAGATCTAAGTCAGAAGATGAATCAATCTTGGCGTCACAAAACAGCAATTATTCTTGGAAATGGTGGGGCATCTCGTGCTGTTGTCGCCGGATGTGTAGAGTTAGGAATTGATCGGATTTGTGTTGTGGGTCGAAATCAACAAAAGTTAGATCGTTATCAGCAAAGTTGGTTAGATTCTCCTTTATCTCTATCATTAAAGGTTGAGACTTGGGAGAACTTGGCGAATATTATCGATCAAGCCGATTTATTAGTCAATACAACTCCGGTGGGAATGTACCCTCATGTTGAGGATTCTCCTGTTACCCCAGAGGTGATGGATTTGATCAAGCCCGATGCGATCGCCTACGATCTGATCTATAGGCCCAACCCCACTCAATTTTTAATTCTCGCTAAAGCGAAAGGAGCAACTGTGATTGATGGTTTAGAAATGTTAGTTCAACAAGGTGCCGCTGGGTTACGGTTTTGGGTATCCGAATCTGTTCCGGTTGATGTGATGCGCGAGTCACTTCAAAAGAAATTAGGTCTATTTTAAGCAAATTTTCACGATTGGCAACGCCTGTCTACTACCGCACAATTCCAGGAACTGAGCACTTTTTATCGCTTCAATGAAATTGTTCCATCAAGAAGTCAAGCTGGGATTTGAAATAAAAATAATTCTTAAAAACGCTCCGAGCTGTTCAAGCGACACCCTGGAGCATCGGAGACTCACACCTGTCAGTTGCGATCGTCAGGTTCTGTGAATTTCACAATTTCTACTAGCTAGTCTTGAAGATCAATGGCTGAGTTAACCATTTCACAGGAAAACATCACTGATCTCGTGTGAGACGACAAAGGAACAATGTCACAATTTGCATAAGCTCCGGTAAGTCAGACATATGTACTGACAAGCAAAGGTTGAAGAGTTAAAAACGATTCACCTTCTCGCTTTACAAATTGCGCTTTCTAGATTTCAACTAATTCCATCTCACAGAAATAAACTATGGCTGCAATGAAAGTTACTGAATTTGCAACACTCGTTGATCTGCTCAATTATCGGAGCGAACATCAATCCAATCAGACCGCATATATCTTTCTAGAAGAAGGAGAAACAGAATCTCATAAACTCACCTATCAACAACTTGATTTGCAAGCAAAAGCAATCGCTGCGTCTCTGCAATCTATTGCCCAGGCTGGAGAACGAGCATTAATGTTGTATCCACCTGGAATAGAATTTTTGCCTGCATTTTTTGGATGTCTCTATGCGGGAATCATTCCTGTCCCTGCCTATCCTCCTCGTTCTAATCAAAATCTAGTTCGTCTCGAATCGATTATATCGGATGCTCAAGTTAGCATTGTTTTAACCACAACCTCTGTTTTAGACAAAGTCAAAAATCAATTTTCTCAAAGCAATCAGTTCTCCAATATTCACTACATCGCGACAGAAACCGTTTCCGGTGAACTCGCTTCTGATTGGCAAAAACCGACTCTAGATAAAGAGAGTTTAGCCTTTCTGCAATATACGTCTGGCTCTACAGGAAACCCAAAAGGGGTAATGGTCACTCATCAAAATTTAATGCACAATGAGCGACTGATCAAAATGGCAATGGGGCATTCCGAAAAAACAATTTTCGTGGGTTGGTTGCCGCTTTTTCACGACATGGGATTAGTGGGAAATGTACTGCAACCTTTGTACTTAGGCATCCCATCAATATTAATGTCTCCCGTTGCATTTTTACAAAAGCCGATTCGTTGGTTACAAGCTATTTCTCGCTACAAAGCAACAACCAGTGGCGGTCCGAATTTTGCCTATGATTTGTGCGTTCAAAAAATCAAACCGGAACAATGCACAGACCTCGATCTCAGTAGTTGGAATGTTGCCTTTAATGGTGCTGAACCTGTTCGAGCTGAAACCTTAGAAAAATTCACTCAAACCTTTGCTCCTCTTGGTTTCCGTCCTCAAGCATTTTATCCTTGTTATGGGATGGCAGAAACCACATTATTTGTCTCAGGTGGTCTCCAAACTTTGTCTCCAGTCTTCTCGAAAGTTGACCGCACTCAACTCCAAAATCATCAGGTTGAATCAGTTCAAAATAATTCCGTCGATACTCAAACCCTAGTCGGTTGCGGACAAACCTTCTTCGATAAAATTATTATCGTCAATCCAGAATCTCTAACTCGCACTGCATCTAACGAAGTTGGAGAAATTTGGGTTGCTGGCGGGAGTGTCGCCGAAGGTTACTGGAATAAACCGGACTTGAGTGAGAAAACCTTCCAAGCTTATTTAGCCGATACTCAAGAAGGACCCTTTCTCCGAACAGGCGACCTGGGATTTTTCCAAGCCGGAGAACTATTCATCACCGGACGCATCAAAGATGTGATCATCATTCGCGGTCGCAACCACTATCCTCAAGATATTGAGAAAACCGTTGAAAAAAGTCATCCCGCATTGCGTTCAAATGCAGGTGCTGCTTTCTCTGTCGAAATTGACGGTACCGAACAATTAATCATCGCCCAAGAAGTTGAACGGAGTTATATTCGCAAGCTAGATGTAGACGAAGTGGTCAGCGCCATTCGCAAAGCCGTCTCCGAACAACACGAACTTCTCGTCTCTGGAGTGATCTTTCTGAAAACCGCTAGCATTCCGAAAACCTCCAGCGGCAAAATTCAACGCCATGCTTGTAAACAAGGCTTTCTTGACGGTACCCTCAACGTCGTCGGGTCTTGGACAGGCACAATTACCCAAACCTCCACATCAACAGCAAATCAAACAATTCAACCGATGTCTAAACCCAAAACCGCCCGCGAGATTCAACAATGGATTATCTACTGGCTAAGTCAGAAACTGAAACTCGAACCCTGGGCTGTCGATCCGAGTAAAGCCTTAGCAGACTATGGACTAGACTCAGTAACGGCTGTAGAACTTGCAGACAGCTTAGGAAACTGGCTGGGATTCTCACTGGACATGACCCTAGCTTGGAACTTTCCGACGATTGAAGCGGCAGCTACCCATATAGCCAGTCTTTCCAATTCAAATCATACCCAACCCAAAACCGAGGTCTCACCTCAGATTCAGCAGACAACTCAAACCTCTTTAGAATTAACGGATATGGCTCAAGTGCTTGACAGAATGTCGGAAGTTGACATGGCAAAACTTTTAACCCAAGAACTAGCAAAGATTCAACAAAGTAAATAAGTCCAATGGCTCTAACCCGTAGAGCAACCTAATGTTTTCGAGGTCAAGCCAATTTATGACCCCTTAAGTTTTCTCCTCTCCAAGCATTGCCATCATTAAATCTCATCAATATTTAAGGAGGATGTTCCATGCAATCTACACTTTTGACTCACATATCTGACCTAGAAAAAAGAGGTTTTATCCATATTCCCTCATTTTTAAATCACAAGGAACTGGAGTTATTATGCAAAGATTTTGAGAATGCAGAAGTGATGGATACCGATAACTACGCGATCAAGCGCGTTTCGTCTGAAACATTCCAGCAGATCTCTGAAAAACTGGAAAGCATCGTTAAAATCATCCAGGAAAATGCCATTGCTAATGTAGACCTTTTTGATGGACCTGGGATGTATTTCCCGAACTGGAAAGAGGAAGCAACAGCAACAAATCCCGAACCCAGCCGTCAGCAATTTCCTTGGCATCAAGACCATGAATCCTATTTTTGGCTTCAAGATCATAGTAACTACTTTAACTTTTATATCCCGATGATCAAGCCAGTTCCTGAAAAATCAAATCTTACCATTATTCCCAATGATAAGCTAAAGGAACGTGTTCCCGAAATTTATGAGCAACTTTCTGGACGAGGAGCAGTAAGGGTTGTTAAAGACGGAGAACAAGATGTTATTCTTGATGACGATTGTGGAGGAATCATAGCCAGACTTGACTTTGATATAGCCGATCTTGAAGAAACCCCTCAACTTCAAGCCGGCGATCTACTCTTACTCAAAGGAGATGTCCTGCACAAAACACAAGATGCAAGTACCCAAAGAGTCGCTGTATCATTCAGATTATTAAATAGTCAGTCAACCGTTCAGCGAGCCAAACTTGTTAATGGAGGGCTGGTTAAAACAGTGATGATGTTTAACAGTTGGAAAAGCTATGAATTAGAGCTTCGCTACTTCAATTTAATCCAATCTGAAGCCGCTACCTTCGATGAAATCCAAAAATTTGTTGATTCCAACACCGTCTCTTCAAAGTTTGGACAGCTCTATTTCCTGCTCAAGCTTTTTGGTGAAAAACTTCTCAATGGGAATATCTTCAGGATTCTCCTTGATTTGCGATTGCTGAACTTACTCTTACCCAAAAACTAGATCGGAAGTGGAAATGACGCAATTTTTAGTTCAGAAAATGACAAACATTCAAAAGCGGAGGAAATCATTATGATAGCTCAAATAGAAGCCAAATCTCATAATCTACCATCAGATGTTAGCTACAAATCTCTTTTGCAAAACGCTTTTCTTGAACTTAAGCGAATGCAAGTTGAGCTACATACCCTCAAATATCAACAAACAGAAGCGATCGCGATTATTGGCATGGGGTGTCGCTTTCCCCAAGGTGCAGACAGTCCCGAAGCCTATTGGCAACTCCTCAGCAATGGAGTCAATGCCATTAGTGAGGTACCTTCACAACGTTGGGATATTGACCAGTATTATGACCCTGATCCTAACGCTCCCGGCAAAATGTATACTCGCTACGGAAGCTTTCTAAAGGATGTCAACAGTTTTGATGCCAATTTCTTCGGTATTTCTCAACGGGAAGCCGCAGAACTCGATCCTCAACAACGCCTACTTCTAGAGATGTCCTGGGAAGCCCTAGAAAATGCCGGACAACCCTTAACCAAGCTCAATGGCAGCCGCACTGGGGTTTTTGTTGGCTCCACTACCGATGACTACGCTCACCAACTGATCAATCCTCAACAGCGTTTTCAAATTAATCCCTACCGCAGTTTAGGAACCTTACGCTGTATGGCGGCGGGACGTTTAGCCTACTTCTACAACTTCCAAGGCCCTGCAATTCAGTTAGATACGGCTTGTTCTTCCTCTCTACTCTCCGTTCACATGGCTTGTCAAAGTTTGCGTTCTCGTGAATGTAATTTGGCCGTTGCAGGAGGAATTAACCTGATGCTGACGCCAGAAACCACCATTGGTTTATGTAAGATGAGGGCCTTAAGTTCTGATCGCCGTTGCAAGACCTTTGATGCGGAAGCAGACGGTTATGTTCGTGGAGAAGGTGGCGGAGTGGTTATTCTCAAGCGTTTATCCGAAGCCATGGCAGATGGCGATCCCATTCTGGCGACAATTCGCGGTTCGGCGGTTAACCATGATGGATTGACAAACGGACTGACGGCACCCAATGGTTTAGCCCAAGAAGCGGTGATTCGACAAGCTTTAGAAAATGCTGGAGTCAGTCCAGAACAAATTCAATATGTAGAAGCCCATGGCACCGGAACTCCTCTAGGCGACCCGATAGAAGTCTTAGCGTTAGCCAAGGTACTCGGTGAAAACCGAGACTCGAATACTCCTCTCAAACTGGGTTCTGTCAAAACTAATATTGGTCATCTCGAAGCCGCCGCAGGTATCGCCAGCTTGATCAAAGTTGTTCTGTCTTTACAGCATCAACAAATTCCACCTCATCTCCACTTCCAAAACCCAAATACTCACATTCGATGGCAACAACTTCCGGTTTCGGTTCCGACTGAACTGACTCCCTGGCTGACTCAAGAAGAAAGCCGACTGGCTGGAATTAGTTCCTTTGGAATGAGCGGTACGAATGTTCATGTAATTGTTGAGGAGAATAAGAGCTAATGTCTAATTCTGTTGTCCAACTCCTAGAATCTTCTCCAAAAATCACCCAAGACCGACCTTATCACCTATTCACACTCTCTGCCAAAAGTACCGCAACTCTACAAAAACTCGCCGAACGTTATCAAACTTTTCTGAGCAATTCTTCTGATCTAACGCTTGCCGATCTTTGCTTTACTGCTAATACTAAGCGATCGCATTTGAATCATCGTTTAGCGATTATTGCTCAATCTCTACCTCAACTTCAAGACCAGTTACACCGTTTCTGTGAGTCCGAAACGCCTAAAGGAATCATCAGCGGACAAACTTCACCGCACGCCAAACTCAATCCCATTGTCTTCTTATTTACAGGTCAAGGTTCTCAATACCTGAATATGGGACGAGTTTTGTATGACACTCAGCCGACTTTTCGTCGTATTCTCGATCAATGTAATGAAATTCTCTATCCTTTGTTAGATTGTTCGTTACTCTCGGTTCTCTATCCAGAAAATTCAGAAGACACAAAACTCCATCAAACCGCCTACACTCAACCCGCTTTATTTGCCCTAGAATACGCTTTAGCTCAGTTGTGG
>JBCBCI010000089.1:0-24093 GCA_038530755.1 Cyanobacteria bacterium J06592_8 | reverse complement strand
GTTGACTTACCTCTGGGCGCAACTGAAGATCGGGTTTGTGGCACCATTGATATTGAAAAAGCCTTAGCCGAAGGGGTTGATGGTTGTTATTCCCTACACTCGTCTTAAACCTGGTATTTGGGAACTGTCTTGTTCTCCTCCCGATGTTCAGGCGGCTTTGGTCAGTCAGTCTTTCGATAATCAGGTTAAACTGCGAGTTCTCTCCAATGACTCTGAACCTTTGGAACAAATCTCTCCGACTGATGATGCTTCCACCTCCGACTCATCTGAGAAAGTTGTTGAATCTGAGAAAATTGTTGAAATTGTTGATGAACGCAATACTCCTCTAGAACCTCAATCCGATTTAACTGCAACAGACTCAACTCCAAACTCAGAAACTGAAGTAACTCCCGATTCTCCACAACCTGTTACAACTCCCTCTAATACAGTTGATTTTGGTCAGGTTGAGTTAACACTAACCCTTGAACAAGATTCTTTTGTCGCAAAATTAGGACAGGCGTTCTTCATTTCCGGACAGATTGAAGTTGCAACCTCTGAATCTTCATCAGAGCCATCTAGTGAATATTATCTCGATCAGCCTCATTTAGACGTATATCTACGAGATCCTCAAAATTCTCATATTTTATTACAGGTTCAACAAGCGGTTCCCCAATCGAGTCTTCCGATTCCTTTCTCGTGTTTGGTTTATATTCCTTTTGAATGTAAAACTCGCCTAATTTTGGGAGAAATCGTGATTTCCAGTCACGGAAAATCTGTAACTAGCCATTCTTTTACCATCGCAACTCAAGTTGAACATCTTCTCACCGCGATTGACACCGGTTTAAGTTCAACCGAGGAAATCAACGTTACTCTAGAAACCAATGAACCTAATCCTGTAGAATCTCAAAATCGTTTACGATTAATCGATCCGAACGCAGTACCGATTCCTAAGCCTGCAACCTCTGAACCCCTCTCTCGCCGTCCAACGGTTCCGGTGACTCAACCGATCTCTCAATCTTCTCCGCCAGACTCGACTTCCTCATCATCTCTTGAACTCCCCACTTTTGGCAATTTTCTCTCCGACACCCCAGAGCAACCAATTGAGTCTACAACAACTTCCTCTCCCACACCAACTCCCACTTCTCAACAAACTCCAGAGGAAGAAGCGGAGGAAGAAATTCTCACCCCAGTGAATGAAACAGTCAGCGAACTTCCTGTAGAAACCACCAGTTCAGAAACTAACAGTTCAGAAATAGATGATTTAGAGAGTGAAGAAGCGCAGTTAGTTCCGGTTTCTCCTGTAGACCCAGCGTTTCGAGCCTTGAGGCTCGAAAATCGTTTTTGGTCTCGCTTGAATTCTTTGGCTCAAGATCAAGATTTGTCTCAATGGATGAAGCAAGCCAAACCAACTCCTTTACCCGATACCTCTTTTGTTCAAACTCGTCCCGATGAATCTCCGAAAACCCCTATACCCACTCCGCCACCTGACCCCGATCCTCTCTTCCCTTCTCTAGAAGATGAATTTGAGTCTCAAGAAATTGTGGTGGATGATGAGCCACTCGAATCCCCGACTGTTTCGGCTTCTTCTCCACCTCGGCTACGGTTGATAAATTCACCGTCAACTCAGCCTCCAACGACTGAGGAATCTACTGCGATCTCTGAGCAAGGGCCAATTCCAGCTCCACTCTTAGAAGTGATCGATCCGGAAATTGTCGCAGGGCGAACTGTGAAAGTTCGGGTGCAAATGGATGAAAATATTCCTCGAACTTATGTCAAAATCTGGGTATATGATCGCCAATCTCGTGGTATTGTAGACGGGCCGCGCTGGTTAACTGAGTTTTTACCTAACGGTTTAGGTCAAATTGAAACAATGGTGAATTTACAGATTGCTTATGGGAGTTTAGAGGTTCAGTTTGAGGCGATCGCAGTTGAAATGCAGACTCAACGAGAAAGTCATAAAGTGATCGTTGAACGTTCTGTAATTCCCACCTCGCCTCCTACTTTACCTCTTGATGAAGAATAAGTTCAAAAATACTTTTCATATTCTTCATTATTTGAGAGAGTTTTGTACTGTAAGATAACAATAGAGTTTAGAGTTTTTTGATCTTCTTGGGTGTATCTAGTCTTTTTTTCAACAGACTCTAACTCTTCATGTAAATCTAGATCCAGAGATCCAGAAAAAGCGGTTGACCTAACAGGTTTTCCGTTGGGTTTTATGGGTGGAGTGAGAATTTCTGCGATTGGCTACGCCAGTGACGCTACTGCGTCAATCGGCAGATCCTAAAGTCTTTCTCCATCATTTGACTAATCTTCAATTAAGCTTTCACCGATAAGGACGTTCACAATTCATTTTAAATACTGATGAGCGTAATTTTGGGTTGACTGAAGATCAGATTCTCTGAAACTGGATTCCATTTTAATTGATCACACTTTTAATATCAAGATTGATTCAAGACTTTTAATTTTTTTGAGGAGTAAAAACACATGATCATTACACACCATCGCTCTTTTCAAGATTTAGAAACAGTTGATTGTCAAGTCGCTCAAGTTTTTAATGAAGCTGAATTTCGGGGAAGTACAAATTCTCAACTTCCTGTGATTAAAATGCAAACCGCAAAAGAGGAGATTGTGATCAAAGCCATTTTACCGAATTTAGATGAGAAGAGTTTAGAAATGCAGGTAACAGAAGAATCAATAGTGCTTTCAGGTCACTTATCTTCAACTCAAAGTAACACTCAGTATAAGAAGTTTCGCAGAGTGATTGCTCTTCCTCAACCTGTTCTTCGCGAGGATATAAAATCAACTTATATTAACGGAATTTTGACTATTGTTTTATTCAAGGTTGTTGAATCTTTCAACTCTAGTGAAACTTAAATTGAGTTTCTCACGAGTTAGATGACATTTAGTCAAGTTGGGTGCGTTAATAACGCACCTGATGTTATTTAAAGAGCAAACAGCTGTCAGCGTTCAGGTTAAAATCAACTCTTATATCAAATCCAGTTAATCAGTTTTCGGTAAGATTTAATTCTAGCGATGGCTTTCTACATATTTCTTCCACCAAATCCCTAAATGAAACAAAATACACCCCCGTTGAAAATTCAAATCTCAAATCACTGATTGAAAAATTTGAACTTTGAACGACCCAAAGCTGCCATCGCAGGCTCGCTCTTGGGGCGGAAGGGGCGTTTCTGGAGGTCAGGAATCGACCTATCCGCACGCACTGCCTTCCGCAGATTTTACAATGGGGCTTTCAAGCATCTGAATTCATTTCAGATGGCAGCCCCTCGGCTTGAGGCTGTCAGCAACTGCCATTGGAGGAAGTCCTTGTCACGATGACCCGCCAATTCTAGACCGTTACACCTGGAGTCTGAGATTGTCCTGTGGGTTCGCCTTGATCCGCATTTCCCAAAACTCGGTTGTAGATTTTGACATACTCGTGGGCTGACTTTTCCCAACTGAAGTTTTGCCACATTCCCCGTTGTTGTAGCTTCCGCCATTGATCTTTAAAACGGTAGGCTTCATAAGCCCGGATCATTGAAGTTAGGAAGTCCATCGGTTCATAGCGATCGAAGCAGTAACCTGTACCCGTATCGTTCATGGGGTCATGGTAGAAAACCGTATCAACGAGTCCGCCAGTCCGACGCACAATCGGAACACAGCCATAACGCATTGCTAACATTTGGCTAATTCCGCAGGGTTCAAAGCGACTCGGCATAATGAAGGCATCACAACCGGAGTAAATCCGTCGGGCTAAGGGGTCATTATATAGAACATAACTCGCCATACGCTCGGGATAGCGAGAGGCCATCTGCCACATTTGAGTTTCGTAGTAGCGATCGCCTGTTCCCAAAATAACCAACTGGGCATCAGTATAAGAGAGGAACTGATCCATAATTTGAATCACTAGATCCAGCCCTTTTTGTTCAACCAGTCGGCTGACCATTCCCATCATAAATGCTCCAGAGTCTACGACTAACCCCAGTTCTTCTTGTAGGGAAACCTTGTTTGCCTTGCGGCGTTCAACGGTATCGGCGTTATAGTTTTCCACGATAAAGCGATCGGTTTCGGGGTCATAGCTTTCGACATCAATGCCGTTTATAACCCCTGAGAGTTTCCCACTCACAAAAGAGAGTAAACCTTCAAGCGTTTCACCGTAAGCTGCGGTTTTAATTTGTTCGGCGTAAGTCGGAGAAACCGTCGTGACTTCATCCGCAAACTGTATTGCTGCTGCCATCACATTGTGACCTTCCATATACCAGGGGCACCAAGTTACCCGTTCTAGCATCCATCGCCAAGGGCCTTGATACGCTAGGTTGTGAATGGTGAAAATTGTTTTAATCTCTGGAGTTTCGTGCATCCAGACCGGAATCATTCCAGTATGCCAGTCATGGCAGTGAATAATATCTGGCTTCCAATAATTCCAGGCAAATTCAGCCGCACCATTTGCAAATAAGGTGAAACGCCAGTCTTCGTCTTCTCCGTAGTAGACCCGACGGGGCATGAAAGAAGGATGTCCAAACAAGTATAGTGGTACATCTGACTTTGGCAGTCTTGTTTCATAGACCGCAAACTTTTGATACATGGCATTTCCCCACCAAATCGGTTCTGTGGGAATTTCCAATTTATCGGGGAGGAAACCATAATAGGGCATGAAAACCCGAACATCATGTCCCATCGCCCGCAGCACTTTGGGTAAAGCGCCAACCACATCTCCCATGCCACCCACTTTCGCCAATGGTGAGGCTTCAGCCGCTACAAATAGAATTCGCATGATTAACTTTGCGTTCCCTTAGATGCTTTTTGTCACAAAATTTGAGAAAATAGACTCTACCCCTCAACCCACAAATCGGGTTAGTTTGAGATTCTCAACGATTCTACCGTATTTCTTAACATTTCCTCGCATTGGTTTCGATCCTGCTCAAAAGCCGAATATTTGAATGTTTCGATACAGCAAAGCACTATCTAACTCCGCTAGGGTAGACAGATTAACACCAACGCTCCATTTCTTATTGTATGTTGGGATAATGGTGGATTATTTTAGGGTCAAGATCTAACAGTGGCAATATTGTTTCTTTTGCCAGGTTTATCAATCTGTTTGAGGATCATCAACAATGCAACGCGGTCAATTCAATTCTGGGTGGAATGGGGGTCGTCATGGCAATATCATAAACCATAGCAATCCTATTATATTTTTCTTTTTCTTAATTATTAACTTGTTTCAAAGTCCACTCCCTGTAGAGATGGCGATCGCTAATCCTGTAGCTGAGTTACCCACATCAACAACGGTTGCTCAATCTTTACCAACGGGAACACCCTTCCTGGAAAATGGCATTTATCTCTATGGTCAGTCTCGACAACGGGATCAAATTGGCCATGCTTATATGGTGTTTGAGATTAAACAGGGTCGGATGGTCGGAGCCTTTTATATGCCCCATTCTTCCTTTGATTGTTTTTGGGGGAGTCCTCAAGGTAATCGACTCGATCTAACGGTCATTGATAGTTATACAGAAGATACACATCCCTACGCGATTGGCTTTAACCCGTCGGTGGTGGCAGCTTCTAGATCTGGGGGTGCAGATCAGAACGTTTCTCTAGAAGGATTTTACCGAATTGAACGTGTAAGTCAAGGCGATCGCGAAATTTTGCAGGTTTGTCAGTCGGATGTTAACCAAAAATTAGGCAGACCTTAAAGTGCAAGTTCCTGATTTGAGGACTCGATTTAATCTTGCTGTTTGTACTTATTACTATAAATATCATTGAAGAGTTACTGGCTGATCAATCTTAAACCCATTGATAAGTGAATATTAGTACCTCTCTAGTCAGACACAGGATTTAATCGTGAGAATCTGTTGAATTTTGATAAAATAAAAGCTTTGAAAGTTTAGATAACCTTATGTGTCGTCTACTGGGCTACCTCGGTTCACCCGTTTCCCTGAAACGAATTTTATCCGATCCGCCTCATTCTCTGATTGTTCAAAGCTATCAACCTCGTGAGATGGAAGAAGCATTGCTGAATGCGGATGGCTTAGGCTTGGGCTGGTATCATCCGACTCAACAGACCAATCCCTTTACCTACAAAAATGTCTTACCCGCTTGGAATGACCCTAATCTTGACAGTCTCAGTCGTTATATCGAGTCTGATCAAATTTTAGCTTACGTTCGCAGCGCAACACCAGGCCAAGCGATTAGTTTAACCAATTGTCAACCGTTTCAATTTGAGCGGTTACTTTTTATTCATAATGGCTATATCAAAAACTTTCGCACTACCCTGTATCGACTCATTCGTAACCGCCTTCGAGATTCCGTTTACCAAGCTATTGAAGGCACAACCGACTCTGAACATATTTTTGGGTTACTCATTAATGAACTAACCTCAGCGACTCCAGCTACAGTCCCAGCAGCATTACAGACAACGTTAATGATACTACAAGAACTTGCGGAGTTAGCCCAGACCAAAACCTTAGTAAATGTGATACTCTGTGACGGTCAGCAAATGGTTGCCTCTCGGTTTGCCATTAATGGTATTCCGCCAAGTTTATACTGGCTGCAAAACGATCCAAAATTTCCTCAGTCTGTAATTATTGCTTCTGAACCCCTATTTGCGGGAAATTGGCATTCGGTTCCTGAACAAAGCATCATTCATGTTGGAGAAGACCTTGGTATCCACATCCAAAAACTCGCTTAAAGATAGCCTCCATTATGCCTTACATCGCTGCCGTTTAATGACGTTAAAGCAACTTGAAGGCATTGATGAAACCACATTTCGCGCTCAACCTCATCCTGATTTTAGTCCAGTGGGTTGGCATTTCGGACATATTGCCTACACAGAAGCGTTGTGGTTACTCGAAACTTGTGGAGGTTTGAAATCTTTATTTCCGGAATATCATCAACTGTTTCAGGCGGATGGTTTACCCAAAAGCGATCGCGTTCAACTCCCTTCGATCTCAAGCATTAATGGATATTTAGAAGCCATTCGAGGTGAAATTTGGCGATATCTCGATATTGCACCCTTAGAAGAACAGGAACGGTTGTGGCGATTTATTTTACAACATGAAAGTCAGCATAGCGAAACTATTGCCCTTGTTTTACAATTAAATCATCTCCAAAATTCAGAAAAAACTCTCCAAATCTATCAACCTTCTGCTGCGGTTTCTCCTCACCTTAAAACCCTTAGAATACCTGCGGGTTCGTTTGCAATGGGAAGTAATTCTATTGAGGCAATGGATAATGAAAAACCGCTCCATCGCCAATATTTAGACACTTACTGGATTGATCGTTATCCGGTGACTTGTAGCCAATACCGAATATTTATGCAAGCGGGAGGCTATGAAAATCGTGAATATTGGTCAATTCAAGGATGGCAATGGTTGCAACAAAATCCTGTTTCTAAACCTTTATATTGGCGAGAAGACCCAATCTTTGACGATCATCCCGTTTGTGGGGTGAATTGGTACGAGGCTGAAGCCTATTGTAAGTTTGTGGGTAAACGTTTACCGACAGAAGCTGAATGGGAAAAAGCCGCCAGTTGGGACGAAAAAACCCAAAGCAAGCGCACCTATCCTTGGGGAGAAGAAAGGCCTAATTCTAACACTTGTAACTGTAATGATGGCCAACGTTTGCAGCAGGAAACTACATCAGTTAATGCTTATGCTGACAGCGAAAGTGCTTACGGTGTGCGGGATTTATTAGGGAATGTTTGGGAGTGGACAGGGAGTTGGTTTACCGGATATTCCGGGTTTCAGCATTATCCTTACGTTGGATATTCTCAAACCTATTTCGATCATCAACACCGCGTTTTAAAAGGGGGAAGTTGGGCGACTCGCCCTTGGGCAATGCGATGTAGTTTTCGCAATTGGTATCATCCTGGGGTTCGAGAAATATTAGCGGGTTTTCGGTGTGTGAGTCAGGGGGAATAATATTTTTTGGGTGCTAGATACTAGGGTGGTCAAAAGAAGTAATCGTCACTATCGAGAGCTGGAGTTCCTAAAGCTAATTGCTCAGAAGAGAGTGTTCCCACTGTCAAGACATTACTTGATTATGTCGTCGCTCCTGGTGTTGAGGTTTATTCTACTACTCCGGGTAATCAACACGCATTCTTGAACGGAACATCAATGGCAACACCCCACGTTGCTGAAATTGCTGATGTCATGTTGAGTGCTAACCCGAATTTAACACCGACTCAAGTTGAGGAAATCCTAGTACAAACCGCAGACCCATACCGAGTGATTGGCTAGACAAATTTAGTTAGACCAATTAGGTTAAGGTTATGTCTTGACTTGTAGATGCAAAGTGTTTTTTGATAAGTTATCCTTAGCGAGTAGGAATTTGGAAGTTGCGATCGCTATTGGCAATCGCTATTTCAATCGCCCTGACCTTAAAATACTAATAATTAACCACAATCCTAGAAAACTCGCGGCACCAAATAAAGCGTTAGTCAAGATCATGACTTGAGATGTTTGTGCGGCTGTTGTAATAATCGCTGCACCCATAATTAGTGACCCGACTACAATACTAAAAGAAATGCGATTAGCGGAGTCATCTAAACTTCGACGTAGAGGTTCTAACTCCCTTAATGTCAAATTCCATTTCAGCGTTTCTGAGGTGACTCGATCTAGTAATTGTTCAACTTGACGAGGAGACTGCAACGACAAACTTTTGATATCTAAGACAGTTCGTAACAACGTTTCCACTGGATCAGTTCCTAGCAGTTGACGTCGAAATAGATCCGTCATCAAGGGCTTAATTTCTTCCATCAAATTCAATTGTGGATCAAAACTACGAGCCACACCTTCTAAATTTGCTAAAGTTTTAGAATATAATCCTAAACTACTGGGAAGTTTAATTTTATTTTTACGAGCTAGGGCTAAAATTTCATAAAATACTTCCGAAAACTTAATCTCAGACAGACTTAAATTATAATATTTTCGCAACATTCGAGCATATTCATTCTCCACCTGTGCTAAACTTGGTGGACGAGCTGACTCGGCAATTTTCAACGTTAATTGAGTACAACGTTGAGCATCTAAATCAACAATGGCTAGCAAAAGTTCCGTTAAAATTTGTTGACTGCGAGGATCGAGACGACCAACCATTCCACAGTCAAGTAATGCCACTCGACCATCATTCAAATAAAATAAATTACCGGGATGAGGGTCAGCATGAAAAAAGCCATCCACATAAAATTGTTTAAAGAAGGCTCGACAAACGAGGGTGCTAATGGCTTGACGTTCCGCGTCTGCGTCTCCATTGTAATCTTTACCTTCAATCTTTGCTGTTAAAATGGGTTTCCCATTTAACCATTCTAAAACCAATAGCTTTGACGTCGTTCTCTCCCAATAAACCTTAGGAACCATAATTTTTTCAGAGTCAAACCAACGACTTTCAGCTAAATTTTTTCGTAAGGTTTCTGAGTGTTGGGCTTCTTTTCTAAAGTCTAGTTCTGCTCGTAGAGCATTCCCAAATTCATCGGCTAGGGCGACAATATCATAATCTTCGCCAAAGTCTGTTAACGCGACTAATTCTCCCAAACTTTTGAGAACCGCAATATCTTTTTCAATTAAACGGTCAATTCCGGGACGTTGAACTTTGAGTGCAACCTCTTGACCACTCTTAAGTGTCGCCCGATAGGTCTGAGCAATAGAACCTGCAGCCACTGCTTCTGTATTAATTTCAGCAAAAACCTCTTCTACAGGCTGCTGCAACTCTCGCCGCAGTAAGCCTTCCATTTCTGACCAGGATACAGGCGGAACTTCTGCTTGTAGGCTCGATAACGTTTCGATATAATCTGCGGGTAAAATGTCAGGGCGAGTGCTAAGTAACTGCCCTAACTTGACATAGACTGGGCCTAACTCGATTAAAATATTGCGAAGAACCGCAGGTGTTGGTAAATTAGGTTCATCAGCCTTGCCACCCGTCAGGAGGCCGCGCATATAATCCCAACCGTTGCGAAGGACAACTTCTGCAATCTGGGCTTGGCGAGAACTGGTTTGAGCAAGGTTAGAGATCACAATGCCTTCCAAGTAAATAGGTTCTACTCTTCTGTATTGTAATGGTTTGTTAAGAATATAGGTGAAGATGAGATCTGATATCCTTCTAAAGGAGTAACTTGACAATTCTTAGAAGCAATCGTTTGAAGTTTAACGAATCTACATGAACTGGCAATACCTAATTCCCTTTTTTGATCCTTCTGTTGAACGTTGGTCAATGGAAGCTCGTTTCCTACGCTGGCTCACTTTTTTGTGGTTGAGTGTTGGGTTAGTGGTGGTTTTTTCCGCCTCTTATCCAATCGCTAATCTCGAACAGGGAGATGGATTATATTACTTTAAAAGACAGGCTTTGTGGATGCTTGTGGGTATGGTAGGGTTTAACGCGATTGTGAGAACGCCCATCCATTTAATCATACGCACAACAAAAGTTGGTTTATTTTCAGTTTTTGCCTTACTAATTTTAACATTAATTCCAGGTTTAGGAACAACGATTAACGGCGCAACTCGTTGGATTTCTCTGGGGCCTATCTTGTTGCAACCTTCGGAATTAATGAAGCCTTTTTTGATTCTACAAAGTGCTTGGTTTTTCTCTCGATGGTATCGCTTGACTTGGTCAACAAGATTAATTTGGTTAGGTTTTTTTCTGCTAATCTTATTGATGATTTTGATGCAGCCCAATTTAAGTACAACAGCACTGTGTGGGATGACACTTTGGCTAATTGCCTTAGCCGCCGGATTACCCTTTCTCTATCTGGGCGGAACGGCTTTCGGTGGCATCTTTCTAGCAACAATTAGTATTAGTATCAATGAATATCAAAAACGTCGGATTTTGTATTTCCTGAATCCTTGGGCTGATCCGGTTAATGATGGCTATCAACTGATTCAAAGTCTACTTGCTGTGGGTTCAGGTGGAATTTGGGGAACGGGACTTGGATTATCTAAACAAAAACTTCTTTATCTACCGATTCAATATAGCGATTTTATCTTTGCGGTTTATGCAGAAGAATTTGGCTTTATTGGGGGTCTTCTGTTAATTTTACTCCTGGCTGCTTATGCCACAATTGGGTTTAGAGTTGCCTTAATTGCTAAGAAAATTGAACATCAACTCGTAGCAATTGGTGCAACCGTTGTTATGGTCGGACAATCGATTCTAAATATTGGGGTCGCAACGGGTGCTTTACCGACAACAGGTTTACCTTTACCCTTGTTTAGTTATGGTGGAAGTTCGATGATTGCGAGTTTAGCATTGGCTGCTTTGTTAATTCGAGTTGCACGAGAAGGTAGCATCGCAGAAGTAGTTCCGCTTGAGATCTCACCCTCTGAAGCTCAACAACGAAAACCACTTCCTCGCAGAAACTAATCAGAATTCAACCCTCAACTGCATGAGCTTTCAGTTCTTCTAATGTGACATATTCTAAAGCTAGAACATGAGTCGATTGTAATTGAACAGGCGGCGCAACTCCTGCATCTAGAGCTTCTTTCCACCGTGAAGCACACAAACACCAGCAGTCTCCTGGTTTTAAGCCGGGAAAACGAAATGCCGGATTCGGAGTCATTAAATCGTTTCCTCTAGAACGGGAAAACTCTAAAAATTCTGCGGTGACTTGAGCGCAAATAATATGGGCACCCACATCTCCTGAACCTGTACTGCATTGCCCATCTCGATAAAATCCGGTCATCGGAGAAGTACAGCAAATTGCTAGCTCTTCCCCCAATACGTTTGTTGCAGACATAACCCCAATTTCTTTTGAATGAATTATTCTTAGCAGTTTAACATTCAGCTTCTCCAAATGCTGAACTTTATTTCTCTTCTAATCTAAGTTAAGAACTTGAACTTCAGTCTCACCCCAAATCATGTTTTGATCGAGTGCGGATAAGACTTTATTCTTCGCCGCTGCAGATTGTAAACATCGACAAGCGAGTTGAGCAACATCTGCTCGATGAATTGTCCCAGAAATGGTATGATTTTCAGTCAGGATGCCATGACCTGTAGCGGGTTCGGATTTTAATCCTCCCGGACGAATAATTGTATAATTTAAGCCACTTTCGATTAAATGTTGTTCGGCTTTTTCCTTTTCCACTAACACTGCACCCAAGGTTTCTAAGGCTTGAGGCGGCAGTGCAACTCGACTATTACCTGCACCAATTGAAGAAACTAAAATAAATCGTTCAACTCCAACTTTAACGGCTACATCAATTAGATTTTTATTCCCTAAATAATCTGCGCGATCGCCATCTTTGGGTAATCCTCCAATGGTACTCATTACCGCAGAAATATTGACACCTGACATCGCCTGTTTAACGGCTTCGACATCGAGTGCATCTCCTCTGACCACTTCTATTCCCATTGCTTCTAACTCCGGCTGTGTATCAGGCGATCGCAATAACGCTCTGACAACTTGACCTTGTTCTCGTAGATATTTCACAATTTCTCGACCTACACCTCGGCTAGATCCTGCAACAAAAATAGAAGATTGAGGATTCATTTTTGATCGACTCCAACTAACGATATCTTTGAGATTCTACCTCAAAAAACAAATAAGCGATCGCACCAATTCTACCGCGATCGCCTGTTTCTAATTATTCAATTCTATCCTTGGAACTTTAACTTACTTACCATCTGATGCGATCAACTCGCAAATCTTTCCAACGAATGAACTTTTATTTCGCAAGTTCTACCACTATTACAGAGTATTGCTTGCGTAAGCATCTAAACCATAAGCCGGAACACGCTGATTATAGTCTGTTTCGACACCAGTTACAGACTGAGCAATTTGTTCAAAGGAACTGTTATCCCAATTGCGTTGGTGAACGGGCTTGCTTTGTTCGCCTCGGAAATAAGCCATCGTACCAACAGTCGCTGCGGCAACCCAACCAATAACAAGTAAGCTAGCTAATGCGATTAAGTAAATCATAAATCTTAACTCCTGAACTTTTTTAACTTATGTAAATAAATGTAACAGTTTGTAACTGAACTTGTCAACTCGATCCGGTTGGGAAAACCGAAGAATGATGGGTGGAAATCCGATGTAGAGGGAAATAAGCGCAAATATTGGCAAAAACAGAAAAAGAGCGAGAACTCGATCTCGCCCTTGATTAAAAACCAATATATGCTATATTTAGAGATTAAACTGTATTCTGTTGTCAATTTTGATCGATAGGAAAAGCAAAAATTGATTCAGGCTTTAAGTCAACTGAAGCTGAAAGCCAGTTCAGGAACTAGCTTTTTGAATTGACACGAAGAGCTGAGGTATTCAAACGATACTGTAGTTCTTCAAAATTCCAGTCTTGCCCCTCAAGTGCCATTTGTTCGATCAAACTTGCCAAGCGTAAAGCCTTGAGAGCTTGTTCACCGCCAACAGAAGGTTGATTCCCTCCGCGAACACAGTTAACGAAATGCTCTAACTCAGCGTGAAGGGGTTCAATATTGCTCGTATGAACTTTCTCAATTAACCCATCCTGACGATATAGCACCTGACCATAATCTGTTGTATAGTTCGCCGTCGTTTGACGATGAATTAGAATTTCATTGTTGAGAAAATCAGCTTCAGTCAGAGAGTTCTTACAATGAGCTGCAATTGAGCGCAACTTGCGATGAGTGACCTTACTGGCAATCAATGTTGCCACAATCCCGTTGGCAAAGCCTAATGTTGCCGTCACATAATCTAAATAACCCGAATCAGCCGCCCGACTTCCACTAGCCGTTAATCGGACCACTGGTGAGGCAACCAACTCCAGCAGCAAATCAATATCATGGATCATCAAGTCCAAAACAACCGAAACATCATTTGCACGGTTAGAGTAGGGACTCATCCGATGAGCTTCCAAAGCAAGTAATTCCTCAGTTTTGAGAACCTTACTCAGTTCAGCAAACGCGGGGTTAAAGCGTTCGATATGACCCACTTGCAGAATGCGTTGGTACTTAGCCGCAGCATTCACCAAAGATTCAGCTTCCGAAATACTAGCAGCAATGGGTTTTTCAATCAGAACATGAATCCCGGCTTGTAAACAAGTCATCCCCACCGAATAATGTAAACGAGTGGGAACAGCGATACAAACTGCATCAACGTGTTCAAGTAAATCTCGGAAATCTTCAAAAAAATGAACCTGATACTTGCTAGCAGTATCCAGTCCTCGTTCAAGGTTGATATCGGCAACACCCACCAACTGAACGTCCTTGAGTAAACTTAGAACGCGGGTGTGATGCTGTCCCATATTACCAACCCCAATCACCCCAATTCGCAGGGGTTTCGGCAGGCTTGGGTTTCCCATACCCGTTAAACATCCCTCTGACATCCTATTGAGCATCCCTGGACTCTCCTCCACCACAGGCTATAGGCTTGTATTGCCTACTGAATAAGTCGTGCAAATCCATCCAGATACTATCACAGCGTCTTACTTTGTAAAGAATTTCTAAGTCTGTAGATAGTTCCTTTTTCAGAGAAATTTTTCAGATCCAGAGGGAATAGAAGCATTCTTCAGACATCCAATCCTTAGCCAAATGTTGTCCCATTCCAGCCCCACATCGTTCGAGGAGCATCTGCAAATTCAATATAAATACGATTTAAAGGGATTCCCAAGACTGTGTTGATTTTCTGACAAAAATCTTCACTCATTGTTTTGGTTTTGCTCTGGGGTAAACCGATACTTTTGATTTCCATGTAACAAACCGGATCTGTTGTTCCAGCAAATGTCATGGGAATATCAGGTTCAAAAGCCGTCATCACATAAGATTCAGGTTTTCCCAAATGTTCAGCCAAAGCAGCAGACAAACTTTTGAGAAGGGTTTCAACTTGTGATTTTTCCGGTGTTGAAACTGAGGTTTGAACTTTAATTAGAGGCATAGCTGATCAGTTGTATGTAAAAGTTCGGTTTGCTTTCGTTGCTAAGTTCTAACCGCCGTAGTTCCAGCCTGTACTTGCGAGTGATAAAATTTCGCCCTCTCGATGAACACCTGCGGCAATCACTTCACCGACAAATACAGTATGATCTCCCTGGGCGACAGTTCCGACAACTCGACATTCAACATAACCCAGAGAATCGGAAATAATCGGACAGCCTGTTTCTCCGAGATAAAACTCGACATCTTCAAACTTATTACCCACTCGGCGTTGGGGTTTGAAGAACTTTTGAGCCATCTCTTTTTGTCCGTCCTCTAGAAAGCTCAGAGCGAATACTCCACTGGCTTCGATCATCGCGTGAGACTTGGAGTCTTGTTTAACACAATTGACCACAAGCGGGGGTTTAAAGGAAGCTTGCATTACCCAACTCGCGGTAAAGCCGTTGACGTCTTCGCCCTCTTTAACGCCACAGATGTAAAGAGCATGGGGGATTTTGCGAAGGATGGTGGTTTTAGCCTGTTCGTCTAGCAAGAGTCTATAGATTGTGAGTCGTTTTACACGATTCAGTGTATCAATCTTCGGTACCAATTTGAACAGGCAAAACCCGGCAATAACGCGGTGCGTCACTGACAAAGCCCCTGGCTGACAACGGCTCTATATTTGAGCCACTCAATTTAAGCCACTAAGCAATTAAGAACTGACTCGCCGTTAATTCAGGTGTGCTAGGAAGGATGGCGAGGAGAACACCCGGTTGAGCGCCTGTACCATCAACATCAAAGCTTAATTCTCCAGACGCGGTGTTGTATAGGAAATTAGCATTGGTTCCCACAGGAGTCGGTGTAGCACTGGCAACAAAACTACCTGTTGCAGAAGCCGTCGAACTTAGAGAGGTCCCTGGAAGTAAACCGCCCCCAAAATTCTCAGCCGAAATCCCAATTGCATCTCCCTGAGTTGGGTCAAAGTCAGAAAGGATATCGACACCGACATCAACTGTCGCATAGGAAAATAAATCTGCGCCCTCGCCCCCAGAAATTTGGTCATTTCCGCCCCGACCTTCGAGAACATTATTCGTTGAACTTCCGACCAAGACATCATCAAAATTTGTTCCTGTGGCATTATTAACATCCGTCAGAGGTTCAGCACCACCGAGTTGTCCGAGAAGGTTATCAAACCAAAACTGAGCGATTTTGTCATAACCTGCAACTGTTGGGTGAACCCCGTTGCGGTCTTCGGGTGGAGGCGTAATATCATTTTCCGTTAATCCATTCGGGACATTAAACATATCCACAAAGGTAACGCTGTTCCCTTGCTGAACATAAGTATCAACGACCGTTGCAATTTGAGCATTATAAGCTTCGACATTGGGGATACGTTCTGGGAACCGACCATCGGAACGTATCGGGGGAATCGTGGAAACGAGGAGTTCTCCTGCAAATCCATTTTCATTGAGAATGCTGTCGATTAAAGCATCTAAATCCTCAATCATCCGATCTGGAGTGTTATTAGAATTATTCGTACCCGCCATCAGCAAAATCACTTCCGGATTGAACGCCGGGATCACTTCATCAACCCCAGGTTGTTCTCCTCGGCCATTCGTGATTTGTCGAGTTGTAAATCCGGGATTCCCTTCGTGATCTAGATCGGGAAGGTTTGTACTTCCACTCGACTGACTCCCGATAAAATCAATTGATAAGCCAAAATCTGTGAGTCGATTCCACAGTCCGAGTCGATATCCTTCTTCAACTTCTTCCGGTACACTGGTTCCAACTTGACCTCTGGTAATCGAATCTCCCAAAGGCAGAATCCGGATGGGTGCATCAAATTTGGGGTCAAAGAGAACTTGTTGATCGAGTCGAATAATCACACCTCCATCTCGGTCAGAATCATCAGGAGGAACAGGAGGAGTGTCACCAGTGTCACCATTAATAAAATCTTCTGGGGTAATCGCAGACGGAACAATATCATCAATAACTGCAAGTTCTTCCCCAGCAAATGAAATTACAGTTTCATTACTATTGCGAGGAGAGATTTGTAAATCGTTAAACGTAATTCCGGTGGGGAGTTGAATGCGATCAATACCATCTTCAAAATCAGAGAAGAAATCTACATCCGCTCCTCGACGAGCTAATAAAAATGTATCGATTCCTTCGCCCCCGGTAATCACATCAATTCCTAAGCCACCATCGAGGACATCATTTCCGGCATCTCCGAATAAAATATCGTTATCCTGACCGCCAAATAAATTATCGTCGCCTCTTCCACCTCGAAGTAAATCTCCCCCTAAGTTACCAAAGAGAAAATCGCTGTCTGCTTGTCCATCTAAAACATCATTTCCCTGGCCACCCAAAAGAGTATCACTTCCAGCTCCTGCGGTGAGTTGATCATCTCCTTGATTTCCATTAATCAGTTCACTATCTGTCGCTCCAATCACAGTATCATTCCCACCCAGAGCAATAACGCCAAGGGGAAAGCCAACTAACTGCTCGGGTTCTAGTGCGATTAACTCCGCCGAATCATCTCCAACCCAAGCTCCTAATTCTAGGTTTGGTGTTAACACCATTGTGATTTTCTCCGTTTATCAACTATATTTTTAAAGGGCCTATTCAAGATGTCCCTGAAGCCATAAATTATATTTTTCCTCTTGTCAAGTCTAACATTGACCCTCTAAAAACTGTCACTATTTTTTGAGGATTTATACGCTTTGCATGAAATCTTGAAACTAAGATTCACACCGGATTTAGAGCTGGGTATTCAATCTTCTTTAATTTTTAGTCTATCCTAGAGTTTTTTGGATTAACTTTCACATTTGTTATACTTAGTATTTGTCGAGTTTACCGGAACTGATTTCACAAAAAACTCAAAATTTGAATCAAATAATCAAGGCTAATTGAGAATATCTCTCTCCGCTTGCTCAAACCCTTTTTTACACTCTATACCCAATTTAACTCTTGAATTTTATATTTTGCCACTCACCGCCTATGAGTTTATACAGTTTGATACAGCATTTTGCAATCTTTTCACAAAGAAATCTCATAAATTACAAAAAATTTATAGACTATTCAAAGTCATAAATTTTACAATAGTAAAGTACAATCCCTCCAGTCGAGGGAAAAATCGATTATGATAAATGTTCGGAAAATCAGACAAATTAACCTGTAATCAATAATGTGTGGCTCTATGTATCCCTAAAATTACCTAAATTCCAATTTTTAAAGATCTCAAAGTACAAAAAACAAGGCTTTAATCCATGACCCCGAAAAACAAAGCAGGCTCTGCTCAGAACTATTGCCCAGTTCCAAACGCCATAACGGAGTCTTCATTATCGCAGCAAAGCAGCTATCAAAAGTTTATAGAATATATGCCTACGGCTGTAGCGATGTTAGATCGACAGATGCGATATATTATCGTATCAAAACGATGGCAAACTGATTTCTGTCCAGAGAATATCAATATTGCCGGATGCTCTCATAATGAACTTTTCCTCAATCTACCTGAGATTTGGCATCAAAACGTTCAGCACTGTTTAGCCGGAAATCTAGAGCAATGGGAGCTAGAATTTCCCGTAACATTATTAGAGAATTCCAGTTCATGGGTAAAATTTAATGTTCAACCTTGGCTCACCGATGAGGGCAGTATCGGAGGGTTAATAGTTCATGCTGATGAACTTCGTAAACACCAAGAGCTAAAACAGACGTTACAACAAGCTCAACTGGCACTTCATCAAACAGGTGATGCCGTTTTTTGTATGACATCTCAGGGTAAAGTTTGTTATGTCAATCCAGCAACCTGTCATCTTCTGGGCTACACTGAAACTGAATTACTGCAACTGAAAGCCCATGAAATTGATCCAGACCTCTGTGGTGTAATTTGGCAAGAACATTACTCTCAAGTTCAAAATCAAGGATATTTGCGTTTTCAATCTGGTCATCAGAAAAAAGATGGGAAAATTCTTCCGGTTGAAGTCAGTGCCAGTTATTTAGAAACGCAACCGACAGCCGATAATACAATTCTCGAAAACTTAGACTCCTCACTGATTTGTTGGATTGTTCGCGATATTTGTAATTACAGAGACGCCCATTCAGTAATGACCGCATCACGAGATCAACTCGAAGCCGTTTTAAATGCTGTACCGGGATTAGTGTCTTGGATTAGTTCAGATTTACGCTATTTGGGTGTCAATAAACACCTCGCTCAAGCCTATAACGTTCCCGCAGAAGAATTTATTGGTAAAGAAGTTGGCTTTTTAAGTAATACCCCGAAATTTAATCAATTTGTTTATGAATTTTTTGATGGCTACAAGTGGATTGATTCTAAAGAAATTGTTACCAACGTTCGAGGTGTACCGAGAATTTATTTGATTGTTGCTCAGAAATATCAGCGGGGAAAAGCAGCCGTCTTTGTCGGATTGGATATTACTTCTCGTCAGCAAATGGAAGAAGCCTTGCGTCAAAGCGAAGAACGTGAAGCGCGTCGGCGAGTAGAATTAGAAGAAGCGCTCGCTCAGTTACAACGCACTCAAGCTCAACTGGTTCAAACCGAGAGAATGCTTTCTTTGAGTCAGTTAGTTGCGGGAGTTGCCCATGAAGTTAATAATCCAGTTAACTTTATCTTTGGGAATTTGTCTCATGCTCAGAACTATCTACACGATGTGATGGATTTGTTAGAACTCTATCAAACCCATTATCCCCAACCCACAGCGGATATTGCAGAAATGCTGGAGGAGATGGATTTGAGTTTCATTCGTAAAGATCTGCCGCAGTTATTAGAATCAATGAAGTTTGGTGCAGAACGGATTCGAGATGTGGTGCGCGGGCTCCGTTTATTTACCCATGTTAATGAAGCACAAATCAAAACAGTCGATCTGCATGAAGGACTTGATAGTGCTTTAATGATTATCCAAAATCGTCTCCAAGCTAAAGCCGGACGTTCTAGCATTGAATTGGTTCGAGAGTATGACAAGTTACCCAAAGTTCAATGTTACGCCAGTCAGTTAAATCAGGTCTTTTTGAATTTAATTACCTTTAGTATTGAACGCATCGAAACCGCTTTAATGCAAAAACACAAAATTGAACTTCCTCAAATTAAAGTCAGCACTCAACCGTTAGAAGCCGATCAGATTTTGATTACCGTTTCTGAGAATAGTCCAGGAATGACAACAGCAGAATGTCAACAGGTTTTTCAACCTTTATTGAATCTTGAGAATGACCAAGAAACTCGACTGGGTTTATCCATTGCTTACTATTTAGTTGTTGAAAAACATCAAGGTCAGTTAGAGTGTTCTTCTCATTCCGAACAAGGGACTGAATTTAGAATGATAATCCCGGCTTTATTAAAGCAAAATCAGTAAACTAACCTCATCCTGAAAACAAAGTAGATTCTCAACAGTCTTGCCCTCCACTTAATCGGAGAAGTTGGCGAGATAGATTTTTATAGGTGAAAACAGGCTCAAAGAGATGCAAAAATTAGGGTTTTGAGCTAAAATTATAGATTGCTGTGTTTGTCTAAGGGTATGGCTGGACATAGTAAGTGGGCGAATATCAAACGCCAAAAAGCCAGAGTAGATGCTGTCAAAGGCAAAGTTTTCACGAAAGTCTCACGGGAGATTATTGTTGCGGCTCGTACAGGAGGCCCCGATCCGACGGGAAACTTCCAACTGAGAACGGCGATTGAGAAAGCTAAGGCCGCAGGAATTCCTAATGATAATATTGATCGAGCGATCGCAAAAGGATCTGGTACTCTCGGGGCTGAGGGTTCAGACTGGGAATCCATTCGCTATGAGGGCTACGGGGTTGGAGGCGTGGCGATTTTAATTGAGGGTCTCACGGATAACCGCAACCGAACAGCCGCTGACCTGCGAACTGCTTTCAATAAAAATGGCGGAAATTTGGGGGAGACGGGTTGTGTAAGTTGGATGTTTGATCAAAAAGGGGTGATCACTTTAGCTGGACCCATTGATGAAGACAAACTCCTCGAAGCTTCAGTCGAAGGAGAAGCCGAATCTTATGAGTTAACGCCAGTTGATGATACCGAAGGGGCGGAGGTGTTTACAGAAACAAACAATCTCGAATCCCTGAATCAAATTTTGCAAGAGAAAGAGTTTAATATTGTGCAAGCCGAATTCCGCTGGATTCCCAATAATACCATAGAGGTTGATGATGTCGATCAAGCCCGATCTATAATGAAATTGATGGATGCTTTAGACGATCTTGATGATGTTCAAAATGTAACTGCGAATTTTGAGATGTCTGAGGAATGTTATCAATCTCTTTATTCGGAAGAAACTCAGCGAACTTAAACCATAGATTCCACATTCGGCAGGACATTATTCAAACACGATGTTAAGTAATATTAAGTTAAAGCCGCTACTATATTTGCAGTGTTTTTTGAGTTGACTTATTGTTCCACGATATTCTCAACTCTAGTTTTTATCAAAGTTTTATATTCAACTCTTGAAAATTTACATAACTACCTTTTCTTAGTTTTTTATTTCGATTAAAGTAAGTAAACAGGTCATCTTAATTAAGTAAACGAAGTCAATGCTTGTAAGTTTTTTACTGCAAAGGAATAAGTTTGAGGGTTTGACTGTTTACTTATTAATCAATTCATTTTGATTGATTAATTTTTATTTTTTGAAATTCAGGGAATACCATCGCTCTTCAGAATTAAGGTTTAATTCTGCAAAAAAAAGGTGCAATCAATTTTCTCTTCAATAAAAAACTGTTAGAAGATTGAGAATTTATAAAAACCCACATGGAATTTGAGAGTTTTAAGAATGAAAAAAAATCAGATATTCTGGTCAGCAATCGCGATCACTGCAACTACCACGTGTGGAATTTCACTCAATGCTGAAGCTGCCAATCTATCAACTGGCTTAAACTTTACAGGAAGTACATATCGTGTTGATAGCTTTTTCATCCCACCAGATACTATGGGATCTGTTGGTTCAGATCACATTGTGGAACTGATTAATGGACGCTATTCAGTTTACGATAAAGTGACAGGTAATCGAGTTCAGACTAGCTCACTCCGGCAATTTTGGAACGATTCAGGTGTGAATCGATTTGATATATTTGATCCTCGGATTGTATACGATCCCTTTAGTGAGCGATGGTTTGCTATTTCTGCTGCTGACAGACGCAGCGATATTAGTAGTTTTTTACTGGCTGTATCTAATACATCTAATCCAACTCAAGGCTGGACAGGCTTTGCAATTGATGGTGATTCCACAGATCAACGTTGGGTCGATTATCCCACGTTAGGTTTGAATCAAGATGGGGTTTACCTCGCCGCCAATATGTTTCCTATCTCTTCTGGTGGCTTAAGAACAACAATTGTAGCTTTACCGAAAGATGACCTGCTGACCTCTCAACCCACTGTTGCGAATGCAACCGTATTCGAGAATAATTTTACTTCGGAAACAGGGTTGACAGTGCAGCCTGTGGTTGATTTAGATAATACAGGAATGCCCGCAGCATTATTATCAGACTTTAACACATTTTCTGGAACTTTCAAACGCTCGAATTTAGTAGGAGATATTATCTCACCCAGCCTGGATACATCCGATGGTTTGATTTCCGTTACTCCATATTCAAGTATATTTAGTGCTGAACAACCTGGCCCTAAACAAAATCTTGAAATCTTTAGTGGCAGTATCTTTCATGGAAATATCGTCCAACAAAATGGCACATTTTGGGGAGTACAAACCGTCAATAATAATGGACGTGCAGCATTACGTTGGTTTCAGATTGATGCCTCAAATAATCAACTCCTACAAGAAGGTTTAATTACCGATCCTGAGTTAGATTTTTATTATGGTTCTATTGCGGTTAATGAGTTGGGAGATGTTGTGATTGGCTTTAGTGGTTCGGGTGAATCACAGTTTGTCAGTACCTATGCGGTTGGGGGTCAAACCTATGCTGGAGTGACCATTTTTGGCGAACCCTCACTCCTGAAAGAAGGTGTGGCTGATTATCAAGTTACTTTTAACGGTCGTAACCGTTGGGGAGACTATAGTGCAACAGTCGTTGATCCCACAGATTCCTCGACCTTCTGGACATTTCAAGAGTTTGTTTCGGCTGAAGATACTTGGTCTACACAAATTACAGAACTCCAATTGTTCTCCGACATTAATCCTGAGTTGCTGAACAACGGTGGTTTTGAAACGGGTAACTTCTCAGACTGGAGAAGAATTGGTAATACGACAATTGAAACAGCAGCATTAGGAACAAGTCCGACAGAAGGAATATTTCAAGCTTTACTATCTACAGGTGGAGCAACTGTTCCTGATTCTTCTGTAGAAGCATTCCTTGGACTTGATTTGGGAAGCTTAGATACCTTAAGTGGTCAAGATCTGACTTCAGGTTCAGCAATTCAGCAAGCTTTTACAGCTAATGCCGGAGATTTACTAACTTTCGATTGGAATTTTTTAACGGATGAAAATACACCAACCTTTTTTAATGATTTAGCCTTTGTATCTATTAGTTCTCTTTCCACATTAGCTGATACTACATTTCCAACATTTGTTTCTTCTCTCACCCCTTTTAACGAAGAAACTGGTTTTCAACCCTTTTCTTTTACAGTTCCGAGTAATGGAACTTATACATTGGGAATTGGAGTTGTTGATGCTGTTGATACTGTTGTTGATTCGGGTTTATTAATTGATAATGTTGCTTTAAAGAGAGTGACTGTTCCAGAACCGACTTCAATCTTCAGCTTAATCTCTCTGGGAGTATTCAGTATCAGTGCAATGTTGAAGCGTAAATAAGCCTTCTTTGTCACCCCTCAGTCGATTTTACACGGATCTTATTTTTACCCCAATAATATTGCGCGAATAAGGGATTTAGAACGGGGTGCTGCCCCAAAAGTAATGGAGTACACCCCAATCCGTTTAATCCAATAAGTTGTCTAATAAGTCAACAACCTCCGTTAACGGACTTTGTTCCTTGACAATCTTGACTTTCCTGTAGGATTTCGTTGATATTGTTACCGTTCAAAAGTTGGCGGGTCATGCCAGTCTTGTTATGACTGCTTTATTGAGGGGAGTAGTCCAAGAAATTCAAGCTGCCAAAAGAACGACGGGCTGTCTGATTAGCTTTGCTTATTTATCACATAAGTAACAAGATTGTTTAATCTCTTTACAAACCGTTACATTATCCCCTATATTATTAATAACGGAAGGCACAAAAGCCAACCGCAGAACATTGATAACTTAATACATAGCAATCATACCTACCATGACAACTACCTTACAGCAGCGCGAGAGCGCTAACCTGTGGGCGCAGTTCTGC
>JBCBCI010000088.1:0-24196 GCA_038530755.1 Cyanobacteria bacterium J06592_8 | reverse complement strand
CCCCAAACGCCTTCCGCGTAGTGATGTTTGGGAATCTCCCGTTAGAGCCGAAGGCTTAACGGCGAGAGGATGTCAACCTCCGTCCACTGTTTACTCCTGTTACTCCTCACTGTGTCTCACTGTGTACTGTCTTTTGAGAAACAATTCTAAAAATTCAGTGAAATCAGCCCAGTCGAAGGATTTTGTAGTAAAATCAACAGCAACTCAGATATTCAACTTTTTATCCACAGAGGTCAAACGAGCGTGAGGAGCAGAGCCAAACGATGCCTCAAGAAACAGCGATGAACGAAACAAAACCCGCATTATCAAAAGAAACACTCCTCAAAGATCCCGCATCGGCGGAGATCTTCGCGGATCAACTCATGGACGATATTTTTGAGGATGTCGAACGAGTGCTCGATGGAGGGGCGAAACTGCCGAAAGATCCGGTAGAACCGGAGTTCATCTCTCTCAAATCGATTAAAGTTCCTCAGATTATTCTGCCACCCGTTGCTCGCCCGGAAGGTCTACCCGAAGATAGTGCGATTGATACGGATGTTAAACTGCGAGATGCTAGTGCGGAAAAAGACCAATCCTTCGATCGCATTTTACTCGGAACGGCTCTTGCTTCTCTGCTCGTAACCGTTTTACTTTGGATCGCAACTCGTGGCGGGTTTAATCGTTTATTTGCACCTGCACCTGTCGCTGTTCCCGCCAACAAGCCTTTAACCGCCAAAACTCAGGCTGATATTAAGTTTGCGAACTACATCGAACGCGCTCTAGTCACCATTGAGCAGGATACCGTTGATACTATCCCCTTATTACCGCCGTTTCAAGGGACAGCACCAGTTGAGAATTTACCCCCGGTTCCTGTTCCCAATACTAATACAACGGCTCCCTTGGGTGCGGAAACCAATAACCTGATTGCTGCTATTAACCGTGTCGCAGACTCGATCCAAGACGCTTCTAACCGAACGGCGAGACTGTCAAATCAGGTGATGCAAACCCTACAACAGCAAGCCGAACAGCAAGCCGCACAGCAAGCCCAGCAACCTGTTCAGACTCCGACTCCAGGCGGACAAACTTCGGGAACGGTTTCTAGCCCCGCACCGCAAACAGCCCAAGCCCCACAACCCGAACCCCAGCCGGAAGCCACTCAACAAGCTGAAGCTCAACCAGAGCCAGAGCCAGAGCCTGCACCCGCAACTGCTTCTGTCTCTATCCCGACTCCAGCTAGCGCACCTGAACCTGCACCTGAACCTGCACCTGCATCCGCTCCTGCGGCTCAAGAACAACCCAGCCAAGCCGCTGCCAATGATACACCTGCGGCATCTGTTCATACCTTAGTCGGTATTTTAGAGCTAGGCGATCGCTCTGCGGCTTTATTTGAAGTTAATGGCGTCGCTCGTCGGGTGTACGTGGGCGAGAGTATTGCAGCGAGTGGTTGGACATTAGTTGAAGTTGTTAACCAAGAAGCGGTAATTCGTCGCAATGGCGAAGTTCTCACGATCTACGTTGGACAACAGTTCTAAATCAGATTTTGTTGACCTAACCCCCAGCCCCTTCCCGACAAGGGAAGGGAGAGTGATTAATAATTTTAGACATTTAAAGTTATTAAGTCTCTACAGCTCAAATCTATGTCGTCATCAATTCTCCCAGAACTAGCCCGATTTTGTTTGTAAGTTAAAATAAGAATGAATTTAGAATTTAATTTCTAATTAAAATCATGGGTTTATTTGACGATTTTAGCCGCTTTCTCGAAACTCGATTAGAAGAATTTCTGCGCGATCATCCCCATCTAGAACTGCAAGCCCTAGAAGAGCAGCTTCGAGAGCAACAAGAAGATACTTTGCGTTTAATTGCCGATCTTCAGCGTCAAGAGAAGAATATCGAACAAGAAATTCTGAGTATTGCCCAAGATATTCAGCGTTGGCATGAACGTGTCACCAAAGCCGAAGCCGCCAAACGTCAAGATCTCGCCCAAGCCGCAAAAGAACGAGAAGCAGCACTGTTGCGTCAGGGAAACCAACGTTGGGGACAGATGCAAGGCATTAAACAACGCATCGAACAATCAAAAGAACTTTATCAGCAAATCAAAGAACGCCGTACCGAAGTGGCAGCAAAAGCCACAGAAGCCGCTAAAACTTATACTCAGGCAAAACAACAACCCAGGGAAACTCAAGCCTGGAACCAAAGCAGTAACTACAGCACTCCGAGTTCAGGGTTCGATCCTTTAGAAGAAAAGTTCCAAAAATGGGAAACCGAAGACGAATTAGAACAATTGAAACGACAAATGAAACAATAGTTCAGTACAGGTTTTGGGGTTGAAGCGAGGAGGTAAAATACCCTCACTTTTACTAATTGCGATCGCATTAATCTCCTCACTCTACAAGACTTGAAGGTAAATTTTGATCTTTCAATAGCGATTAATTGTAAATCTCTTTGGTATGACACACACGACGCGAAAACCACCAGTATCAATCTTAATAAGATTTCGTTTTACCCCTGCATTGTTAGATCGGAACCCTGAGCGACAGACAGTAGAAATATTAGACCAGGAACCACCCCGCAGAACAGCCCTACCTGTTTTTTTAGTCAGATTTTTATTGTCATTAAACCATGCACTACCATTTGTAGGTGCGTCTTCATAGCTATTATGCCAATCGTCCAGACACCATTCCCAGACATTCCCGTGCATATCATGCAGCCCAAAGTTATTAGGAGGAAAACTGCCAACATCTGTTGTTTGTTGTCGATATTGTCCTTTCATTCCTTTATCGTAGAAACTTGACCATTGATCATCTAAATTGTCTGTTCCTCTATAATTTGCCAAATCTGTTGTGATGGTTTCCCCAAAATGAAAAGGAGTTTGGGTTCCAGCCCGACAAGCATATTCCCATTGGGCTTCACTAGGGAGTGTATAGTCTCGTTCAGTATGTGCTGAGAGTCGCTGACAAAACTCAACCGCATCATACCAACTGACTTGCTCAACGGGTCGGTTCTTTGTTTTAAAGAGAGAAGGGTCTGGGCTTAAATTTCGCTCAATTGGCGGATAATCTGCCACAACTCGCCACTGCGCTTGTGTTATCGTATATCGTCCCATGAAAAAGGGTTGCAGGGTAACTTCGTGTTGAGGGCGTTCATTATCTCGGCTTTCAAGTTCGTCTTCTGGTGAACCCATCAAGAATGTACCACCCGGAATTAATACCATATCTAAACCAATGCCATTTCCTAGTTCTTCGGTAAAATATTGACCCGTGCGTTTGTAGCGAGTGATAATAATACGTTTTTGAGGAGTTTGATTTGGCATAAAACGGTTGAATTTGACTTCAAACTACTTCTACAATAAGATGTTCTCATTGACTAGAGTTAGCGATCATTCCCATACTACTGTTAATTGCGATCGCTATTGGGTTCTACTCAATTCAACCTGAAATATTGATTTTTTCATCTTAATCTGTCTTAGGCTAGAGGATTTTCCCCCAAGATGTATGTATCGTTGGGATGTTCGTCTGATTTTAATTCCTTTTCTCCTAAATCATTAATCAGATTACCCGCAATTAATAGCATTACTTATGGATATTACAACAACTTGGGAAAAGTTAGCTTGGGACCAAGGAGGTAAAATTGTTTACATTGTTATAGATGGGGTGGGAGGATTACCTCATCCAGAAAAAGCAGGCACAGAATTACAAGTTGCCCAGACACCCAACCTCGATCAAATTGCTGAAAACTTTATTTTCTTATATTTTAAAGGCTTTTTTAGCTCTCAGCAAATCTATAAAATTTTTAATTTAAGTCATCCAGAACAGTCAGATTTTATCACCGCGATCGCCAGTTTATCTGACTCTTTTATTTCTTCTGGAAAAGTCGTTAAATTTTGTAAGCAAGCTGATGAAATTTTTGAGGCTCGGATGGCAGCCCTTCAATCTGCTCAAGTCTCAATTCAGTTTGAGACCTATATTATGACTCCGGGAAAACGAGCTAATGATTTTGCTGAGATTTTAATTAAAAAAGCGAGTCAAGGTGTTAAAATCAAACTCCTAGTTGATAATTATGGAGCTAAGGAAATCTCAAGCTCCTATTGGAAAAACCTCAAAAGTTCAGGAATTGAAGTTCAACCCTTTAATCCATTAAGTTGGCGCGATCCACTCTATTATCTACGTCGAAATCATCGTAAATTACTTTTAAACGATCTAAATTGAGGACCGACAACATCCCAGTGATATTTCTTGGTTTGAATAAGGAGGAGATCAAAGTCAGATAATGTTACATTCAAGAGTTGAATAACGCCTTGACGTTGTTCTTGACTGAGACCAATATTTAAGGTACGCATAATTAAATATTTCGATTCAACACTTGTTATCAAAACAAATTCCGCTAAAATTTAGCATCTGTATATTAAAAAATAGATTGGTGATTTCAACCATTCTTAGGTAACTTTAACAGGTTTACCTCTTTTGAAAACATTTGACAAATTTAATCAAAAAATAGGAAAATTATGAATACTCAAGCTGGTGCAAATTACGACCGAGAACTTACACCATCAGAAGTTGCAGCACGTCAAGAAAGAGAAGGTGAAAACTTTAAGAAAACTCCCGAAGCCGAAGAGGGAATGGATACCACAAAAGGATATACTGTTGACCGAGAAGGGAAGTTAAATAACTACGCGATTGAACCCGAAATGTATATTAATGAACCGGGTGACTTGAGAGAGGAGCAAGAAGCAGAGGCGGCTCGACGTCAGCAAGAATTAAAAGAGATTAATAGTGATGGCGGTAAAGGGCCAGGTGTAATTTAATAATAATAAATTTGTTAGTCTAACAAAATCTGAACTCAGGGGATACAAGAGGATATAACTGTATCCTCCCTTTTTTTTAATCGGATGTTCGATCAAATTAATAAATGATGAAACAGCCGTAGCCATAGCTTAAGCTGTTTCTTGTCTTACGATAACTCCTATTAAATTTAAAGCTTGATTTGTTGTAAATCACTACGGGGGTCAAAGCTGCGGTTGGCTCTGATTTTCTCATAATAATCCCGTTCTATGGAACTGAGATTTTTAGGAGGAACAACGACCAGTTTTACAAATTGATCAGTGCGTTCACCTGCTTTTGCTTTTAACCAACCTTTACCTCGTAGTCGCAGCGTTTGTCCTGAACGAATCCCCGCTGGAATATTCATGGTGACTAGACCATCTGGAGTCGGAACTTCAATCGCTCCCCCTAAGACTAATTCATCCGGTGTCACTGGAACCTCACAGATTAAATTGTCACCATCAAACTGGAAAAAAGAGTGAGGTAAAATTTCAACATTCAAATACAAATCACCCCGTTTTTGGGTATTGGGATCGAGTTGACCTTGACCTCGAACCCGAATTTTACTTCCTGATTTTACACCCGCAGGAATTGAAACTTCACCGCCCCCAACTTGTTTTTTAACTCCTCTGAAAGCCTCACTAAGAGTCAAAGAAATCGTTGCTTCTTGATCGAGAGAAGAACTTTTTGAGCTACTGCGGGTGTAAGTTGTGGAAAAATCATCAAAACCCCCACCAAACCCAGTGGTTCGACCTGTCCCAGTCCGATAAGAATAGCTACGATTTCCTCCTGTTCCTGGACGAGTCCCTGTTCCATTTCGACCTAATAAAGTATTGATAAACTCATCAAAACTACTAAATTGGCTAAAGTCTAAATTGTTAAAATCAACCGTTGATCCACTACCTGACCATCGGCTTGAACTTCCGGCTTGATTCCAGTATTGACCAAATTGATCGTACTTTTTGCGATTTTGGGGATCGGATAGCACTTCATAGGCTTCACTAATTTCCTTAAATTTGGATTCCGCCGCTTTATCTCCGGGGTTCATGTCCGGGTGATATTTCCGAGCGAGTCTACGGTAAGCTTTCTTTATCTCATCTGCGGAAGCACTTTTACTTAAGCCTAAAATTGCATAGTAGTCTTTATAGTCTGTCGCTGCCATTCACTATAGTCCTCTAAATACTATCCTTAATGATTATTTTATAGATACACTGAGTCAAATCATCTCCTGTTTTTTATCATTTCTCATTCAAAAAACTCACGATCAAAATATTGCGTTTGTACAACCTAGACAAGAATTATTGATAATATCTTTCTAAAATTGGTTGATTTCATGGCAATATTAGAACCCGATCTGAGGCAAACTGAGAGGATCAAACTGGAGAATTGTGCGATTTGCGCTATCCTTGTCTAAAATATCAGAGCCTGAGACTTGGCTATGTTCGGTTTTTGCTGAGAGGGCGATCGCAATATCCGTACCTGTAATTTGTCTCCTCAGTGATACGTGCGGGTGGATGAGCCATAAAAATCGGGATAGAAGTCCCACCCTTGAGGACAGACAGGAAAAGAGTCATAGCGTTTAGGACTCACCAGAATACTTTTGCAATGCTTTGTGATGTACATCTCGAATTTCGTTCGCTAACCACTCAGGCTCTAAAATCTGAATATTGTAACCATATTGTAAAATCCGTTGACGAAACCAGAAGAGACAGTCTTCTTTGGCTTCTATTTCAACAAATTTATGTTCAGGATCTCGATATAATACGACTTCATTGACGCGACGAGGTTGGTAAGTTCCCAAATCACCACTCATCCGATAGCAAATTTTTTGGGAGGGAAAGTTGAAGACCGTCCAGGGAGTCGGAGAAGATTCAGAAACCTGTGCAATGCGATCAACTCGAAAGGTAATATTTTGTTCAAAGCTGGGTGGTTTTTCATGTCTAGAAAACCAAGTCGGAATAAATGCAAATAAATACAATACTCCATTATGTAAGCGGAGTTCAGAAAGGTTAATATCCCAGATTCTTACATCTCCTTTACGGTTACGATAGTGAATCGAAAAACAATATTTTTTCTCTAGTCGTTCCTGAAGTTTACGAACCGTTGTCTCCATTTCAGTTTCGCTATAGTCTACTGGAGGACTAAAATCAACCTGTACTAGAGAAGATTGTTCATCAGGATTAATATTACCAATCCGAAGAATTTGTGCGGCTTGAGTCGAGAACCCCATATCGCCTAAAAAATCCGCCGCCATTGCTAAAGCTTGTCGTTGTTCGCGAGAGAGTAAAACCGGAAAATTTGATTCTACCAGTGTGTAGGGACGGTTCGGCGCACTGGTGATTTGAAAGCCACAGTCTCGCAGTTTGCTAATCGTCCGAACAATTTTCTGACTCAGGTCGCCACTGGCTTTATCGTAACGTTCTAGAAACGGTGAAAGTAATTCACTCAGTTCGCTGCGCGTTCGAGGCTTTTCAGACAACAGCCTCAGAATTTCGAGTCCAAACGCCAGTTGATTATAGGTGTCACGCTTCGAGGACATGAATCAGCAAATACCCAGTTTCACCCAGGTATCCATTTTAACAAAGCTTTTCTATACGAATCTCGTATCTTCTACCATGTCGGACGTGATAAATGGGAAATCTACTCGAAAGTAAGTTGATAGATTGACAAGAGAATTGAAACATTTCTCAATAAAACAGATTAGTCTAGTCTGAAAATACCTATAGGACTGGACTCTACCTGATTGACTCTCTCCGATTTAAGTCTATAAATCTTCGCATCTGCGATATGTTCTGACTACTATACCCTCTAAATTTTAGTTAATATCATTTTTTTGATAACAACTTTTTGAAAAGGGGTAATACACTAGGATTTAACAAGAAATTGCAAATAAGACTGTGAAAATATTCGTTAAACCGCTTTACTCGGAGCTAAATCCAGGAGTAGGTCGCTGTCCTTTAGGCTGCAAAGATTTTTGTATTATACAGGAAAAAGCACCTGAATTCAAGCCGCCAGAAGGTCATACTTGTCCGCTTTCATCCCATCAAGCCCAGACTTGCGCCCAAGTTCAGCAGGGAGAAGCTGATGTCATTTTCAACACAGGAAAAACGGGTGATGGAAAAACGCTATCGACTTCTCTTCCTAGTTTAATCGATCCAAATTTTCGGATGATGGGGCTGTATCCGACGATTGAATTAGTTGAAGATCAAGTTAGACAACAACAAGAATATCATCAGAATTTTGGGTTAGATGCAGAGGAACGAATTGACCGTTTATATGGGGCTGAACTCGCCCGTCGGATTAAACAAGAAAATAGCAACAAATTCCTAGAGTTGCAGTCGGTTATCTATGATTATCCAATCATACTGACGAACCCAGATATTTTTCATCTGATTATTCACCATCAATACATTAATCCTGCCTATGGACGCAGTGAACTTCCGGTAATATTAGCAGACTGGCCAGATTTGTGGATATTAGATGAATTTCCCTTGTTTGGGCCACATCAAGAAGCTGCAATCCTCAATAGTATGTGCTTTATTCGTCAGACTTCGCAGCGAAAAAAACAGTTTCTCTTTACCTCTGCGACTCCCAAACCTGAGTTTATTGAACTCTTACGAAAAGCTGGGTTTAAAGTTGAAGTGATCGAGGGGAAATATGCAAATAAACCCGGTTCCGGTTACAGGCAAATTTTACAAGCGATCGCACTAGAATTTGTTGAACTCAAAGAGACAGATGTTTCCAGTTGGTTGACTCAAAATCACAGTTGGATTCTAGAACAACTCACTCAAGAATCATCAGGTCGAGGTTTAATTATTCTCAACTCAGTTGCATTGGTAAGTCGAGTCACAGAACAACTGAAAAAATTACTTCCAAATGTGATTGTCCGTGAAATTAGTGGACGCATTGATCGAAAAACAAGAGAAAAAATTCAAGCGGAACTAAAAGACTCGATCCATCCAGTTTTAGTAATTGGAACTTCTGCGGTTGATGTCGGAGTTGACTTCAAAAGTCATCTCTTGATTTGTGAAGGTAGCGACTCCGCAACAGTAATTCAACGTTTAGGGCGTTTAGGGCGACATCCGGGTTTTTCTAGTTATCAAGCGATTGTCTTCATTCCCGGACATACACCTTGGATAAAAGCGAGATTAGAGGGACATTTTAGCAGTGAAGAAACAGTAGATCGAGATCGTTTAAATGATGCAATTTGTGATGCGTTTAGTCCTCCTAAAGACTTTCAAGATTATCGGAAGTGTTGGGGGGCATTACAAGCTGAAGGAATGTTTTCTCAAATGTGTTATGAGAAGAATGCTAAAGTGAGTCAAAATATTCGCGATCGCATTACCCAAGATTTACAGAGAATCTACGATACCAAAATCAAATCCTATCCCTATCATTGGTTCGCCCTTTCTAAAGATAACAATGCTGTGGGAAAGGCGACTCAAAAAGAACTCTTGAGATTTCGGGGAGGTTCAGCATTACAAGCTGCAATTTGGGATGAAAATCGGTTTTATACTTATGATTTATTACGCCTAATTCCCCATGCAAATGTTGAGGTGATTAACCGCGATCTATTTTTACAAGCAGCCATTCAAGCAGGACATGATGAAGAAGAATTTCCCGATGAATATTTGCAAGCCTATCTGCGAGTTCAAAACTGGACAGAAACTCGATATCAAATTAGTCTCCATTGTAATAACAGTCGAGATGATTTAACAGTCGGTGAACTGTCGTTAATCAATAAATTGAGTATTGAAGGACATCCTCAGTCTGAAGTTGAAACCTGTTTATCTCGGAAAAAATTACTCACTTTTCTCGTTCCAGTTGATCGCAAACGACAAAGTAGCCATTGGGATGTTAGTCGAACCTTAAAGCTAAGTCCGCTATTTGGATTATACCGTTTAATTGATGCCGATGAGGAAGCTTATGCCTGTGCTTTTAATCAAGACGCTTTGTTATTAAAAGCACTTGGATGGCGACTGAAAAAGTTTTATCGCACTCAAATTCGATCTTCAATCTTCTAATAGCCATGAATACTCTACTTCAAACCTTACTCCTTCAAACCTTACCGGACATAACCGATCCGATTTTACGCGCCTATATTCAGACAGTTTTACCTGAAATAGAGCGAGAATTTTCCCCAATTTCAGCTTTAGGTGGTTCCTATGAAGTTCATCTGCAAAAATTGCAAGAAAGAGGAGATAAATACGCTGAAGATAACGCACACAAATGGAGTCATCGCGCTGATCAAAACCTCTGTGTTCATGTTTTAAATGCCTTACTCACTGCTTGGAACTTATCAGAATACTTGAGTTCCTCTCAGGCTTTATCTGATACTGAGAAACGTTTACTCTGTCTCGGAATAACGCTACATGACTACAATAAATATTGTAATGGTCAAGGCGAGGATGACCCACCGAAAGCCCACCAAGTTCCAGAAATCCTCAAACTCTGTGAAGAATTGGGAGAAAAATTAAACTTTCAAGAGTTTTGGTTAGACTGGAAACAATATATTCCTGAAATTGGTTTTCTCGCTCAAAATACTCAATTCAAAGCCAGCACAAATCCCTTTTCTTCTAACTGGGAAAATCTAACTTTAGATCGGAGACGTTTACAGCGTCCACTCCGTCATTTGCTAGCATTTGGAGATATAGCTGTTCATTTGACAGACCCCGCCGAAATTGAGATTAATACAACAGGTGATCGCTTACGAGAACATTTAACACTTTTAGGAATTAAGCGAAAATTAATCTATCATCGCCTCAGAAACAGCCTCGGAATTTTGAGTAATGGAATTCATAACTCTGTTGTCAATTTTGGAGAGAAGTTGGACTGGAAACCGATTTTATTTTTTGCTCATGGTGTCGTTTATTTAGCACCAAAAGAAAGTGAAGATCCTGATTTTGTAGAACTACAGCATTTTTTATGGAAAGAAATTAGTCAAGTTTTATCTGGCAAAATGAGTGGAGGTGAAATAGGATTTAAACGAGATGGAAAAGGATTGAAAATTGCCTCTCAAACCTTAGAATTATTCTCCCCTTCTGAACTAATTCGCCTACTTCCTGATGTGATTAATGCACGGGTTGCTAATGTTAAAAATCCTGCCACTCCCAAGCGTTTACAAAAACTAGAGTTGAGTGAACCTGAACGAGAAATCCTCACAAAAGGAGCCGATATTCGAGCCGATAAAATCGCCGAATTTATTATCCTAATTCAACGAGAATTCTTTGAAAACAGCCCTGAGTTTATTACGTGGATATTAGAAGCATTGCAACTTCAAAATCAAATTAAACCCGAACAAACTCAAGAACAGTCAGGCGGAGTGAATTATGGATGGTATCGAGTTGCTGCTTTTTATATCGCAAACAATGCCCGTTTACTCCCAGAATATATTCCAGATAAGTTGTTAGAAATTGCAGAAAATTTAACAGATTTTGCAGAACAAAACAATCTCTTAACTGAATCTGAAAGCCCAACAAAAGCCGTTTTTTCTAGCTATCTCGAACAATATTTAGAAGTCGGAGGCTGGGAGGTGAAATTGCCAAGTTTTCAGCAAGAACTCACAGGCTACACCGAAGCGAAAACTAAAGCCGCCAAGCAACCGATATGTTCTCTAAGTTCGGGAGAATTCTTATCTGAAGATCAAATGGATTCTGTTGTTCTATTTAAACCGCAACAGTACAGCAATAAAAACCCATTAGGCGGGCGAAAAATCAAGCGAGGAATCTCAAAAATATGGTCATTAGAAATGCTATTACGACAAGCACTTTGGGCAGTTCCAGCCGGAAAACTCGAAGAACAACAGCCAATTTTTCTCTATATTTTTCCAGCCTATGTCTATTCTCCCCAAACCGCAAAAGCCGTACAACTTTTGGTGAACGATTTCAAACGAGTGAGTTTATGGGATGTGCGGAAAAAATGGATTGAATCTGGATTAGAAAAGTCAGGTTTACAAGCCATTGAATGGCTATTTAGTGATGACGAAGAGGTAGGTAAACTCGCTAAACATAAATATTTAAGCGCAGCCCCATTTATGGCAATAACCTACATTACACCACGCGGAAAAACGCAGACTGATGCTTGGGTGAAACCTGCTTTTCTGGCTTTAGCTTTGCCACTTTTACTCGGCGTGAAAGTTGTAACAACGGCGAGTTCAATTCCACTTTATACCAGTGATGCTGATTTTCGTGAGTCTATTATTCTCGATGGAATTGTCGGATTTTGGAATATTCTAGGTTTATCAACATCGCTGCGAATTCAAGAGATTTCTCCAGCCCTTGAACGATTATTAGTGGCTTATTGTCTGCATTTAGATAGCCAAAGTAAGGGTAAGGAAGAACGTTGGCAAGCATTTAATGGAACAGTTAGGGAGGTGATGACAGATGTTTTAAATGTTTTTACTTTAGCCAATGAAGGATTACGTCGAGATGGGAGAGATTCTCCCACATCAAAGCAGGTCAAAACCTATTGGAAATACGCTGAAAGATTGTCACAACGAGACAAAAACATGACTGAAAAACTCAAAGTTACAAAAAAATTAGTCACTCAATACCGTCAGTTCTATCAGGTTAATTTAGGTGAATCGAGTCATGCGATTTTATTTCCCCTTTCCAAAGCCTTAGAAGCGATTCTCTCTGTTCCGGAGAATTGGGATAATGAGGAATTAATCTTGCAAGGTAGTGGGCAAATCCAAGCCGCTTTAGACCGCCAAGAAGCATACAAACGACCCATTATTAAGGACAAATCTATCCCTTATGAAATTCGACAAGAACAGGAATTTCAAGCCATTCACACCTTTATGACAACTTGTGTGGAGGAACTCTTTCAAACGCTGTGTGAAGGTGATATTGCCTTACTTCAAGAAAATCGTAACCGTATTAAAGCTGGCGCAGAATTTGCCTATCGGATGATTGCTTTAGAAGAAAGGAAAAGTTCAAACGAACCCCAGTCCCAAACTTCTAATTCACAAACTTCTAATAATGAAGACTGAAATCATTCAGAAAATATCCCCAAACTCCCAATCATCGGGTCAGGGCTGTTTCATTCTCAACCTAAAATGTTTAAACCTAAAATATTCCTCTCTCCTCGTAGGAGAGGGGTTCGGGGAGAGGTCAATAGCAAATACTTCCCAACGAGCGAAACAGCCCGGCTAATAGTTAAGGCGAATACAATTCAACACTGTCCACTCATTCACAAGGAAATACAATGACCATTCTAGATTCTTTAACTGCTGCTGCTGAATTTAACTCTAGTTTTCCTCGTCTAGCTTCAGGGAAATATATTCACTTTCTTCTCATCCGTCACAGTCAATCTTTTCCGGTCTTTCAAACCGATGGTATTCTCAATACTGCGCGAACTCAAGCAGGTTTAGAAACTACGGATAAAATTAGCCGTTTAGTCATGTTTAAGCGCAAACAAACGACTCCTGAACGGTTATCAGGACGGGAATTATTACGGGCTTTAGAGTTGACCAGTGCGGATAAAGAAGACCGTGATAAATATTGCGAATACAACGGTGAAGGGTCTTGCAAAAAATGTCCGGATTGTATTATCTATGGGTTTGCAATTGGGGATAGTGGTTCTGAACGCTCTAAGGTGTATTCAGATTCCTGTTTTTCTCTGAGTCCCTACGAACAATCTCACAAAAGTTTCACTTTTAATGCTCCCTTTGAAGGGGGAACGATGAGCGAAGCGGGAACAATGCGAAGCTCGATTAATGAACTCGATCATATTTTGCCAGAGGTTACATTTCCGAGTGTTGAAACCTTACGAGATGCCACCTATGAAGGATTTATTTATGTATTAGGAAATATCCTCCGAACTCGACGCTATGGCGCACAGGAATCTCGAACAGGAACGCTGAAGAATCATTTACTAGGAATAGCCTTCTGTGATGGAGAAATATTCAGTAACTTACAATTTACTCAAGCTCTTTATGATCGACTCAAAACCGATATTAATGCTCCGGTTGATGTGATCAAATCAACAGCAGTAACTGTAGCAAAAAACTTGCTCAATGATGAACCCGTGAGAAAACAACACTTAATTGTTGACGAACAACTTGATGAATTATTGAATGAAGTCAATGCCCTTTATCAAGATGAAGAACAACTCAAGGCAACATTAACCGCCCTCACGACTCAAACTCAAACTTATGCTCAAACCTATGGGGCTTTAGCCTCGAAGAAAGGCAAAAGCAAAAAATAGTTCAAATTCTCTTTAAACCCGGAATTTAGAGCGAGTTCAAAGTCAAATTAAAATTAGGTTTTGACCCTAAGCGACTTTCCCTGAGCGTAGCCGAAGGGAGTCGAAATGTAGGGTCAACCTCTCTCCCCACTCTTTTAACTTACTAATCTAATGACACTGTATCACTGCCAACTGACCCTACATGATAATGTTTTTTTTGCAAGTCGAGAAATGGGAATTCTCTACGAAACCGAGAAATATTTACACAATTGGGCGTTAAGTTTTGCTTTCTTTTCCCCAAAAATTATTCCTCAAGTTTACCGTTTACACGGCGTTAATGCTCAAACTCCGTCCTACCTAGATACTCGTGCGGAGTGTAATTTACTCCATCTCAATCAAGCGAATATCTACGTTTTTCCAGCTCAACCGTTAAATTGGTATTATCAAATTAATACCTTTAAAGCCGCTCAAACAACCTACTATGGTCGCTCAAAACAGTTTGGAGAGAAAGGAGCCGATCGCAATTATCCGATTAACTATGGACGAGCAAAAGAACTTGCAGTCGGGAGTCAATACTGCACTTATATTATTGCTCCGGCTAACATTGAAGCGAAAATTCCGCGCTGGATACGGTTAGGAAAATGGGCAGCAAAAATCAGAGTTGAAACCGTCCCCATTCCTGAAAATACCCTCCAAAAAAAGCACGGACAATATTCCTGTACTCATCCTCTCAATCCCTTAGACTTACCTGCAAATACTCAACTCCTTCTTTACAATCGGATTGTGATGCCACCTTCTAGTTTGATTAGTCAAGCCAGAATAACAGGTGAATATTGGCAATCAAAACAGCAAGAATGGTCAAATTTTCGCCAACATTATCCCCAACTTCCCGAAAAATTTAACTTACCAACAGGAGCATTTTATGGAGCTGCAACTACACCCGAACTCCCCAACACTTCACTCGTGGGTGATTGAACTGGGGGCTGGCGCGCGCGGCAAAATTCCAGCTACCCTTTCGAGGGCAATTCACGCCCAGGTGATGAACTGGTTGCGCTTGGGTTCACCTGCTATCGCCGATCACATTCATACTCTGCAAATCTCGCCATTTAGTTTATCTGGGCTAATCGGGAATCGTCGTCAAGGCAAAACCCAACCGGGCGATCGCTTTTTGATTCGAGTCAGCTTACTGGATGACAGCCTCGTTCAGCCTTTACTCACAGGCTTTGAACAATGGGGCAATCAAGCCATAATTTGGGGAAAATTTCCCTTTGTTTTGCGTCAAGTGTACACATTACCCGGAACTCATCGCCTCTCCGGTTCGACCTCCTACGAAGTTTTGTCTCAAACTCCAGTTTTGGGCGAAAGTTTAACCCTAGAATTTCTCTCTCCCACCAGTTTCAAACAAACCGACGGAATTCAAACTTTTTTACTTCCGGAACTGGTTTTTGGGAGTTTGTGGCGTCGTTGGAATCATTTTGCACCTGAAAAGTTACAACTTTCTGCCCAAAATTGGCAAGGAAAAGTATCTGCCTACGAACTCAAAACCCATGCCCTAAAAATGGAAAGCGGTGGCGAAATTGGTGCTCAAGGTTGGGTGAAATATCGCTTTAGTGATGCTCAACAAATGAAGATGGCCATGATTTTAGCTCAATTTGCTTTCTTTTCAGGAGTAGGCCGTAAAACTTCAATGGGAATGGGTCAGGCACGTTTTCGCCCAGATTTAACCCCAGACCAATCAATCAAACCCTTACTCAATTCGGAAACAACAGAACAATGAATTACCCAGATTATTTACCTCTTGCTTATTTGAACGCTTGGGAATACTGTCCTCGACGTTTTTATCTAGAATATCAACTGGGAGAAATGGCAGATAACGAGCATATTTTAATCGGTCGTCATTTGCATCGAAATATTAACGAAGAAAAGCAATCTCAAATCGGAGAAACGCGAATCTATCAGCAACAATGGGTCTGGAGCGATCGCCTAATGGTAAATGGCATTATTGATGCTGTCGAAGAACGAGAAGAAAAACTGATTCCTGTCGAGTATAAAAAAGGTCGGATGGCACATCATTTAAACGATCATTTTCAGCTTTGTGCCGCCGCAATCTGTTTAGAAGAAATCACCGGACGTTCTATCGCTTACGGAGAGATATTTTACCACAGCAACCGCCGCCGCCAAACTGTTGAATTTACTCCCCAACTCCGCCAAGACACCGAAGCCGCAATATATGCCGCCCAGTCTACGGCATTCCAACCTATGCCCGCTCCCATTTCCAACTCAAAAAAATGTCGAGATTGCAGCTTACAAGGAATTTGTCTACCTAAAGAAATGCGTCGTCTTGCCTCTGAATTTGCAGAACTTTAAATATGTACTTACTAGGGATTAAAATCCCTATCTAAAACCGAAAGTTCTTTTACCAGGGATTAAAATCCCTATCTAAAACATAAAGTCCTTTAAAAAGGACTAAGTTTAATTAGCTATCCTCTTTAACCTGTTTTGTTTACTGCTCACTGTCTACTTTGTACTGTAAGACCTGTGTACTGATAATTAGGAGATTCTGCAAATGTCAGTTTTATATGTTACCCAACCCGATGCTATTCTCAACAAAAAATATGAAGCATTTATTGTTTCTCTCAAACAAGAAGATGGCACCTGGAAAAAACACTCAGTTCCGGCTCAAACCGTTGAACAAGTCGTTTTAATGGGAAATCCTCAAATCACCGGAGATGCCCTCAGCTATGCTTTAGAATTAGGAATGCCCGTACACTACCTTTCCTACTTTGGGAAATACATCGGCACAGCCCTTCCTGGCTATTCTCGTAACGGTCAGCTTCGTTTAGCCCAATATGCCATACACTGCCATGAAGAAAAACGATTAGAATTAGTTAAAGCGATCGTAGCCGGAAAAATTCATAATCAATACTCAGTTCTATATCGATACGGACAGAAAGATAACCCGTTAAAACTGCGAAAAAAACAGGTAAGCGAGCAGAAAACTCTCGAACAAGTACGAGGAATAGAAGGAATTGCAGCCCGTGAATATTTTGGCTGTTGGTTAAATATTTTAGAGAAACCCTGGTCATTTATCGGTCGTCATCATCGTCGTCCCTCCGATCCCATGAACGTATTAATGAATTTTGCCTATGGTTTATTGCGAATACAAGTCACCGCAGCCGTTCATATTGCCGGGTTAGATCCTTACATTGGTTATCTACATGAAACCACTCGCGGTCAACCAGCAATGGTTCTCGATTTGATAGAAGAATTTCGACCTTTAATCGCAGATAGTTTCTTGCTGTCTTTATTGAGTCATAAAGAACTGAAACCCACAGACTTTGAAGAAAGTTTAGGGTCATATCGCCTCAAAGATGGCGGACGAAAACAGTTTCTCGAAGCCTTTGAACGCAAACTCAATTCAGAATTTAAACATCCCGTTTTTGGGTATCGTTGTTCATACCGTCGAGCCATTGAATTACAAGCCCGTTTATTAACTCGGCATTTACAAGAAGGTGTTGTTTACAAACCATTAAAACTGCGATGACGACTTTATTTTATCTCGTGATTTATGACCTTCCCGACAACAAAGCAGCAAATAAACGTCGCAACCGCCTACACAAACTATTAATGGGCTACGGGAAGTGGACTCAGTACAGCGTGTTCGAGTGTTTCTTAACTGCGGTACAATTTGTGAAGCTTCAGCAAAAAATAGAAGCCACAATCAAACCGACAGAAGATTCCGTGCGGATCTATGTGTTGGATGCAGGATCATTGCAGCGCACTATCGTCTACGGTTCTCAGAAACCTAGACAAGAACAGACGATTGTTTTATAGTAAAGCTACAAAGATTTCTGACGGGTCGAAGCGCCCTCAAAATCCTGGGACTCCCGTCAAATCGCTAGAACCTCGACAACTAAATAGTTTCAGCGTTTTTGCCTCAGCGCGATCGCATTTTGGCAGAGGCTGAAACGCACTTGTCAGATCACTCCCGTCAAATTTGGAGTCCGACACCTACCCCCTCGGGGTTTCAGGCGACAGTCTTTCTATTTAATGAATCCTGTTATCGGGATTGAAACGATTATAAACCACTGGTTAGCATCATGGCAGTCAATCTTTCTATTTAATGAATCCTGTTATCGGGATTGAAACGGGATTTTTCATGGGATAATAATGAATCATTAAAAACTTTCTATTTAATGAATCCTGTTATCGGGATTGAAACAATTCTAACCCTTGCATAATCAGGGCTATAGCTAACCTTTCTATTTAATGAATCCTGTTATCGGGATTGAAACGAGGAAAGGGCTTTGCTGAATTCAGGGGATTCCACTTTCTATTTAATGAATCCTGTTATCGGGATTGAAACGCTTCTTTCTATACTAAGAAAGCTTCAGAATTTTTAACTTTCTATTTAATGAATCCTGTTATCGGGATTGAAACTTACTTTTGGCAGGGTATTTTTACCCTCGTCGTCCCACTTTCTATTTAATGAATCCTGTTATCGGGATTGAAACACTCAAGTTTATGTTCTTTCTTTTGTTCTTCTACTTTCTATTTAATGAATCCTGTTATCGGGATTGAAACTGAAAACTGATTGTTCTTGAATTAATTGAGCTAAACTTTCTATTTAATGAATCCTGTTATCGGGATTGAAACTACTATCAATGCCCTCATGGAGATTAAATGCCGCTTTCTATTTAATGAATCCTGTTATCGGGATTGAAACCATTTTGCTTTCACCTCCCTGACAAACCATGGGAACTTTCTATTTAATGAATCCTGTTATCGGGATTGAAACATCAATAGGAGAGTTATCATCAACTTCGATTTCGCTCTTTCTATTTAATGAATCCTGTTATCGGGATTGAAACAATTGCTGTTCCTCGATACAATCCTCCAAACTTTTATGCTTTCTATTTAATGAATCCTGTTATCGGGATTGAAACATATTAACGCTACTCTTGAGCTTCAGCTTGGTGGACTTTCTATTTAATGAATCCTGTTATCGGGATTGAAACAACAGAGAGAAGATTCTACTCAGTCTAATACTAAACCTTTCTATTTAATGAATCCTGTTATCGGGATTGAAACGATTCAGAAGATTATCGATTGACAAACTTTTGATTGACTTTCTATTTAATGAATCCTGTTATCGGGATTGAAACACAGCAGAATGAACTCCCCAACCCACAAAAAAACCTTTCTATTTAATGAATCCTGTTATCGGGATTGAAACTAGATACTGTGCTGCTATCATTGTTCATTATTCTCCTTTCTATTTAATGAATCCTGTTATCGGGATTGAAACTAGAGAGATGGATCTAAAGGCATTGACCCTCTGTCCTCCTTTCTATTTAATGAATCCTGTTATCGGGATTGAAACGTTTTTAATCGGCCTTCGGCTCCTCTTTGATTAGGACTTTCTATTTAATGAATCCTGTTATCGGGATTGAAACATAATATTTTTTGACCTAGACGGCACTCTGCGAGAAACTTTCTATTTAATGAATCCTGTTATCGGGATTGAAACTTCTTGTTGTGGTTTTATTGGTGGAAAACTCGATCTATCTTTCTATTTAATGAATCCTGTTATCGGGATTGAAACTGAGTCAAGAAAAAATGGAGGTTGGGCTATGAACTAGCTTTCTATTTAATGAATCCTGTTATCGGGATTGAAACACGCGAAAAACGCAAGAGATAAATGTTAACCCTAACTCTTTCTATTTAATGAATCCTGTTATCGGGATTGAAACATCACGAAGAGAATCCGAGGTTTTACCCCGCTTGATTTCTTTCTATTTAATGAATCCTGTTATCGGGATTGAAACGATTTTCTCTAGTCGCTCTGAGTCTGCTAAATAAAACTTTCTATTTAATGAATCCTGTTATCGGGATTGAAACGCTTGATAGAGTTTCTCAATGAAATCATTCTGTCCCTTTCTATTTAATGAATCCTGTTATCGGGATTGAAACTAATAGCTGTTTCAGGAATCCAATTATTATTAGATGACTTTCTATTTAATGAATCCTGTTATCGGGATTGAAACACGAGCCTCTTACCTTAGATGAAATCCATGAGCAGACTTTCTATTTAATGAATCCTGTTATCGGGATTGAAACCTCTTTATCTTGGTTCTAGAAAGTCGCCTCGTTTTCTTTCTATTTAATGAATCCTGTTATCGGGATTGAAACAATCACTCCATGATTTAGCTTCAATTTCTAATAATTCTGCTTTCTATTTAATGAATCCTGTTATCGGGATTGAAACAGTCAAATACAGGCATACAGGATGAATCTACCCCAGCTTTCTATTTAATGAATCCTGTTATCGGGATTGAAACATTTTAGTGATCTGTTCCATTTGTTCCATTGTTTTTTCTTTCTATTTAATGAATCCTGTTATCGGGATTGAAACGTTACATCTTGGATGCTTTATAAAGCAGTTCAAAACCTTTCTATTTAATGAATCCTGTTATCGGGATTGAAACAAACAACCTCGGTTTCTGGATCTGACTCCTGGCAACTTTCTATTTAATGAATCCTGTTATCGGGATTGAAACCGATTCTCTGCACAACCCACTTTACCTCTACTATTCTTTCTATTTAATGAATCCTGTTATCGGGATTGAAACTTGAAAAAATCCTCAAGTCTAGAGGGAGCGGCAGCTTTCTATTTAATGAATCCTGTTATCGGGATTGAAACATCTTAATGATTTTGGGTTTAGGAATATCGTTAAACTTTCTATTTAATGAATCCTGTTATCGGGATTGAAACACGAAACCTGGCATTTTTTGCCAAGCTTCCTCAACTTTCTATTTAATGAATCCTGTTATCGGGATTGAAACGCGAGACACCGCAAATGATTAAAGCCTTGCACTTTCTCTTTCTATTTAATGAATCCTGTTATCGGGATTGAAACAAGACTTTGCGCCGATACTTTGTCGTTAAAACAAGATGACTTTCTATTTAATGAATCCTGTTATCGGGATTGAAACCAGATTGGATGCGATAGCGATCATGTAAAATTTGCTTTCTATTTAATGAATCCTGTTATCGGGATTGAAACAACGAGCAAGCCAATATTGAAAAAGCAGCAGCAGAGAGTCTTTCTATTTAATGAATCCTGTTATCGGGATTGAAACATTCCCATTTCTCAAGAAATACAGCTCTTTGAATCTTTCTATTTAATGAATCCTGTTATCGGGATTGAAACAATTGTTTTGATGATTTTTCCGTTTTTCAAGGTTGTGCTTTCTATTTAATGAATCCTGTTATCGGGATTGAAACATACTCACCCTCTGCAAGAGCTTTCAAGAATTTTCTTTCTATTTAATGAATCCTGTTATCGGGATTGAAACATAGGAGGTGCAATTGTCGAGTTGCGAGAAATAGCTTTCTATTTAATGAATCCTGTTATCGGGATTGAAACTTCAATACACTCCTAAACTCCTCATTTCTGAATCCTTTCTATTTAATGAATCCTGTTATCGGGATTGAAACTCAGCCCAGTCGTGTTCTTCGCCCTCCTTGCTACTGCCTTTCTATTTAATGAATCCTGTTATCGGGATTGAAACCGAGTCTTATGATGGCGAAAATAAGACCGCTTGCCTTTCTATTTAATGAATCCTGTTATCGGGATTGAAACCTATTATGTATGGCTCAGGAACAAAAAATGATCCTCTTTCTATTTAATGAATCCTGTTATCGGGATTGAAACCTGAGCTTGATTCTCTCTGGACTCACATCAAGATCCTTTCTATTTAATGAATCCTGTTATCGGGATTGAAACTCTGGAACGTACTCAATTAACTCTTCAGGTCTGCATTCTTTCTATTTAATGAATCCTGTTATCGGGATTGAAACGATTTTTTGGGAAAGGGGTTAGACCCCCTTCGTATTGACCTTTCTATTTAATGAATCCTGTTATCGGGATTGAAACAAATTTTACATGATCGCTATCGCATCCAATCTGCTTTCTATTTAATGAATCCTGTTATCGGGATTGAAACAATTAATCGCCACATTAATCGTTAATCGCTTGGGAGCTTTCTATTTAATGAATCCTGTTATCGGGATTGAAACCATTCCAATTTTCAAAAAACTGATGCTATTAATGCCTTTCTATTTAATGAATCCTGTTATCGGGATTGAAACTCTATCCCCAATCTGGAGAAATTTTCCACTGGGACTTTCTATTTAATGAATCCTGTTATCGGGATTGAAACGGACTGTTTGAATCTTTAATTGCGACAGAGCCTCTTTCTATTTAATGAATCCTGTTATCGGGATTGAAACGTCAAAGCCCATCACCCTGAATTAGAAGTTGAATTCTTTCTATTTAATGAATCCTGTTATCGGGATTGAAACTCTATAACTTGAGAAGAACTCTAGATAGAATGCAGACTTTCTATTTAATGAATCCTGTTATCGGGATTGAAACAAGAATCAGGGGGGCTAAGATGGGGAGTCACAAACTTTCTATTTAATGAATCCTGTTATCGGGATTGAAACTTGTTAGATGAACATCTTAAAGTTGTTGAAGAATCTGCTTTCTATTTAATGAATCCTGTTATCGGGATTGAAACACCTCTAACTTTTTAGCTTTTTCATCACAAAATCCCCTCCTACTTTCTATTTAATGAATCCTGTTATCGGGATTGAAACATGCACTGCCGATAATTTCAGCAATTAAACTTGTCTTTCTATTTAATGAATCCTGTTATCGGGATTGAAACACAAAAATTTAGTATTTTTTTGGTCTACTAAGTTAAGACTTTCTATTTAATGAATCCTGTTATCGGGATTGAAACAACAATGCAAAATAAAAAGCCAATCAAAATAATTTTCCTTTCTATTTAATGAATCCTGTTATCGGGATTGAAACCAGGATCAGGGGTTGGCGGTTGATACCCTGAGTTGCTTTCTATTTAATGAATCCTGTTATCGGGATTGAAACAGATTCAAGATTCTATTAGATTAGTTCGAAATACTTCCTTTCTATTTAATGAATCCTGTTATCGGGATTGAAACATAACTATCTAACGATGCCGGGGGATATCTAGAATTTCTTTCTATTTAATGAATCCTGTTATCGGGATTGAAACACTGCGTCTCGATTACTTCCCAAATTTTCTTCTCACTTTCTATTTAATGAATCCTGTTATCGGGATTGAAACTTTTATGTATACCCTTAGAACTTTCCTATTTATATTCTTTCTATTTAATGAATCCTGTTATCGGGATTGAAACGATGGCTGCTTGGATTAGAGATAATATCTTTATTTCTTTCTATTTAATGAATCCTGTTATCGGGATTGAAACCTTGTAATTGATGAGTTGTCGCCTGCATTAATGCTGCCCTTTCTATTTAATGAATCCTGTTATCGGGATTGAAACGCATTAATAATCTCAGCTATAGCATTTCTTAATTGACTTTCTATTTAATGAATCCTGTTATCGGGATTGAAACAGTTACTCACTGACTTAATTGTTAGAGAAGGACTCTTTCTATTTAATGAATCCTGTTATCGGGATTGAAACAACCGGGGAGCTGTGCGATCGCATCCAATTTCCGAGACTTTCTATTTAATGAATCCTGTTATCGGGATTGAAACATGAATAGTCTCGCCCTCCAAGAAATTGACCTGAGAATTGAAGCTTTCTATTTAATGAATCCTGTTATCGGGATTGAAACTCATCCTTGATGAGTTTCGCAAGGCTTGTGATTTGCCTTTCTATTTAATGAATCCTGTTATCGGGATTGAAACACGAATAGCAGAACGTTCAAACTGCATCATATTCATACTTTCTATTTAATGAATCCTGTTATCGGGATTGAAACAGTGGATGCTATTGTCCATATTTTTTCCTCGCTCCTTTCTATTTAATGAATCCTGTTATCGGGATTGAAACTCAAATGCTAACCTTTCTGCCCGCTCTCAGAATGACTTTACTCTAGTGAAAAACAGCCCATAGAATAGTTCTATGAGCTGAAATATCAGGGCAATATTAGAGGGTTAGAAATTGTCTAGAACAAAGATTCAGAAATGAAGCTGGCTTCAGTTAAACTCTCAGCAGTTAAGCCATTAAGGAGGGCGAAAGGTTGGTCAAGTTGGCCAGCAACAGCCACCGCTACAGAAGTTTCGACTTGGAAGATTTCTAACTCTGCGAAACTAACCCCATTTCCGAGAACAATCAAATCTTCACCGACTTG
>JBCBCI010000087.1:0-24343 GCA_038530755.1 Cyanobacteria bacterium J06592_8 | reverse complement strand
GCTATCGTCTTCCCAACCGCCGATTAATGTATCGTTGCCTGAGTTAGATGAGCCATCACCCTTATCGTAGCCATAGATTTTGTCTTCATAGCCATATTTACTTGTAAAAGGATCGCCATTGCCACCAACTTTTCCTTCAATTCTGTTATCGTTTTCGTTACCTTCTTTCGTGTTTGTTTTGACTGACCAACCCATTTTTTTGCTCCTTAGTTAGAACGAACTGTGTTTTTTTTGCTGTTGAATCCATTATTGAAAATTACTAAGCTTTTTACGGTGGGGAAAAGTCAGTTATTTTTCTGAAGCTTTGTTATAGGGTTATATGCTTTGACTCCCTACTTTTTCTGACGATTTAGTCGCTTGATCATCTAGGTTTTTACTTTTATAAATTCAGTTAAATATTCCGGTATGACAACTGAAGTGAAGCAGTCATCGCTTTTAATGACTTTTACTTCATATCAGTCTAAGGACACAAGATTATTCAGCACATAGTACAGTACAAGCGCGTGGTTGATTGCACACTTGCTAATCAAACTCCAAGAATGGGAAGAACTTTATAGATGCTGACCAGATTTTGAATAGTCTAAACCCTCGTCACCACTGAGTTTGTAGCAGCCAGAGGAAGAAATTTACATTTAGGAAAGTTAATAACCGAAATTGAGGCTGGAAATTGTGGTGTAATTGATAACTTAGTATTTGAGTCAGATCGTTATTTATAGGCCAGTTTTTGAGGTGTTTCTACCATGATCTATTGTCTGAATCCTGATTGTACCAATCCTCTCAATCCTGACAACCATCAACATTGCCAAACCTGCGGAACACCTTTGTCAGATCTGCTGGACAATCGTTACAAAGTGATTGAACCTCTGGGGCGTGGAGGGTTTGGTACAACCTATCTGGCAGAGGATACCCGAACCTTTAATGAGCGTTGCGTTGTTAAACAACTAACATATCGTGCTGGAGGAACACAAGCAACTCAGAAAGCCATGCAACTTTTTGAGCAAGAAGCAAAGCAACTCAAACAGTTAAATCATCCTTATATTCCCAGGTTGCTGGCTTATTTGCAAGAGAATAATTATTTCTATCTCGTACAGGAATTTATTAAAGGACAAGATTTACTCAAAGAATTAAACAGTCAAGGCACTTTTAATGAAACTCAAATTCAGGAACTCTTATTTGATATCCTACCGATACTAGAATACATTCACGGGTTGGGGGTGGTTCATCGTGACATCAAACCTGAAAATATTATGCGTCGTCAGTCAGACGGTCAGTTAGTTCTAATTGATTTTGGTGTTTCTAAGCTACTGGCCCAAACAGGTACAGTGCAAACAGGAACAAGGGTAGGTTCACCTGGATATGCACCTCTAGAACAGATGCAATTAGGTCGAGTTACTGCTGCTAGCGATCTTTTTAGTTTAGGGACGACTTGTTTTCATTTACTGACTCAGATTGTGCCAAATGAGCTTTGGATAGAGTATGGTTATAGCTGGGTAGACAACTGGCAATCCTATTTGAGATCTCCTCTGAGTCCAAATGTAAGTCATGTTCTCGGAACACTCTTGCAGAAAAATCTACAGCATCGATGTCCGTCTGCAAGTACCGCCTTACGAGAATTACAAACTCAAACACTCCCGACAATTCCTGTAAGCCAGTTTCAAAATATAGCACCAACTCAAGCGGTCCCGTTGCAAGTCCGATCATCATCTCCTCCACATGGCACTGTTATTCAAAAGGACTTACCTCCTGAAGCCATAACATCTCGCCCAACTCGGCGCGTCGGATGGAATTTCGGGTTTCGATGGGCGATCGCAAATTATCTAAATGTTCTCGCTAGCACGATTATTATTGTAATTCCAGTCATTCTTATTGTTGCTATCACCCCAATTAGTTTGACTCATATTGTTCAAGTTATGGATATTGATTCTGTCAGCAAAGCTCTAGCAATACTAATCTTAATACCGATATGGGGAATGGGAAGGGGACTTGCAGAATGGTTTGTTTTAAAAAAATGGGTTCCTAGAATTGCCTGGTGGATACCTGCAACGGCTTGTGCGGTTACTTTAGCCGCAGCATCCCGCGAGATGGGATTTTTAGGAGGAACTTTAGGTGGAGTCATTGCCGGAACGGTATTATGGTTTGTGATCAGACAGCAAACTTCTAGCAGAGCAAAGTGGTTAATTCCCTACTGGGCGATCAGTAATGCCATGAGTGCGATCGCTCCTAGTTTAGCTGCTTATAAAGGTGGTGGAGATATTGTTAATACTGGCAGTGATTATCTTGAAACAGCGGATTATGTTTATAATATGTTCGCTGCTGGGAGTTACGATTCTCTTGAAGGTGTTGTGAGTGGTTTAGTCTGGGGAATTATTTTGGGTGTCCCGCTGAATGCCAGTTTGATGACCTGGATATTGCGTCGGTAGATTTCCCGGTAACAGAGATTTTAATCTATTAAAAACACGATCTCTGCAACAATTACGCTGTCTAATAATATAAAAAGTGCCATGATTCAAGCCAGATCTACAACGGTTAGCTTTGATGAATTTATCGCTTGGTATCCCGAAAATTCTGGATGTTGCTACGAACTACGCAATGGAGAAATTATCGAGATGCCTAAACCGACCGGAAAACATTCACGGATCGCAGGGTTTATCATGGCTGAACTTAACTTTGAAATCCGACGGTTAAAGCTTCCTTACTTTATTCCTAAAGAATGCGTTGTTAAATCTGTGAATGGGGAGTCTGGATACGAACCTGATGTTATTGTACTCGATGATCGAGCGATCGCAGAGAATCCACGATGGGAAAAAGAATCTATCATTACTCAAGGCAGTTCTGTTTCCTTAATTGTTGAAGTGGTTTCAACGAACTGGAGTGATGATTATGCTTTGAAGCTAGAAGAATATGAAGCCTTGGGAATTGCTGAATACTGGATTGTTGATTATTTAGGCTTAGGGGGTAGACGCTTTATTGGCACTCCTAAACAACCTACGCTATCGATCTATCAACTGATAGAAGGTGAATATCAAGTTCGCCAGTTTCGAGAAAATACTCAGCTTGAATCTCTGACTTTTCCGGAATTAACTTTGACAGCTAATCAGATTTTTCAAGCAAAGAATTAAAGGAATTATATCAATACTTGAGCTAGATTTTTGTTAAGAAAAAATAGCATTCGGCGTGAGGGAAAAATCAGGAATAATTTCTGAAAGAATGGGTTCGGAACCCGTGTAAACTTGATCCTCATACTGTCCCTCTACCCACTGACACAGCGTTAATTTCTGTTCTTGAGGATCAACAATCCAATATTCGTTAATCCTTCGTGCCGCATATTCAGTATGCTTGTAACGGTAGTCGCGATCGCGATTGGCTTTTCCGGGAGAAACAATCTCAATCACCAAAGCTGGAGGTGGCATATCACGGGTAATGGTTGCACGTCCTTTTCCTATTAATGCAGCCATCCCCAAATCGTTAACTTTTTGTATAGGGTTAAATGCCCTATTAACCCTATATGACTTTTTAACCTATAATCAAGTTCAACCAAAACACCCAGAAAGGTTATCAGTTCTGGGTTAGAACTTTATGGAGTTTAGAAGATGGTTACACTCACAGATGATGAAGTTGCGCGGATCAAGTCTGTTCTCATCGCCCTCAGACAAATCAAGGTTCGAGATATCGATCAGGCGTTGGTGATGTTGTCGAAAAAGGACACCGCTATTAGCCCGGAAATTGATTTCTGGGTGACAGGATTAAATTTAATCTCAACCTTTTAACTGTTGAAAGTAATCTTGTAAATCTTGAGAGACTTGACCCGCTAGAAAATACATTCCCAATATATTCGGAAGTGCTATTGTTAAATATATCGCATCACTAAATTCAATTACCGCAGTCGGGTTGACAACTGAACCGATAAAAATTGCCAATAAAAATAACAGTTTATAAACAATTGCTGTGCGACTTCCTAATAAATATTCCCAACACAGTTGACCATAGTAACCCCAGGAAATCATGGTCGAAAAGGCGAATAAAAAAACCGCGACTGCTAAAATATAGGGAAACCAAGGAATCACCGTTGAAAAGGCGGCTGAGGTCAACTCCGATCCGCCTAAATTGGTAAACTCCGGATTATTGTAAGCATCTGTGAGAATAATCACTAAAGCCGTTAAATTACACACAATTACGGTATCAATAAAGGGTTCTAATGTCGCCACTAAACCTTCACGAATGGGTTGATCGGTTTTGGCAGTGGAATGGGCGATCGCAGCAACTCCTAACCCCGCTTCATTAGAAAAAGCAGACCGTCTAAACCCTTGAATAAGCGCCCCTAATGTTCCGCCTGTTGCCGCTTTGAAACTAAAAGCACTACTCAAAATCGTGGTAATTGCCGCCGGAATTTCAGTCAAATGAAATAAAATTACCCAGACTGCACCTAAAATATAAAGCCCACACATGACTGGAACAATGGTCGCTGCTACAGAGGCAATCCGACGAATTCCACCAATAATAACTAACCCGACTAATCCTACCATTACCAGTCCGTAAATCCAGCTCTTTTCTGCTAAAATAGGGATAACTTGAGCGACCCCAGCTAAGGATTGATTGGATTGATAAATACTCATACTTCCTAACGCGCCACAAATCGCTAAAGTTGCAAATAAAATCGCTAATATCTTCCCAAATACAGGGAAACCCAGTTTCGATAACCCTTCAGAAAGATAATACATTGGCCCTCCAGCAACGGTGCCATCAGGTTTAACTACACGATATTTTTGGCCTAAAGTACATTCAACAAATTTAGTGGTCATTCCTAAGAAACCCGCCAAGGTTAACCAAAAACAAGCCCCAGGCCCTCCTAGACCAATAGCAATCGCAACTCCTGCAATATTTCCGAGTCCTAATGTGGCGGATAAAGCGGTGGCTAAAGCTTGAAAATGAGAGACTTCTCCGATATCCTCTGGATGATCGTATTTTCCGCGAACAATATCAATGGCGTGTTTAAAGGCCCGTAGATTAATAAACTTCATCCAAACGGTAAAAATTGCCCCCGCCGCAATTAACCAAAGCACAATTAAGGGCATTCCCCCAATGTCAAAAAAGATGATATTATTAATCAGTTCGAGAACGTGGGAAAAGCTGGCGGAAAGTTGATCGAGAAAATTCATATTTGTTGAAGTACCCAAAGTTAGCACAGGAATTTAATTAAGGGCTAATCAATAATATATAACATTGTTCGGTATTATGAGGAAAATAAATAATCAAAAAACAGACATTCAGTTGAGATTTTCACCGAGAAGAATAGGTGTCCCATCTAGAATGTCTGATTTATAAGTTAATGTATCTCGAAACAGTGGCGATTCTCAATCTAGGCATCAAATATATCTTGATGCGATCTGATTTTTATCAATTTAGGCAACAGGCCCACCCGGGTCTAGGTTTTCTGGGTTGTCACGTCGCTTACTTATGATTTTCTCATCCGATGAATTTTTATGTGTTTGAGGATCAGAATTAACAGAATAGTTAACTTTGTTGAGAAAATTCAAATTGTCTATCCCTGATAATATTTTTCTTAATTTCCAGCTTGAATTAAATTGACTAGACATAAGACTGACTCCTGGTTTTTAGGTGTAATCCTGTACTTGCATGAATTTACCGAAACCCCAAGTTAATCTCCGGAACTTTTAAAATTTTAAATCGTCTAAATTTTGCGACTTTAACCCTGAAATTAACTACAATCAAGTGATTCTCGATTTCGGATATTTAAAAAACTTGTTTTAATCTTCAACTCAATCTTCAACTCAAAACTGAGTTCTTTTAGTGTGAGGTGTGAGATTGAGGTTTTAATCAGAGGTTGTCGTTAACATCATCACCGTTGAACCACTAATCAAAATCGCCAATCCCGCCGACACATTCGGTGTCCAAACCCCAATTAATAAAAGACTGTAACAAGCAACCGATAAACCCAAAATCGCCCCAATCGTTACAACTCCCCAAACCCAAACTCGACGAAATCTCCAGCCAATTAACCCCCCTAAAACCGATCCACTCCACAGCCATAAATTTTCACCCCAACCGGACCAAAATTGAATTTGAGGTCGGTTATCAAGTACCATACTGAGAATATGACTAACCATTTGGGCGTGTATTTCTACCGATGCCATTTTTTGATAGGGTTTTGTTCCCGCACTGTAGGGTGTAGAATAATAGGTAGAATATGCGATCGTTTCATCCATTACACCAATTAAAATAACGCGATCGCGAATTAAATTAGGATTGACTTGATCTTGTAAAATCTGAGAAAGGGTAACAACGGTCGAAACCGTTTGACGATAGTTAAGTAGAGTTTGAAACCCGGCTAAGTCATCTCGTTCATATTGATAAACTCCAAGTTGTCCTGATAAACCTTGAATCAGAGTCTGACCAATTTTAATCTGATGATGATGATCTTCAAATTGCATCCCCTCAACGGCTAAATAATTCAAAGCTAACGTTAAACTAAATGCAGTCTCAGGGATACAACTCTGGTTTGGACTCGGCACCATCAACATCAAGTAACGCCGTAAAATATTATCGTGATCGGTAATAGTCTCACTAAATCCTAACTGAGAAACTGGAACCTCAGCGAGAGGTTTAATTTCAGGTTGATTTGGATTTTGAGGTTGAGGATAGCGACAAAATGTAACTAACCGATCATTGGTTTTCAATTGATTAATAAATATATCTTCCGCCCGACTATTAAAAAACGCTAAACCTATCACACGAGGTTGATTTGCATTTAATTTTTCAATCACATTCACCCAAATTTGATCCGGTAGAGGATGACCATATTGTTGAAATTCTTTTGGCGTTGCAGCAACAATTAATAATCGTTGATCTACGCCTTCATCGGGACGCCAACGCATCAATTGATCGAAAGCTTGCCATTCCCAGCCTTGTAGCCATCCTAGCGATCGCATTGCAATCACTAATAAAGTCGTCCCCACACTGGCTGTCTGCGCCACCTGAAGCCGCTTCGAGTCTCGCCCTCGCAATTTTTGCCAGGTAAGCGGTTCAGAAGCTGAATTTTGACATAAAACAGGCATCCAACTGGCGCAGGGAAATTCATCTTCGAGGGGTTGCAGCTTTTGTCGCGCTTCTTGAACTGCTTGATGAAGGGGAATTTGACGCCAGCCTCGACGGGCAAATGTGGCTAAAAAATACTTTAAAAAAGCTTGGGCGACGGTATCAGCAACGGGTTCACGCATGACAATAATTTGCCCAATATTTAAGTCTTCTAATTGTCGCGCCAGTCCTAAGCCATCACAGGAGTTGAAAATCGCTAGTTGTAACCCTCTAGCAATACTGGTTTTGAGGGCATTTTTGAGTTGAGGAACGGTGATAGTATCGGTGGGGTTAATATGTAGTAATCCTGTCTCTCCATCGGTGTGACTGTGTCCGGCAAAAAATAAAATATCCCAACCTTGCCGATCCCAAAGATGTTCGTCGAGTTCTCGGCGTCGAGGTTCTTTCAGAAAGACAATCTCCACATCAGGTAAACTTTCTAAAAGTTGGCGATCGGCTTCAATATCAACCCCGAAACTATTGCCTAAAACAGCCAGTATTCTAACTCGACCCGGTTGAGTTTGTGACGGAATTCCAACAGATTCAACGGTACTTAAAGCCAATTCTGCCTGGGGATAATCGTCAAAAAAATCCCACAAATGCCAGGGAAGTCGCCGCAGTTGATCTTGATCGGTTTCAATAATGATCCGAATTTCATCTTGAGGACTTAAATATCGTCTTAATTGCTGATCGATGCGTCGAAAAGGTTGAGAATTTAACCAGGTATTCAGTTGTGTTTTTAATTCCAAACAAATGCGATGAAAATCTACTTCTGAGACTTGCAGAACTTCTTCATGTTCGATTTGAATTCGGACTGACCATCCTAACCGTTGAGAGAGGGCATTATATAAAAGTTGCCATTGTCGATAGAGAAATTCGAGTTCTGGGGCGGGTGGTAAACTCCCTAAAAATTTCATGGAACTGGGCGTAGCGGCTGAGGAGATTTGCTTTTTTCCCAGAGACTGAAAACGCCGAATTATGGGTTGATTGATTCTCTCTACTCCCTCCATCCATAACTGGGCAGTCACAACGGGAAAACCATGTTCTAAACTCCCTTGTGCTAAACTTAATGTTACTAATTTACTCATTGATTTTATTTGTAAAAATTCAAGAAAAACTTAAACAAATTTTAGATTTTAAAATGTTCTGTCACTTGATTATTATTGTAAACTACTTTTATTTTAAATTGTTCGTCAGGGACTCCTCTAAAATAGGGAAGCTGAATAAAGTTATCTAAACGTCTAGAGGAAATTTCTCTCAGGCATTCTCCAGTCTCGGATAATAAATAAAGTTTAATATTTTCCGGTAAATAGCTAGCCCCAAATGCCGGATGAACTTGCACTCTAATTCCCATTTCAGTTTCGGTTTCTGGTGCGATTGCAATCAATAAAATAACCGTCGGATCTCCTGTCCCTGCACCTAAATCAATCAGTTTTGCACCGTGAATGGAATGAGGAGAAGATTGAGGAGTGAAAGTTTTACCACTTCGATATCCTAATGTTAATCGTTGACCCGATTCGAGTAATGCTTCTAAGTTTTGCCATCCTTCCCTCATTTTATTTTGCAACCAATCACTTAAATTTACAGTTAATTTAACCATCCTTGAATCGCGAATTTCATTCAGATAAGCCGGGAAATTATCTAGAGATTGAAGAGAATTAATCGGCAAAATATCAGTTTCAAATTTGTCTACAAATCCGAGTAAATGGGCATCAGTTAACGAATTATTTAACTGCACAACAACATAAGCAATTCGCTCGGCTTGAACTTCGGGAGGGATTTGACAAGATTGCTGGCTTTCCAAAATAAAACAACACTCTATTTTACCACAATTTTTTATTTTTAAATCGGCGATATTCATTAAAGCTTGCATAACCGGATCTTCACAAAAACTTTCCTCTAAATCAACCTCAAAATCTAGACAATTGAGATAAAACTGAACAGCATAGACCGCCAAAGTATTCAGATAAACCTGTTTTGCTTTGGAAACTTGAGCATGATAAGCTGAAAATTGTCTGGCTTTAGAATGAGCAGATAGTGCCAGAGATACTTTAAAGTTTAGGGGAGTTAATGTTGGATTCGTCATGGTGTAATTGTGTAATAAGTTGAGTCTTGAAGTTCAATCAAAGATGTTCTTTGAAAATCGGGGAAAGTTTACGACAGGTTCGCCCAAAGAAACTACTGAGAGTCCCAACAGGTAAGTCAAATTCTAAAGAGATTTCTTTCCAACTTTTCTCCGCCAGAACAGCAAAAGCGATCGCACGAAAATTCGCATCCGGACGAGCGCGAATATGGTGTCTGCTTAAAATACTATTAGGATCGAGTTCTAAAAGTTCTCGCAATTGGGTAGATAATCCATGAGTGGGAGTCGTTGTTTGTTGCTTTTCTAAAGCCCGTTCGAGATCGTCAATACAGGCAAAAGATTGAGTTTGAGGAGAACTAAACTGACGGGAACATTCAATCACCAGTTTATCCAGCCGAAAATTAACCCAAGTCATAAATTTTCCCCCTTGTTCGGCTCGATAGGTATCAATTTTTTGGCAAACATAAACTAAGGTTTGGTTAACTGCTTCTTCGTACAATAGTTTATAAAACTCTGGTGAGAATTTCCCGTAATGAGGACGACACAATTTCCCAGAATATCGAATGGCTTCAACTAATTCTCTTAAAGCATATTGACGAGATTCACTAGAAACTGGACTATTTTGCGCTTCTAATGCTAATATTTGCAAACGTTTGTGGTTGAGTGCGACAGATAGTGCTTGATGACGCAACTCCTGTATCCACTCTCTCACGGATAATTTTTTGGGATGATAGTGGTTGATTTGTTGGTTGACCTTATGGGTTAATTGTTCGTGTACAGCTTCGTAAATTTCCTGGTAGATACCCGATAGCGGCTGACCTCGAAAGGGACGACACCAACTTCGCGATCGCAGCATTTCATCGACCAGTCGGTTTAAGATTTGGTGTCTCGTAGAAGTCGATTCGCACGCCTGAACCTCTAAAATTAACTGTTCGAGTCGCTCGTCCATGATTTGAGTTGCACTGACAGAATTGAGGGTGCTGATCGGAGATAGAGCAACGGCCATTGTGGTAGAACACCCCTCGTATGGTAATCTTCACTGCTAACTCATTCAAAGGGGAAGTAGATTCTGCATTTTGTTACAAGACTTAATAAGCTCTCAGTTTTGAGCAGAGAATACAAAAAAATTTTCCCAATTTGCAGAAAATCAGCCTAATTTCCATGAGTAAGGGATGTACCTACCTTGAATGTTCAAGTTGGAGTTCTGTTAAATTGAGGGATTTGCAGATAATCCAGGATTGAACACAGTTTCAACCAGGGATATCTTTAGGCATTCTGTAAAAATGGATGAGCCAAAAAAAATGGAGCGCTTGCAGAAAACCTAAAGATTTTGTCCGAGTAAAAAGTGTCTACCCAATGTCTAAACTGAGATCCAGGAGCAAGTTTAAAACTGTTTCTGGATTTTTTTTCTCTGGTAGATAAACGACCCGACAATTCTAATTTCAGATTTGTGATTGGTATGTTCAGAAAAGTTGATCGGAAACTCAGATTATTGAACTCCCCTCTGGTAGACTAATCTTTATGTGTAGCGGAGGGATGAAATGGCGATCGCGTTTACGAAATACCAAGGCCTGGGTAATGACTTCATCTTGATTGATAACCGTCACCAGTCAGAACCTCTGATAACTCCGGAAACCGCCATGCAGATGTGCGATCGCAATTTTGGCATTGGTGCCGATGGGGTGATTTTTGCCCTACCTGGAACCTCTGACACAGACTACACGATGCGGATTTTCAACTCCGACAGTTCAGAACCCCAAATGTGTGGGAACGGAATTCGCTGTCTCGCTAAATTTATCGCCAACCTCGAACAGCGCGATCAGTCTTCAATTCGCTACAAAATCCACACCTTAGCGGGATTGATTACCCCAGAAATTCTTCCAGATGGACAGGTGAAAGTCGATATGGGAGAACCCCGACTCCTCGCCAAAGAGATTCCCACGACTCTAGCCGCCGCCGATGACAAGGTTGTGAATGTACCCCTGACGGTAGCAGACCAATCCTGGCTTGTCACCTGTGTCAGCATGGGAAACCCTCACTGTATTACCTTTGTCGAAGATGTCGCCACCATTCCTCTAGCCGAAATAGGCCCTCAGTTTGAACATCATCCCGTTTTCCCAGAACGAACCAACACCGAATTTATCGAAATTGTCAAGCCTGATTATCTGAAAATGCGCGTTTGGGAACGGGGCGCTGGGGCAACACTCGCTTGCGGAACTGGGGCTTGTGCCGTTGTTGTAGCAGGTGTATTAACTGGAAATTGCGATCGCCAAGTTACAGTAGAATTACCCGGAGGATGCCTAATGATTGAATGGTCAGCCCAAGACGAACGATTGTACATGAGTGGCCCGGCTGAACAAGTGTTTACAGGTCAATGGTAAGGTGACTCGAAATAAGGTACAACTAGAGAGAGCTAGATGATCGCAATGAATATCAATCTCAAGATTTTAATCTCAAGGTTTTAATCTTAAAATTGTAGAGTAATGATTCCGATCAATCTCAAATCCAGAATTTTTAAATTTATACATTGGCATAATCGCTATGGGTGGAGGAATATACCTGATTCAAGATGACGATCAGCTTGTGGAAATGATGGAACAAGCTTACGACTCCGAAGATCAGCTTCAGGAACTGTTAGAAACCTATCCGAATTTGTTAGCAGGAGATGAAATTGATCGGGCGACTCCTCGACGATGGTTACTGATTTCTCGTGAAGTTACAATTCCGGCTGAAGAAGAAGCAAGCGGGCGCTGGTCACTGGATCATTTATTTCTAGATCAAGATGCGACTCCTACTTTAGTCGAAATTAAGCGATCGCACAATGCAGAAACTCGCCAAAAAATGCTCGGTCAAATGCTCGATTATGCTGCTAATGTTGGGGTTTATTGGCCTTTGGAATCCACTATTACTCAATTTGAAGCTAACTGTCGAGATCAAGGTCGTGATCCTGAACAAGTTTTTGAAGAGTTTCTCGGTTCAGAGGCTGATGAAGAACAATTTTGGCAAAAAGTCAAAACCAATATTCAAGCCCGAAAAATTCGCCTCATTTTTGTAGCTGATGAAATCCCTTCTGCTCTCAGACGTGTTGTAGAATTTCTCAATGAACAAACCGATCCGATTGAAGTTTGGGCTTTAGAAATCAAACAATATGTTTCTCAAGATGGTTTGAAAACATTGGTGCCACGTATTATCGGTCAAACCGCAGAAGCCCAACAGAAAAAATCTAGTGCAACTGGAGAAAGGCGGCGTTGGGATGAGAAGTCTTTCTTTTCTGAATTTCAAACCAGACGCGGAACAGATGAAGCAGAAATGGCTCGCAAAATTCATGCTTGGATACACCAACAATCTGAAACCGATATTGAGTGGGGAACCGGAGATATTTATGGAGGGTTTGCTGCTATTTTGAGTTCTAAAGGACGAAAACCTCTACAATTATTTAGTGTGGATATTTCCGGTCGCTTAGAAATTTCTTCCCTAAATTATAGCACTCAACCGCCTTTTGATCGCGAAGAACAATGGTTAGAACTTCGCAGTCAATTCAGTTCAGTGGGTTTATCTCTCCCGTTTAATAAAACAGAGTTCCGTTCTCCTGCAATTCGTTTATCAACTGTGCAAGATGAAGTCGCTTTCAAGAATATTTTAGAGACTTTTGAATGGGTAATTCAAGAAATTAACAATTCCTAAAACCTATAAGAAAAAGCCTCCTGATTTTAAATTCAGAAAGCTGAGGAAGGAAAGTCAAAACTAAAATAAGTTAAGATTGAGAAATTAAGATTGAGGGTCAGGAAATGCACCTGCACGCACCTGAAGATCGAGAGATTCACCGTTGCGATTTAACTCCAGTTCTAATGCGCTACCCACCTTTTCTCGATTAACAGCTTTTTGAACTTGTTCGGAACTTGCAATGGTTTCGCCGTTAATTTTTTTAACTACATCTCCGGAGCGTAAACCTGCTTGATCGGCTGGAGAATTGGGAACGACTCGCACAATTAAAACGCCTTCATCTTGATTAACGAGAATACCGCTATTGGGATCGGAATTTAATTGCGCTTTTAATTCGGGACTGAGCGTTAACATTTGAATTCCTAAATAGGGATGCTCGACCTTTCCATTCGCGACTAATTCTTCAGCAATCTGTTGAACTTTATTAATCGGAATTGCGAACCCTAATCCTTGTGCGCCTTGTAAAATTGCAGTATTAACTCCGATGACTTCACCCTTCTGATTTAAGAGTGGGCCACCCGAATTTCCCGGATTAATCGCCGCATCAGTTTGGATGAATTCAACTCGTTGATCGGGAACTCCAACTTCCGCACTCGAACGTCCAGTTGCACTAATAATTCCGGTTGTGACTGTATTATCTAATCCGAGTGGATTTCCAATCGCGATCGCCCATTCTCCGGGTTGCAATTGTTCTGAATCTCCCAGTTTAATGGTTGGTAAATTTTCTGCTTCAATATGAATGACTGCGACATCGGTAATCGGATCTTCTCCAACTACTTTTCCTTCAAATTTACGACCATCTTTGAGCGTTACCGTTACTTGATCGGCTCCATCGACAACATGAGCATTCGTAATAATCTCCCCTTTAGAGTCAATAATAAAGCCTGAACCTGTACCGGATTCTACTCTGCGATCGGGAACATTCGGCATTTGTCTACCGAAAAAACGACGGAAAAAAGGATCGTTTAAAGCATCTGGAAGTCGATTTTGAACGGTGCGTTGAGCATCAATTCTCACCACTGCTGGTCCTACTTCTTGTACCACCGCCACCACAAAATTTGAGGGGATTTGAATCGGATTTGGCGGCGTTGAATTGGTCGGAGTCAGTAAGGTTTCTGTTAAAGGATTGACAGCCGATTCATTCAGGACTTCAGTGCTAGATTGATTCTTGATGACATAGGTTCCACCTAGAGCTAATCCTGCTCCCAATGAAATTAATGCGGTTGAACGAAACAGGGTTTGTATCAGAGAAGGCGATGATTTGGGCGAGGGAGATTGAGTGTTCAAGCCAGAGGAAAAGTTATAGTTTTGAGTTTCTAGTGTCATGGTTACAGGTTCAATATAAAGTTACAGTTGGCTTCAATAAAAGTATTAGAAAAAAGTCAGCCCAGGAGTGTGAGGAGCTTGTTTTGAGGAACATTTTGCATTTCGGGCTGACAATTCTTAAGATAGAGCAGAGATATGACAGGACTATGACAGCGAGTTGACAATTTTGTTACATCTTCCACAAGTTCACTCAAACCTCTGTCGAATCAGCTTTCACACCCATGGGTAGCGATGTATCTAGACCTGTATACTAGATTTTATAAGCAGTCTCAAGATTTTATTCTTGATTTAAGCATTAATTTGCGGAATTTGCAGTTTAATCCTATTTCCTCGTTCCGATCAATCTTCGTGTACTATTCATAGCACAACAACCATGATGACCTCAATACAAACCTTAAACTCACTAGAGGACTGGATGCAAGGTCCTCCTCAACACACTGAATGGGTGGACGGGGAACTAACGGAGAAAAATGGAATGACTTTAAGACATAGCGAAATACAGAGTAATTTAAGCTTTCATTGGAGAAGTTATGCGAACTCTAGTGGACAGGGCGGAAAGGTTTATACCGATGTTCCCTGTCGAACCAACAAACAAGGACGCTTTCCAGATGTGGCTTATTTAACACCGGAATTAGTTGAACAATATGATAATGAAAAGGTGCTTCCTCAGAGTTTTCCACTCAGTGCAGAAATCGTTTCTCCGACCGATTTAGCCGAAGATATGATTACGCGATCGCAAGAATATTTAAGCTCAGGGGGCGAGGAAGTTTGGTTAGTTTTTCCTGAGAATTGTTGGGTGATTATTGCAACCGTTGAAGCTCGAAAAATTTTGATTTCAGGAGAAACTATCAATACTCAAAAGGTTCTCCCCGGTTTTAGTATCACAGTAGACGATTTATTAGCTTAGATTTAATGATTCGGCTTTTTATTAAAAAAAACAGTAATATTATTCAATATTCTCTGAGGAAAACATTACTTAAGTTCAGAAAAACTTGCTAAAATAGTTAGTGAGGTTGGAGATAACTCGTTCAGCGATATTCTGGAGATAATTTTCTCAGAGGATCTTCGGAAAACGGGAATAGTGAAGCGAGAGCAATATTGAGCGGAAATGATATCATCATTCCTGTAGAAAAATTTAGATTGTCAGACACTAGCTTCGGCTAACTTCATTCAAATTCAGGAGGAAGCTTCAATGAATATCGTTCAAGGCTATAATCCACGCCGTCTTCTCCCCAATGTTACGATCCACAAAGTTCAAGGAGTTTCACTAATCGAAAAATCAGGAAACAATATTTATGTCTATCCTGATGAAATGAATTTAGAATTGAAACAAAACATTCAGCTTCCGGCTCAATATGAGTTAAAAATATTAGTAGATACTGATTCTGATCTCGACGGTTTCTACTGTATTAATCGTGTGACTCATGGAGTGAGCTATCTAGGAACCGAATGGGATGATGTGATTTTAGGGTTAAGGTTCAGAAATCTTTTAGCCTCTAAGCCACAAACTCAGAACTGATCTAACAGCTTACTCCCCAGAGGATATTTCAGCTCAACTGCATAAGCTCAACTCGCTTGAATATATATAGGGATAGAGATGATCGGTAGAAACTGGATAAATCTCTGTCGAGCAAATATTCGGGAGGGAGGATTGGATGACAACTAACTTTGCAAACCGCTCTTCTGTCTTGATGAAAGTGATCGCTGCTTTATTTTACCAGGTTAATTCCGAAACTATATGAAGTAAACGTAAAGATTTCCAAGACGAGAAAGAGATTTGTGTTGTTTGGCTTATACTACATCCAGAGCCAGTTAGAGCAACTAACAATTTATTCAGATGAATGAACCAGGGGGTATTTACTATGCTGATAAATGAAGTCAATCGGGAGAGTGATCCTTCTCATTCGGACTCAGACATAAATGATTGTGATTTTTATTCTAAGATTGAAAAATTACAGGTTGAGATTTGTCAGTTTTTGATTCAGATTGTGAATCAGTGGCCTCCGGAACAAGTGATTGATGAATTTGAGCAAATTTTTGTTCATCTCAACTGTACCCAAAGTGAAGCGGTTAATCAAGCCTTAAACCGGATTATTATCGAGCAAAATCAGTTTACGTTTTCATCAACACTCAAGCAATCTTTCTACATTCTCATTAACAACTGGATCATTAACAAAGAATACGCTTCAATTCAAACTCTCTTCAGTCGAATTGAATGTGAAAATTATCGAGAAGAACGAATTTCTGCTAGTGTTAATATCCTGAGAAAATGGACGAGTGACTTCTTAGAGACTCAGGACTACCAAGATATTTGTGAATATGCTTTAAATTCACGAGCGTCCTGGATCAATCGATATAAATCCTATCTACTCTCAACCCAAATTAATCGTAGTCAATCCTCAATTCAACATCAAGTTAATATTGATTTAGCCAAACAAATCAAGAATAAATATAAGTTTGACTTAGCCATGTATGTGGCTCGTTCTCAGTCTCCCAAAACAGCCAGTCAAAACTTGAGTAACCCCACTCAATTGGGAGATGAAGCGATTAACCTGATCAAAAAAACAATTTCAACTGAGCGAGTTTTAAGTTACGCTCATCAAGCTGACATTTTTATAGAACAAACTCAAAACTATAATTATCAAGACTTCAAAAAAAGCCTTCTCAACTACTTGATGCTTCATATTTCGTCTCGATATCCGGCTAATGAAATTCGAGAGAAACTTCAGAAAAATCTAGAACGATTTGACGAGCAACATAACTTTAAAACCGTTACTAAAAGCAATATTTCCAAAACCTGTAAACAATTAATTAGACTCCTGACCACAGAAAATCATCAATCGCCGTCAACCCCATTTGTATTATTAATCGAGCGTGGCAACTATTTGACGCTAGCGATTCTTCTGTTGAAAATTATTTTAATCTCTAAATCAGCTCAAATCTATCTTGAATGCTGCATTGCGAATCTAATTCAGCACTACGAAGGCTATGTCAAGGAAAAATGTCAGCACTTTATTAACTTCCTGGAAGTTTTCAATCTTGTTTTTACGCTGTTTACCGCTAATGTTCAATACCACCTGGTTAGTCTTGATGAAAGTTCATCTTGTCAGCCTTCTAATACAGAGTTAAATACCTATCGTTTATTCTGTCAGTTTAAAGGACCCGATCTTCGTCAAGCGAACCTGAAAGCACTCAACCTAAGTGGTGCAGATCTTAAAGGTGCAAATCTGCGAGAAACTGATTTGAGAGGAATGGATTTGATTCAAGCGGATTTGCGACTGGCGAACCTCTCACAAGCTAACCTGTCAGGTGCAGTTTTAAACGAAGCTAGACTCTTGATTGCAAATCTAAATCATGCAGATTTGAGCGATGCGAGTTTAGTTAAAGCCGATCTTCGTCGCGCCGATCTTCAATATTCTAACCTCACCGATGCAGGTTTAACCAGTGCTAAACTCGGTCATGCTAATCTTAAAAATGCGAATTTAACCCATGCAAATTTAATGGCGGCGAGTTTAATTGCAGCGAATTTAAGTGAAGTCAATTCATCTCATGCCAATCTCGAATGTGCGAACCTGAAGGATGCGAATTTGCGAGGGGCAAATCTGAGTCATGCGAACTTGCGAGGAGTGAACCTACAAGGGGCAGATTTAAGAGGGGCAAATTTGTCTTATGCTGACTTGAGACAGGTTAATCTTAAAGGTGCAAATCTTGACGATGCCTATCTCCGAGGAGCTAATCTCTACCGAGCTAATTTAAGTCACAGTAGCCTCAAACAAGCAAATTTAATCAAAGTAAACTTGAGTGGAGTTAACCTGAATGCAGCGGAATTACAAGAGGCTAATCTCAGTTCAACCTATCTACGGTATACCAATTTTACTCAAGCTAATTTAACGAATGCGAACTTATCTCATGCGGATTTAACTCGTGCGAATTTAACTCAAGCGAATCTCCATCAAGCGAATCTCAGCTCCTGTTTTATTCGTCATGCAAACTTAATGCAAACTAATCTTTCTTATGCTAATTTAATGGGAGCGAATTTATTTGGAAGTCATCTCCAGCAAACCCATATAGAAGGTGTGAATTTTGAATGCTGTTCGGGATTATCGAATCCACTGAAACATGAACTGGGTTTAGATTGCATCGAACTTGATGGCGATTAACTCACGGCGCAATTTGTCGATTCACAATTTCAATCCGTTTGACAAAATGATCTTCGCGATATCTAAGTTGTCGAGCAATTTGTAACCCTTGTTGATAGGCGGCTAAAGCGCGTTGATAGGCTTTTATTGTAAAATAAACTTGACCCATATTATCATAAACATTCATCATTCCATAAAAATTGTAGGCTTGTTGTTCGATGAGTAACTGGGCTTGATATAACTCAATCGCCGCTTGATTTTGCTCTTGAGAACGATAGAGTTGTGCCAATCTTTCTAAGGCTTCACTCGCACTGGCGAGTTGTTGAGTATTGGGTGCGATCGCGGTAGAATAGGCTTCTTGATAACTCTGACTGGCTTGTTGAAAAAGTCCGAGCGTTTCATAATCTAAACCAATCGCTAACTTTAAAGTCGGTATCGGTTGAGAATTTTGCAATTGTAGATAATAACCTACTAACCGTTCTTTGGCTGCAATTGATCTCAAGGGTTTCCCTAATTGTCCATAGATAAACGATAAATTTTCTAGAGATTGAACTTCACTCGGTGGAGTAATTACTTCTCCTTCTGCATTCTCATCTGGAGTAGGCGCAGGCGGTAACAAGCCACTAATCCGCAATAGTTTAATTTGTTGTTGGATCTCCAGTAATTCCTCATAAATGATGGCTGCGGGTTGATAATCTAACCAATTCAAATAAACTTGACCGATTTCATTTAAAGCCTGTTCTTCTCGGAGAATATCTTCCTGTTGACGAGCATAATCTAGCAAGATTTGATAGGTTTCAATGGCTGAGTCTTTTTCTCGTGTTTCTTTAAAAGCAGTTCCCAATGCTTCTACGGTTTCCACATCAATCGTATCTTCCGCTTTCACTGTTGCTAAAATCTCTTCTAAGCGTTCAACGAGAAATTGAAGGTAGAGACGTTGGTTATTATTCCAAGCAATTAAACCGACTCGTTGTAAAGCAGTAATCTCCGGTAAGAAGCCAAAATAACGCCGTAATCTCAATTCACGAGTCCATAAATTGAACGCCTCAACTGCATCTCCTTGTTCGAGTAATTCGAGTGCTTGTTCATTGAGTTGATCTAACTCAGGTGCGAGATTTTCTTGCTGAGTTTCACTGAGTAAATCGCCTAGAGTCGGAGGATTGGGAAGTAAAGGATCAGGTTCGGTACTTTCTAATGGATTCGGTGAAAATTGATCGAGAACTTGTTGATCTTCTTCAGATTCATCCGAATTCGTCTCTTGACGACTATCTTGAGCAAATGCTGTCAATATTCCAGAATCGATCCCTAAAATAAAAGGGGTGAGGGTCAAAAATATGATTCCGAAACTTTGTCTGAATTTATTCGTCATCGTTTAGCACTCAATCCTCAATAACTTCCCCAAGAAATGGCTCTTGCTTTGACCATTGAAACTAAAGCTGATCATATCAAATTCGGTATTGTAGCGTGTATAGTATAGGAGAAGACTGCTAAATCTTGAATCAGATCTAATTTTGGCAACGGCTCAAACAAACTCTCTTCCCAAAAGCTGAAAAATAGAGGATCGGCGATCGCGAACTTTGCATGAGGTATTTTACCTTCTATTATAGAGACAACCTGAACTCAGTAATATAAACTCAACGACCTAGACTCCATGTCTGAACTTCCTCCACTCAATACCGATACCCTTTGGGCAATTCTGAATGAAGAACTCGATGATACAACCGTCAATCAACTGGTCTGGTATTATTTGGGTTATCGCTACAACACAAACACTCAAAACTGGGATTCTACCAATGTTGATCCGGCTTGGCAAGAGGAATATCCCGAACCCCCAGACTTTATTGATAGTCGTCCGGCCACTGTTAAATTAACTCGCTCTATTCCCAAACCCTATAAACAACTCTTAAAAGAAGAATTAGGGTTTACTGGATACAAAATAGGAGAATTTACTCCCGCCCAAGCCCGTCGAGCCACAGCCGCTAACTGGTTACTCGCAAAAATGAAGGATTTGTAGTTAGGATCGATCAAATGTAACGATATTGGAGAAATGCGATTGGCAACGCTACTGACGCGCTCTGCGTTAATCACGACTGAAACTCTTTCAGGCCATTGCTTCTAGCATCATCTCTAAACCGTCCGGTAGATTACGGCTCTCCTCACTGTATCCTGGTCTAAAATAACGGTACAGTAGGGATAACAATCAAGTACACAAAAATTTACAACGGTCAGACGAAAAAAAATCTGACTCCGCGCCTCCAAACTGGAGATGCCATAACCTCTATAAATAGGTGAAACCAAACCATCATGTTTGAATACTTTTCAGATAAAGCCATTAAAGTTGTCATGCTGTCTCAGGAGGAGGCACGCCGCTTAGGACATAACTTTGTCGGCACCGAACAACTGCTTCTCGGAATTTTGGGTGAAGGAAGCAGTGTCGCGGCTAAACTCTTATCCGATAGAGGCATAAACCTTGAAGACGCCAGGCGAGAAGTTGAGTCGATCATCGGACGTGGTTCGGGCTTCATTCCGGCTGAAATTCCCTTCACACCGAGAGCCAAGCGGGTGTTTGAAAGCTCTCTGCAAGAAGCCCGCCAAATGGGAAACAACTACATCGGGCCCGAACACATCTTATTAGGATTATTGCAGGATGAAGAGGGAGTTGCCGCAAAAGTTTTGGAAAACTTTAGCATTGACCGAGGCCAACTCCGCACCGATATCATTAGGGCTTTAGGAGAGGAAAACGCGACAGCGGCGGCGGGCGGAGGACGAAGTTCGGGTAGCAAGCGCACCGTTACCCTCGAAGAATTTGGCACGAACTTGACCAAACTCGCGGGAGAAGGAAAACTCGATCCGGTTGTGGGTCGAGAAAAGGAAATTGAACGAGTCATCCAAATTCTCGGACGCCGCACCAAAAATAATCCCGTTTTAGTTGGTGAACCGGGTGTTGGGAAAACCGCGCTCGCAGAAGGTCTCGCCCAACGCATCGCCCAAGAAGATATTCCTGAGTTGTTAGCAGATAAGCAGGTCGTTAGCCTGGATATGGGATCGTTAGTCGCTGGAACCCGCTTCCGGGGAGAATTTGAAGAACGACTCAAGAAGATCGTCGAGGAGGTGAAATCCGCAGGTAATATTATCCTGGTGATTGACGAAATTCACACCATTGTTGGTGCAGGGGCGATTGAAGGCAGTATGGATGCAGCAAATATGCTCAAACCTGCCCTCGCACGGGGAGAACTGCAATGTTTGGGCGCAACCACCCTTGATGAATACCGCAAGCATATTGAACGAGATGCAGCCCTAGAACGGCGTTTTCAGCCTGTGATGGTCGGTGAACCCAGCGTCGAAGATACGGTCGAGATTCTGTTTGGTCTGCGTCCGGCTTACGAACAGCACCACAGACTCACTATTAGCGATCAAGCCTTGTACGCGGCGGCGACTTTATCCGATCGTTATATTAGCGATCGCTTCTTACCGGACAAAGCCATTGACTTGATCGATGAAGCGGGATCTCGCGTGCGGGTGATGAACTCCAAGCCCTCTCCCGAAACTCAAGAACTGAAGCGGGAATTGTCTGATATTATCCGCGATAAAGAAGAGGCGGTGAAAACTCAAGACTTTGATAAAGCCGGAACTCTACGCGATCGCGAAATCGAACTCAAAGAGAAAATTGAAGGGATTACCCAAGAAAAAGAATCAGGTAAACCGGGACTACAACTGATTGTCACAGAAGAGGATATCGCTGAAGTTCTCGGTGCCTGGACGGGTATTCCGGTTAACAAACTCACTGAGTCTGAGTCTCAGAAATTGCTGAATATGGAAGATACTCTCCATCAGCGTTTAATTGGTCAAGAGGAAGCTGTCACAGCCGTTTCTCGTGCCATTCGTCGGGCGCGAGTTGGCCTTAAGAACCCCAACCGTCCGATTGCTAGCTTTATCTTCTCAGGTCCGACTGGAGTGGGTAAAACTGAGTTAACTAAAGCGTTAGCGGCCTATTTCTTTGGGTCAGAAGACGCGATGATTCGCCTCGATATGTCCGAATTTATGGAACGTCATACCGTTTCTAAATTAATCGGTTCTCCTCCTGGATATGTGGGCTTTGATGAAGGCGGACAATTAACCGAAGCCGTGCGACGTCGTCCTTACACCGTAGTCTTGTTTGACGAAATCGAAAAAGCGCACCCCGATGTCTTCAATATGATGCTGCAAATTCTCGAAGACGGACGCTTAACTGATGCGAAAGGTCGTACCGTTAGCTTCAAGAACACCTTGTTAATTATGACCTCAAATATTGGGTCGAAAGTGATTGAAAAAGGTGGCGGCGGACTCGGCTTTGAAATGGCAGAACCCGGAGAAGATGTGCAGTATAATCGCATCCGCAACTTGGTGAATGAAGAATTGAAGCAATACTTCCGTCCTGAATTCTTAAACCGTCTGGATGAGATTATTGTTTTCCGTCAGTTACAGAGAGAGGAAATTCGTCTAATTGCCGACCTTATGTTAGAAGAAGTCTTCAAGCGGCTGCGTGAAAAAGACATGACCCTCGAAGTTACACAGAAGTTCAAGGAACATCTGGTCGAAGTGGGTTACGATCCTAGCTACGGTGCGAGACCGATGCGTCGGGCGGTGATGAATTTGTTAGAAGACGCTTTGGCTGAAGCCATGTTATCCGGTGACTTAACAGAAGGTAGTCATGGGTTGGTTGACTTAAATGAGGAAGGAAATGTGAAAATTTCTCCCGCTGAACGTCAACCCGAAGCAGAGTATGCAGTCACGACCCATGGTTAAACGTTAACGATCAAGTAAATTAATCAGGCGACATCTGTACAGGTGTCGCTTCTTTTTTTAAAATTATCCGATCGCAAAGTCATCAAAAGCGATCGCACTACTATCAACACCTGATAAGATCGCTAATTCTGCTTGACTATTTGCCAGTGTAATGATTGTTGAACCATTGTCTGAAGAAATCTCTAATTGATCGAAGGTTAATCCTCCAGTTAAGGCAATTTTATCGATACCATCGGCAAAATCAGTGATAATATTGTTGCCAAAACTAGCCGCAATATAAAAGCGATCGCTACCTTCGCCTCCTGTTAAGGTATCATTGCCTTGCGCCCCCACTAACCAATCTTCTCCATCTCCTCCAGTTAGGCTGTCATCTCCACTACCTCCGTCAAGAGTATCATCTCCTAAGTCACCGAAAAGGGTATCATTCCCACTATTTCCGTCTAAGAGATCGTTGTTTTGACCGCCGTAGATCAAGTCATTTCCATCATTACCTGAAATTGTATCTGCTTGTTGATTTCCGATCAGAGTGTCATTTCCATCGTTACCTTCCATAGAATCTCGACCCAAATCTCCGAAACTAAGATCATTATCTTCACCGCCTTGGGTCATGTCGTCATCTTGACCGCCATAGAGGCTATCCGATCCTTGATTACCCGCGAGGGTATCATTTCCAGTATTTCCGAAGATCATATCGTTACCCGTTTCACCTTGAATGACATCATTACCGATGTCACCAAAGACGGTATCATCATTATCTCCAGCTTTGACTTGATCGCTACCTTGTCCTGCATAAATGGTTTCATTATTGGCTTTCCCTTCGATATAGTCATTTCCCTGATTTGCAAATATTTCAAAGGTTGAAGCCGTTGCAAAAAGGTTGTCATTTCCTTCAAAACCAAATTGACTCTCCGGAGTAATCTCTAAGTTGTCTGCGTCAGGGGTTGCTTCTTGACTCCGTGCTTTTCGGATCGTGTTCGGAGTGAGTGTCGGGAAGTTAATCGATGAAATGAAGTTTGTCGGATCATAAGGCGGATCGCTATCATCCAAATCGGGATTCATCGGTTCAGGACTCGGTGAATTGTCTCCATTCTCAGGTTCCGGGTTGGGAGTCGGTTCGGGGTTGGGAGTCGGTTCGGGGTTGGGAGTCGGTTCCGGGTTGGGAGTCGGTTCCGGGTTGGGAGTGGGTTCCGGGTTG
>JBCBCI010000086.1:0-25445 GCA_038530755.1 Cyanobacteria bacterium J06592_8 | reverse complement strand
TTTACTCTTGTTGGTAAAGACAAGGATAATACCTATCAACAAAGCTTTCAAGAAAAATGGGGGAGTAAGTTTAACGATTCTGTAGTCTTTGCGGGATCAGTTGATACAGAAAAGTTACATCATAAGTATCAAGAATGTGACTTGTTTGTTGCGCCCTCGCGCTATGAATCTTTTGGCTTAATTTATGTAGAAGCCATGAGTTATGGAAAACCGGTCATTGGTTGTAAAACTGGAGGTATTCCAGAAGTAATTGAAGAAAAAATAACAGGATTACTTGCTCAACCGAGCGATCCAAAAGACTTAGCCGAAAAGATTTTAAACCTTGCTGGTGATGCTGATTTGCGTCATCAGATGGGTCAACAGGGTCGTCAACGAGTTGAACGGCTTTTTAGTCGTGAACAAATGGCTAAACAGACGATTGAAAATTACTAATTAATTTTGCCATGAAGCCAATTATCAGTGCTATTATCTGTACACATAATCCTCGTCCCCATTATATTAGTCGAGTGTTGGAGGGTTTTAAATCTCAGACCTTACCGATAGATCAATGGGAACTCTTACTGATTGATAATGCGAGTCATACACAACTTTCATCAGAAATCGATTTAAGTTGGCATCCAAATGCTCGACACATTCGAGAAGAAAAAATTGGGTTAACTAATGCTAGATTGCGAGGATTTAAAGAAGCTGTTGCCGATCTTTTTGTCTTTGCAGATGATGATAACATTCTCGATCCTAACTATTTAAAAAATGTCGCTGAAATTTTTCAAGATCACAGTGAAATCGGTGCAATTGGTGGGAAATCAATTCCTGAATTTGAAGTAAATCCAGAGCCTTGGGTCGAACAATTCTATAAAACTTTAGCACTCAGAGATTTAGGTGATGAAGTTATAACTTCTTCTCAAGCAGGAAGTAAATTTCCAAAAGAATATCCTAGTTTTGCTCCCATTGGTGCGGGTTTAGCTTTACGACGAGTAGCAGCCGAAAAGTATCAACATAGTGTCTTAGGAAATTCCGCTAAATTAGGTCTAGGGCGAACGGGAAAACAATTAGTTTCAGGAGAAGATAATGACATCATTCTAACAATTATGGAAGCTGGATGGGAAGTCGGTTACTTTCCTCAACTCCAACTCACTCATTTAATTCCTGCAAGTCGCATTACTAAAAAGTATCTTGCAGGTGTTAACTATGCTTCTTGGCGTTCATGGATTCAGGTACTGGATTTACATGGTATTCAAACCTGGAAAAAAATTCCTCGTTGGACAGTATTGCCGAGAAAAGTCAAATCCTTTTTCACTTACCAGCCTTGGAAAGATACAGCTTCATACATTAGATGGAAAGGAGCTTGTGGAATGTTTGAAGGCTTAGGTAAATTAACCAATTAAAACTCATAAAATTTACTCTATCAAGTCCATAAGTGAATCTGAATATAAAGAGTCAATGAATAGGTTAACCAATGTTGTAGTTCTATGAGAAAATCAGATGAATATATCAGTCAAGCAATTCGCTAAATCTCTAAACTTAGGAGTAGTCGCTTATCGACTTTACTATGCTCCTAAAGGATTTATTCAACACTATATTCGTCGAGATCCGATGAGACGGGCAATAGATGAGCAAGCACGTCAAAAGATGGAAGCCGCTGCATATCATCTGAAACCTATCCAGAATGACCCAACAACAGAAAGCTATGAGATTTACTTTTTAAGTGGTCAAAGGTTCTGGTATCAAACTTGTTTCTGTGCTTACTCAATGGCACTGCATTCTAATATTAATCTCAGACCTGTAGTTTATGATGATGGGACATTAGAAAACAAGTATGTTGAACAAATTAAGCGAATATTTCCAGATGCAAAGGTTATTTATCTCAACGAGATAGAAGAACGCCTGGAGGAATATCTACCTGTTAGTAAGTTTCCATACCTGAGAGAACGTCGTGCGAATTACCCAAATATGCGGAAGTTGACTGACATTCACATTGCTTCCTCTGGATGGAAGTTAGTCCTAGATTCGGATATGATCTTTTTCCGCACTCCAACCTTTCTAATCAATTGGTTGAAGTCTCCGAGTAAACCCTGTCACATGGTCGATGTAGAAACTTCCTACGGTTATTCAGATGCTTTAATGACATCTTTAACTGGAGCAGAAATCACTGAACGCTTGAACGTTGGAATTTGTGGATTAAACAGTGATGAGATTGATTGGGAACAGCTTGAGTTTTGGTGCAGAACTTTGATTGAAAAAGAAGGAACTCATTACTACCAAGAACAGGCTATTACTGCCATGCTTATGGCAGGACAACCTTGTGCTATTGCTACCGAAAAAGATTACATTGTGATGCCAGATAAAGAAGAGGTTGTTAAGCCAAAAGCTATCTTACATCATTATGTAGCTGATTCCAAGCCTTGGTATTTCCGCTATGCTTGGAAACATATTGTTACAAATTAATCTAGATTTATCTCTGAAATATACTCTTTATGCTGACTCAAAAAATAGAAAAAGGAATTCAAGAATATCAAAATAGGCTAGAGTCTTGGATGCTTGATCATCATTTACTCTCTAGCCACGATAACTATCAAAAATTTGTCATCGTTTGTAATATCCGAACTGGCTCAACTCTACTGGGTTCTCTACTTTCTAGCCATCCCCAAACTCTCTGTTTTTTTGAGCTTTTCCACCGTCATCTTGAATCAATTCCATTTTCTGTTCTGGGTTATCGAGCTAAATCTAGCGATCGCAAAATTGTTAGCCTCAGAAATAACGATCCCGCTCGTTTTCTTCAACAAGAAATCTATAAACCTCAACACCCAAGAATTAAAGCGGTTGGCTTTAAACTTTTGTATCCTCAAGGTCGTGCGGATAATCCTTGGTGGAATTCACCTGAATTTGATCGATGGTGGAAAGATGTCGGTTATGAACCGTCTTGGAGTTCAGCAAAGTCTGATGTATGGACTTACTTAAAAGACAATACAGACATTGCTATTGTTCATCTAAAACGAAAAAACTTACTTCGGAGTAAGGTATCTGGAAAAACGGCTCAAAAAACAGGAAATTGGGGTATAGGAGCAACAGGTGGTATTGGAAATCCTAGTGAAGCTGTCAAATTTAAACTGGATTTTAATGAGTGTTTACAAGACTTTGAAGCTCATCGCAGAATGGAAGATGAAACCGATGAGTTCTTTGCAAATCATCGGGTACTTTCTGTTACCTATGAAGACTTAGTTGGAAACCCGACTCAGACTACCAATGAAATTCAGCGTTTTTTGAGTTTAGATATTCAATCTCTAGCTACGAAAACAAAGAAACAAGCTTCTAAACCTCTATCAGATATCATCCAAAATTATCAAGAGTTACAAGAGGCTTTCTCAAATACATCTTGGGTTCAGTTATTTGAAGATTGATGAATTGAAAATGAATTATAAAACTAATGAATGAGAAAGTTAAAACTTCTAAAAATAGAAATGCTTGGTTAGATACCTTACGGGGCTTCTCAGCTATTTGGGTTGTTCTCTACCACTTCAATGGTAGAATTCCTGAACAAGATAATCTCTATTACCAATTTGCTCGTTTAGGATATATTGGTGTTCCGATTTTTTTTATTATTAGTGGTTTCTGTATTCAGTTAGCCGCTAAACGCTCTAAATCGATGAGTGATTTTTTTTGGCGAAGATTTTCTCGAATTTATCCGCCCTATCTCGCTAGTATTTTTGTTGTGGTTTTGAGTATCGTCATCTTGAAGCTATTGATTGGCCCAAATGATTTAGTGCAATGGCCTCAAAATTTTCAGGAATGGTTTGCAACTTTGACAGTTACTACCTCTCCAGCAAGTTCAGTGAAAACCGTAAATTGGGTCTATTGGAGTTTAACCTATGAGATTTTCTTCTACCTTGTCCTCGGCTTGACTTTAATCTACAAACCTTTAAATCTTCCAATCATTTACATCGTTACAGGACTTAGTTTTATTCCAGCTTTGTATCAAATTCCTGGTCTTTTCTTTTTAGATCGATGGTGTCTCTTTCTCTTAGGAATTGGTTTATATGAATTTTTAAAAGGTCAGAGTTTACAAGGGAAATTTATCTTAGGATTGGGTGGAGTTGGAATGCTGATTCATACCTTTTATCCAATCCCTCTCGATCAAATTCGTGCTGATCCTAGTTCTCTCTCAATTCAAATTGCTTCTGTGTTCACAGTTCTGAGTATTATCTTCTCTTTTAAATACAATAGTTTCCTCAATGCAAATAATATTCTCTGTTATGTTGGAGAATTGTCTTACAGTCTCTACTTGCTGCACGTTCCGATTGGGTGCTACTTACTCATTCGGTATCGACAAGGTATCTGGCTAGAGTCTTTACCTCTCCATATTCTCTATGATTTATCCTTATTATTAATTTGTCTAGGAATCTCTTTTCTTTTCTATCAATACATTGAAAAGCCAGCAATTGCACTCGGAAAGACAGGCTTAAACTTTAAATTAAACTCAAAAAAAATCTAAATTTATGATAAAACCACTGGTCTCTATTTTAATTCCTTGCTATAACTGCGAACAATGGTTAGCCGAAACCTTAGAATCTGCTCTAGCACAGACTTGGGAAAACATAGAAGTTATAGTTGTTGATGATGGCTCAAAAGATAATAGCTTTGCTGTTGCTCAACGTTTTGAGTCAACAAGGGTGAAAGTCATTCATCAACCTAATATGGGAGCTAGTGCTGCGAGAAATACAGCCCTGAAGGAATGTCAAGGAGACTTTATTCAATATCTAGATGCTGATGATCTTTTAGAATCTAGTAAAATAGAGCGTCAAATTAGACTCTTAGGAGATAGTCATTCTAAATTTGTAGCCAGTGGAGAATGGGCTAGATTTTATAAAGAACCTTCTGAAGCTTTGTTTACACCTCAGCCTCTCTGGGAAAATATGTCACCTGTTGATTGGCTCGTTTGTGCGTGGGAAGGACACTGGATGATGCACCCAGCTACATGGCTTGTACCTCGTAGTATTATAGAAAAAGCAGGTTATTGGGATACAAATGTATCTTTAAATGATGACGGTGAATACTTCTGTCGAGTTGTTTTAGCGAGTCAAGGTGTGAAGTTTTGTTGGGGTGCTAAAACCTACTACAGATCGGGAAATTCTGGCAGTTTAAGTGGCTCGAAGTCTCGAAAAGCCTGGGAATCAGCCTTTTTATCTTTAGACAAGGGTACAACCAATCTTATCGCCGCAGAAAATAGTTCTCGAACTCGTCAGGTTTGTGCAAGAGTTTTTCAACGTTTTATTTATGAAGTTTATCCAGACGTTCCAGACTTAGCTCAAAAAGCAGAAGCAAAAGTTCAACAATTTGGTGGCTCTGATCTTAAACCCACTGGAGGGCCAATGTTTCAATCTTTGTGTCGTTTTCTAGGCTGGAAAGAAGCAAAGCGAATTCAAAATTGGGTGTATCAATATGGCTATGGTGAAGCAGCATTAGGCTGGAAATTCGCAAAACTTAAAGAAAAATTAGTTTATCGTTTGAGTCAGAATTAAGTTCAGCGATCTGAATATTAAAGTTAATTAATGAAAGGAGGAATTAATAGATGAGAATGCCAAACTTTCTGATGCTTGGGACTCCCAAAGCAGGTACAACAGCAATTTATAACTATCTCAAACAACACCCACAAATTTATATGCCTCCCTTCAAGGAACCTCATTTTTTCTCCTTTGAGGGTGAACAAAAGCCTCATTGGGGTATTCAGACCCTTGAAGATTACCAAGCTTTATTTCAAGAGGCAACATCTGAACAAATAATTGGTGAAGCCTCAACTTGGTATCTTTACAGTCAAACTGCTGCTGAACGGATTCGACATCATATACCAGAGGCAAAACTAATTGCAATTCTTCGCAACCCGATAGAACGAGCCTATTCAAGCTGGGCATTTCGTGTTCAATGTGGCTGGGAATCTATTACTGACTTTCAAAAAGCATTGCAAGCAGAACCTCAGCGAATTCGTGAGAACCCTGAATGGGATTTTCATTATTTAAAAGCAGGATTTTACTACGATCAAATCAAACGTTATCTTGATATTTTTCCATCAGAGCAAATCAAAATAATTATTTATGAGGATTTTAAGAGCGACCCCGTTAATATTTTAGAGGATATTTATAAATTTATTGGAGTTGATGAAAACTTAATTCCAGATCTCTCACAAAAACATAATGTAACTTATCTACCTAAGAATAATTTGATAAACTTGATAATGAGTCGAAAAAGTATTGCTAAAGATATTTTTAAATCTATTCTTCCTTCACAATTTACTCAAGTTATTGCCAATCAGTTAAGAAAAGGAAATCAAGCACAAGTTCCTCCATTGTCTTCAGAGATAAAGCAACATTATATTGCTTCATATCAAGAAGATATCTCAAAGCTTGAACAGTTAATAGATCGCGATCTCAGTGTTTGGGAAGTCTAAATTAAAAAAAAATTCTAACTAGGAGTGCAATCAAAAGTAAAATTTAATCATTCAATGAATGTAATATGATGTTGATTCAACAGCTTAAACTTACTGATAAATTGCACCCTTCAGAGGAAAACAAGAAAAAGTATCCCTACAACTACGCTATAGAAGGACTAAGAGGTTTAGCAGCACTGTGGGTCGGTTATGCTCATGTCTTTAATTTTGAGAATTTCTTAGATCCAACTTATCATCCACCTAAGAGTTACTGGACTTATCTTCATGCTTCTCATGGAGCTGTTCTAATCTTTTTTCTATTATCCGGTTATGTCATTGGATTAACAAATACAAAGCCTTGTTCTCAGAGCGGAATTGTTAAATATCTGATGCGTCGGGGAGTTCGCTTATTTCCCATTTATGCTGTTGCTATATTATTCTCAGTTCTAGTTTTACCAAAAGACAGTTTAATTAAAATTTTAGGAAACCTCTTTTTTTTACAACCGTTTGTTGTTCCTGTTCTCTCAAGTAATCCAATTTTATGGACTTTAAACTATGAAGTTATATACTATCTAGCGTTTCTGGTAATTTGGTATTTTCAGCCTAGATTTATCTATCTGATTTTAGGATCATTGACTGTGAGTATCCTCGGATGGTTTATCCCCTCTTTCCCACAATTTTTATCCAGCTATGCCTCTGGCTGGATTTTTTGGTTAATTGGTTTATGGCTTGCTTGGCGAGTTGAACCGAACCTTGATCGATCTCCTAAATTTCCTTTAATTAGCTATTTACTACTACTGGGTGCAACTAATCATTTTGCGACTGGAAAAATTGTTCTCAATGGTCTAGGCTTTCCAAACTCAGCGGCAGGAATTGTCAACTTGTCGGATCTCTTTCTACTTCCGATTTGTTTAATGATTATGGTTGTTATTACAAATCGTCAACTTCCCGGAAAATCTCAACTAAATCTACTCTGCTTCACTTTACCGATTTTGAATATTCTATTTTTGGTTACAATGGGTCGTCTCTTGGAAAATTTACGTTGGGGTATGGCAGCTCTTTATACAATTGTTGCACTGATTATTTTTGGATATAAACAGAAAGCAAATATTTTAGAAAAGCTTACATATATTGGTAGTATATCCTATGGATTTTACGTTTTACATATACCTATGATGCACTTAGTTAAAACTGATTTCCCATTGCAAGGTTCAGTTTCGAGCTTCTGTCTCCGGCTATTAACTTGGTTTGCACTAACTGTTGGATTTTCAAGTTTACTTGAGCTGGTAATGCAGCCTAAAATCAAAATCTGGTTTAACTCAAAATTCTTAAATTCCAAAACTTAATACTATAATAAATTGTTGAAATTAAGGACTATCCTAAGATGACTTTACCTAACTTTATATTTGCAGGTGTTCCTAAATCTGGTTCAAGTACACTATTTGAATACATCCGCCAACATCCTGACATCTACATGAGTGAGGTGAAAGAGCCGTTCTTCTTTGATTTCAACTATCAAAAAGGTCTTTCACATTACGAAACTTTTTTTAAAAATCATAAAGGAGAAAAAATTATTGGAGAAGCAACTGTATGGTATATGAGCTGGAAAAAAGCAACTCAGCGAATTTATGAAACGATACCGAATACGAAACTTTTATTTATTCTCCGAAATCCGATTGAAAGAGCCTTCTCAGATTACTGCATGAATCTAAGAGCAGGTCACTATACACCAGAGCAAACTTTTGGTTATGTGATCCGAAATGAACAAAATATTTCTAAACTGAATCGACGAATTGTCAGTGGAGGTTTTTACTACCAACATCTGAAACGATTTGAACAATATTTTCCTCGTGAAAATATGCTGATTATTCTTTACGATGAACTCAAACAAGATATTCGTGCAGTTGAAAAGCGAATTTATCAGTTCCTAGAAGTTGACCCTGATTTTCAAGCAGAAGTTCAGAAAAACTATATGGTTGCTCCCTATTTACCTAATCACAAACTTCTAACCCAATATTCTCGTTATCTTCCTGGATTTAACCAAGCTTGGTCAAGATATCGACATTTTCGGAATCTTTTTATGGATTACAATTCCAAGAATAAAAATAGAATGAGTGATGAAGATCGTGATTATTTATGTGAAATATATAGTCAAGAAAATCAATTACTCGGTGATTATACTGGAGTTGATTTAAAACACTGGAATTAATACAATTTAATTAGGATCAATCATTCATGTCTAACTCAATAACTTCAACTCAAATTGTTCTCGCTCATCTGACACCAGCACCCTTTGTTCAACAAGTGGGTAAGACTTTATTTGATGCCGGAATGTTAACTCGCTTTGCAACAACAGTTGTGGAACGACCCAATGCCAACTGGCAACAATTTCTGTGTTCTTTAGCTAAAACAGCTAATTTTGATTTGGCTCGGCAGTTTTCTCGTCGCGCTGTTACTGAATTTCCTCAGAATTTAATTGATGATTTTCCGGGGCCAGATTTGCTGCGTTTGTTAATAACTCGTCTCGACAAAGACCAACGTTTAACGGATATGATCTTTCACTGGGGACTGACAGGCTTTGATCATTGGGTCGCTCAACATCAGCTAAATGGAGTTAATGCAGTCTACGGCTATGAATATGGTTGCCTAACCACTTTTCAAGCCGCTAAAAAAAAGGAAATTGCTTGTATTTATGATGTTCCTTCACCCGAACATGATTTTGTCGAAAATCTGTTACATGACGAGTTAGCCCAGTTTCCAGAGTTGAATACACCCTATCGAAAATATACCAGAGTTCGACAGGAACGTCGTACTCAACGCCGCCGACAAGAATGGGAACTGGCGGATGTGGTCATTGCCAACTCAGAATTTACCAAGACTTCCTATGCTAAAGCAGGTTTGGATGTGGAGAAAGTTCAAGTCATCCCCTATGGCGCACCTCCAGTTTGTACCGAAACTGCAACACAGAGAAGTCCTGAATCTGATGCCGTTTGCTTTTTGTGGGCGGGAACATTTAGCATTCGCAAGGGAGCGCATTATATGCTGAAAGCTTGGAAACAGTTGCAACCGGGCAATCATGCTGAGTTAAATGTCTTTGGAGCGATGGGTTTGCCGACTGCCCTGTTAGAAGGTTTGCCAGAGTCTATCCACTTTCGCGGTACTGTACCTCGTTCTGAATTGTACAACCACTATCACCAATCTAATATCTTAGTCTTTCCCACTCTCTGTGACGGCTTCGGTATGGTCGTAACAGAAGCATTTGCTCAGGGACTTCCCGTGATTACCACTGAACAAGCGGGTGCGGCAGATTTAGTTCGTCATGGGGTGAATGGATTAATTATTCCGGCTGGAGATGCAACTGCTCTTGCGGAAGCCTTAGATTGGTGTATGACTCATCGTGAAGAACTCAAAGCCATGAGACAGGCGGCACTAGAAACGGCTGCAAGTTGGCAATGGTCTGATTATCGACGAGTTTTGCTCGAAAAGTTGCTGAATGGACTGCAAGCTGCTGGATATAGCCAATGAATAAACGACGAATTTGTCTAGTGAGTCCAGGTCATGTCGCATCGAACCCTCGACTGGTGAAAGAGGCGAATGCTTTACAGGCTGCCAACTTTCAAGTCCGAGTTGTCGCGGGAGACTATATGGCAGAGATTCGACCTTTAGATCAAACCATCTTATCGACTGCTGCGTGGTCTTGGGTACAAGTGGATCAAGGGTCAAAACTCAGTTATTTTCAGCGCAAATTTCGGCAAAAGTTCGCTCATGATTTAGTTAGCAGGGGTTGGATGCCTAATCTCTCAGTTGCGATTTGGGCGCATCATCCGATGAGTTTGAAACTAGCTGAAGCCGCAGCAGCCGAACCCGCTGATTTGTACATTGCCCATTGTTTGGCTGCCCTTCCAGCAGTCGCGATCGCAGCTCAACAGCATAATGCCAAATTTGGATTTGATGCTGAGGATTTTCATATTGGAGAATTGCCTAATACCCCCGCTCATGCTCCAGAAATGGCAGTGCGCGATCGCATTGAACGAACCTTGCTTCCTCAATGTGCTCATCTGACGGCGGCTTCCCCCATGATTGCCAAGACATACGCCGAGCGCTACGGAGTGAACATGGAGCCAATCTTAAATGTATTTTCTTTAGCAGAGGCTCCAACCTCCCCAGAACGTCAACAAGGAGATCGAATTGGCGTTGAACCCTCTCTCTATTGGTTCTCTCAAACGATCGGCCCCGGTCGAGGTTTAGAGCCAATTATTCAAGCAATGGGATGGATGCAAACCCCAGTTCGACTGCATTTAAGAGGAATTCCAGCCAGAGGGTATTCTAAACAATTACAGCAGTTAGCCCAAGAAGCGGGAGTTGGCGATCGCATTCACCTTTTGCCCTCTGCACCCCCAGATCAAATGATTCCGCTTGCAGCTTGCCACGATCTGGGACTGTCCCTAGAACAAACTCAACCGGATAATCGAGCGATTTGCCTGACAAATAAAATCTTTACTTATTTGTTAGCTGGATTGCCGATTGTGATGAGTCAAACCCCAGCACAGGCAGAGTTTTCAGGACAATTAGGAGAGGCATCTGCATTAGTCAATCTGGAGAATCCCCAGGAAATTGCTAAGATATTAGATAGCTGGTTATCCGATCCAAATAAATTAGCATCTGCTCGAAAAATGGCTTGGGAACTGGGACGGGAACGTTATAACTGGGATTTTGAAAAAAAACACTTTTTAAGTCTTGTAGAGAAAGCTTGTAGATAGTTTTTCCTACAATTCAAAGTCAGTTCTTGCTGGGTAAGTTACTGTGTTGTTCTTAACTCGGCACTGACATAAAATATGAGAGTTAAATTCCAAGCATTGATTTTCTTGAAATGCCCTACAGCCAATTTAGCTTCAGCAAAGTTAAAGAAGACTTTCAGTTGCTCACTGTTGAAGGAGAGCGTTTTTTTCCTGATGACATTGAAGTCACCACTCCTAGCCAAACACTCAAAAGTATTCTAGAGGATATTCCCTGGGCGATCGCAGTTGATACAGAAAAAGCTCGTTCAGAAGTAATTATTAATCCAGTTTTGTTAGAAGTGCGGCGCATCTTCAATAAACAAATTAGTGTTTTTTCCGGTGAGGAGTTTAATGTTGATCTTGAGTTGGGGCTTAATGGAGTTTGTGATTTTTTAATCAGCCGTTCTCCTGAACAATTAGCAGTTGAAGTTCCTGTACTTGTAGTTGTAGAAGCTAAAAAAGCCGATTTAAAATCTAGTATTGGACAATGCCTTGCAGAAATGGTTGCAGCCCAGCGATTTAACCAACGCAAAGACTGTGAACAAAAGGCAATTTACGGCACTGTTAGTAGTGGAACACAATGGCGGTTTCTGAAACTAGAGGGACAAATAGTAACCATTGATTTAACAGATTATCCACTTCCACCTGTCGAACAAATTTTAGGGTTTTTAGTTTGGATCATTCGAGAAGGGTAATCGAGCTTTTGTTTTTAGATAAATGATCCGGATTTTGAGATTAAGCACTGCTTTTATAATATGAGAGGGTGACAGGTAAAATCGCAAAAGCCCTAAGTTATAGCTTGTTATTTGAAGATAAAAAAGCTAGAACCTACCATCCACAATTGAGTATTGTGGCAAAAGCTGATAAATGAGTGAAAAAACAATGGCTAACTCAATGACTTTAAAACAACGCTTTGGTGCATGGCTGATTCCTAGACTTCCTATGAACCATCATGTCTTTAACCATATGCGGCTTGAACTTAATGCTTTACGAGTTCGTATTTTGTCTCAACTTCATCCAGGACTAAGAGCTAAAATTCATCATTTACAACAGCAGGACAATCTTTTAGTTAATGTAGGTTGTGGCCCTTTTGGTCATTCAGACTGGGTGAATCTTGATTTGTTCCCTCATCAAAATGTAACCCTTGTTGGTGATTGTCGGCGTTGGCTTCCTTTTGCAGACGCATCATGTTTAGGTATCCATGTTGAACATTTTCTCGAACACCTTAACCCTGTAGATGAGCGTTCACAGTTTTTACAAGAATGTCGTCGATGTCTTCAACCCGATGGTGTTTTACGGGTAATTGTTCCTGATGCTGAACTTTATATTAAAGCTTATCTAGAGTCGGGGTGGGATACACTGAATCAAATTGGTTGTGGTGGAGAAAAGCCTGAAACTGTTTTTCAAACTAAAATAGACGCATTAAACCATATTTTTATTCAAGAATGGGAACATTATGGTGGGTACGATGCAGAAAGTTTAGAGCAAATTCTCAAAGATGCTGGTTTTAGCAAAATTACTCGTTGTAGCTGGCAGAAAGGTGATTTTCCCAAGGGTTGTATTGACCGTGATCAACATCGCCCATACTCTTTGTATTTTGAGGCACAGCTCTAAAAGTTAGAGTTTAAGTTGTCTAAGCAAAACAGTTTAAGCTGGAACAAGTCTAGAAATTATTAACATGAACGAGGTGCATCTTTGAATCAATAAAATCTCAAATATAGTGAATTATGAATTGGAGATACTTCGTCGGTAAATCAGTCTCAACCCTAGGACATTCTGTTTTGTCTTCTCCGCTGATGCCAAAAACAAGAGTTATCCCTGTTGGTTTTAGCTATCCCTATGATATTAAGCGATTTTATCATAACCAAGAAATTAAGACAATTTTTGATATTGGAGCTAATATCGGTCAAACTAGCTTATTCTTAAATAAGCACTTCAACAACGCAGAAATTTTTGCTTTTGAACCCGCAAGTCAAACCTTCAAAAGCCTCTGTGAAAATAGTCAGCACGCTGAGAGAATCAAACCATTCAACCTGGCTGTCGGCTCTCAAGAAGATGAACTCTTGATTTCAATCCGAGAAAATTCTGAACTTAATACTCTAGTCAGAGAGAGTTCTAAAAATACAGCTTTAGAAAAAACAGTGGAGACGGTTAAAGTCACAACTGTTGATACCTTCTGCCAGCAACAGAAGATTGAAAAAATTGATTTATTAAAAATGGACGTTCAAGGATTCGAGCTGGAAGTTCTTAAAGGAGCAGAGTCTTATTTAAAAAATAACTTAGTTAGTTTTATTTATTCTGAAGTCAGCTTTGAAAAAGCCAATAAAGAATGTCAAGAATTTGGAGAATTACATGATTTTTTAAGAAAAAATAACTTTCGCTTCTCTGGATTTTATGAGCTTTTCAGATGGGGAGATCAAAAAAGATACTTTGGTTTTTGTAATGCTTTGTTTGTTAATTGTAATTTATAGTTGTAAAGACTTTTTCTTATGAAAATCCTTCTAACGGCCGATCCTGAACTTCCCGTTCCTCCTACACTTTATGGCGGAATTGAACGTATTGTTGACCTCCTTGTAACAGAATTGCGATCGCGGGGTCATACTATTGGCTTAGTTGCCCATCGAGACTCAACTTCACCTGCTGATCAACATTTTCCCTGGCCGGGTTTAAAGTCTCAAGATCAATTTGATGCCCTACAAAATACTGCCGCTTTGTGGTCGGCTGTTCAAAAATTTAAACCCGATCTTCTTCACAGTTTCTCCCGTGTTTTCTATCTATTACCGCTCTTAAATTCTTCCTTACCGAAAGTGATGTCCTATCAACGGGCAACAGGAGGATCATCGGTTAAATGGGCGACTAAAATAGCGAAAAGTTCTCTTACTTTTACAGGATGTAGTGAACATATTTGTCGTCAGGGACGAGCAGGTGGAGGCGTTTGGCATCCAATTCATAATTGTGTAGAACCTGAAAAATTCACCTTTCAACCTCATGTTGCTGAGGATGCACCCTTAGTCTTTTTGAGTCGAATTGAACGGATAAAAGGCGCTCACACTGCGATAAAAGTTGCTCAAAAAACAGGACGACGTCTACTCATTGCTGGCAACTACAGCACCATAGGAGAAGCAGGAAGCTATTGGGAAAACGAAATTCTTCCCCATCTTGGAAAAAATGGAATTGAATACGTTGGCACCGTCAACGATGAACAAAAAAATGAACTTTTAGGTCAGGCGGCGGCAATGATTGTTCCGATTGAATGGGAAGAACCTTTTGGAATTGTATTCGCGGAGTCTCTTGCTTGCGGAACGCCTGTAATTTCCTGTCCGAGAGGTGCCTTACCTGAAATTGTGCGGCTGGGTGTTGATGGTTATCTAATTAATACTATAGAAGAAGCGTGTACAGCAGTCGAAAATATCACGAAAATTGACCGTTCCAACTGCCGTCAACGTGTCGAAGAATACTTTTCTACTTCTGCAATTGTTGATCAGTACGAGCAGCTTTATTGTAGTTTAGTCGGTACAAGTTCAGAGAAAATGTTAGTCGATTGCTGATCTAAACTTGAAAGAATTCAGTATTTTTCCGGATGTACTAAGCGATTCCTTGTGATCTGTAGTAGAGAGTTTCTGTCAAAACTTTCACTCTCAGCCCTTTTAGATCAAGAGGAATCTGCCTTGAACCGTAAAGTTTTGATTATCAGCCCCCATTTTCCCCCGATTAATGCAGCCGATCATCAACGGGTGAGAATGGGATTACCCTATTTTGAAAAATTCGGTTGGGAGCCTCTAATCCTAACAGTAAATCCTGATTGTGTCGAAGGCACATTAGACCCACTTTTAACTCAAACTGTACCTGAAAATCTTGCTGTTACTCAGATTAAGGCACTCCCAGTAGAAAAAACTCGTAAGCTGGGACTAGGTAATATTGGCTGGCGATGTCTTCCCTATTTATTTGGTCAGGGTCACCAAATTTTAGCCCAAGAAAAAATTGATTTAATTTATTTCTCCACAACAGTTTTTCTAACGATGGCGTTAGGACCGTTGTGGCTTCGTCGTTTTCGAGTTCCTTATCTAATCGATTTGCAAGATCCTTGGCTCAGTGACTATGGCAAAAAATACGGATATGAGCAACCTCCAGGCGGTCACTTGAAGTACGGCTTTTCTCAAAAAGTTGCTGAGGTTTTAGAACCATTTGCGATGCGAAAAGTTAGCCATGTGATTAGCGTTTCTCCTGCTTATCCAAAAACATTATTGGAGCGATACTCGTGGCTAAAAGAAGAACAATTTACCGTTTTACCTTTCGGTGCGCCTGAAAAAGACTTTGAGCTACTTCCTCAACTCAACGTCAAACAAACCATCTTTAATCCCAATGATGGTAAACGCCACTGGGTTTATGTGGGTCGTGCTGGAAGTGATATGAAGTTGGCATTACAGGCTTTATTTCTAGGGATTAAATCAGAGCGCGATCGCAATCCTGAATATTGGAATTCAATTAAATTACATTTTGTCGGAACCAGTTATGCTCCGGGCGAACGAGCTATTAAAACTGTTGAACCTGTTGCTGAAGAATTTGGAGTCAATGATTTAGTCGAAGAATATCCAAATCGCATTCCTTACTTTGAAGCATTACAACTTTTAGTGGATAGTGATGGGATTTTACTCATTGGTTCTAATAATCCCGATTATACAGCCTCTAAATTGTACCCTTGTATATTAGCACGTAAACCCATTTTTGCTCTATTTCACCAACAAAGCTCAGTTGTGGATATTCTCAAAAACTGTCAAGCGGGTCAAGTTGTTACCTTTGATTCTCAAGACAATCCCATTCACCTAATCTCACAAGTCACTGAACAATTAAACTGGTTAATCTCAACTCCAAAAGGATATAAACCCGAAACGAATTGGTCAGCATTTCAGCCTTATACAGCTCAAGAAATGACTCGACAGCAATGTGCTGTATTTGATCTGGTTTTAAGTGCTTCTTCATCGTCGTAATTCCCATGAGCTTATATCATCAAATCATTGCTTTTTATCAACAAGCTCAATCTGAAATTATTCGTTTAGAAAGAAAACGTTTGCTTCAGATGTTTTGGATTGGCGTTGGTGTACTCTTTGTTCAGAATGCTCAGTCTTTACAAACCAATAATCCACTCGTGAGTGTGGCTGCAATTTTAGTGAGTATTGCATCCTTATATCCGATGTATTTGTGGTGTTCTGGAAAAGCATTAGGAATGCCCATTTTCCCTTTCTTTGCTTTAACTCATTTAAACACCAATGCGATTCCCCTGCTCAGTAATCACCCCTTAGTTGTCACCTATTCTCCAGACAGCCAATTTTATGCAGGAGTTACTGTTACAATTCATCTAGCAGTGGGTACTTTTTTTTGGCTAAAAGAAGTGAAATCACCTCCTCCTCCACCTCTGTCTTATCGCACTCTCATTGAGAATAATGGCGACAACTTTTTCTTATTGATCTTAGCAGGTGCAGTTCTATATCAGATGTATACTCGGGGCCGATGGTTTCCCCTCAGTCGTGGATTATTTGCAGTAGTTCGAGCCGCAATTTTAGGACCTGCTGTTTTAGCGGTTTTTATTTTATCTCATCGTCAAGGGGAAAAAAAGTTAAGAGGTGTTAAATCACAAATCTATGTGATTTTAATGATTTCTTATTTTATTAGTAGTGCTGCCGGATTAATTCTCCGAGATAATGTTGGAGTTTTTTCCGTCGCTTTTATTGCTTATATTCTGGGAAGTCGTCGCATTCCATTGATTACAATTGTAATTGTATTAGCTTGTCTAAGCGTTCTTCATTATGGTAAGGGTGAAATGCGAGGAAAATATTGGCAGACAAACCTTAAATTACAACCTTGGGAATATCCAGCCTGGTACAGTGAGTGGATTGGTTATTCCTTAGAAAATTTAAGTCATGGAGAACATGAAGAAGAAGGTTCAGGAGAAAGTTCACCTTCTGAGCGTTCAAGTATTATTCAAATGCTTCTTCTTGCTCAAGAAAAATCTCCGGAACCCTATCCTTATTTGATGGGAAAAACCTATCTAATTTTACCTCAGATGATTCCGCCTAGAGCCATCTATCCAAATAAACCTCGGAGTCACGAAGGAACTTATATTTTAAGTATTTATTATGGTTTACAAAGTCAGCAAGATACCCAGAGAACCACAATTGCTTGGGGTCTTTTAGCAGAATCTTATGCTAATTTTGGATTAATGGGTTGTGCGGGACTCGGAATGATTCTCGGAATAGCCTATGGTAAAGTTTCTCGCTGGAGTATGAATACTTCTATTCTCTCTGCTCCCTCACTTTTTTCAATCTTAATTATTAGTTTTGCGGCTCAAAGTGAATGGTCAGCTAGTGTTTATGTCGCTACACTATTTCAGTCTGGCATGATGTTAGTCGGGATTACATTTGTCTTTATGAAAGTGCTTCCGAATCGTGAGCATCCGGTTTATCAATTAATGGACTATAGTCAATATTATGAGGTCGAACATGAATAAAATTGCGATTATTGCGACTCATCCCATCCAATACTATGCACCTTGGTTTCGTTATCTATCTCAAGAAAAAGATCTCTTAGTCAAAGTTTTTTATCTCTGGGATTTTGGCACGACTCAACAGGTTGATCAAGGATTTAAACAATCAATTCAATGGGATATTCCATTACTCTCTGGGTATGACTATGAATTTGTTCCGAACCGAAGTTCAAATCCAGGAACTGGTCATTTTTGGGGACTTCAAAATCCGTCTTTAGTCTCGGCTGTGAAAAAATTTCAACCGAATACAGTCTTTTTAACGACTTATAACTATGCAAGTATCTATCATTTTATTTTACGTTGGAATAGTCATAAAGCTCCTCTAATTTTTCGGGGTGACTCTCATCGAATCTTACCTAAAGTCGGTACGAAAGAATGGGCGCGTCGTCAATTCATTTCTTTGATCTATCGACAGTTCTCTGCCTGTTTATATGTGGGAAAAGCCAATTATAACTACTACTCTTATCATGGAGTTCCTGCACAAAATCTGTTTTTCTCACCCCATGCTGTTGATAACGATCGCTTTATTTCTCAAACTCCGGAAGCCACTCAACAAGCTCAACTCTGGAAACAAGAACTCAAAATTCCTGAAGATCATGCCGTGATTTTGTTTGCTGGAAAATTTGAAAATAAAAAACGACCCCTTGATTTACTTCAGGCTTTTATACAGTCGAATTTACCCAAGGTTTCACTCTTATTAGTTGGGTCGGGTTCCCTAGAACATGAATTGCGATCGCAAGCTGCAAATCACCCATCCATTTATTTTGCTCCCTTCCAAAACCAGAGTCAAATGCCACGTACCTACGCGATCGCAGATCTGGTTGTTTTACCGAGTTATGGCTCTTGGGAAACCTGGGGACTTGTTATTAATGAAGCGATGTGTCTTTCTCGTCCTGTCATTGCCAGTAACCATGTTGGATGCGCTCAAGATTTGGTTCATTCTAACCGCAATGGATTAGTTTTTCCGGCTGGAAATGTTTCGGCTTTAGCCGATTGTCTTCAACAGGCATTTTCTAACCGCGAACAACTGCAAAAATGGGCAGAAGAAAGTCGCAAAATTATTAGGAATTACAGTTATATTCAAGCGACTCAAGGATTAAAAGATGCCACCCATTATCTCAACGCTTTATCACTCAGTTCATAAAAGCTAAAGCTGATTATTTTATCAAAAGGAGATACGATGTATACCTCTACTTTCCAAGAAGTTCCGACGGCTAAAATCGTTAATTCTCTCCAAGACAAAGGCTTCTTTGTACTTGAGAATGCTATCACTGAACAGTATATTAATGAATTGCTGCAAGAAGTCAACTTCGATCAAGTTTTAGTGAATGCTAATGATGTTGGTGTAGTTTGGGCGAAACATCAGAAGTTTTTAACCCACTGTCTCGCTCAATCTAAACAAGCATACGATTTGATCACATCGCCTGAAATTTTAGAAATATGTAAAAACTATTTTCAGGATAGATATGTCTTAATCAATCATCGGATTTATCAAACTCATAAGATCTCTCATATGCCCTGGCATACAGATAATAACCAGCAAGTCGGGAGAAAACTAAGTAGCAAGCATAATAGACCGGGGCTTTTATTTCTATTTTATCTTTCTGATGTCACAACTAATCCTTTCCAACTGATTAAAAATTCTCATTTATGGTCGCAGCAGTATAACAATGAAATTTATATCAGTGACCAGTTTGTGAAAGAAAACTATCAGAAAGATATTCTAACTTTCCCGCTAAAAAAGGGCAGTTTAATTATTTGTAATATTCATGCAGTTCATCGAGCTGAACCTTTTCAAGATGATAACTATACTCGAACCACTTTACTTTTTCAAGTCGATCAAGTCGGCTCTGACTGCATGGGACATGGAGAAAAAAACTTAGTCAATACAGAATTCCTGGATAATCTAACTCCGGAAATTATGAATTATTTAGGATTTGGCTACAAAACTGACTATCCAGCTTTTCCTAATACTTCAGTTGCCACCCTAACCACTCAAGATATTATCACTTTACAGCGCCAATTATTACCCTCAACTCTGAAAGCGATGGGTAAAAACTTAGCTCTAAATGTATTACCTGGCGAAGTTCTGATTCAACTCAAGCGATGGCTCTGGAATTTTAATAAACAGCAAACCAACCGAGTAAAAGTTAAAGAATCAGAATGAAAATTTTATTGATTGGAAACTATCAACCAGATGCAATTACCAGTATGGATAAATTTTTGGAGGTGCTGGCGACGAATCTACCTCAGTTTGGTCATCAAGTCAAAATTCTACGTCCTCAACCCAAGCTCGGAAGCCTCCAACCTGTTATCAAACCCTTACGAAAATGGTTAGGTTATATTGATAAATTAGTTTTTTTTCCCTCACAACTTCAAAAGTCGATATCTTGGGCTGACATCGTTCATATCTGCGATCATGGAAATGCTATTTATACTCAATATCTACAAAATATTCCTCATCTTGTAACTTGCCATGACTTATTAGCGATTCGTTCAGGTTTGAAAGAATTTCCAGAGTATCAAACAGGCTGGACTGGGAAAAAATTGCAGCAAATGATCGTCAATGGTCTAAATCAAGCACACAGCGTAGTTTGTGATTCTAAGAATACTCAGAATGACTTATTGCGTCTTTCCTCAATAAAGTCTGAAGCCATTTCTCTGATTCATTTGGGGTTAAACTATCCTTACAGCCCCATGAAATATTCTCAGGCAAAATCCCATTTAGAACGCTTAGAAATCCCGAATAATAGCCATTATATTTTACACGTAGGAGCCAACCATTGGTATAAAAATAGATTAGGTGTTCTGGAAATTTTTAAGAATTTATTACCTCTCTATAAATCATCAAACCTTCATCTAATAATGGTGGGTCAACCTTTGACGAGTGAAATGCAACAGTTCATTCAAACTCATCATTTAAGTCAAAATGTGATTGAACGGGTTAATATTGATCCTGAAGATTTACGTGCGCTTTATTCAAGCGCGATCGCTTTACTTTTTCCTTCTTTACAGGAAGGTTTTGGCTGGCCAATTATAGAAGCTCAAGCCTGTGGTTGCCCTGTTTTTACCTCGAATCGTCCTCCGATGAATGAAATTGGAGGTCAAGCTGCATTGTATATCGATCCAAGTAATCCTCAACAAGCCGCTCATAGGATTAGTTTAAATTTATGTAAACGAAAAGACATGATAGATAAAGGTTTGATGAATGTCCAAAAATTTCAAACTGAAGTGATGATTACCAAATATATTGAACTTTACCAAAACTTAATATTAAAAAAATATACCAATTCTTCTTAAAACTTTAAAGTTAGATTGCATTCAAGTTCTTCAATTGGATTGTGGATTAGAGACAATTGATTGTCCGGATAGACTCGATGAATTTTGTATTTTATGAGTATATGCTCCATTTCTATCTCTAACAGTTTTCTCGAAACTGTCATGGTACTTTTTTCTAATCCTCACTGTCTCTCTTTACCCTTGATTGCAAATAAATATACAAACCCACTTCGGATTTGTCAAGTTGTTGCCAGTATTAACGAACAGACAGGTGGCACTGCTTTTGCAGTTACGAGCCTTGCTGAAGTTCTTGCTAACCAAGGAATATGCTCTTACCTATTTACCTTAGATTATCAGCAATGTGGACAACAAGTCACTGCACCAGGCGTCAAAGTTCATAGCTATCACGCTAACCGAATTACCCGTTATATTCGAGGGCTTCATCCCACAGCAAGTCGTGCGTTATGGGAATTAGCCTCAACCGAGCTAGATGTAATTCACAATCATGGTTTATGGATGTTTCCTAATCTTTATGCACGTCAGTCAGCACTAAAGCATCATTTACCGCTTGTGATTTCAGCTCATGGAATGCTTAATTCCTGGTCTATCCAATTTCATCATTTCAAAAAACGTTTAGCTTGGTTTTTATATGAATACAAAAATTTATTAAGTGCGACTGTTTTTCATGCTACCTCCTTTGAGGAATATTTAGCAATTCGGAGATTGGGATTTAGACAACCAATTGCGATTATCCCTAATGGGGTAGAAGTTGAAGCTCAATTGACTAGATATAATCGAGATATATTGGTTAACAGTTTTTCAGAATTAAAAGATAAAAAATGGTTGCTTTTTCTTTCTCGAACACATCCTAAAAAGGGGATTAAAAATTTGCTATCAACTTGGAAAACGCTTTCAAAGCAATTCCCGGATTGGCATTTGATTATCGCGGGGTCTGATCCATCAGGATATCAAACTCAATTAGAACGATTTGCTCTAGAGTTAAACGTTCAAGATCGAGTAACATTTACAGGTATGCTCTCAGCCCAGAAAAAAAAATCTGCGCTGGCTAATGCGGATTTATTTGTACTTCCAACCCATTCTGAAAATTTCGGGATGGCGATCGCAGAAGCTTTAGCTCATGGAGTTCCTGTAATTACAACTAAAGGTGCGCCTTGGGAAGACTTACTAACATACCAGTGTGGCTGGTGGATTGAAAATACACAACCATTACTGGAAACCACGTTAACTGAGGCAATGCAACTCTCTGATCGACAACGCCAGATCATGGGTTTAAGAGGAAGAAACTTAGTAAAAACGAAGTATTCTTGGAACTTAGTTGCTCAAGAGATGACCCAAGTTTATGAATGGCTAGTTAGAGGAGGAAAGCCTCCCAACTGTCTCCATTTTTAAGATTTTAAAGTTACTGGGGTGATTGGGTGATTTTGGAAAATTTTTTCGTTTTAAAATTGGATTTTCTCTATGCACAAAAACTCATATATTCATAAAAGTTACCTCGATCTTCTCGATAGATTTTCTCGGGTGCAAGCTCATTTAAACCAGACTATAAAATATTTTTAACTATTTACACATAGAGGATCATTTTAAATGTATCAAAAACTAGCCATGAAACCTCAAAACTGTTATCCTCATATCTGTCATGTTGTTGCTAGTATTAACGAAGAAGTTGGGGGACCGGCTTATTCAGTTACTCATCTGACTCAAGCCTTATCAGAGCAACACATATTTCCTCACTTGTTTACCTTAGACTATCAAAAAGTGGGTGAACAACTGTCTACAAAGGGAGTCAAACTTCATAGTTATACTGCAACTCCTATTGCTCGATATCTCCGAGGTTTTCAACCGAGTGCATATCAGAGTCTGAAACAACTGGCTTCAACTGAAATTGATTTAATTCATAATAACGGATTATGGATGTTTCCCAATATTTATGCTCGTCAAGCCGCTCTTATTAACCAGCTACCTTTAGTGATTTCTCCACGCGGAATGCTAGAATCTTGGTCACTGAAAAATAGCTGGTATAAAAAATGGCCAGCCTGGATTTTATATGAACGCAAAAACCTCAAAAGCGCTACCGCTTTTCATGCCACATCAGATGAAGAAGTTCAGTCAATTCGTCGATTAGGCTATCAGCAACCTATAGCATTAGTTCCTAATGGAATCACTATTCCCTCATTAGATAATTTGCCAGGGCGAGAAGTCTTATCTCAAGCTTTCCCTGAACTAAAAGATAAAAAATGGTTGCTATTTTTATCGCGGCTACATCCGAAAAAAGGAATAGATAATCTTCTTTATGTTTGGCAATCTTTAATCACGCAATTTCCAGACTGGCATCTGATTATAGCCGGACCAGATTTAATTGGTTACAAAGCCAAACTAGAGTCTCTAACGACTCAGTTAAACTTAACAGAAAAAGTAACATTTACTGGAATGTTATCCGGAGAACGCAAAATCGCCGCTCTCAGTCAATCCGATTTATTTGTATTACCGACTCATTCAGAAAACTTTGGAATTGCGATCGCGGAATCTCTAGCCTACAGTGTTCCGGCGATTACAACTAAAGGTGCGCCCTGGAAAGACTTAATTGACCATGATTGTGGTTGGTGGATTGATGATAACCAAAAGGCGTTAAAAGAAGCTCTACTCGAAGCGATGAAGTTATCCGATCAAGAACGGCAAGAAATGGGATATAGAGGACGAATTATGGTGGATGAAAAATATTCTTGGGGTGTAATTGCTGAAGAAATGTCAAAAGTTTATCACTGGATTTTAGGAGATGGTGATCGCCCCAGTTGTATTCATCTTGACTAATAATTGTTATTACCCATAGTGAAAATTATCAATTGATCCGGATATCTAATCCAACTTTGGAATCAAGTATTAGAACCTGATATTTCAGTGTCCTAAAGTTGCCCTGAATTCACCTACTTTCATGCGAATTAATATTGTAACAGGCCCTTGGCTTCCTGTTCCTCCTTTACAGGGGGGTTCAACTGGGAGAATTTGGCAAGGTTTAGCAGAATCTTTTGCCGCTCAAGGTCATCAAGTTCAAATTTTATGTCGCTCTTATCCGGGTCAACCCGATCGCGAAATTAGGAATGGAGTCACCTATATTCGTCGAGGTGGACTTCCTCAAAGTACGAATATTTACTTGGATTTAGTTAAAGATTTTGCTTATGGTCTGACCACATTTCCAACTTTACCCTCAGCCGATATTTTAATTATTAATGACTTTTGGCTGCCTGCTTTTGCAAGCACTTTTCGTCCCGATGCAGGTAAAGTTGTGATTCATGCGGGTCGATTTCCAAAAGGTCAATATCGTTTCGGTTTGTATTCAGGTGTCACTCGATTTGTAGCTTTATCTCGTGTGATTCAGCAGGGAATTGCTCAAGAATATCCAGCCGCGATTCCTCGAATGCGAATCATTCCAAATCCAATCGATACTTCTATTTTTCATCCTCCGGTTTCTCCGAAAGAGAATCGAGAGGAAAAAACTATATTATATGTGGGTCGAGTTCATCCCGAAAAAGGTATTCATCTTCTGATCGATGCTATGGGAATTTTGGTTCAGAAAGTTTCTCAAGTTCGCCTCAAGATTGTTGGCCCTGTTAAAGGGACTCAAGGCGGCGGTGGAGAAGAATATTTCCAAACTCTCAAAACCCAAGCTCAAGGCTTACCCATTGACTTTGTTGATCCGATTTTTGACCCCGATAAACTGGCTGAAACTTATCGTTCGGCTGACTTATTTTGCTATCCTTCCTTAGCAGAAAAAGGAGAAGCTTTTCCGGTGGCTCCGCTCGAAGCAATGGCGACAGGTTTAGTTCCAGTCGTTTCTAATCTTGCCTGTTTTGAAGATTATATTCAAGACGGTGTTGATGGCTATTTATTTGACCATCGTAGTGAACGGGCGGCTCAAAATCTTGCTCAAGCGTTTACCATAGCGATTGAAAACTGGGAAAAAACCTGCCGGATAAGTATCCAAGCTTCCCGAAAAGCCTCAGAGTATAGCTTCAGTAGAATTGCAGATGTATATCTTGAGGACTTTTCCAGTTTAATTTCTTAAATTAGTCATTTTTTCAGGTATTAAACAAATTTCATAAACAGTTCATTAAACAATGTAAACTTTACAGAATTATAACCATGAATGAATTAATTGTTTGGACTCTGGCTGGAGACAAAACATTCGATGTTTCAATGATCTGCTTGAAGAGCTTTTTGCAGTATTCTTGCCAAAATATCTGTTTGTATTTACTTTCCGACGGCACTTTAACTAATGAACAAATATCAGCACTAGAAAACCTTGGGAATCTTAGAGTTATTGTTCCGACAAAGGAAGATAATGAATATATTGAACAGGCTATTTCTTCCTATTCAGAACTTAAACAGGTACATCCACAGTTGGTGACAATGA
>JBCBCI010000085.1:0-25485 GCA_038530755.1 Cyanobacteria bacterium J06592_8 | reverse complement strand
AAGCGATCGCAGCGGTTACAGGATTAAGCTTGGAAGCAGTGGAAGTATTGCGTCAGGAAGCTAGCAATGAATAACTCATTTTCAAGGTAGGTTAACTCTGAAAATCTAAGCAATCAGACAGGGATATTAATCCCTGACTAACTGATGATCTCAAATATATTATGTCCGGGAAAAGGCTAATACTCAAAATCGTAATTGTGACTTAGATCTATCTGTTCTTTCTGCGCTAAAGCGCAACTACAAGCCTTAAGTTTTTTCAAACTTATTCGGACATAATATTAAACCATTGCAGGAATTGGAGTCGATTTTGATGCGGCTCGTTTTCCGGTCATCATCATTTTAATCCCCCCAACAGGTGATAATGTTACCCCTCGACGTGCGGGTTTAACTGGACGTTTTTCGAGTAATTCTAGATCATAATCTCGAATAATCTGAGCCATAGCCAACTTCATTTCAAACTGTGCTAACGCCATACCAATACATTGACGAGAACCACCGCCAAAGGGTGAAAATTCATAGGGAGAAAACTTCCTGTCTAAAAATCTTTCTGGCTTAAATTGTTCGGGTTCTGGATACAAATTTTCTTGACGATGGAGTAAGTAAATACAACCGACTAAAACACTTCCGGCTTCTAATTCATATCCCATAAATTCCATTGATGCTTTGGTAACGCGAGGAAAAGTTAACATTCCCACCGGATAAATTCGCAGTGCTTCATTACAAACTGCCGTTAAATAAGGAAGCCGGAAAATTGTCATGGGGTCAGCATCGACAGGTAGAGTCTCTAACTCTTGAATCAGTTTTTGATGAACTTCCGGTTGACGATAGATCCAATACAAAGCCCAGGCCATTGCGGTTGCTGTGGTTTCGTGACCCGCGAACAATAACGTGAACAGTTCATCGCGTAATTCTTCATCCGTCATGGGTTGTCCGTCTTCATCTCGCGCCGCCATCATTAAATTGAGAATATCAGTGCGACTTTCATCCCAATTTTGACGACGTTCATCAATTTCACTAAATAACAACTCGTCAATTTTTTGGCGCATTCGTAGAAATCTTCCCCAAGGACTCCAAGCACCCCAGTCTTTTTGTAGCCAGTGAAAAAATAACAAACTTGAACTAAAGGGAGAGTCTGTTACCGAGAGTAATGAAGCGATTAATTTCTTTAATTCATCATAACGTGACCCTTCATAAATCCCAAAAACCGCCTGCAAAATCACTGCTAAGGTAATCTCTTGCATTGTATTCCTGGCAATAAACGGTTGACCAGGTTTCCATTTTGCCGTTGCTTCTTGAGTAATTTTCAGAATTAATTCGCCATAGTTTCGCATTCTTTCGCCATGAAACGGAGGCATTAACAGTTTACGTTCTCGTTTGTGGCGATCGCCATCTAATAAAATAATAGACTGATCACCGAGTAGAGGCCTCAAAATACCGTTGACACCGCCAGGGGCTTCAAATTCTTTGGTATCACGAGTCAGGAGTTCCTGCATTCCCTCTGGAGTGTTAACGAAAATTAATCCGCCACCCCCGATGACACCAGTGGAAAAAATATCGGGATAACTTTGGAAAGCCGTATCCATGTATTTAACGGGGTTCAACACCCACTGAAGACGTTGAACGAAGGAAGAGGTTTTAGGGCCGTTTAATTGTTTCATAGTTATGGGTGGTGTTAATCTGAGTTGGCGGCAATAGTGAAAGATGTTAAAAAGTTTGCCTCTTCTTGTTTTAACGAATTATGACGATTGTTGACATGGCATAGCAGAAACTCTCAATTGACAAGATATTGATAATCAGGGTTCGCTGCCTTCAGTCGAGTCTCAGCTACAACAGAGGTAACAGGGATTATGACAATCCTTGAGGTGGCACAAACCATAATGACTTAATCTTTAATATCATAGTTCTCGCGGATAGGACTTTAAATCTCAGCCCAGAAATTGATTTTATTGTCTATTTTTGCGAACAATAAAGACGAGTAACCATTTCAGTCCGAGATGAAACCTTAAGTTTCCGAAAGATTCGTTTCAATGCCTGTTTAACTGAATTTTCAGTAATCCATAGTTCAGCCCCAACTTCTGCATTTGTTTTTCCTTTAGCCACTAATTCAGTAATTTGAAGTTCACGAGAAGTCAAACAATCTATACTGGGGAGTTTAGATAATGATACACCTGATGAAACACTACGCGATCGCACAGTGACAACCCAAGTTGATAAATGTAAACAAAGTGCGCTTAAATCCATTAAATTTTGCATATCAAAAGCAGACATTTCTTGGCTACGAGTCAAGCCAACTGCACCGATTAATTCTCCATTACTAACAATAGGACCGACCATAACGTGTCTGTGATCTGCACGAGGACAAATCAGTTTCCAGGCTTTCGGCGATACGACTAAAGCTTCGTGAATCGGAGCATGACGTTCAATTAAATAGCGAACAACCGGATTGTATTCAGGAGAGAGAGCAAGTTGAAATACTTTCTGAAGATTACGATCAATTGAGGACATTTGATCAAAGAAAAATATTCCGCCTCGTGTGGCTGAAAAATAATCTCTAAATTTTGTTGAGAGTTCAAATTTCAACTCTTGCTCATTTTTGCTTTGAGTAATGGTTAGAAATAAAGATTGCAAGACTGTCATAATTAATAAAGAGTACCCGATTGAGGACTAGGCATTGTGATGATCTCCATTTTATCTTAGCTTTAGTGCCATCACAGGAGAAAATCAATGTCTCAATATACTTATCCTGAAGTTCTTGTCGATACACAATGGCTTGCAGAACATCTCAATAATCCTAATATTCGTCTCGTTGAAGTTGATGTGAGTCCAGAGGTTCACAACGCGGCTCATATTCCGGGTGCTGTTTTTTGGAGTCTCTTTACTGATTTATTACAACCTAATTTGCAAATTAATTTTGATTCAAGTGCAATGGAAAAAATACTTTCAAATTCTGGGATAACTCCAGATACAACGATTATTGCTTACGGGAGTTATCCTGGAATTGGAGCTTGGATTTTCTGGTTATTAAATGTATTCGGACATCAAAATGTGCGTGTATTAAATGGAGGATATCAGAAATGGAAAGCTGAAGGTTATCCCGTAACAGCAGAATACTCAGATTTCACTCCAACTCAATATAAAATACAATCCCTGAATAACAGTTTACGCGCTTTTAAAGACGATGTTCGAGCCTTTATTGGTCAAAAAAATTCTGTCTTACTAGATGTTCGTACTGCTCAAGAATATCAAGGTGAATGGTTTTTCGATAAGCCACCAGAAGCCACAGAAACAGCCGGACATATTCCCAGTGCAGTACATATTGAACATTTACAAACATTTCAAGAAGATGGCACCTTCAAATCTATTGATGAACTGCAAGCACTGTATGAGCGTCACGGTATTACGGCTAATCAGAATATTATTACCTATTGTGCAATTGGTGGACGTTCTGGATGTATTTGGTTTGTTTTAAAGTATTTACTCGGTTATCAGAATGTGCAAAACTATGATGGGTCTTGGAATGAATGGAGCCAACTTCCTGCACAGGAGTTTAAGAAAGAGTAAAAAAAGCTCTCCACTCATCACCTAATCATAGCCTTCTTTAGAGGACTTTAAATTTCAGCCAGGGAATTTATTCTCTGGTGTTCTCTAACCTAGAATCAATTTGTCCATTTTGTACCATCCAAACCAATATTCCCAAAATAACTTCTGTCGGAGGTAAGGGATAATCTCTCAAGTCAATCGTTACCGTTTGTTCCTCCAGTTTGAGAAAACGCCAAGCTGTACCACTACTGACACTCCCGTAAATTGTAGTAATGGGTTGATGATTTTCAGTATTGAATTTTTGAGCTGCAACCATCTCAGCAATACACTGTCCAATCCCAGTATTTAAGTCCGCTTTTTTGGCTTCAATAATCACAACAGCCGGAGCTTCAATGGTCAACTGTTCGGGTGAACAACTAATCAGAAAGTCACAGACTCCTGTTAAGCCGACGGAGGAATCAACGCTGAATTCTTCCCCTGAAAATAAGCTAATTTCTCGGTTTAACCGTTTCCGAACTTCGACTAAAATTGGACTGATAATCAGTTCTGAACGAGCTTTTTCACTTCCTGTAGCAATAGCTAACGGTAAACTTTCTTCTAAAAAATCACTGAGCATCTGGCTGGGAAAAATTGGTTCTATTTTTGGGAAAAATGAACTTCCCTCAATCGTTTTCAAACCAAACGCTTGTTTCACTTTTCTGAATGTAAATTCACTGTAAGCCATCTTCTCTAAATAATGAACTTAAAAATGAATGACAAATCCTAAACCCAATAACAATCCACTCCAAAAATGCAAGGAAACTGCGATAAATTTACAATTACTGATCAACTCCGGTTTATCATGATTTAAACCCACATGACGACAAAGTTTAAGAGCTGGAGGTAAACTGAGGAAACTTAAAGCTGTCCATACCGGAAATACTTTCAAGGCGATCGCAAACCCAATAATGGTAAATATGATACCACAAAAAATAGGTAAAAGTTGTGCGCCGCGTTTAGTTCCTATGCGAACAATTGGAGAATACTTTCCGGCGGCTAAATCGTCTTCTACTTGATGAAAATGAGAACAAAATAAGATTAATGTTGTTGAAATTCCAAGAACAATAGAAGCTGCAAAATTTACTGTTGACCAACTTTGAGTTTGACTATAATAAGCCGCAGAAACCGCCAATGGCCCAAACGCAAAAAAGCAGAGAAATTCACCTAAACCGAGATATCCAAGGCGAAAAGGTGGCCCTTGATAGGCATATCCTAAAACACAACAAGCCAGAATTAATCCAATAACTGTGAAATCTCTTTGCCACCAAGAAATTAATAGTATTTCTATAATTCCGATTGTTAAACACAACAAACCAATCGCAAAAACAATATTCTTTTTACCTGTTAGATTAACCAAAGAATGGGCTTTATTTTCATCGATTCCCGTTTCGGAGTCAAAAACATCGTTATGGATATTTTCCCAAGCTAATATTAGAATCGCTGCACTCAGAAATGTTGTAAAAATTCCCCAATTTATCGAGTGTTTTTCAAAGACAGCAATTGCAGTCCCTAACCAGATTGGCATAATTGCCACACTATACATCGGAGGTTTAATTGCTGCTAACCAGAGTTTATTTTGGTTAGTATTTGTCAGAGTTTTTGTTGTCATAATTCAGAATAAAATTCAGAGTCTAAAGGTTTATAGCTTGAGTGGAAGTTCCCATCTTTTTTCCAGTTAAAACAGTGAGTCTAAAGTTACTAGAAGGAACAATCGTAATACCTCGTCTAACGGCTTTAACGATATGATTTGGATTGAAGGCTAACTGATAGTTTAACAAAATTGTTGCTAAAATCAGCTTCATTTCAAACATAGATAATCCCATGCCAATACAACTGCGACTCCCGCCCCCGAAAGGAAAATATTCGTAAGGTGAAAACTTTCGCTCTAGAAAACGATTTGGGTTAAACTGTTTGGAATTTGGATAAACTTGAGATCGATGATGAGCTAGATGTATACAGGGTACTAATATTGTACCGGGTTTAAATTGATAGTTTTCGATTTTTACAGTTTCTTTAACAACTCTGGGTTGAGAGATTAAGGCAATGGGATGAATTCGTAATGTTTCTTGACAAACAGCCTGGAGATAAGGCAATTGTGCAATCTCCATCGGATCGGAATTTTCTCCTAAACTGTTTAATTCTTGCACTAATCGATCTAAAATATTAGGATAACGATGAACCCAATAAAATGCCCAAGCTAAAGCAGAGGCAGTGGTATCATATCCGAGGAGTAATAAAGTAATCAGTTGATCTCTAAGTTCTGAGTCTGTGAGGGCTTTTCCGGCTTCATCTTGAGCCGAAATTAACAACGACAAAACATCATCACCTAACGGTTTTGTGCGACGTTCAGCAATTTCAGCATAAATTAATTCATCGATTTGTTGTCGTTGGTGTAGAAATTTTCCCCAAGGACTCCAGCATCCTAAATTCTGTTGCAGAGGAGGGAAGAAAAATTGAATAGAATTGAGGGGTTTGTTGACTCCTTCTAGATAAGCTTCGATTAAGCTTTTCAGTTGCCAATAGCGTTGATTTTTAGATAATCCTAAGACTACTTTTAAAATAACTTCTAGGGCAATTTTTGCTGTATAATCTCGAATTGAAATTGTCGAACCCGGAGTCCAGTTTTGAGTAGCTTCTATTGTTAAGTTACAAATCGTTTGACCATAGGCAGGCAACTGTTTACTATGGAGAGGTGGCATCAATAATTTCCGCAGGCGTTGGTGATGTTCTCCATCCTGCATAATTAACGATTGAGATCCGGTTAAGGGTTGAAAAACCTGTGTGATTTTACCCAATTCAAACTTATTAGAATCGGTGTTAAAAATGGTTTCAATGGCTTCAGAGTTCCTAAAAAAGATGATGGGAGGTGAGTTTAAACCCAGTACCCGTAAAGTGAAACAATCTCCAAATTTATTCGCACACTGTTCTAAAAATTGAGTCGGTTGGGCGATTATTTGTAAGGTTTGAAGAAATGCAGGAAACTTTGGCCCATCAGGCAATCTCATAAATTTCGGTGTAGAGCATCCAGTACAACGGAGTAGCAACAGTTCGGGTGAATGTCCCTCTCCGTTATTAGGATACCATCGGAGTTGATGCCAAAAACTTTACAGAAAATTACAATCCTCGAAACAGCAGAGATATATAGACACCCTCAAGCAGATGAGTTCATTCTAGGTAAACAGAGAGTCAACTTGAAGAAACGGATACTGAAACGGATAGGTTTATGCTTGAAGAAGCGAATATTTAGGTTGATGCGAATCAAGTTAATCCGTTTCTTGGGTCTACAAGTTAACTTTGCTCAACTGTTTACTGGATTTCAAATCCAGTGCGTGCGGTTAAGTCGATTCCCGACTCAATTTGCAAAAATTTAATTCGTTTCTGAAAAGCAATCTCGGCTGTTAGTCTCTAATTTTTGGGCTGGGAATTTATTGGTGATTATCGTCCCTCTTCCGAACCACAATCATTCCACGAGAACGGGTAGAGGAAGAATCTTTATCGACACAAGCCTTGTACATTCGTTCAGCCGGACATTTCCAGAATCTTGTATACTTCTTGGGGTTTGTATCTGCAATGGTTATCTCTTGCGTATGAGGATCATAATCTGCTAATAATGAAAAATGACCGCCACCCAGATTAAAATTATCGTGAGCAATACTCACACTAAAGTTTAAAATGTGAATATCTTTGTCATCAGAAACTGCTCGTTCAGCTTCTTGAAGAAAAGCCTCAAAAGTCATATCTCGATGGTCAAAAGACTTCATCTCGACAGAAAATGGAAGTTGAGCTTTTTCAACGTAGTCACGGAAGGTATCATAGGTTTCCGCTAAAGTCATTCCATCATCAAGAACAGAAGCAATGGGTAAGCGTGTCACGTAAAAAATCTCATCAACAGAGGTCGGTTGTCCTAATGCAGTTAACGCATAAGCAACCGCAGTCACATTGCAGCAGTTAATCGGTTGTTGGAAGGCTGTCAGGTTGATATTGTCAAGATCTTTAGTGACCATAAGCATAATCCTAATTTGACCAATTTCCTAAATTTTTAGGAAACCAGCAATATCCTATCAGGAAAAGTTGTTTCTTCAGTGATGAACTTTAGTTATGAATATTCAAGACATTGGTGAACAAGGCCTATTAAAAATTGTCCAACGTTTTTGTCCTGCGGATATCATTGGAGATGATGCTGCAATTATTACGCCCGAATTTGATCAGTCTTTGGTGATTACAACTGATATGTTAGTCGATGAGGTGCATTTTAGCGATCGCACAACCTCTGCGTCTGATGTCGGTTGGCGGGCGACGGCGGCGAATTTATCAGATATTGCGGCGATGGGAGGATATCCAGTCGGAATTACGGTGGCTTTGGCGTTGACAGCGGAAACACCTGTGGAGTGGGTTGAGGGCTTTTATCAGGGAATGTCTGAATGCTTAGAGCCTTTCAATACAGCGATTATCGGAGGAGATATTTGTCGTTCTACAGTTCGTTCAGTGTCGATTACCGCCTTTGGGCAAGTCGATCCTCAGTTTGCCATTTATCGTCATCAGGCGCAAGCGGGAAATGCCATTGTAGTGACGGGAGTGCATGGAGATTCCCGTGCGGGGTTAGAATTATTGCTGAAGCCGGAATTTGGACAGTCTTTAAGCGAGGTTCAGCGTTCAACACTCATTCAAGCCCATCAACGACCTATACCTAGACTCGATGCGATCGCCATTTTACAAGATATTCTCCCGGATGGAAGCGTTGTCGCGGGAATGGATAGTAGTGATGGTTTGGCGGATGCTGTGGTGCAGATTTGTCAGGCGAGTCAAGTAGGAGCGAGAATTGAACAGGAGAAAATTCCCCTAAGCAATGCTTTACAGCAGCTTGTTTCTCCAACTCAAGCCCTAGACTGGGCATTGTACGGAGGTGAAGATTTCCAACTTGTTCTTTGTCTACCCTTACCCCTAGCTGAACAGTTCGTGAGTCAACTGGAAATAGAAGCCGCAATCATTGGGATGACCACAACTACTCCGGAAATTTTGTTAATTGACCGCAAACAATCTCAGCCTGAAATACCCCTTGTTCAAAGCCAAGGATTTCAACACTTTTGAGTATTGTGAAATTTGAACCTTAATATTGAACCTTCAGAAGCCGTGAAGAACCTTAATTTTCAATTAAAAAATAGAGAATCTCACAGAATCAGGAGGGAAAATAAAGTTGGAACGAGCAACCGTATATCCACGCTATTACTCGGTCCAAACCTTCAACGTTCCTCGCGAGAGTCCCCACTCTCAGTGTAGCGGAGTGGGGAGGTAGAGCGAATTAGACAAGGGGGTTCGATACCCCGAAGTCTAACAATAATGCTACATTCGTAGAGTTTGCGGAAATCGAAAAACGGCTAAACAGAAGAATAAACCTGTTAGGAGGTTCTCAGCAACTTCAGCTAACTATGATTCTCGAACGTTTACGTTTAACGAATCCAAGTGGCAAGTCTCGCTAACAATGATGAAGGGTCGAGAAAAGTTTCCGTTAGCGATTGGAAATTACCAGCGACATTTGTTAACGGGTCAAAAGCCTAAGTCAGCTACTCTCGTCAGGAAGAAAAGTGGTGAATATTACTTGCAGATTCAGTTACATTCTGAACCGCCGCAAGTTAGAGAAACTGACAAGTGCTTAGGTGTTGATTTGGGACGGAGAGACATCGCTGTAAGCAGTGCAGGTCATTCATTCAGTGGAAAAAGCATTACCAAAGTTCGAGATAAATATAGTCGAGTCAGACAAAACGTTCAAAAGAAAGCGTCCAAAGGCACACGAAGCTGTCGGCGTAGATGTCGTCAACTTTTAGCACGGTTAAGTGGACGAGAACGCAGATTCCAGTCTTGGCAAAACCACACAATTAGTCATCGTTTAGTTCAGTACGCAAAAGTCAACAATCAGTTTCTAGCCCTGGAAGATTTAACAGGAATTCGGGAGCGTACCAACGAAAAGCCCCGCTCTAAAATAGAACGGAGAAGATCTAATTCTTGGGCTTTCTATCAACTTCGACAATACCTGGAATATAAGTGCATTAAAGAAGGTGTTGCGTTGGTACTAGTTAACCCAGCTTACACTTCACAAATGTGTAGCCAATGCCTTCATATTCATCCAGTAAAAGGAAAGTCTTACAGGAGTGGGAAAAACTTTAAGTGCGGGCATTGCAACTCGAAAGGCGACGCTGATCTAAACGGGGCTAAGAATATTGAAAAATTGGGGCGTTGCGTAAACACGCCTGAAGGTTCGAGCTACCTAAAATGCGATTTGTTTTATGATAGCTTAGGGCTGTTGAAAGCTGTGCGATTCGTTGGGTATAAACCAATACATCTTAATGACGTGTTAGGGGGACTGCCCGAAAGGTTTCTCAACCTTTACAACTAAGTGTTCATGCAGGTGCAAGTAAGTATCAACGGATACTCACCAAGTCCTGCCCTGTAGGTGCAACAGTGACAGCATCATCCCTGGGTTCGCGACTAGCCATCAACGCCCAAAGCGGGACGAAAAGAAGGTAACTGGTAGCCTAATCCGGAATTCCTCCAAGCATAGTACCCATGAGTAGTAAAAGCAAAGGTGTTTTTAAGTGTCGTCAGCAGCACCCAGCTAAAAGGCTGATAAGCTGGAGCCAAAAGGCAAAGGATAGGGAGTTGGCAAATAGCTTTTTGACCAATAAGCACTTCCCAGAAACCCGGCATAGAACATCACTCTAAAGGTACATAGAACACGAACACTTGGAACGAAGTAACTCAATTGTAATCTCTTCAGAAGGTCGAACATCTGGAGTAGTCAGCTAAGACGCAACATCTGAGAAATCAGGATGCAGTTGAGAAAGATGGTGTAAGAAGCGAATGCTAGAAGTAATGTTCTAGATATGCTAACGTACACCCGATGATTTGGAAGATAGAGACTTTAGTAAGAGTACAAATGTCTAAAACCAGTTCAATTAATGACACTAGGGTGGAATGGAATACGATTAACTGGCGCAAGCTAGAGAAACGTGTTTATAAGCTCCAAAAAAGGATTTATCGAGCCTCTAATCGTGGTAATGAAAAAGCAATTCGCAGACTCCAAAAAACATTGATGAAGTCTTGGTCTGCAAGATGTATAGCGGTGCGTAGAGTTACCCAGGATAACCAGGGACGAAAAACTGCGGGAGTGGATGGTATATGTAAACTGACCCCAAAGCAAAGAGTAGCCCTAACCGTAAGACTTAGACTGGGTTCAAAGGTTAGCCCGACCCGAAGAGTTTGGATAGACAAACCAGGTTCGGATGAGAAGCGACCTTTGGGAATACCTACCATGTACGACCGCGCATTGCAGTCGCTTGTCAAAATGGCTTTAGAGCCTGAATGGGAAGCGAAATTTGAGCCTAACTCATACGGGTTCAGACCAGGCAGGTCATGTCAAGATGCAATAGAAGCAATATTTATCGCAACTAGCAAAAAGCCCAAATATGTGCTTGATGCTGATATTGCCAAATGCTTTGATCGCATTGACCACAAACAACTCTTGAAAAAATTAAATACTTATCCAACTCTGCGGAGACAAATCCGATTATGGCTAAAAGCCGGAGTAATGGATGGAAAAGAGTTGTTCACAACGTCTGAGGGAACACCACAAGGCGGTACAATTTCACCCCTTTTGGCTAACATCGCCCTCCACGGGATGGAATACCGGATAAAGGAATTTGCAGAATCCATTAAAGGTATAAAAGCCAATAATCGCAAAGCACTAAACCTGATTCGATATGCCGATGACTTCGTGATTCTCCATGAAGATATAACCGTAGTCCAAAGATGTAAGGAGATTATTTCCGAGTGGTTAAAAGACATGGGTTTGGAACTAAAACTAAGCAAAACGAGATTAGCGCACACACTTAATAGTCATGGGCCAGAAAAACCAGGATTTGATTTTCTAGGATTCAACATCCGACAATATAAGGTCGGAAAACATCAATCTGGAAAATCAACAAACGGTAAACTTCTAGGTTTTAAAACCATCATCACTCCAAGCAAGAAAAGCATAAAAGTACATTACGACAAAATCGCAATGGTAATTCACTCTCATAGGTCGGCTAAACAAGAGGCTTTAATTAAAAACCTAAATCCAATAATCCGAGGATGGAGCAATTACTATTCGTCAGCAGTAAGTAAGGAGATTTACTCAGAATTAGACCACCTCATGTACTGGAAGCTTTTTACTTGGGCAAAACACCGTCACCCTAATAAAGGTAAAAAATGGGCAGTCAATAAATATTGGCATAGAGTCGGCAATGCCAACTGGGTGTTTAATTCCATGAAAAATGGAAACACAACAGCCCAGCTACTTAATCACAGCGCGACACCAATTGTTCGCCATGTAAAAGTAAAAGGTAATGCCTCACCCTACGACGGAAACTTAATTTATTGGAGTTCAAGAATGGGGAAAAACCCAGAAATGCCAACAAGAGTTGCAAAGCTTTTGAACATACAGAAGGGTAAATGTACTCACTGCGGATTGCATTTCCGTTCTGGAGATTTGATGGAGGTAGACCATATCATTCCTAAGTCGAAAGGCGGACGGGATGAGTACAAAAATCTACAACTGTTGCATAGACATTGCCACGATAAAAAAACCGCCAATGATGGCAGTTTAAGGGGTACTAATGACAAAGCCCAAGTCATTGAGGAGCCGGATGAAAAGAAATTTTCACGTCCGGTTTTGAAGACGAGTCAGAGGGGTGACTCTCTGGCTTAGTTTAATCCCAACTCAGCCGTAGGCGGTTGGGAGTAGTTTACATTCCTAATCCTGAGTTCCTTGCTCTAGGCAGCCGGCCAGTTCTTAGCAACGACTTCAGCCAAATCAACAACTCGCTGGCTGTAACCCCATTCGTTGTCATACCAAGCGATCACCTTGACCATATCACCGTCCATAACCAGGGTTAAGCTGGCATCAACGATAGAAGAAGCATCTCGCCCACGGTAGTCGCAGGAAACTAGAGGTAAATCGCTGTATTCTATAATTCCGTTCATGGAACCTTCAGCCGCTTCTTTGAGAACTTGATTCACTTCTTCTGTAAAGGTTTTCTTTTCGACCTGAACGACCAAGTCAACCACAGAAACATTCGGAGTCGGTACGCGCATAGCAATACCGTTGAGTTTACCCTTGAGTTCAGGAATAACCAATGCAACGGCTTTAGCGGCACCAGTAGAAGTCGGTACAATATTCACCGCCGCCGCCCGCGCCCGACGCAAATCCCGGTGGCTAGCATCGAGGATGCGCTGGTCTCCGGTGTAGCTGTGAGTGGTGGTCATTGTTCCTTTAATAATGCCAAAGTTCTCATGTAGAACCTTAGTAAAAGGAGCAAGACAGTTTGTGGTACAACTGGCGTTACTCACAACATTGTAATCTTCGTGTTTGTAGTCACCATCGTTAACCCCGACCACAAAAGTTCCAATATTTCCGCCTTTACCGGGTGCTGTAATCAAGACCTTCTTTGCACCCGCTTGTAAGTGCTTAGAGGCACCTTCTTCAGTCACAAATACACCCGTAGATTCGATAATCAAATCAATACCCCAATCAGCCCAGGGTAAATTAAGGGGATTGCGATCAGAGACACATTTAATGGTCTTGCCGTTGACGGTCAGGGAGTTTTCGTCCGCTGTGATATCAACATTTTTTAAAGTCCCCAACATCGAATCATACTTCAGCAAGTGAGCATTTGTTTTGGGGTCTGAGGTATCATTAATCGCGACTAAATCGAGATTGCTGTTATCGCGAGTTAATAAGCAACGCAGAAAATTGCGTCCAATCCGTCCGAAACCATTGATTGCGACTTTAATCACCTTGTTCCTCCTAACAGTGGCATTGCCCAACTCAGGCACGAGCCTTTTTATAATTTAGGTTGCTAATGACCCCAATCATACCGTAAAGGCTGACCCATTCTTACGTTTAGCTTTTGAAACTTCTGACAAAATCACAGCAACCCTTCCACAAAAAAGGCTAAAACGCCCAGGAGACAAGACTTTACAGGCAATATGCCGTTAAAAATCAGGCTGTAACTGTCCTCTGTCAAACGGCTGACTGCCAAACTGTCCACTGTCAATCCCCATCCCCTTAAAATTTAATCACAAGAAATCCGGTATTTGCCTAGAGACAAGGGATATAGTATACAACTACTACAGCATTTCGCCCCCTCTTCGCGAAGGATGGCGTAGAATGCTTCTTGAAGAAATATAGACCAAATTATGTCGGGAACAAGCAATTCTTGATATGATATCGCCTGTTATTGGCGAGGTGTGGTGTGTTAAGGAGCTAAAATGCCTAGTTCTGTTAATTTCAGTGGCAGACCCTTTCATTTCATCGGCATCGGTGGAATCGGAATGTCTGCTCTTGCCTACATTCTAGCAAAGCGCAACTTGCCAATTTCTGGCTCAGACTTGCGAACGACCCATATCACCCGGCGTTTGCAGGACTTAGGAGTCCATCTGTTCTGGAGCCAAGATGCCAGCAATTTTGAAGCTTTTCAAACTCAAATCGATTTCAATCCTACTGTTGTACCTCAATTAAATGGTAGCCAAGCCAATGGCTCTGAAACGGCAGAGATTAAAACGGGAATCGTTGCCCCAAACAACACAAACCTACTTCCGCAAGTAGTCTGTTCGACGGCAATTCATCCGGACAATTCCGAATATAAAGCCGCGATCGCTTTGGGCTGTCCCATTTTTCACCGTTCAGACATTTTGGCTGCCCTGATTAGTGAATACGAAAGTATTGCAGTCGCAGGAACCCACGGAAAAACAACCACCAGTAGTTTAATTTCCTATATGCTACTGGCCGCAGGCTTAGATCCGACTATATTGGTTGGAGGTGAAGTCAGTGCTTGGGAAGGCAACGCCCGTGTGGGCAAAAGTCCTTACCTCGTTGCCGAAGCCGACGAATCTGATGGATCTCTAGTTAAATTTAATCCTGCTCTTGGAATTATTACCAATATCGAACTCGATCACCCCGATCATTATCAAACCCTCGATCAAGTTGTCTCGATCTTTGAAACCTTTGCGGGCCATTGTCAGAGCCTAATCGGCTGTATTGATTGTGACACCGTGCGAGAGCGAATTCGGCCTCAAATCAGCTATAGCTTAGATCCCGATTTAGGGGCAGACTATACAGTCAAAGCCGTAGACTATAGCGCCGATGGTAGCCAAGCAGAAGTCTGGGAACGAGGTCAATATTTGGGTCAGTTACACGTCAAGCTCTTGGGTCAACATAACCTGCAAAATGCTTTAGCCGCAGTCGCTGTGGGACGACATCTCGGCCTGGAGTTTTCCGTCATTGCCGAAGGAATTGCTAGCTTTGAAGGGGCTAAACGACGGTTTGAACATCGCGGCAGCAGCAATGGCATCCTGTTTGTTGATGACTATGCTCATCATCCAAGTGAGATCCGAGCTACTTTAGAAGCCGCTCGCCTTCGTAAAGGCTCTCCCCTTTCAACAACGACCGAAGTTCAACGCATTGTGGCGATCTTCCAACCCCATCGTTACAGTCGCACTCAGACCTTTCTGTCAGAATTTGCTCAGTGTTTTACGGATGCTGACTTAGTCGTGCTGACAGACATTTACAGTGCGGGTGAAGCGAATCCCGATCAAATCAGCGGACAACTCTTAGCGGATGCGGTTGCAGCCCATCACGCGCGCGTTGACTACCGACAATCCTTAGACTCTGTTAAAACTCGATTGAGTGAAATTCTCAAACCGGGTGATTTGGCTCTATTCTTGGGCGCAGGTAACCTCAACACAATTATTCCAGAGGTGATCGGATTCTATCAAAACCAGTCATCACCTCGGATTGAGCAACGGCAACCCCAGCCCGCTCGACTGAGTGAATAAGCAGGTAACGGTAATACAGTTTCGATTTGTTGTTGAAAAGGCATTTTGTTGTATTTGTTATGGTTATGACACTTTCCTATGATTCTCCAGGTCAGCTTAACCAGCGCCCAAGTCCCGGAGAAAATAGTCAAGCAGCCCCAAGCTGTGTTTCTTTGCTAGGTGTAGATTGTTTCATTCGATCTCAAGTCTCTTTGGCGAACCACACGTCCTACCGTGTCGGTGGCCCGGCTGAATGGTATGTTGCTCCGAAAACACTTGACCAAATGCGAGCCAGCTTACAATGGGCAGCAGAACAGGGACTCTCAACCACTCCTCTTGGTGGAGGCTCAAATCTGCTGATTAGCGATCAGGGCTTATCTGGACTCGTGATTGGGACCCGTGCTTTACGCCATACTCATTTTGATTTGGCTACAGGTCGGCTTCATGTGGCAGCCGGAGAATCCTTACCCCGTATAGCTTGGAAAGCTGCTCGTTTAGGATGGCGAGGCTTAGAATGGGCTGTCGGAATTCCCGGTACCGTCGGTGGGGCAGTGGTGATGAATGCAGGCGCTCATGGAAGCTGTACCGCAGATATGTTGGTCGAAACAGAAGTGCTTTCTAGCAATGGACAACTGCAAGTTCTCACTCCCCAGGATTTAGATTATAGCTACCGTAGTTCTAATCTACAAAATAGCGATCGCATTGTTCTTCAGGCTGTTTTTCAGCTTCAACCGGGCTTTGATCCCGCTAAGGTATCTGCTGATACCTCTGAGCAATTACACAAGCGCCGCAGCTCTCAACCCTATCATCTCCCCAGTTGTGGCAGTGTATTTCGTAACCCTGGCCCGAAGGCTGCCGGTTGGTTGATTGAACAAACGGGTTTAAAAGGATATCAAATTGGCGGTGCTCAAGTCGCTGAACGCCATGCCAATTTCATTGTTAATTGCGGAGGCGCAACAGCCAATGATATTTTCCACTTGATTCGTCATGTTCAAGAAGCAGTCGAACAGCGTTGGTCGTACTTACTAGAACCCGAAGTCAGAATCATCGGCGAGTTTTAACTCTCCAACAGTCACGATCCTGAGAGCCTACAATGATAGCAAAGTTTAATTTTAGAGGTTTCGGCACACTCTACTCAAGTCAGCCCACAACAAGTTTAATTTTGTACAAAGTGATACAGAATCTCAACTTTGTTAACCTGTTATCCTCAGTCGTGACTGGATTTTGACATCAAGGGTTCCCCATGAGGAATTTTCAGATGACCCCGTTTAACCGTCACAGTCATTCCGGTGCCTGACCTTGGCAATGAAACTTGGCTGGCGTCCGTGGTGCGCGCGATAGTACAAATATCCCAAACCCACTCATCCCCACGACATGGCACTGCCTCATACATTGAGAACAATAGTCAGGGCTGAAAAGCCCATGATATATGCTATTGCCTAGCGCATATTGTTATAAAGTTAGACGCTACTCTTGCAGTTTTCTTTAGAATTAGAGAAAATACCAGAGTGTTAAACTCCAAAGATAGACGAGAATAGGAAGTACAACTTGGAAGCGTCCAAGACGCTAAAGAATTAAATTATGTCAAAGCAAGGACAAGGACAAGGATTTGGCTTCGGTCTGGGCAAAATGAAAGAACTGACAGAGGCTTTCAAAAAGGCTCAACAGGTTCAAGAAGGAGCGAAAAAGCTTCAAGAAGAATTAGATCAGCTAGAAATTCCAGGAGAAGCCGCAGGTGGCCTGGTAAAAGTTTACCTGAGTGGAAACCAAGAACCCCGTCGGGTTGAAATTTCACCGGATGTTCTCGGCGAAGGCGCAGAAGTTGTTTCCGCAATGGTTTTAGAAGCAATGCAAGCAGCTTACGAAAATTCAACTTCAACCATGCGACAACGGATGGAAGAATTAACAGGGGGACTCAATCTACCTGGAATGTAATACTCAAGGGGACTCAGATCATGCCTTACAAGTTGCTATTCGTGTGTCTGGGAAATATCTGCCGCTCTCCCTCGGCAGAGAATATTATGAATCATCTGATCGAGCAAGCCGATCTCGGTGATAGTATTACCTGTGATTCAGCCGGGACTTCTAGCTATCACATTGGAAGTCCCCCGGATCGCCGAATGACACAAGCAGCAAAAGCACGAGGGATTGTACTTAAGGGCGAAGCCCGTCAGTTTACGCGGGAGGACTTTGAGAATTTTGACTTGATTTTGGCAATGGACAACGACAACTATCAAGGAATTCTTTATCTCGATCCATCTCGCCAATACCAAGATAAAGTTAAACTAATGTGTGACTTTTGTCGGACTCACAGTGTCAAAGAAGTTCCCGATCCCTATTATGGAGGCTCAGAAGGCTTTAATCTGGTTATTGATATTCTCCTAGATGCCTGTGAAGGTTTACTAGAATACGTTCAAAAACAACCCCAGTTTGAAGCGGTTTAGACAGTCTCAAGTTAGCCTCGGAGAACCACCTAAATCATGTCACACAGTCTCACCCCTTTGCCCCCAACAGGCTATTCACCAGAGGAAGAGGAAGAAGATCCGAATTTTGACTATTTCTACGACGAACCGGGAACTCTACCGGGAACCCTAGATCTAGAATTGGATGACCCCGATCCAGAAATAGTCCTCATTCACTATAGTCCCGAACAAGCCAGCCGAACTCGGCTGAATCAACCTCAAGACTGTGTTTCTTACCTGAGTTCTGGAACTGTAAGTTGGCTTGATATTCAAGGACTGGGAAATATAGAAACTTGGCGGCAAATGTCGCAAATTTTTCAATTTCATCCTCTAGCTTTGGAAGATGTGGTCAATGTTCCCCAACGTCCAAAGGTCGTTTATTATGAAAATCCTGATCAAATTGTGATCGTCGCCTGGATGGTATTGATCAAACCTGACTCCATGACGCTGCATCGAGAACAGGTGAGTTTAATCCTGGGAGATAACTATCTAATTACGGTTCAGGAAGAATCAAAGTATGACTGCCTACAAGCTGTGCGCGATCGCATTCGCAACAATAACGGTAAAGTTCGCAAACATGGAGCCGATTACCTAGCTTATTCTATTTTAGATGCCATTGTTGATGGTTTCTTTCCGGTGATTGATTATTACAGCGACATTCTCGAAGAACTCGAAGATGAAGTGCTGTTTAAACCCGGTAAGAAGACAATGAGAAAAATCTATGAAATTAAGCAAGAAATGTTGGTTTTACGTCGGGCGATTTGGTCTCAACGAGAAGCCATTCATATCCTAATCCGCGATCGCACCCGCTTGATTAGTAAAAGGGTACGGGTGTATCTCCGAGATTGCTACGATCATACTGTCAATATTCGAGATATGCTCGAAACCTACCGAGAACTCTCCTCGGATCTGATTAATATTTATATGTCCACAATGGGCAATAAAATGAACGAGATTATGAAAGTTCTCACCGTGATCTCAACAATTTTTATTCCCCTCACCTTTATTGCTGGGGTCTATGGGATGAACTTCGATCCGGATGTCTCTCCCTGGAATATGCCGGAATTAGAGTGGGATTGGGGCTATCCTGTATGTTTAGCGGTAATGTTCGCGATCGCAGTGGGTTTATTCACCTTCTTCTGGCGACGAGGTTGGTTTGAAGACTTGTCAGAATTTAAAGGGAAGAAAGACGTTAAACAGTAAACAGTGATTGCAGATCCAAGTCCTGGATGACTAGATCGTCTGAGTTGGTAGTTGTGCTTCAACACTACACTTTACGCTATAAAACTGTAAACTGTAAAACTCGTCTTGCCAAATGAGACATTTATATGTGATAGTTTGGGAGATCTCAACACATTCACCAAACGTCATCGTTGCGTACCATGATGCACAAAAACAAATCATCCCTATGGTTGACGCTGGGAGCGGCTGTCCTTTTAATTGGAGGAGGAGTCGCCACATATTATGCGGTACTGTCGAGAAAAGCACTTCAGAACGTTCCCGTAGGAGCGAGTATTGTACCCAATGATGCAATGATGGCGGTTTCCCTTTCCACAGAACCAAGACAATGGGAAAAACTGCGCGAATACGGTACTGCTGAGTCGAAAGCATCCCTCAACAAAACGATCCAAGACTGGCGCGATCGCCTGTTTACTGATAGCGGTTTTGACTACCAAAAAGACATTCAGCCTTGGGTCGGCGATCGAGTTATGGTGGCGTGGCTACCGCATCAAACTATTACCTCTGGAACATTACCCAAACCCGACTCACCTCCCTCATCTCCCACCGAACCTGCAATGGTAATGGTTTTTCCCATCGATAACCCTCAAAAAGCCCAGGAAGTTCTCGCCCAACCTAAATTACTCACCGAAGGCGATATTAACGAACGAACCTATCGAGGAATTGATATTATCGAAACTCAGGGCTTACCGACTCAAAACTACTCGATTGCCGTTTTAGGTGAAAAGTTCTTATTAGTCACCACCGACGCAAACGCTACCGATCGCACGATTGACACTTACCGAGGCGAAGCATCCATTGCGAAAACACCGGGTTATATTAGCGCGGTTGAAAAGATTAGAACACCGAGAGCCTTTGCTCAAGTTTATTTGAATATTCCCGTCGCTGCTAGTGTCGCCTCCTTTACCTCCGCTCAACCCATTCCCCCAGAAAATCTCGAAAAACTCCAACAACACCAAGGATTTGTCAGCAGTGTCATTTTAGAATCAGGAGGAGTAGGATTCAAAGGTATTTCTTGGTACAAACCCAGCAGCCAGAAAACCCTCACCGTTGAAAATCAATCTCAGGAAATGCTGCGCCGGATTCCGGATAATGCCATGATGGTAATGGCAGGTGGAAATTTGCAGCAATTGTGGGAAGATTATAGTCAAGATGCCGCTTCTAATCCCATCGCTCCTTTTAATCCAGAAACACTTTCTAGTAGTTTAAAGAAAGCGACTCAGATGGATTTGGAGAAAGACTTTTTAAGTTGGATGAATGGAGAATTTGCTCTTTCATTAATCCCAGCAACTCCTAATAAACAAACCCCTCAAAAATTTTCAGCCGGATTAGTCTTGATGCTCGAAACTCGCGATCGCCGAGCCGCAGAACAGGCTCTAGAAAAGTTAGATGCAGCGATGAAGTCAAAAGATTTTCAAATCCAACCTGCCACACTCCAAGGACAACCTGTTGTCAAATGGACTTCTCCCTACGGAGGATTTAGTGTGATTCGGGGTTGGCTCGATCAAAGAGTTTTATTCGCCACTTTAGGCGCACCAGTTGCGAGTCAAGTCTTACCAACACCTGAAGAAGCGATTGTTTCTGATCCATTATTTAAAGAGACACTTCCCAATGAACTAAATCCTAATAATGGTAGTTTTTATATCGATGTTGAACGAGTTTTTGATCGCCGTAATCTCTCTCTCCCTCAGCTTCCTTCTACCCAAACAATTTGGATAAATGCTATGCAATCAATTGGGGTGAATGCCGCAGTTGTGAGCGATCGCAGCACTCGCTACGATATTTTTGTCAAAATTAAAAGTAATGCTCAACCGAGTTTACCAGAATCAACTTCAGAAACTTCACCCTCTGAAAATGAAGAGAATTCATCAGAGTAACAAAGTCGAAAGTTAACATTCGTATTTTTACGGAATTTAGAGAGTATTCAAACACTAATGTGACCCAGTAAAAACAGCACTATAACGGAGGTCATTAATCATCATAATTGTTAAGCTGGAGAAGGGAAGGGGCAATGTTGCCCTTCTAATTTTTGCTAAAAAAAATTAACTTCTAACATGATGATTCTTGCTTTATTACTTCGAGGTTATGCGATGATCGGTGTACTTTTTTTCTCTCATGGTTTACTAAAATTCCTCGCTGATCAAAGTACGCCTAACAGTCATACAAGTTCTTGGATTGTTCTCGGAATTGCAACAATATTATGGCCCGTTGTTCTTCCTTTATCTCACCTCGAACGTCAAGCTAATCGCCAAGTAGACTCTGAATTTGATGAGGTTGAATTTCGCATGACAGCAGCACCTTTAGTTGAACGCGATCGCTCAGAGTCCAATGAATTTAATCTCGAATTAGTTTCAAATTCAGAACATCTCCGAGAAAAGCTAGTCTTCAAAAACAGCAATATTGCCTGACTTCAGCCTTTAAAGTTGAATATTGCGATCGCAATATTGTTGTTTTATAATTGACAGCTATCCTTCATATATCGCGATTCTCTTAATTTTATATTTCAGAGTGCATTAGCCATATTATATTAACAGGGAGTTATAAACTCCCAACTTGACTTAATATTCAAATTAATTTGATTAAAACTATAGCGTTACTTGAGCTAGAAATAGAGAGCAGAAAGCTGTGAAAGTGTTGCAGAATTCAGCAATAGACTCTTTATGTAAAGGTGTTAACTGGGTTTGTAATGAGTTGATGAAATCTCTTGAGCTTGTGATTGAGTATTGAACAAGTGTGATATTATCAACTTGGTTATCAAAGTGTGTATAAAAAATATAAAAATTGAATAATAATTTACTATTTTTAGATTAAAGGATCTTTCAGTTTTTGTAATCTAGGGGGTATTTTATGGTTTTTATTGCAGATAATACAGAATTGGGTGATGCGGGAAACAACTTACTGCTTGGAACTTCAGAGCAAGATTTGATATTTGGTTTAGCCGGATTAGATAGTTTGTTTGGTGCAGAGTCGGCTGATGTTTTAATTGCGGGTAGTGGCGAAGATTTTGTATTCGGAAATCAGGATGACGACACGCTACATGGTGGACAGGATGATGATATTCTCTACGGAGGGATAGGAAAGGATTTTCTCTTTGGCGATCGCGGTCAGGATACGCTTCATGGCGATCGCGGAATTGACTGTCTGACCGGAGGTGCAGGAGCAGATCTCTTTGTTCTTGGGGATGGTTCAGGTGGTGTTGCAGATGAAGATGTCATTCTCGATTTCAACTTTGTCGAAGATCAGATCGCAGTTAAAGATGGTTTGACATTCGATGAATTGATCGTTGAGGACAATCCTGTTGGGGAAAATACAGTAATTCGCCGACAAGATACAGAGGTTATTTTAGCAGTGTTGCCTGGTGTTGGGGCGGCTGACTTAACGCGAGAGAATTTCTTCCCTGTAACCCCTGAAGCGGATGTAGAAACTGATGACACGACAGATGAAACAATCACTCAAAGCCCAGATGAGGCGATCGCAGAGTCCGATCCCAATCCTGTTAATCCTAACCCAACACAACCTTCAAATCCAGTTGAGCCGATAGATCCAACAGATCCAGTAGATCCAACAGAACCCGATCCTACCAATCCGATAGATCCAGTAGACCCTACAGAACCCGATCCTACAAATCCAGTAGATCCAGTCGATCCGATAGATCCAATAGATCCAGTAGATCCAACAGAACCCGAACCCATTGATACTAGCGATATCCTAGCACCTGTTGTTCAAATTTCGCTTCAGAACGATACTGGAGTGGATAACGCTGACTTGATAACGGCGGATGTTAGTATTTCAGGAATTATTACTGATGATAATGCGATCGCAACGTTAAGAGTCGGGTTAGATGATACTCCAATTGAGGCTTTCAGCGATATTACAGAACGGTTGGGTAAGCTCACCCCCGGCTGAAGCACGGGGGCATTCGCCGTCTCGACTTCAGTGCGTGGGTTTTCAGTAGCCCTAGCTTGTCCAACGCGCCTACAATCAACTTAAGTCGATTGCAAGGGTTGGGGCTGAACCTCCAGGTCGGCTTACTCTACGGATTTAACACCATAGCTTCTATAACCGGGGCGATTCCCGGACGACCCCAATAAGATTTGCGTACCTCGCGCCGATACTAAACCGAGCCAAATAACCGTTTCTCTGTTTTTAGAGTGCCTTGTGCCTTATATCGGTCTGAAATTAACTATACCACTAGGCGGTTAAAACCGCCTGCGTCGCGGTTCCTCCCCGGATTAAAAATCACGGGGCTTCTCCGCTCCCATCCTTTTCTCGTGAAAATCAGCAGTTTGTCTTAACTCCCGCCACTTTAGAACAAATTAATGGAGGTGTTTTATCAGAAGGAGAATACACCCTCAAACTGATCGCAACTGATGCAGTCGGAAACAGTTCAGAAGTCATCGAGTTCAGCTTTACCCTTGATACCGCATTTTGCCATTCTTAATTTAGATCGTGATACTATCGATTTTCGAGGGATATCAGATAATGGCACTATCATAAATCAACCCATAATATTAGCTCCAAGAACTAACTATCGACTTTTTGTGCTTCAAGCAGAAACTCAATCGGATGGCTACTATGATTTCCAAACATTAGATAGTGGTCTTGGTATTGGACTAGGAGACATTGAGATTGTATCAAAAAACTTTTTCGATACTGATGAAGATGGCTTGTCTAACACTGCTGAGTATATCATTGGTTCAGTAATTGATGATCCTGATACTGATGGAGATGGAATTGATGACCTAGCTGAAATTCAACAAGGACTCGACCCACTTGGCGGTCAAGGTTTCCCAACAGGTGTAATTGCTAGCATTCCACTTGAAGGTGAAACTAGGGAAGTTACCATTGAAAATTCATTTGATGCTGAAGCACAGAATGTTTATGTTGCAACAGGTTCTCATGGACTAGCCATTGTTGATGGGTCTGAATTTAGTAATCCTATTGTTCTCGGTCAACTCGACTTAGAAGGTAATAATATTGATGTTGCAGTAGACTCCAACTTACAAATTGCTGCGATCGCTTCTGGGATTGCCTACGTTGCCGATGATTCAGGTGGTTTATCAGTTGGAAATTATCTGCCATTTGATAGCCAAGGTCAAGCTCCAACTGTGACTATCGATGCTTCGGTTCCTGATTTTGACTCTAACACATCTGGAATTCAGGTAATTGAAGGAACAACGATTCCAATTCTGACTACAGTTACAGATGATGTTCAGGTGCGAGATGTCGAACTGTTAGTGAATGGAGAAGTTGTTAATCGTGATATTTCCTTCCCGTTTGATTTCTCAGTCCCAACATTTGATCGAATTAATGAAACTGTAGAAGTTCAAGTCCGAGCAACAGATACAGGCGGTAATAGTGCGGTGTCTAATGTTCTCAGTTTTGGAATTGTTGAAGATACTTTTGCCCCCGAAATTGTCAGCACAAACCCGCTTAATAATGGAGTTTCAGTCAATCTCTCTGAAATTAAAATTGATTTTAATGAAGAGATTAACCCCAATCAAATTAACTTAGCTGCCATCACGTTAACCAACTTGGGAGACGATACAAATATTCCGATTGAAGCTGTTGACAGTCCTTTTGGTAACGATTTAGTCATTACTTTAGCAAGTTCTCTAGAGGAAGGAAACTATCAGTTAACTGTTGTTCCATCAATTATTGCGGACAATGCAGGCAATATTTTAGAGTCTGAAATTTCATTAACATTTACTAATAATAGCGATCCTGGAGAAGAGTTTGCAGATGCTTTAGATATTGGAGTGTTAGGAGAAACCCAGATATTTGAGGAGTTTGTTGGTACAGAAGACCGAAGAGATATTTATCAATTCACTCTCGATGAAATTTCTCAAGTAGACCTCAATCTAACCGGATTGACAGAAGCCGCGCAGTTAAGCATTGCTACAGACTTTGACGGCGATGGCATTTTAGATAACGGGGAAACCATTGAAGGTGATGGAGTTCTCAATAGTTCGGCTTCGACAGCAGACCGCAATATTTCTCGAATTCTCAATCCAGGAGTCTACAGTATTGTCATCTTTACCAATCGTTCAGACGATAATACCAATTACACTTTATCAGCGGCAGCCACTGCCACTCCACCTAGCAATGATATTGACCCCGGACAGGAGTTGAATGAGGCCCTTGATATTGGAGTTCTTGGAGAAACTCAAACCTTTACTGATGCAGTGGGTAGTTTAGACCGACGAGATTTCTATCAATTCACTCTCGATGAAATCTCGGAAGTAGACCTCAATCTAACCGGATTGACAGAAGCCGCGCAGTTAAGCATTGCTACAGACTTCAATGGTTTCCCCGTTATCTAAAATGCCATCACCATCAAAGTCTGTAGCAATGC
>JBCBCI010000084.1:0-25802 GCA_038530755.1 Cyanobacteria bacterium J06592_8 | reverse complement strand
GGGCACTGTTGTCGTGTGTTTTGGTCAGTATCAAAACGCCATAGAATACCATCAGCAGCAATTAACCATTGCACGAGAAATTGGCGATCGCAATGGGGAAGCGAGATCTCTCAGTAGTATTGGTTATTCGCTAGAACAACAAAACCAACCGGAGTTAGCAATTACCTTTCTCAAACAATCTGTCAACGTCACAGAAGCCGCTTCCCCTGAGCGATCGCCGATTTCTCGTTTGATGGTTAAAGACTGCTGATGGAATTCTATGGCCTTCTGGTACTGCCCCAAATACCAGTAAGCATTGCCCAAATTGTTGAGAGAATTAGCTTCCCCATTGCGTTGGCGTAGCCTCTCCTCTGGAGAATCGCCGATTTCTCGGTCTATGGCTAAAGACTGCTGATAGAATTCTATCGCTTTTTGATACTGTCCCAAACTATAGTAACTACTGCCCAAATAGTCCAGAGATTTGGCTTCTCCATTGCGAGCCTCCTTCGTAGGAGCTTCGCTAACGCCGATTTCTCGATAAATTTCTAAGGCTTGTTGAAAAGACTGTATCGCTTCTCGAAACTGGCTAGTTCTGCCTTGCTGAATACCTTGTTTTAAGAATCGATCTGCTTCTGCTTGTCGTTCCTGCTGAGTTTGTGCGAGAACTGACGACTCATTGAGAACGTTTATTGATATAGTCGGAGTCAATACACCAATTATCACCGCCAGAGTTAAGGCTTTGAGGTTCAGCATCGGAGTTTGGGTTGGGGTAGATGTTACTTCACTTCTAACTTATTATTGGGGGTGTTGCAGATATGCAGTTAAGAGTATTGTGATGGACGAATAGCTACTGTTTATACACATCTCGACTTTAAAATCAAAATTTTGTAGCCCTCCTCCGCCCCCCTTTCTCCCCCCAACTTTGGCAGGGCTGTTTCATTCTCCGTTAAAAATTGCCGGGGTTGATAGGGTGATGGGGTGATGGGGTGATAGCCAGAAGGTTTAATTCCTTTCAAAAATAGCTTTTTGTTAATAAAAATCTTCCCTAGCTCCCTAGCTCCCTACTTCCCCACCTCCCCACAAATCAAGTTTTAGGGCAACGAAACGACCCGGCCCAGACTTGGGGGATTTAGGGGGCCGGGTCACGGGGATTTAGAGGGCGATATTATGTATACCCAGTAGGGACGAAGGTCGATTAAAAATGCAATTATAAGCTTGTTTGAGTTTCACCTCTTTATTATCAAGCGAGACTGTCTATTTGATCAAGAGCGATCGCCATAGTAGCGAGGCTAATCGTAAATTCTCAAGAGAATATTCAACACTCCAGTCAAAAGAAAACAAGCCAATACTTGAGGTTTTTTTTCCTACTTTCCCCGCTTCCAGTTTAAAAGCGATCGCTATATTGACTGATGATTCAATTTTAGGTATTTTATTGAATTGACCATAGTTCTGTTACCGATGACAAATAATTAGTTAATGTACAAGTAAATGTACAACTATTGTTAGTTTTGGCTGTTTTAATTTATGGGGGCGGTGGGACTTGAACCCACACGACCGTTTAAGGTCAACGGATTTTCATCCTCCCGCAGCTTTCGCTACTGCCGTCAAACATCTGTTCAAACGGCTTTGAGAATTGGACTCTCCCTTTACCCTCGACTATACGTTAGGGTAGCTCCCGTCGAGTCTCTGCACCTTCCAGGCTCTGATGAACTTGGCTTGGCTCAGGATTGCCTTGTCTGTCTCCAGATTTAGGTTTCCCTGAATTTGAGAGCTTCCACTTGAAGGATTTCTCACCTCAAGGCCCAGTTTTCTAAGTCCGTAGCGTCTACCATTCCGCCACGCCCCCTTGCTTTTTGGGTTTGATTCTGTATTTGCAGAACAATTTCCTATTGTAGCACCTAAATTTGAATTTGTACAACTTTTTGGATTGAGATTTGATCTAAAAATCTTAAAACCCTCTGACATCAAGATTGAAGATGGCAATCAGGTGTAATAATGGTTCAGTGTGCAAAGGTATAATCACTACTCATGTCTATCACATCCCCGATTACCATTACCTTGATCCTATATGCGGCTTTGGCTGGAGCTTATCTTTTAGTGGTTCCGGCTATGGTGTACGCTTATCTAAACAGTCGCTGGTATGTAGCGAGTTCCTTTGAACGGGCTTTCATGTACTTTTTGCTGTTCTTTTTCCTTCCGGGAATGATTGTCCTCGCCCCATTCCTCAACTTTCGTCCTCAACCCCGACAAATCGAGAGCTAATGCGACGAATTGATGCTATTGGAGTTGGAATTGGAATCTTTGCCGCCGGGGGCGTTGCTTATATTCTCTTACAAGCGATCGGCTTGGAGGGTGTAGATGCAGGGATCTGGAGTCAAGTTCTTTTGGTTGCTGGCTTGGTCGGTTGGTTATTGAGTTATTTGTTTCGGGCTCTGACTCGAAGCATGACTTACAATCAACAACTTAAGGATTATGAAGATGCAGTTATTCAAAAGCGTCTGGAAGAAATGACCCCAGAGGAGTTAGCTCAACTGCAAGCCGAAGTTGAACAGGAGAATCAACGCCTTCAAACACCGACGGAAAACTAGAGATTTTTCCCTCAATTGCAACGTTCCAATTTCTTCTGTCTTCTCAACCTTAGAATAATGATTTCTGTCTCTCAACAATTTGAGTCATTGCGCGCGCGCTCTGGTGACTCAGAACCTAGCCATTGTGCTTTAATTCCCTTTATTACCGCAGGCGATCCGAATCTAGATACAACAGCGCAAGCTTTGCAGATTTTAGATCAAAATGGAGCGGATTTAATTGAGTTGGGTGTTCCCTATTCCGATCCGTTAGCTGATGGCCCAGTGATTCAAGCCGCAGCGACTCGTGCCTTAGAACGAGGAACTCGCTTAGAAGCTGTGCTGGAAATGCTGCAAACGGTGAGTCCTAACCTCAAAGCACCGATTATTTTATTTACCTATTACAATCCGATTCTGCATCGGGGAGTTGAACCCTTTTTACAGCATATTTACAATGCAGGAGCGCGGGGACTGGTGGTTCCGGATTTACCGCTAGAAGAAGCCCCGACGCTACTCGAACCTGCACGTCAAATCGGCATTGAGGTGACATTACTCGTCGCACCCACTTCTCCAAAAGAAAGAATTGAACGAATTGCTCTTCAGTCTCAAGGGTTTATTTATCTGGTGAGTGTGACTGGAGTAACAGGAATGCGGACTCAAGTGCAGACTCGGGTTGAAGATTTGCTGCAATTGATGCGAAGTTTAACGGATAAACCCATTGGAGTGGGGTTTGGAATTTCCCAACCTGAACAAGCTCGTCAAGTCAAAGAATGGGGGGCAGATGCGGTGATTGTGGGGAGTGCGATTGTTAAACGTTTAGCAGAAGGAACACCTTCAGAAGGGTTAGAAGCGATCGCCCAGTTTTGTTCAAGTTTAAAAGCCGGGATGATTTCACCCTAATCTTTGTTTAGGAGAAGTAAAAAGCTGCGAAAATTGTATCAATTCAATTGTATAAATAGAGTAAATACCCCAAAGTTTTTTGGGGTGGATTGATTAGATGACCCTGATGTTCTATTCTTAGATAGATGTCCCTGATTAATTAACCCTCTAATCAACTAGCTGATGAATAGACTAGATTACAAACAAATTGTTGGAGTCTTGTCTATTCAAGAAAGAAGAACGCTGGAAGTTTTGTGCTCCCATAAACACATAACTTCCAGCTCCTTGAAACCCTCGTAATGTGCCTTTCTGTATTTAATTATTACAGCTAGATTTTGAGATCACAAGAGGTCTTTTGCAATCACCCACTTTTTAGACGCCGCGCTCATCTTATATCAGTCAAACTCTCTGTCTGTAAGAATTTCAGCTTGATCAACTTTTGTATTCCGAGAGTTTTTCGGGTGTCGTCTATCTCGGGCATCCTCTATTATTGACAAATTAGATGGAATGTGGTATACATCAGATATTGATAGAACTATACCATCAGTTTAAAAGAAGTTGAAGAGGAATTTCAATTCTTAATATAGCGAATTCTAATGATTGAGTAAATAGAGTAACCCTTTTGTCCTCTTCACTAAACCCTAGACTAAGTGGATGATTTTCTGTTCCCCTCTTTGGTGTAATTTTTGGAGGCTTCACACACAACTCCTGCTAAAATCCATCACAGATTAGTCTACCGGGTGATACACTCGCCGTTCTCAGTGGAGTAGATACTCCCAACTTCATTGCTGAAGATCCATTCGTTTAACTCTAGATAATCTGTAGAGGCGTTAACGATGAACGTCTGTGATCTATTAAGACTATAGAATGATATGGAATCTAAAACCGACTCAAAACAACCGCCCTCTTCCTCACCTCAAATCACCGCTTCTCCCCATTTTACAGACTGGTTGCAAGAGCAGCAAATTAGTATAGCTTTCACAACCTATCAAACTTCACGATTATTATTAATTGGTGTTAATCAAAGTGGAGGAATTTCAGGTTTTGAGCGATTATTTGATCGGGCTATGGGATTATATGCCACACCGGGACGACTGTACATGAGTTCAAAATATCAACTTTGGCAGCTTGATAATGTTCTCAAACCCGGACAATTTTATAAGGGTTACGATCAACTTTATATTCCCCGAATTGGCTATACAACTGGAGATATTGATATCCATGATATTGTGATTGATCAAAGCAATCGCATCATTTTTGTCAGTACATTACTAAATTGTTTAGCAACTGTCAGTTCGCGCAATAGTTGTACGCCTCTATGGAAACCCCCTTTTATTTCTAAAATTATTAATCAAGATCGGTGTCATCTCAATGGTTTAGCATTGGTGGAGGGAAAACCCGGTTATGTTACCTCTGTGAGTCAGGTTGATTATGTTGATGGCTGGCGAGAACACCGGAAAAATGGAGGGTGTGTGATTGATTTTAAATCTAATGAAATTATTCTGACGGGGTTATCTATGCCTCATTCTCCCCGATTTTATCAAGGAAAATTATGGATTTTAAACTCAGGTCGAGGGGATTTTGGTTATATTGAGCCGATGTCTGGAAAGTTTGAACCTGTTACCTTTTGCCCGGGTTATTTAAGAGGTTTAGCCTTTTGGAAAAATTGGGCAATTGTGGGATTATCAAAGCCCAGAAAGGAAACTTTTTCTGGCTTAGAATTAGATGAAAACTTAAATGCACATCAGGTTCAACCTTGCTGCGGTTTAATGGTAATTGATCTGCGAACCGGTCAAATTGTCAATTGGTTACGATTAGAAGGAATCATTACCGAATTGTATGATGTACAAGTTTTACCGGGTGTCCAACGACCAATGGCCCTGGGTTTTCAAACTGATGAAATTAACCGTCTCTTGACTTTAGATCCGATAGATCCTCTCGAATAAACTCAATTATTGTATCCTGGGTCTGGGAACATAAAAGAAAATAGGTTGTGGCCAAAAAAAAATTGGGCTGACAATCTATTGAAGTTGTTCAACTTCTGTAATAGAATTTCACAGAGCTGACATAGTTAAGGAAGAACAGTTAATATGATCCCTCAAATTCAGCCTTGGATTGACGAGTGTGAGTGGCAGGAAGTTAAGCGGGTCATGGAATCAACCTACTTAACAGAAAATAAGGTGACAGCGGAGTTTGAAGATGGGATCAGGGCTTTAACTGGAGCGAAACACGCTGTGGCGGTTTTCAACGGTACAGTTGCCTTATATTGCATTCTCCATGCTTTGGATATTGGTCATGGGGATGAGGTGATTGTTCCAAACTTAACCTTTGTTGCGTCCTCAAATGCAGTGATTATGGCTGGGGCTAAACCTGTATTTTGCCCTGTGAAAGCAGATACTCTCTGCATTGATGTAGAGGCGGCTGAAGCCCTAGTCAACGAGAGAACAAAAGGAATTATGCCTGTCCATTTGTACGGTCAGAGTGCAGATATGGAGGCAGTTCTCGCCTTTGCTGATCGCCTTGGGTTAAAAGTAGTAGAAGATGCAGCACAGGCAGTTGGAGTTGAGTTCAATGGTCGTCATGTGGGTTATTACGGAGATGCAGGTGCATTCTCTTTTTATGGCAATAAAACTATTACCTGTGGCGAAGGTGGGATTATTTTAACTGAAAGTGATACAATTGCCCAAATTTGTCGTCGCCTCAAAAATCATGGGCGATCGCGTCGCGGCACCTTTGTTCATGAACATATTGGCTTTAATTTTTCCATGACGGAAATGCAAGCTGCCATTGGAGTCGCTCAACTCAGGAAGTTACCTGCAATTATTGAGCGCAAACAGCAAATTTATGACACTTACATGGCGCGTTTAGCCGATTTGCCTCAGTTGGAGCCGTTCTTTAAAGATCCACGCTGTCAGCCTGTACACTGGTTTACATCTTTCTATGCTGAAAACCGGGTTGAACTGGCTAACTATTTAAAGGATCAGGGCATTCAAACTCGCATCCTTTTCTGTCCGCTTCATCTGCAACCTTGTTATGAAGGCTGGGGTGATCCCAATGTGGATTATTCGGTCAGTACATCTGCTTATGAAAGAGGACTTTCTTTACCGTCATCCTACATTTTGACAGATGAGGAACTCGATTTTATTATTGCTCAAATTCATCAGTTTTATCAGTCTTATCAGCAAGCAGAAATTGCTTGAACCTCGAACTGTAGAATTGCGTGTAAAGCTAAGTTAGGTGAGGCTTTGATCTGAATCTGTACGATATTTACTGTTTAAACTCGGTGTAGGTAGAGGAGTTACAAATGACAGCATCTGCGAAAATTTCCGGTTACATGAATCGCTCCGATCATCGGGGTGCATTTTGGGGCTTAGTTAATCAAGGCTCCTGGAAAGAAATCAATTTTGTTACCACCCAAGCGGGTGAAGTTCGAGGCCGACATTTTCATAAGCATACTCAAGAAGTCATCTTCTTGATTAAAGGCAAAGCAGAGGTAGAACTGCAAGATTGCCAAAACCCGGAACAAAAACAACAATTTATCTTGAACTCTGGAGAAGGAATTCAGGTTACCCCCTATGTGCTGCATACTTTGCGCTATCTAGAAGACAGCGAACAAATTGCCATGTTGGATACTTCTTTTGATCCAGCTAACCCCGATCTCCATACACTCTCCGAAAATCAGCAATAGAAAAACCCGAATTTTGTTGTAAAGCCGAAAGTGCCTGAACCTCTCTCCTCTCAAACCTCCGAATATCTTGGCTGTCGTGAGCAAGTTGTTGCGGCTTTGGCCGATTTACCCCAAGGTAAAGTGTTATCTGAAGCACTCATGGCAAACCGTGACTTTTTTCACTTGATTTCTCCCCATGAGACGACAAACATCACGCAAATTCAAGTGCAGGAGGGACATGGCCCTCAAAATCTTGATGGTGAGCCGATTGACACCCAGTTTCAGGCTTATTTGGAAGCAGTGATTAATCCTCAGATTCGGAAGGGTCTGCTCTGTGATGGTAGCAAACCAGGGAGTTATGACGATCGCAAAGTTCGCTGGTCTGGGGCTGGAGTGGCTGGATTCTGGTCTTGCAGTCAAAACATCTTCACTCTAGAAGTCGGGCCAACAAGCTATCCCCGTTGTCGTCTGGATATCACTCGGAGTTCCTTAGAATCGCTCAAACTGATGCTGCGCGGACTGAACACTTATCAAAATCCCTACGCCTATTTTGCTAGGGGAGTTGGGGTGGCGGTGGTTCCGATGACGACAGAGGGTCATGTCTACATTGGCAAACGGATAAACTCATCAGATCATACAGGTGTTCTCAATTTTGTCGCAGGTTGGGCAACATTTTCTCCAACAGTTCAAGCGATCAATTTTTATCAAGATGCTCAACGAGAATTGCAGGAAGAAGTGAAAGTTGCCATGACTTTAAACGAGACAAATACTCGATTTATTGGCATCTCTGGCAACCCCATCACAGGAGAAGTTGATTTGGTTTTTGTGGTACAAACAGAAATGCCGGATCGTCATTTTCAGTCCGGTGAGTGGGAAGAACATTCTAATTTAGTTGGTATTCGCAGTAAAGCTGAAGCAGAGGCTCTGCTAGAACAGGGACGCTTACCTGGAGAACAAGAACCCTGTAGTTTGATGTTTTCCTCTCGTTTAGGCTTAGAATACTTAGTGCAATCTCATTGGTAAAGGGGCGATTACAGTCCTTAAAACCGCTAATCGTTAAAGATTTTAATAGGATAAAACGCTATGCAATGGCTGAATGAACCTGCCCAATGGACTGACTTAGACAATCGCTTAATTGTCACAACCTCTGCTAAAACCGATTTTTGGCGAAGGACTCATTATGGGTTTATTCGGGACAACGGACATTTTTATTTTGATTCGATTAGCACTGATTTTGTCGTTGAGGTGAAAATACGCGGCAATTATAAAGATATCTATGACCAAGCAGGTCTGATGTTGCGCGTTGATGAAAAGCATTGGATTAAGACAGGGATTGAATATGTGGATGGTGTACAAAACCTAAGTGCTGTTGTCACCCATGATTATTCAGATTGGTCAGTGATTCCCTTAGAAAATCCCCCTGAAGTTTTACAGATGCGGCTTGAACGTTCAAAAGAAGCCATCCAGATTTTCTACTTAAATGAAGCCTCTAACTATACGCTGCTAAGAATGACCTATTTTCCCTATGAAACCATTCAGGTTGGTGTTATGTGTGCTTCCCCAGATGGAGATGGATTTGAAGTAACATTTGAAGATTATCAGGTTAATCCTAAAGCGTAATACTCTTTAACTGAACAAAACATCTAAAGTTGTAATTTCCTATGACAGTTGTATCCCATACCAAAAAGTTTATCTTTATCTGTAATGGCAAAACAGGTACGACATCAATTCAGAGCGTACTTTCAAAGTACAATGAGATGCCAGATATTGATAATGGCTATCCCAATTTATGGGCTAACAAACATATTCCTCCTGCCGTTCTGAAGTCATTTCTACCAACAACCACATGGGACAACTATTTCAAGTTCGTCTTTGTACGACATCCCCTGGATTGGTTTATTTCCCAGTATGCCTTTCATTCCATACCATCAGATGATGATATACCTCTTCCTCCATCGGTGGAAACTTTCACGGTTAAGGAGGTGGATTTTCTTTACGACTATCTTCGTCCTTATAGGGGGATACCAGATGCCCCAGGCCTTCATCAGACAACCTATGTTTGTGATGCTGATGGAAATACCATTGTTGATTTTGTAGGTCGCTTTGAAAGTCTTTCAGAGGACTTCGCAAAGATCAAGGCTCACATCAACTGTGATGTTGATTTGCCTTATATGAATCGTACCGATCACCCGCCGTATCAGGAATGTTTCCAGCCAGATGGGATGCAGCGTGTTCGAGAACTCTGGGCAAAGGATTTTGAGAACTTCGGCTACGAGATTCCCGATTAGAACACTGAGCCACCATTATTGGTCAATGAGGAGTTAAAGCATCTAAAAATGTCTGAAGAACCTGTTTTCATTACCCTCTGTGACGCTGATAATCCGCGTGTCCAGCCGTTATATTCATCACTGCAGGGGAATTTACATATCCTTGAAAATTACTCTCCACGTTTAGGTTTTCTCTCAAAAATTTTCAAAGTTCACGAATTCTTAGCTTCTGATACTGATATTGCTGACGATCAGATTATCGTCTTTACAGATGCTTATGATGTGTTGTGCATTCGTTATGATCCGGCTAGATTAGTTGATGATTTCAAGGCTGAAGACAAAGATCTAATCTTAGGAGCGGAGACGGTATTCGCCCACCATAGTTCTGATGTACTTCCCTTCTTTTTGACTAACTATTTAGGGAAGCCAGCAAAATATCTTAATGCTGGATTTGTGATGGGCTACAAATGGGCTTATTTCCGTATGCTGAATTATATTGTCGATAACTTTGTTGAGAAATATATGATGGATAGCCGTCAGAATGACCAGCGTGTAATTTCGCGATTTATGTTAGAAAATATCGAACTGGGTCTGTTGAACATGGATATCGACAGCACGTTCAAGTTTTGCTATACCCATACCTATGATAATAATCCGCTATACCCCGACAAGTTGACTTCTTATTTTGTTCATGTAACCTGGATGGCTTTAGAAATACAGAAGCAAGCATACGACGAGATCCGGAGGATTTTCAATATTTAGACATTTTAGTCGTGCTGATTGAAACTGATTGAAAATAGGTCAGTCCTTACTGCTGAAGTAGCATCTATAAAAGAACAAGACATGAAACTGATCATTGTGCGCCATGGGGAAACCGAGTGGAATATACAGAATAGGGTAACGGGACAACTTGATAGTCCATTGACACCGAAAGGAATTCAGCAGGCTCATGCAATTGCTCGTCGCTTACGTCGTCTTTCTTTCACGACTTTGTATAGTAGTGATCTGGGGCGTGCTGTTCAAACCGCCAATATCATTGCTGAAATCTGTGACAAGAAGATTATTTTTGAGTCACAATTACGAGAGTGGAATATGGGGATATTTCAGGGATTAACTGTTTCTGAAATGTACGAGAAGTTTCCACAGGAGCGACAAGAGTACGAACTTGGCGATGAATACGTTATTCCAAAAGGAGAAAGTTTAAGTCAATGTCGGGATAGAGGTTCTCGTGCATTGAATCAAATTGCTGAACGACATTTCGATGAAACCGTTGTCGTGGTGACTCATGGTTGTCTGTTGATGGGTTTTTTTGAAGTCGTGCTTGATCTTCCCTCTGGAAATTGCTGGCGCTTCAAGCTGCATAATGCGAACTTCTGCTGTTTTGAGTATGTTAACGGGTATTGGAGTCTTGTGGTTTGGAATGATACAAGTCATCTTGAAACTATGGAGACCCTGACAGCAAGTTGAAATTCTTAAAGGTTAACGCGAGTTTGATAAGGTTAAAAGACAATGAATACGAGCAAAATCAAAGTTTTCATCGGGATAACACTTGACGGATACATCGCCAGAAAAAATGATTCTTTGGATTGGCTTTTTGAACTCCCCAATCCCAAAGGAATTGATCATGGATATTTCCAATTTTTATCAGGGATCGACACGGTTATAATTGGAAGAAAAACATACGAAGAAGACTTAAAATACGCCAAGCTCAATATGGGCGGAAAATGGGCTGATGGTAACAACAGAATTTACGTGATGACAACCCATGAGAACTACGCACCCCAAAGCGATAACACAGAGATTATCAAACAACTGGATCGGAAGGCGATTGACAAAATTAGAGCCGAAAGTCAGAAAGATATATATGTCGTTGGGGGTGGACAAATAATTTCTGAACTGCTCAATCTTGGAGCTATTGATGAAATGATTCTTTGTATATTCCCGATCATTATTGGAAGTGGAATACAATTATTTCCAGATGCTCCGAAGGAAACCAAATTTGATTTGGTCAAAGCTGAACCTTTTGAAACCGGAGCGGTAACTCTGACATACAAACTTAAAACGGAGTTGTCACACTAGGCTGTTCTGATCTGTTTTTTAACAGATATATAACAATTTCCTAATTAAGTTTCTCGGAAGCATTAATCTGATTGATAATTTCCGACATCGGCCAATATCCCCAAGATTCTGTAATCTTCTGGTTTTCAATCTTGAATATTTCTAAGGCTTCAAATTCTACTTTTTTTCCAGTGGGAGCAATACCCGCAAATTCACCGAGATGGGTAGCACTAAAGTGACCTCGAAAGACAACTTTGTCATTTTCTTCAATTAGATCATCGATTACCACTTTAATATCGGGAAAGGATGTATGAGTCGATTTTAAGATCTTAATTGCATCCTCAATGCTTCGCACTTGAGGGAGTCCATGATCGTAATAATTTAATGCCATACACTCATAAGCCGCTTTGTAATCTTGACTGTTGTAGATTTCAAAAAACTGTCTAACGACTTCTTTATTTGTTAAATTACTCATCACATTTTATTTCTGCTTTAACGGCTCAATCATACACGAAGTATGAATCATTTGTGAACCACTGGTAAGAGTACCTCGTCAATTGCGGTTAAGATATCTGGATCGAGTTTCACTCCAGATACAGCAACATTATCCATAATTTGTTCAGGACGACTGGCACCAATAATCGCTGAACAAACGGACTCAGTGCGGAGTACCCAAGCTAAAGCTAATTGTGACATACTTAATCTTAAATCTTGAGCAATAGGTTTCAATTTCTCGACAGCGGTGAGAATGCGATCGCTAAACAAATTGTCTAACAAGAACCCATTCATTTTGTCATTAGCCGCACGAGTATTTTGAGGAGGAGTTTGTCCAGGTTGGTATTTGCCTGTGAGTACACCTTGTGCTAGAGGAGACCAAACAATCTGACCAATCCCATTGGCTGCACATAAAGGAAATACTTCAGCTTCTGGGTCACGCCACAGCATCGAATACTGAGGTTGACTCGAAACAAACTGTTCTACATCCGCAAGGTTGCACGCAGCTTGAATTTGTTCTGGACTCCACTCACTAAAGCCAATGTAACGGACTTTCCCCTGACGCACGACCTCAGTCAGTGCCATCATCGTTTCTTCCAAGGGAGTATCCGGGTCGTAACGATGGCATTGATACAAATCCACATAATCAGTTCGCAACCGACTTAAAGACGCATCAATTTGTTTTCTGATTTGGGGGGCTGACAGTCCCTTATCAGTTGGTGAAGTGGGAAAAAAGACCTTAGTTGCGAGGATATATGACGATCGCTCAACCCCTTGTAAAACTTCCCCCAAAAACGACTCCGCAGCACCCGCCGCGTAGGAATTAGACGTGTCAATCAAGTTAATCCCAAGGTCAAACGCCTTGTAGATGCAAGCCTTAGCATTGTAATCTTCTACGCCCTCATTAACACCCCAGGAACCCAAACTAATTTCAGAAACTTGTAATTCACTGTTACCTAATTTTCTGTATTTCATCAGTTTGTAACAGCCTCCTTTTCTGGGTTGGATTGTAATGTCATCGGAACCTGTATTCCTAGACAGAATGTGCAAGATAACATAAACATGGATAAACTCAACCACAAAAAATGGTTACTATGCAAATAAAAGGTTGATACACAGAGTAAACTCAATCCGATAAACCCACTGATCAGGTAGCTATTACGAACAGCAACCCCTTCGCCCAAGCCCGCAAAATACCCATCTAGAGCATAAGCAAATCCTGAACCCACGACAACGAATAATATCCAAGGCGTATAAACACTAATGGATTCTATCAATTCAGAATGGTTGGTGAAGAGATGAAATATGAGTTCAGGAAAAAAGACAGCAGACAACCCAATCATCAAACTAATCATCAGGTTCGTTCCTAATGCTGTTTGCAGAAGCGGCGCCAACTTATGGGTTGCTCCTTGTCCTTGAAAGTTACCTGTTAGAGTGGTCGTTGCGTATTCTACACCGTCACACATATACATACTGATGGCAACCATTTGCATTAGCAAAACATTTCCAGCCAGAATGTCAGTTCCAAATGTTGCACCAAAAGCACTAAAAAGGATAAACATCAAGACAATCGCGACAGATCGAGCGGATAAATTGCGATTCAAAATAAAAGGAGTTTTCAGGGCAGATAAATTTAGGACTTTTCCAGTTAAAGCAGTAATTTCTTGGAACGACACTTGCCGAGAAATGATCACAAGTCCCACAAATAAGATGATGTATTGGCTAATTGCTTGTGATAATCCCGCGCCCATGCTTGCCAAATCCCAACGGATAATAAAAAGGTAATTAAGTGCAATATTGGCAACATTTCCAATAATCGTCAGTGAAAGCACTTTGCCATTTTGTTCTTGTCCAAGTAGCCATCCCGTTAAAACTAAGTTGACTAAAGCCGCAGGTGCTGCCCAAATCCGGATATTAAAATAAGCAAGACCCGCAAGTTCCGCATCTGGACTCCCGTTCAACGCGATAAAGCCTAACTTTGCGATGGGATATTGCAACAGCAGAAAAAGCAGCCCAAAGGCTAAAGCAATTAAGCCATTTTGTAACCCGGCTAGAAGCAGTGCTTCTCGATCCTCTCTTCCTGCGGCTTGAGAGGTCATCACAGTTGTTCCTGACTTGATAAAGGCACAACTCTCGTAGAGAAAATTAAACAAAATAGCACCCAGTGCAACTCCTGCTAAATAGCTAATGCTTGACAAATGCCCTAGAAAAGCAACACTAATTGCACCTGACAAGGGAATTGTAATATTCGATAGCACGTTGACAGAGGCGACTTTTAGAAAGCGAGATAGAAAATCGTATCGAAGCAATGTAACCCCCAAGATGTCCAATTAAATAGACTGATTAGTTCTCTAGTTTGGCGATCGCACCCTGCCAGATCCAGCACGAGCTGATCCTAACATTTGTTTGAAACTTCTCTATGCTGATTTCACTAGATATACCGGGATCATGGTAGCTTAAGTAACGTGCAAAATTGCCTGACTCAACGAAATTTTCCCTCTTTATATTGGTGTTAATGACCTATGCCTATCATGTCTCATGCTCCTTGGTGGAAGTCTGGTGTGATTTATCAGATTTATCTACGCAGCTTTCAGGACTCGAATGGAGATGGCATCGGTGATGTTCCGGGTATGATCCAACGATTGGATTATTTAAAATGGCTGGGGGTTGATGCGGTTTGGGTAACACCGTTCTACCCTTCTCCGATGGCTGATTTTGGTTATGATGTCAGCGACCATAGCAATATTGACCCGGTTTTTGGAACTCTGGCAGATGTCGATCGCTTAATTCAATGTTTGCATGATTCCAATATAAAGATCTTAGTTGACTTTGTTGCGGCTCATACGTCTGATCAGCATCAGTGGTTTATTGAATCTCGCAGTTCTCGCTCTAACCCTAAGCAAGACTGGTACATTTGGAAAGATCCCACACCAGACGGAGGGCTTCCGAATAATTGGATTGGCCGTTTTGATGGGCTTCCGGCTTGGGAATGGGAACCCAACAGAGAGCAATATTATCTCCATTCTTTTCTCAAGGAGCAACCGGATGTTAACTGGCGTAGCCCTGGTGCAAAGCAAGCCATGTTGGATGTATTGCATTTTTGGTTACATCGAGGCATAGATGGAATTCGGGTGGATGCGGCTTATCGTGCGCTCAAAGATGCTCAATTTCGAGATAATCCCGTTAATCCAGACTGGTATCCTGGCATGGAACCCTCGGATCGTTTATTTGAAGTTTTCAGTAAAAATATACCGGAAATTCACGATTACAATAAAATGCTGCGATCGCTTGTAGAACAGTATGATGGCGATCGGCTTTTGATTGCTGAACTCTATAAGTCATTGGAAGAAATTGTCAAGCACTACGGAGCCAATGACGAATTTCATTTACCGCTCAATTCTGAATTGATGTCATCGGACTGTCAATGGAATGCAGCATTTGTTCGAGAAGTGGTTGATCGTTACGAGAGATTGTTGCCAGAAGGGGCATGGCCGAATTGGTCTTTGGGGAATCACGACAAACATCGGGTTGCTAGTCGAATTGGAATTGATCAAGCCCGAATTGGCATGATGTTACTGCTAACTCTGCGGGGAACCCCAACCATTTACTACGGAGAAGAGTTGGGAATGGAGGATGCCTGGATTCCCTCTGAACATATCCAAGATCCTTGGGAAATAAAGGCTCCGGGCATTGGAGTTGGACGCGATACTGAACGCACACCAATGCTCTGGGATAACTCGGCAAATGCAGGGTTTTGTTCAGACTCTGTTCAGCCCTGGCTACCGATTACTTATGACTATAGCCATCTCCATGTCAAGGCACAACAGCAGGATTCTCGGTCATTCCTGTCCTTTACCCGCGCATTATTACGCTTGCGTTGTCAATATCCAGTCTTGCAACTCGGTGACTACATTGCCTTATACTCACCCTCCCAACTGTTCTGCTATCGACGGTTTAATGAAAACTCGCAGTTGGTTATCGCCTTAAATTTTAGTTGTGAATACCAAGAATGGGTCTTACCGATTGAGTTTCGTGATCAGTCAACCGTTCTCCTGTCTACGTTTATGGATCGTCAGGGCGGCAAACTGGGCGATATTCTTGAACTCCGAGGAAATGAAGGGTTGATTATTCAACGTTGTTCTCAATCACCTCATAACTAAGTAAAAAAATGTGATGGATGAATCCCTCATCCTTGTACAATTATTGAGGCTTTGCAGCTCCTATAGAACCGATTTGAGATCTGTTGATACTCAACTTGGAAATGTCGGTGAAAGTGTTTGAATTTCTGCTAATCTCTTAACTATTACGATACCCTAAGAGTTTAATGATCGTCGGTACAACAGAAGCAGCCCAAATTTTAAAAATCTCAACTGCTCGACTGAGAGTCCTTCTGATCGCAGGAAGAGTCGAAGGCGCTTACAAAACTGGCAGGATGTGGTTAATGCCTCTATTTAACGGCAAACCCATCATTAAACGAGGAACAAGAGGCCCCGCTCCCCGTTGGCGTAATCCCAGAACGCCAGCAAAAACCATTATTCATGTCAACTCCCATAAAATTCGTGAAAATCAAAAACAAGACCAACAACAGCCTGTGATTACAGTCAAGAAGCACTGCAACCCAAGCCAGGAAACCTTGCTAACTATGACCGCGTGCTGCGGTCAAAATGTCAATCTTTATGGCCATGAGGTGGAAATATTGGGAGGCTGTCGCGTGATCTATCGTCCCAATAGTTCTAAATTTGGTGCTAAGGTTTGGATTGAAACTCTGTATGGTGTCAAAGTCACTTGTTGGGACTAAAGAATTTTGTGTTTCTCTATAGAAGATCCGCTTAGGGGTTCTATATAGTAGTTTTTTCTTCCCCCGGCTCCCCGGCTAGCGCGGAGCGCAATATCCTGTCAAACTACTCTCTCATCTGATTATGAATCTGAATATTACTGGCGAGCGCCTGATTGTCTTTTCTAACAAGCATCAAGTCACCATGAAAGATACGATCACGCCAGATATGGGCAAAGATTCGGTTTTCATGGACTTATTTGAGCAGGTCAAACCCTATACAATGACCAGCGTAGAGGCACTCTTTGCACTCTATACAGCAGTAAACTATGTCCTCGATCGCAACATACCTGGTGATATTTTGGAATGCGGCGTTTGGAGAGGAGGAAGCGCATTATTGGCGGCTTTAGTTCTCAAAATGCGAGGCATAAAAGACCGGAAGTTGTACCTCTATGACACCTTTGAGGGAATGCCAGCCCCCACCGAATTTGATGTGGATAAATATGGACGGACTGGCTTGGAAATGATGGAGCAATATGGGGATGATGTTGGCTGGTGCTACGCTTCACTCGAAGATGTGCAAAAAGCGTTTTCTGTACATAACTTTGAATTTGAGATTGAGTTTGTTCAGGGAGATGTGATGGAAACGTTGAAAACAACTCAACCCGAAACCATTTCTGTTTTGCGTCTCGATACAGATTGGTATGAATCAACGGCTCTTGAGTTTGAGCTTCTTTACCCTCGACTCTCAACCGCAGGTGTTCTGATTATTGATGACTATGGTGTTTGGGCCGGATCTCGTAAAGCAACCGACGACTATTTCCGTGAAGTTCCCAAGCCAATGCTAATCCGGATTGATAAGGAAGTTCGTCTGGGAATCAAGATTTAGACTGTTGAGTTCTTCCTCTTTTGAAACTCGGACAGATAAAATTCCTCAAGACGTTGGATGTGATTGTTGATATCGTATCGTTGGGCGCACCAGAAAGCGTTGTCAACGATCTTTTCCCTGAAGGAAGAATCACCTAAAAGTGCGAGTATACCCTGGGCGATTTGATCGCTATTCTTGTAATCAACAACCCAGGCGTTCTCTTTATGTACAGCATGATCCGCAGCACTACCTGCAAGTGTAATCACAGACGGAACTTTAGAAAGCATTGCTTCTACATAGACTTGCCCAAATGTTTCTTGAATAGAATCAGTCGGTACATGGACAAAAACATCAAATAGCCTGAACAAAGCAAAAAGATCTTCTTCAAATGGAATTTCAATATAGCTATGATCGGGTAATTGAGATAATTTTTCGGTGATGCTGAGAATGTCTTGATATTGAGGAGCCACAATGTCTTCTTTGCTGGCATTACGCATTTTTTCCTCTAATTCAGCACGATTTATATGAGTACCTGAAAGAACTAAAACTGCATTAGGATAAGTTTCTAGAACCTTCTTATGTGCTTCAATCGCGTATTCGACGCCCTTCCATCTAACATACCTAGCCGCAACACCAATTACAGGGCCATGATGATTGGGTAAATATTTAGATCGCAATTGATCGATACGTGAAGAATCTACATTCTTAAACTCACGGGTATCAAATCCTGTGGGTATAACCGTTATCTTTTGATCAGGGATGCCATCCTCTATCATCCCTTGCTTGCTTTTATGGGTAACTGCCACAACATTCGTGGCACAATCCCAGATTAAGCGATGTTTGCTGGGTGCGTGGCGCGTATAGTATTTAATCGAAGGATGCTCCCTATGGAAAATTCGGACTGGAACATCGGCATAATAGGCGGCTTGCATTCCAGCTAAACTTCCTGCGAACCAATGAGTTTGAACAATATCAGTCTTATTCTTGATTAAATGTTCATAGAGAAATTTGACGATTTCTGGAGTATTACTGTAATCTCCATAAGAAGTAACTGTACACGGGATATTAAGCTCATTTAAAAATGAAATAATGGGGTCTTCTTTATTCAGAATCACATAGTCAATTGCGAACTGGCTCTTGTTAATGTATTTAGCCACTAATTCAAAGGGAACCCAACGAATATGGTGCGTAAAGATGTAGGTGATTTTAATTTTCTGCTGTATTTTATCCATAACTGTAGAATGGGTGATGCTTGACGTTAGCTATAACTACTACATTTATGTAGGTTAGCATCGAAGAAATCAATTGATACAACAAAAATATACAGGAAAGGGAGGGGTTTAAGATTGGTCATCTTTGAAGCCTATCTGCTGCAAGGCCACGATTGTACAAACTGACCAGAACCTCCCTAACCCTTGCTTTAAGCAGATTTCCTAATTACGTTTACAGACAAGCCATGAAATATCTAGATCGTGATAGAAGATTCAACATAAACTGTTGGTTCTTTGATGCGAAATTTCAAGCCGTAATTTTCGAGTTGTTTGGAAATTGATTCATTTGCCACAATCATTAACTGTCTGCGAAACTCTTGAGAATTGTCTTGAGACCCTAAAACACAGAAACTAATTTGAGCGCGGACTCCTTGACTATTCTCTCTAGCGAGTAGTTTAATACTGGTACTGTTGGGATCAATTCCAAAGATAGAATCAGTGCCTTGGTGAACTGTTCTTGAAAGAACTGCTTGTTCTTTTCTGTCAAGAGGGCGAGAAAAATCAACATATAACAACACCATAATCTTCTTACCCCGAGTCACATTTTCAATATCTGCATTCGCCATCACAGAATTCGGAACTATCACTAGGGTACTTTTTGCCAGAGTTCGTAGCTTTGTCGAACGTACACCAATCGATTCAACCCGTCCAAGTAACACCCCTTGAGAACTTAATTTAATCCGAATATACTCTCCAACTGTATAAGGACGGTCTAAATAAACCACCAAAGTTCCCACAAGTTGTTCTAGAGTTTTTTGAGCGGCAAAAGCAACCGATAAACCCCCAATACCTAATCCAGCGACAACCCCAACTAAGTTAATATTCTGGCTTTGAGCAAATGCTAAAGCAACCAAAATCCCAATAATGATATTAAAAACCGTCTCTATAATTGACAAAATCTCATCAATTTCTAAGCCAATTTTACGAATTAAATTAACGCCATAAATTCGTAAAAAGTTCCGAAATAAGCCGGAGAGAAAAAAGCCAATACTAAAGGTGAGAACTAAATCTACACCGAGTTTTAAGTATCGATACAACCCTTGATACTCTTTGAGAAAATCGAGAGCCACATAAAATAAGAGTAAGGTCACAGTCACCCTTAAGGGATTTTCCAAGTTTCCAGTTAAGTTTTGGTAAACTTTGACAACGACCTCTGGAAAAAATCGCTCAACGATAGACTTGATCAGTACAGGGAGGAATTTTCCCAGAATGAGAGCAACTAGAACAGATATAGTAAAAAGACCGAGTTGAATTCCAAATTGAATCCAAAATTCGCGCATTTCTGGGCTAAAGTTTAGCCATGATGGTATTTCGGGAAGCGTATTCATTGTCAACCTTTTTCGTTTGAGATGATGAGCAAATTAGAAACTGATTGGAGAATTAACGTTAACTGATTTTTCAACAATATCGAAATCAATTCCAGATTGCTGAAGTTGAAAAATCATATTTTGTTTAGCAATATCAAGTAATTGTCCACGCATCTCCATGGACATTTCTCCAGAACCGAGAATAAAAAAGTTAACTTGTGCTTGGGTCATTACCGATCCATCTTCGGATTTAAAATCGGTGAAATTCACTTCTGTACTTCGAGCATCAAGACCAAAAACATCTCGACTACTCTCTAAGATTTGCTCACTAATTAAGGCTCTTTCTGTTTCAGAGACTTCTCGACTGAACGTCAAATAGACTAGGGTCAAAACTTTGCGGCCACCACTGAAGTTTTCTACCGCCATCTGAGTCAGAGAATTATTTGGAATAATGCTTAATGTTCCTTTTCCAGAATTCCGAATTTTAGTTGAGCGTAAACCAATGGATTCGACTCGACCAAATGTTCCATCTGGTAAACCAATATAATCATCAACAACGAAAGGTCGGTCAACATAAAGAACGATTCCTCCTAATAATTGTGAGAGGGTTTGTTGAGCTGCAAAAGCAATGGCAATACCACCCACACCTAAACTTGCTGTTAGAGCAATTAAGTTAATTTGGTGAGTTTGAGCAAAAACTGATAAAACAACTAAAATGATTAACCCATCAGCAATTATATTGGCAACGACCAATAATTCACCATTGATTTTTCGGTTGATCGCAGATTCTAAAAGGTACGCTTGGAAGAATTTCTGAAATAAACGAGAGCCTAACCAGATGATGATTAAAGCGATGGATAAACCCAGTCCGTACTCGAAATATTTTAGAAGATTTGTTTTCGGGACAATTAAAAGTACGAGATCGACAATGACTAAAAAAGTGATAAAGAATAGCCATTTTCTATAATAAGAAGTGGTTTCTGTATAAATTATTTTTCCTTGGTTCGATGGAAAAAGATTAGATAAAAAACTGTCAATTTTATTAAAGATGAACATAAGAAATTTCCTAAGTATTGAGAATAAAATGATCGCACCTACTACCGCAGCAATCATTCCGATTAGCAACGAATTTTCCTGAGTTTTTGATACAATTAGATTTATATCCATATTTTTTGTGCAACCTATAAAAAATAATCCCTGTAAAAAATAACCCTGGTTTTAAGCAACAGCTATGATATCATGCTCGGTAGAACCCTTTTGATGATAAATAGAGAAAAAATCTGCTCAAAAACAATCATGGATGTAAAACCGGGTAGATTGGGCTAATCTCAGATTGTTTTAAGAATTTAGAGCATTTAACCGAGTTTTTACCTATCGTTAGATACACTGGAACCAGATTACTGTCGATTTCTCCTACTACAAGTTTTTAGCCGTCAAGATAGTAACTTATACTCTACAAGCACTCGCGCTAATCAAGTGATTTAAGCCGGCACCAAAGCAGAAAGAACAATAAGTTTTAGGATCATCTAGGCTAGGTGAGCAAAGGAAACAAGTTTCACTGCCTCTGTGTCCTCAAGCTAGTTGTCTATTTTCTTTTGACCAATACTGCAAAGCTCGCTGAGTCACTTCCCAAGAGGAGATGATGATAGAAATTATCATTACGATTGAACAGATTTCAAGCTGATGCAAACCCTTTTCACTATCATAATTGGGATGATGATGTTTTGGCTACCAATCATGTTGGTATATTACCTGATCGGACGAAGTAGATCAAGGATAATCTGCGAGAATTGTTTTTGCGCCTCGAACACAACCTAGCCCGACTTAAACAGTCTCCTGTTCCACCTCTAGTGGCTGATGACATTATTCCTTTGGTGATTCAAACAATACCCCTTAACTGTAATTATAAGCTCTCTGTCACCGCTTCGGGGTGAGATCATATCAAATCAGCTTGATAATTCTAAGTATACTTAGACTGTTAATAGCCTCAGAGTCCTGATCCACGGCAGTTATCACTTCAAGGTGTCTTAAACAAAATTTAATTCCTGAGAAGGTGGGCTGAAATCACAATTCACCGAACAATTCTCCAATTTTGATAATTTATAATTCTACTCGTCAGCTTCTTTGGCAGCTTCTACCCAACTATTAAATAACTCTTGATTTTTCTCAACCCACTCTTGGGCGTGACGACGAATATCTTCTGGTTTGTCTTCACCTTGTTGAATTAACTCATTTTCTGCACTTACATCTTCAACGGGAATCTGAACCAATTCAAATAAGCGTTTAGCGGCAGGGTTTGCTGCTAAAAATTCCGGATTCGCCAGAACAACTTGTTGATCAACAAGCAGTCCCAGATTTTTACCTCCGACTGAGGTATCCTTTTCAGTATACTGAGCCAAATCTCCCGGTAAATCAGTGTAAGGAACTTCCAAGGAAATGACATCTTCCCCCTCTTTTAACACAGAACTTAGCCAAAACGGAGTCCAAGTATAGAAAAGTATCGACTCTCCTTGCCTGTAGCGAGTAATACCATCTGCAATTAAGGCAAAATAGCTGCCAGCGTCTTGCTCTACTGTATCTCGCAGTCCATAAACCTCAATGTGATGGTTAATCACTCTTTCACAACGCCAACCCGTATTACACCCAATTAAATTGGCCTTACCATCCCCATCAGAGTCAAACTGTTTCGCAATTTTTGGGTCTTTGAGTTGTTCTAGGTTCGTAATATTGTATTTATCCGCTGTTTTGCGATCAATCTGATAGGCTTGTGTGACCGTATCAACGATATTCCCCAGCCGTTTTAACTTCTGGGAACCCCCAGCGTTTTCAAAAAATTCGATGTGACCCCGGATATAGTGAGCAGCCGTAAAATCTAAATCTTGATTGGCGATTGCAACGTATATAGGGGAGTAGTCAAGTTCTTTGATTTTTTCAGTCTGATACCCCAGTTTTTCCAGTCCGATATTAACAATCTCGGTTTGGAATTTCTCTTCTTGTACACCGACAGCAGAACGAACCTTCACACCTTGACCCGGAAGTGCTTCAGCGGAAACCGTCGATTCAGAATTGCCAGAATCCAAAGTCGGTTGACAGGCGATTAAACCGATTAAACTAGCGGTCAAAGCGGTCGTTAATGTAAATTTTTTCAGAGGAAATTTCATCTGTTGCTATTTCAGGTTCAAATAGTAGATTTGGGAGTAAAAACTGAATCATAACTCAGATCTCATCTATCAGAAAGTCTATTATAAAAATATGATATCACTCCTTAAAATTGTGGGCAGCCGATGGACTAGATATCGCCGATATCGAGATTTATCGCCCTCGTTCAGACTGTAGGCTGAAGTTCCGCTGTTTCAAGCAGTTAAAACTGTTATTTTAATGCTTTTTTAGAGTGATAATTTCATGTATTCATATCAGGAATTGTAGCTTGAATTAGATTGAGCAGATTCTATCCAACTCTCGAAAAGTTGCTGATGATTTTGCACCCATTCTTCGGCATGACGGTAGATATCTAGGGGTTTATTTTCACCCTGATTAACCCGTTTTTGTTGTTCATTAATATCAGCAATGGGAATCTCAACCAACTCAAAAAATGCTTTCACCATCGGATGTTCTGCCAAGAAATTCTGATTCACGACAAATCTGACCTGATCAACCGCAAATCCCAAATTTTTGCCCTCGATTATCGTATTTTCTGCTGTCATATCTTCCGGCAATGCAGTAAACGGAACTTCTAACCAAACCACATCTTGATCTAATTCTAAAGCCGAAGCAATCCAATTCGGTGTCCAGGTATAGTAAAGAATCGGTTTTCCTTGCTGATAGCGAGTAATTACATTTGCGATTAAAGCTGGGTAAATCCCTTGTTCCAGTTCGACTGTATCTTGCAGTCCATAAGCTTCTAAATGATGGAAAATCACCGACTCACAAAGCCAACCGGCATTACACCCAATTAAATTTGCCTTGCCATCTCCGTTGGAATCAAACAGTTTCGCAATTTCTGGGTCTTGGAGTTGTTCAAGGCTAGTAATATTGTATTCCTGGGCTGTTTTTAGATCAATTTGATAACCTTGGACAGCATTCTTGACAATGGCACCAACCTGCTGTAATTTTCCCTCACTTCTACTGTTTTTAAACATGGGTCTCTGTAAATTTTCCCAGTAATTTGCAGTGAAGTCTACATCCCCCTGATTTAAAGCAAAAAATACTGTTGTTGTATCGAGTTGTTTGGGTGTTTCCACTTGATAACCCAGCTTTTCTAAACCGATATTCACAATTTGGTTGAGAAATAAGGCATATTCTGCTCTACTCGTAACTGAACGGATTTTAGTTGGATGATTTGCTGTATTAGTTGATTTTGTAGAAAATTGCAGAATTTGTTGATAGGCGATGCCACCTACCCACAACATCACCAAAATTATACTAATGGCAGCAGTTGTTTTCGGTTGCAGTCGGGAACGCACAAATCCAACGGGACCTCGTTCTTTCCAAGACACTTTGCTGTTGGCTTTACCGACAGCTTGGGTAATGCGGTCAAGCATAATCGCAATTAGGACAATACCAAATCCGCCAACAGTTGCGAGTCCGACATCCAGACGACCGACACCCTGCAACACCATTAAGCCCAGTCCGGGTACGGCAATCATCGCCGCAATCACAGACATTCCTAATGCAAATAGAATCGTCTGATTTAATCCGGTTAAAATGGCTGGCATGGCTAGAGGCAGTTCAACTTCCACCAGGACTTGGGCTGGTGTTGAACCAAAGGCTAAGGCAGCTTCAACCGCTTCAAAAGGAACTTGTCGAATACCGAGGTTTGTCAAACGAATCAGGGGAGGAGTGGCATAGATAATGGTGGCAATGACTCCCGGAACATCCCCAATTCCAAATAACATCACAACCGGAACCAGATAAACAAACGTCGGTAGCGTTTGCATCACATCCAATATCGGACCTATTAATTTCTCTACCTGATCGTTTTTAGCACAAGCAATTCCAATCGGAATCCCAATCAAAACACTGAAAACGACAGCGGTTAATACTAATGATAGAGAAACTATTGCGGGTTCCCAAGCATCAACTAAGCCAATAATTGTCAAAGCAATAATACTGTAAATGGCAACCCCTCTACCTGCCAATTGCCAAGCAATTAACCCCATCAGAATTAAGAAAATCAAAGGGGGAATGGAAGTCAAACCTTGACCAATGGTTTCAAGTGTCCAGCTAATCGGTACGCGAATGGTTTGGAACAGGGGACGAAAGTTGTCCACGAGAAAATTAATGGCTGTGGTAATCCAATCGTCTAGGGGAATGGTGTAAAGTTGAAAGGGGTTTAAGAGCACCTCAATCCCGCTTGGGGTTTCAGCGATGAGAGCCGAAAATAAAAATGGAGTATGAAACACAATTTAGTTCCTCAAAATACTAGGCTTAAATCAAGATTTATCTTCAACTACATTCATCATTGTAAACGATCAACTCAATTCTCAATCTAGAATTATGATATCTTCTTAGTTCTCAAATTTTCCTGATTTCTAAATCCTAATTCCTAATTCGATTCAGCAGCTTGTTTAGCCGCTTCTACCCAACTGTCAAACTGCTGTTGATTTTTCTGCACCCATTCTTCAGCATGACGACGAATATCTTTGGGTTCATAATGGTGAAAATAAACCCAAA
>JBCBCI010000083.1:26293-26555 GCA_038530755.1 Cyanobacteria bacterium J06592_8 | reverse complement strand
GAAACCCTTGCCAAGACTGGATTGTGGCAAGGGTTTCAGGCTGAAAACAGCCTTTGACCGCAGCACGCGGTGAGTCCAGTGCGGTCTTGGGGGTTTCCCTCATGAGCAACTACTGAACCCGAAGGGTCACTCGCAAGCCCCGGCTTTCAAAGCCAGGGAACGAGTGACCTATTTCCGTCTTCCAGAGAGACTTTCAGCCCCATTTTTTGTCAAAGTCCCATAGCATACTTTATTTCTTTTTAGTGTTTAAGTCCCACTAAGA
>JBCBCI010000083.1:0-26284 GCA_038530755.1 Cyanobacteria bacterium J06592_8 | reverse complement strand
CCAGAGAGACTTTCAGCCCCTTTTGGGATGAAAAAATATCAAAGTCCCATTAATAGCGTTGCGATCGCCAAGTTTTACCTATTCAATTTTGAATATTCAAAGTATGAAGTTGAGGAAAGCGATCGCCTAATTTTGAATATTCAAAGTACAGTGATTGGGGTGTGATCGTCAGGGTTTCAGCCGAATCCTTTTTCTGAGAGGGCTTGAGGGATTGTGCGATTGCGCGGTAGCGCACTGGGCTTCGCCCAATCGCTTTGGTTTAAGCTGTTATGTATCTAAATTGGTATAATTATCAATAAATAATCAACTCAAGAGAGGAAGTATGCCAGCCAAAAATCACCTCAAGCCAGAGCAAAGGCAAAAACTGCAAAAAGCCTTAAAACAAGAAGAAAATGGAGATATTAGAGAGAGAATATTGATTTTATTATTACTCAACGATGGAAAAACACAAAAAGAAATTGCTGAATTTATCGGTTGTTCAAAAAATAAAGTTTGTTTCTGGTGCGTGCATGGAGACCCAGATCACTTAGAGAGTCTGAAAGACGATAGAATGAAAGGAAATCATCATAAAGTGACGCAGGAGTACATAGAAATATTATTGGAAACGATAGAGAAAGAACCGTTTGAGCTAGGATATGAGTTTGGCAGATGGTCAACCCAAAGATTGGCGACCTATTTAGAGGAAGTAACTGGAATCAAGTTGAGCGGCTCACAAGTTAGAAGGATTTTAGAAAAAAAAAATACGTTTATATTTGGGCTAAATATAGCTTGTCATCCAAGCAAAATCCGCAAAAAAGAAAAGCATTCCAAGAAAAGCTAGAGGAGTATTTAAAAATAGAAAAAGAAAACCCTAACATCCTCCAGATCTGGTTTTTTGATGAAAGTGGATTTAGTTTAAGGGTAATCAGAAGAAAGAATTGGACTCAAAAAGAAGATCTGAGAAAAGGAAGAGTCAATGTGATGGGAGTCCTGAGATATTCAGACAAGAAAAAATTTGTTGAATTGGTCAGTAAAAGTAACTCAAAAAGTTTTTATTCAGTCTTAAAACTTTTTTATCAAGAGTTAATCAATGAGTGGGTAGAGGCGGGAAATAATAGAGAAGATTTTGCCGAGAAAGGAGCAAAAATAGTTGTTATTTTGGATAATGCTAGCTTTCACAAGAAACAAGATTATATCCAGAAAATAGAATCAGAAATGCCAAATATTCATTTGGAATATTTATCGGAATATAGTCCAGATTATAACTTAATTGAGTTAGTGTGGCATTCAACTAAAGAATATATTGCCAATCGACTCTTCAAATCATTAGAAGAATTAGAAATTTTATTGCATAAACTGTTAAATGAAGGAGAATTAGTTATTAAATGGGAAAGAAAGCTAAAAAACAAAGGAAATGCTGTTATCACAGTTTAAATGCATAACAGCTTACCCATTTATTTCAGGTTAATCTAAGAGGGGAGGTCAATTTAAAAAATACTCTTAAATCTGCATTTTTTCGGAATTTATAAAACTTCTAGACCATCTCTCATACTACCTCTAAAATTTAATTCTTGTGAACAACAATTACCCTCACTTTTCCTATCGTTTTAGTGGTGGAACTTTAAATGCTCAAGATCCGACCTATGTTGTTAGATCCACTGATCGTGATTTTTATGAAACTTTAAAACAGAGAGAGTTTTGCTATGTTCTCAGCGCCCGACAAATGGGCAAATCTAGCTTGCGAATCCGAACAATGAATCGATTAAAGCAAGAAAATATTGCCTGTGCAGATGTTGATTTGACTGGAGTGGTCAGTACACAAACGAGTCCAGAACAATTGTACTTAGGGATAATTAGAGAATTAATCAGTTGTTTTCAACTTCAAGTCAATCGACGAGAATGGTGGAAGGAACACAGTGATTTGACTTTTATTCACCGATTTGAAGTTTTTATCGAAGAAATTTTGCTTAAAAAAATTAAGCAAGACATCATTATTTTTGTTGATGAAATTGATAGTATTTTACGATTAAGTTGTTCAATCGATGACTTTTTTGAACTGATTCGAGCTTGTTATAATCGACGGGCAAGTCAGCCAGATTACAAACGTTTAACCTGGTCACTACTTGGAGCCGCAACACCACTAGATTTAATCAAAATCCCTCTTTCTGCTCCATTAAATATTGGTCGTGTAATTGAATTAAGGGGATTTGCATTGGAGGAAAGCTTTGTTTTAGAACCCGGCTTGACGAATCGAGCTGCTCGTCCACGAGTCATTTTACAAGAGATTCTTGGATGGACAGGGGGTCAGCCCTTTTTAACCCAGAAGCTTTGTTGGCTCGTATCTAGCTCTGAAACATTTGTTCAAGTCGGAGAAGAAGCTAAATACATTAAGCAACTCGTCTACCAAAAAATTATCAATAATTGGGAATCTCATGATGATCCTCCACACTTTAAAACTATTCGCAATCATCTCATCAGTCATCCTAACTATGCTCAAAAGCAACTACAGCTTTATCGCCAGATCTTAAATCGAGGAAAAATAAGCGATCGCAATACTCCAGAATACCAAGCCTTAAAGCTATCCGGACTCGTGACCAGAAATGGCAAAAATTTAACCGTCTGTAATCCAATTTATAAATCTATATTTAATCTAAATTGGACAAAAATACAACAGTCGCAACTACAGGAAGAACAACAAAATTTCCCAGTCAAAATCTCTATTCTAGTGAGTTGTGTTACCACCTGCTTAATCGTCGGATTACGACTTTTGGGAGTCTTCCAAAATTGGGAGTTACTTGCCTTTGACCATCTGATGCGGAGACAGCTTCAAGAATCACCAGATGAACGTCTGCTCATCATTGGGGTGAATGAACAGGATATCAAAAAATACGGATATCCTTTATCTGATCGAGTCCTAGTGCAACTCTTGGAGAAACTACAACAATATCAACCGATAGCCATTGGTTTAGATATTTTCCGAGACCAACCTGTACCAGATAATAATCCTCAAAGTAATAATCCTCAAAGCTATGAAGCACTAGCACTGCATTTTAGGCAAAATAAAAATCTAATCACGATTTGTGCTTTTACAGAAAATGCTGCTCAAAGTGTTCCTCCTCCGCCCAGTAGTGCAGAAGAACAAGTTGGATTTGCAGATTTATACTTGGATAGCTCTTTTGCTAAATGGAATAGTGTAGTTCGTCGCCATTTACTCTCTCGAACGTCTGGTCCAGACAATCAACGTTCTGCTTGTACAACTGACTATTCTTTTGCTTGGCAGTTGATTTATCTCTATTTTGTGACTCAAGAAGTTCCAGTCATGACCTCTTCAAAGACCTGGAATTTTGGTTCTGTTAGGGTTCAGAGATTGAAATCTCGCAGTGGAGGATATCAAAACTTAGATGCACGAGGCACACAGCTTTTGCTCAACTACCGCAGAGTACCCAATTCGCAAACCATTGCTCAACAAGTGACCGTCCGAGATATCCTAGATAATCGCGATCGCTTTGATCCAGAATGGATTAGAGATCGAGTGATTCTAATCGGCATGAATGCAACAACCGTTCGGGACTCACATAATACTCCCTTTGGTACGATGCCAGGACTTCACATTCATGCCCATGCAGTTAGTCAAATCTTGAGTGCAGTAGAAGACAATCGATTATTACTGTGGTGGTGGCCTGTATGGATTGACGGCCTTTGGATTGGGTTATGGTCAGGGGTGAGTGGAATTATATTTTGGAAATTTAGCGCACCTTCTAGTCGAAATTTAGGAAGTGTTGCCGCCCTGGTTGCTCTTTATGGATGTTGTTGGATAATCTTGAATAAGGGGGGATGGATACCGCTGATTCCGTCAGGATTGGCTTTGATTACAACTCATAGTGTATTGCTGCTTTATCTTAATGGAGCGAGAAGACCCGCGCCATAAGTCCCGTTGGCGACGGGACGGGGCGGGGCGTATAAACGGAGCGGGAGACCCACGAAGACAGCCCCTTGCGTATAAACGGAGCGACGGGGTTCATAAATGCCTGGGGAGACCCCAGGCAACGACCCCTTGGAAACCCACGCAGACAGCCCAGAGATGAATCGCGACCAAAAAAACAACTTACAGATTTTGTGGTAAACTGTAAGGCATGGTTGAAAAAGCTCTTAAATTCCGTTTTTACCCAACACCTGAACAGGAAAACCTGTTGAGAAGAACGTTGGGCTGTGTCCGCTTGGTGTACAACAAGGCATTGGCGGCTCGTATAGAAGGATGGTATGAGAAAAAAGAGCGAATCACCTATAAGCAAACATCCTCAATGCTGACGAGGTGGAAGAAACAAGAGGAGTTAGACTTCTTAAATGATGTCAGTTCTGTTCCTCTCCAACAAGGTTTGAGACACTTGCAAACAGCCTTTGGTAACTTTTTTGCCGGGAGAACCAGATATCCAAACTTCAAGAAGAAACGGAACGGTGGCAGTGCAGAATTCACTAAAGCTGCTTTCAAATTTAAGGATGGTCAAGTCTACTTGGCTAAGTGTTCTGAACCTTTGCACATTCGTTGGAGTCGCCAACTTCCCAAAAATACGACACCTTCAACTATCACGGTCAAACTAGATCCAAGTGGTCGATGGTTTATATCTTTAAGGATTGATGATCCGACCAATCAAAAGTTAAAACCCATTGATAAAAAAGTCGGGATTGACCTCGGAATCAGTAGTCTATTCACGACTTCAGATGGGGTAAAGGTTTCTAATCCGAAACATTACAACAAGCTCTATAAAAAACTTAGGCTTGCTCAAAAATCTCTGAGCCGGAAAACAAAAGCGCGGAATGCGCTCGCCGCAGGCACCCGAACGAGTTCGGGTGAACGGCGAGGCTCGAAGAACAGAGAGAAAGCCAGAGTTAAAGTGGCTCGTATTCAAGCTAAAATCGCTGATTCTCGTCGCGATCATACTCACAAGTTAACGACTCAACTGATTCAAGAAAATCAAGTAATCGTCGTTGAAGACTTGGTGGTGAAGAACATGGTTAAAAACCACCCTTACGGGTTCGCCAGTCGCTTCAAGTCGGGGAACCCGCCCAACGCGCTGGCTCACAAATTAGCGAGAGCAATCAGTGACGCAAATTGGGGAGAACTTGTCCGCCAACTTGAATACAAAGCCGAATGGTACGGACGAGAATTAATCAAAATAGATCGATGGTTCCCCAGCTCAAAGCGATGCTCTAGTTGTGGGTACATTGTTGATAAACTCCCTCTTAATATTCGGGAATGGGACTGCCCTCAATGCAACTCTCACCACGACAGGGATGTTAATGCGAGTATAAATATTTTGGCGGCAGGGCTTGCCGTGTCAGTCTGTGGAGCGACCGTAAGAGCCGAACAGAGTAAATCTGTTAAGCCTGGTGTGAAAAACTCCTCGCGTGGGAGAAAGAAGCAGAAACCCAAATTTGGGTGACATCCGGGATGTAAAATCCCGGATGCAAGCCCCAAACGCCTTCCGCGTAGTGATGTTTGGGAATCCCACGCCATAAAGAATGTTGGCGATGGGAGTATGTCAAGCAGAGTTTGTCGAAAAGAAGCAAGCTTGAATGGTCAACTTTTTCACTCACTTTCCCATTACCTATGTTTACCAAAATTGTCAAACAATGGCTTCGGACGATATATCCACCGCTTTCTTTAGTCCTGCTAGCTTTATTGATGAGTATCTCTGCTAATACTCAAGCAATAGAAGTTCATTCGGCTTTACACCTTGCTGCTAAACGACCCGATGCTCCTGATAATGGGACACCTAGTGGAGACTCAACGCCAGGGGGAACACGTCCAGAAGCCCAGTGTCCAGATACTGAAAAGCCCCTCACAGCCATTTCTCAGAATCAAGGTCAAGATTTTACAGTCTCTGAATATCCGACTTTTTTCTTCTATATTCCCTATAGTCCAGAACAGGTTGAGTCGATAGAGTTTTTGCTGTTGAATAAAACTGAGCGCCAGACGATTTATCGTACAGATATTCAGTTAACCCAAGGGCCTGGAATTATTCAAATTAAAATCCCAGCTCAACCTCAATATTCCTTAAAGTTAGACGAAGACTATCGCTGGCGATTGAACCTAGACTGTAAGCCTGAGCAAACGATTGAACCCGATCAAACAGTTAATGGATGGGTTCGGCGATTATCTGAAAATCCTGAACTTAGAAATAGACTTTCGACTGAAGAGCCGTCCTATATTGCCTATCAAAATAACCAGATTTGGTATAGTGCGATCGCAAGTTTAGCGGAACTTGTTCTGGCTAATCCAAACAATTTAGAATTGGACAAAGCATGGTCTGAGTTACTTCAATCTTTAGGTTACGAATGGGTGATTCTTGAACCTTTTGTGGAGTCAGAACCCTCTCAATTACAGCCAACTTCCTACTAAAATATAGGCAGCCCAAGACTTGGGAGTTTGGTAGCGTGGGTCCTCTAAAATTGATTTCTGAGCGAGATGGAGTGCTTTTGCCTTTGTCATTCCCGGTGTATCTAACTTCTGATAAAACTGCTTAATTAGTTCCGTTGCGGGTTGATCTTCTACTTGCCATAATGTTGCTAAAGTGCTGCGAGTTCCGGCTTGAACTGCTAACCCTGCTAATCCTAATATCGCTCTATTATCTCCGGAAGCGGTTTGACAAGCACTCAAAACTAATAGGTCTATGGGATCGGAGGTTTGTTGGTTACGGCTGCGAAGAAGCTGATTTAAGTCTCTAGCCCTTAATAATTCCCCTGTTCCAGTCTCAGAACCATATACTAAAATATAGGTTTCTTCCGGATCTGAGCTAAATTTTCCATGAGTCGCTAAATGAACAATAGAAAATTTATCTTTGTTAATCTCTTGCTGTAAGTTCTGGCGAGTAAAATTAGAATTGAGCAGGATTTCATCACTTTGAATTGCAGTCAGTTCATTTTTAGCATTAATTTCAGGAAATCTTCTAGACTCAACCTGAAGATTCTCATCAATTCCACCGCCCAAGATTTTGGGTTTTCCGGTGAAGGACTGAATTTCAAACAACTGTGAACTCGGTAAAATCGCTAAGGCATATTGCTTTTCAACTAAATATTGATCCTGGACTGAGTCGTATAAAGCAGCAATTGGAGTATTCCGGAACTCTCCATCTAAGGCAAAAATTAATGTCTCAACGTCACTATTTTTCAAACTCATTTCTAGGGGACGAATAAACCAATTATAAACGGTTGTAGCTTGTTCTATCAGTTCTTCACCATATCCTCGAACAACCGATCTGCGTAGATTTTTCAGTATGTTTTGTAGTTCTTCTTTCTGGACTGGGCTCGAAAAATATTGTAGGTTTTGCTGAGGTAACTTTAAAATAATGTCGAGTCGTTCTGGGAGAATAATCGGATAGATTAATGCCGCCTGGGGATCTATTTTATCCATCTGATTAATATCTTGATTCTCTTTTTGGTTTTGGGTCAGTTCACAACTCAAGAAGTTTTCAACCTCAGCTAATTGAAGTTGATCGAGGATTTCAATTACTTTACGAAGATTGACTTGACTGGGTTGATTATTGTCGGGTGTACTTAACAGCAAATCTACGAATTCTCGATAAATTGGTTCAACATTATCTCGAAAGGAAAATCTGACTTCAGAATCAATAGTTAGTAAATCGGCTCGGACGGCTTGAAGGGTCTGTAAAGCTGTTGTATAAGCAGCAATTGTACCCTGACGGTTTCCTTGTTTTTTTAATAAACGTCCTAATTGCCATTCCCATCGATAGCGAATTTCTGGAACTTCAAGATTTTCAATTATCGTGATCGCTTGTTGGGTGAAATTCTGAGCTTCTGACTCATTTTTTGTTAATTCATATAATTCTCCAAGTTGTCCTAGTGCATAGGATTGAGCAATTGGATCCTGTAAAGTTCGAGCTTGTTCAAGGGCAATTTTAAGCAGGTCAGCAATTTCTGCTAACGAAGGTACAGTTTGTAGAGAAGAAGACTGATCTACCGCTTCATAATCAATAAAGGTTTGACAGTTTGTTGCATTATATTTTATTTGAGGGTGCAGACAAATCAGGCTTTGAGCTAAGTTAAGCTGGGCTTGAATTGAACTCCGACTTGTCGGTAGGTTACTCACTGAAGACTTAATTTCTAATGCTAGTTGAATTGCATCTTGAACCCGACCGATTTCGACGAAAAAACTCAATAAATTGAGTTGAGCTGAAATTTTATTTTTAGGATTAGCAACCTGAGCGGCTGTTTGATAGAGTGTAATAACTTCCTGAATATACCGTGTCGTTTCTTCGGGTTGATCTCGAACCTGAGCCACTTGAGCAAGAACACGTTTAGTATTGGCGAGAGCGATTTTGACGGAACTTTTTTGAGTCGGATTTTGAATGTTTGAAAGACTGGCTTGTAAAATCTTCTCAGAGTCTTGAAGATATCCCATCTGTCTGAGTATATTGCCCAGACTCTGTAAACCGATCACTTTCAATTGAGAATCTGGTTGCTGTTCTAATAGATTTTGAACCTGTTGCAACGTTTGGTATGCTTGTCGGCTAAAACCTAAAACTTGTAATACTCTGGCTTGATTAATCCAGCTTCCCACTAAACCTGTTTGATTTCCTATTTTGGTATAAACTTCTGTTGCTTGCTTCCAAGTTTGAAGTGCTTGATTGAGTTGTCCTTTTGACCATTGTAAACTCCCGAAATTATTTAAAGCTTTTGCCAAAGTTTCTGAGTAAGCCAGTGGATCTGAAAAATGCTCTTTGTTTTCGAGGATATTGAGACTTTTTGTGATTGCTTCTTCTGCATCTTGAAGCTTTCCCTGTTGTTGATAAGCCGCAGAAAGACTACTCAAAACAAACGCGAGAGCAAGCTGATTTCCTTGATTTGAATAAACTGTTGCAGCTTGTTTCCAAACATCAATTGCCTGTGAAAACTGCTCGGCTTCGTACAGGTTGATTCCTTGCTCTAATAATAATTGGGGTGGCGAGGTTAGCTGATTTTCTTGACTTGAATAAACTGTTGCAGCTTGTTGCCAAACATCAATTGCCTGTGAAAACTGCTCGGCTTCGTACAGGTTGATTCCTTTCTCTAATAATAATTGGGGTGGCGAGGTTAGCTGATTTTCTTGACTTGAATAAACTGTTGCAGCTTGTTGCCAAACATCAATTGCCTGTGAAAACTGCTCGGCTTCGTACAGGTTGATTCCTTGCTCTAATAATAATTGGGGTGGCGAGGTTAGTGGTTCACTAGAGAGAGTAGGGAAACCAAAACTGAGCATAAACCCAAATAACCCTAAAAAGGCAAGCCTGATGATTCGAGCATACAGGCAGTGTTTGATATTATCCCAAGGTTTTAGTCGCTGATTATCCATTCACAAATTCTTTTAATGTTCATATTTTAACTAAGGTAAAGAAGAGATAGGTGCCCAAACCGACATTAAGACCAGCAATCTTTTCGTGGAGGGTCATCCAGATGAAAACAGTGTCCCAAGCAGTTTTTTTATGAACAGATTACCATGGGGCAATAGTCGAGAGTGCATAACCCAACCTTGGCAAGACTTCTAATCCTTTTGGGAAATCAATTCTAGCGGCTAGTGCGATAATATTCGTGACTTCTCCCGACGCTGAATCAAAGATTACAGCGCGGGCTTCTTAACCTCACGGTTAAAAGTTCCTACGTTGCACTTACCTGTGGGCTTGCGCTCACCCGGTAGTACGCAGCGTCCGGTATAAACTGCCGAGGAGACCTCGGCAGACACGGACTTTTCAGCAGGCGGTTTCCGTTCCCCAACAGTCCTTGGGTACATTTCGGCTTCGTTCAATGCAAGCTTTTGAATTCCACGATTACAAATCACTTCGGCTGAGGCTACATCGCGACTATTAGAATATTGACATTCATCGCAGGTATGCCAACGAATTGAAAGGTGGTTATCCCACTCCGCCCCACAGTTGGGGCATTGCTTAGAAGTCCCCCTGTGGTCAACAACTGCAAAGAATTTTCCTCGTTTCCAGCATACCCATTTCAACAAGTCCCGGAATTGCCCAAACCCTGCATCTAGAGAATGTTTACCCAAAAACCCTTTTGCCATTACTCTGAAATCAATATCTTCAACAAAGATTGAGTCAGCTTGGTCACAGAGTTGATGTGCTATTTTTAGGTGAAAATCTTTGCGAGTATTGGCAATTTGGTAATGTAATCGTGACACTTTGATTTGTGCTTTTTCCCAATTCTTAGACCTCTTCTGTTTTCTTGATGCTCTACGTTGCACGGCAATAAAGCGGGAGGAAAATCCACACCGCTTTTTGCCTCAGCAATTTAAGCTTGCTTTGTAATGCCACAAAAAACTTAGGTCTAGGAATCGTTAATCCATCTGATGTTGCCAGAAAATCAAGCAAGCCGACATCAACTCCGATAGCTCTTCCGAAGGTCGGTGTGTCGGGGACAGAAACATCGGCTTGAATTGTGATGACAACGAACCACTTTGTTCCTCTGCACCTTGATACAACTCGCACTCCCTTGACCTTGAATCCTTCGGGGATTTCACGGTGTAGATTTATGTCTACGAGTCCAATTTTTGGGAGTTTAATTTTATTCCCTTTAATTGGATGAGTTGCAAATTGAGGAAACAAAAATGATTGAAAACGCCCAAGCTTTTTAAAACGTGGAAAACCTCTTCCTCTCTGCTTGAACGACTCCCAAGAATTATGTAATCTTTTGACTACATCTTGGGTGACTTGAGAGTGTACTTCTTTTAAGTAAGGGTTAGTCTTTTTCCACTGCGTTAACTGTCGCTTTTGCTCAATGTACCCCGGAAAAGCGATGTCAGGCGACATGATGTATTCTCTATTCAGAGAACATCTATCAACTGCACACTTCCGACTATTCATCCAGTCCTTCAAGTCTCGCAGACAACGATTATAGAGTCGTCTACAAGTTTCTAACCAATTCAACATTAATTCCTGTTGAGCGGCACTCGGATAAATTCGGTAGGTGTAGTTCATAGTTAATGTCATACAGTATAGTTTAGCACAACAAAACCGAGTGATAACGGTTAAGAATTATGAACCCTGTCCGCGATTCATCGACACATCAACCTACGGTATGGTGGTCGGCTTCTCGCGTCGGTAGCTAGAGGTTGTTATGGGGCGATTGAGCGTCCCAAAATCAAGACTACAAGGAATTCAGTCTTCTTTCCAGCGTATAAGCGGTACACAATCAATATCAAGTTGATCTAAAGTGCGGGCGACGATAAAGTCTACCAAATCTTCAATAGTTTGAGGTTGATGATACCAAGCCGGAATCGCCGGAACAATCCGAACTCCCGCTTCAGCCAGGGTCGTTAAATTACGCAGATGAATCAAACTAAATGGAGTTTCTCGGGGAACAACCACCAGTTTTCGTCCCTCTTTGAGTTGAACATCTGCCGCCCGTTCCAGTAAATCTGAGCTTAACCCATTAGCGAGTTTACTAACGGTACTCATGCTACAGGGAATAATCACCATTCCTGCCGTGCGAAAGGAACCACTGGCAATATTTGCGCCCACATCTTGCCAAGGATGACAGCGTAACTTTCCCGCATTGGGAACTCCGGCTTGTTCTCGCCAAAATTCAGCTTGTCGCTCCGGTTCTGGAGGCATACGAACATTTTGTTCACTCTGCCAAACAATATAGGCAGATTTTGAAGCCACTAACTCAATTGGCAAGTCAGCCTCTAGCAAATATTTTATCGTTCGGACGGCATAAATGAGTCCAGAGGCACCACAAACGCCCAGAATTAGAGGTTTTTGATCGATCATCGGAAACTGTAAGCGACTCCTTTAAAAAGCGGTTAACAAGCGATAAGCTGTCAATGTGGAAAAATATTAAAGCCAAAAATTTTTGAAATTTAAATCCACGACAAGCCAGACGCGGAATGCTGATAGCTCACAGCTCGTTAATGCGCGAATATTTCTTATTATCGCTTTTTCCCTATCGAATCTGAAGAAAAAAAATAAGCGTTCTAATATAGAGAGTGGAGAAACAATGTGAAATGGCAGCCAATGACCTCAACTTTAACTCAAACTTCTAGTCGTTCAATCAATTCACCAACAGTTCATCAACTTTCTAACGGTTTGACGATTGTTGCAGAACAGTTACCCGTAGAGGCGGTTAACCTGAATGTTTGGCTGAATGTGGGTTCGGTGAATGAACCAGATAGTATTAATGGGATGGCTCACTTTCTCGAACACATGGTTTTCAAAGGAACACCTCAACTGGAAATGGGTGAGTTTGAACGACTCATCGAACAACGAGGGGCTGTCACGAACGCTGCTACCAGTCAAGATTACACTCACTATTACATCACAACTGCGCCTCACGATTTTGCGGAACTCGCCCCATTACAGCTTGATGTGGTGTTTAATGCCACGATTCCGCCGGATGCGTTTGAACGAGAACGGTTTGTGGTTCTCGAAGAAATTCGCCGTTCTGAGGATAATCCAGGGCGTCGTTCGTTTCGACGGGCGATGGAAATGGCGTTTGAGCGACTTCCTTACCGACGTCCTGTACTTGGGCCTTCTGAAGTGATTGAACAAGTCACCGCCCAACAGATGCAACATTTTCATCACACTCACTACCAGCCTCGTTCAACAACTGTCGCGGTTGTGGGAAATTTACCCGCTCAACGATTAATTGAAATTGTTGAAGATTCTATTAATACTATTAATCCTCAACTCAGCGAAACGCCTTTAGAAGTCGGAACGCTAAACTCAACTCCTGAAGCGAGTTTTAATACCATTACCCGACAAGAAATCATCGATGACAGCTTACAACAAGCCCGAATGGTGATTGTCTGGCGAACTCCGGGACTCAATCAACTCGATGAAACCTACGCTTTGGATATTTTGGCAACAATTTTAGGTCAAGGTCGAACCGCTCGTTTAGTTCGGGATTTACGGGAAAACCGAGGTCTGGTTTCATCGATTTCCGTCAGTCATATTACCCAACGTCTACAAGGGGTATTTTATATTTCTGTTCAACTTCCAGTCCAGAATCTAGCCGAGGTGGAAGCCGCAGTCGTTCAACATATCGAGCGAGTTCAAACAGAGTTAATCTCCGAAGCTGAAATTGCTCGGGTTCGGACTCAGGTGGCGAATCGTTATATTTTTGGAAATGAGACACCCAGCGATCGCGCGGGATTGTATGGTTATTATCAGTCCGTTGTTGGAGATCTCAGTGTTGCGTTCAACTATCCGGCTCAGATTCAAGCGATCAATACTGAAGATTTGCAAACGGCGGCTCAACATTACCTCCAACCGACAGCCTATGGTGTAACGATTCTTAAACCTACAAGTTGAATTGAGTTGATCGAGACATCGTAGCCCAGTTATCGTAAAAGGTAGAGCATATTTCCAGATCCGAATAGGAGAATAGTAACCCATGACTAGGACAGCTCAATCCCCTTACACCGACGAACAGACCACTGCATGGATACGTGGATTATTGACTCTGGCTTTAGCAGATGGACAATTTGATGCTGAAGAACAAGAGTTGATTGTTTCTCTCACCCATGAACAGCTAGGAACAGATACAGATATTTCAAGCCTGGAACCGATTGCACCTCAAGAATTAGCTGTCCATCTGGGAAAAGAAACTCATGTCAGGGAGAACTTCTTGAGAACGGCGGTAATGGTAGCTTTAGCGGATGGAATTTATTCCGTGTGCGAAGATGATCTAATGCACCAGTTCTGTCACGCTTTAGATCTCAATGATGAGGTTTTAAAGTCTCTACGCCATACTTTAGAAGATCTCAATGCTCAAGCTGATGCAGACGGAAGCCTAAAACTCCCAGAAGAACATCATCTTGATGTTTTACATCCGGTTAAACATTGGCTCGATGACTGGGATGTTCACGATCCAAAAGTGGCTCGGTTTATCTGCAAAATGATTCCGCCTCAATGTCCGTTTGAGCGAGATGTTACTCTCTTTGGTCGCAAGATTGTTCACATTCCGCCCATGTGTAAACTGAACCCGCTTTATGAACAGCTTGTCGGTTTACGGTTTCGAGCGCTTTCTTATTTAGCAGATGATTGTCAAGAGGATATCTCGAAGTATATTTAGAAATTCACTTTTAGACATCCCATAACTTTAACTCTCCTCAAAGCGATTTGATTAATTGGATCAAGCTTTGGGGATTGTTATTTCATTACCATCCCGCAGCGCAAAATAGTTCGGAGACAGGATTTCAATATCGGCTTCCCGACAACAATCTTGAATATTTTGATAGAGAGTTGAATAGATCGCTTCCATACGGATGGACTGATCGGTATAAGCATTTAACTCATAACTGACATGAAAATCATTCAAATTCGTTTGCAGAATATACGCCGCAGGTTCTTTGAGAATGTGAGGCGTTTGATAGGCGGCTTTTAATAAGACCTGATGAACAGTTCGCCAGGGTAAATCATACCCTAATGTAATGCCAACGTGGAGAATAAGAGGAGTGTTTAAATCTCGAATCGTTGCACTATAATTGATAATATTACTATTTCTGAGGGTACTATTCGGTAAAGTAATAATTACATTTTTAGGCGTGCGAATGCGAGTCACCAATAAACTCTTTTCCAGAACAATTCCAGTGATATCATTAACCGCAATGCGATCGCCGACCAAAAACGCCCTAGAATAAATTAAAACAATACCTGAAATAATATCACTGACCGATTCTCTTGCACCTAATGTACCTAAAATTGCCCCGAAAATCGCAATTCCTTGAAAAGCCGGACTCTCAAAACCACCCGGTAAATAGGGGTAAGCAACAGCAGCCGAGAAGATCACGAGTAAAAATTGGGCGAGTTTGTAGCTCGGTTCAGCCCACTCTGGATAAAATCCAGGAAAATGTAGGTTTCCGTTTTCGATTTCGGAAAAGACTTGTTTAATCAGTTTGCTAATATGATAGGTCGCAATCCCAATCAAAATTAAAACAATTAGATTAGGAATGTATGAAATAAAATTAAATAGAATAGAACTCAGACTTTTAATAATATGACGACTTAAACCTTCCCCAATTTTCTGAGTCCAAGGAAAGAGGTAAAAAATACAAGTAAAATAAAGGTATCCAATCAATAGATAAGCAATAATCCGAATACTTTTAAAACCTAAATAGGCAATTCTGAAGACTCGATCTGATGAAATTAGATCGAGATGTTGAATTCTCAAGCTGTAGTCCTTATGCTTGATCAACTCTAAAGAGGTGATACATCTTTGATAGATAAAGCGAATCAATCTCAAAACAGCAAGAAAAATCAAGGAGTAAACTAACCCCTGAATAATTTTATGTCTCAGATTCGTCGGTTCAGCTTGTTTTTTATAAGGGAAAAAGTTCTGAAATTTTTTCAGCGGTTCTGGGACAACGGGGCGAGAAGACTGGGACTGAGTCGCTTGGGCTTGAACGATCTCGACAGTCATTTCTGAGTGAGAAAAAATTTCACTCATACCAGGATGAGCATCCGCAATTGGTAGGGTTGTAATTAGAAAAAAGACGGTAACAAGAGTCGTCCCAAACACCCCTATTTGATTGAACATAAGATTTCCTGGGTTGAGATTTTTAGAGGGTTATCAAGATATCATTCCCTTATTATTTAGAATAATTTAATTACTCAGTTCATCTATGTATCAAGTGTTACGAATTCTTAAACTTGAGTATTTATTTTTAAGAGAAAAAATAAAAAAACTTGATTAATGGAAAATTTTAAGTCGTGTCAGCGTTTTGCTAGCTGGACCTCAACGAATTCTTGAAAATTGTCCTCAAAATGACAACCTTGATGAATTTTTAGCTATAAAATTTTAACTTTTATGAATAAATGTTGATAAACTTTCCACTTGAGTTCACTCAAATTATGGATTCGATGCAGCTTCCTCTGGAGGATATAGAGTATTTTGTATTATGCTTAAAGCATGGCTAGGCGAAAAATGGTTTTCACTTCTCTATGAAAAATATCCTTATTTTTGACTTTGATGGAACGTTAGCAGATACACTCGATGCGATTACTCAAATTACCAACCGTCTCTCTGTTGAATTTGGATATCCACCTGCTAATCCTGAAGAAGTTGCTGAACTTCAAAATCTAACTGCTTGGGAAGTCATTAGGCGTTCTAAAATTTCAATTTTTAAACTTCCTTTTTTATTGCGACGGCTGCGCCAAGAACTGACAAATGATATTCAATCTATTCATCTTTTTCCTCACATCAAGGAGGTTCTAGAAGAACTAAAATCTCAAGGCTACTCTCTTTATATTTTAACTTCAAATTCTCAAGAAAATGTCACTCAAGTTCTCGAAAATAATCAAATTTTACATTTGTTTAATCGTGTAGACTCTGCTTCGACTCTATTTGGAAAGTCTCGATATATCAAAAATATTCTCAAACAAGAAAATTTAAAGTTAGAACAAGCGATATACATTGGAGATGAGACCCGAGATGTAGATGCTGCAAAAAAAGCTAAAATTGCAGTCATTGCGGTGAGTTGGGGCTTTAATTCTGCTGAAATTTTATCCCAGCATCATCCAGACAGTTTAATCAACTCTCCCTATGAATTGATTGAAGTTCTTCAGAAAATCAATGGTAAATTATGAACTCTCAATCATAAATTATAAAAAGGGATATGTTGGAGGAGTACAGAGTTTTTTTTATAAACTTAGCAGATTAACTCTCTTGATCTCGACTTAATGCCATTAAAACAGCTTTTTGGCTAATATTTTGATAAATGCTATCTAAATACTCCATTACAGTTTCACTCGCAGTTTCTAAGGGAATTTCACCCAATACATTCAAGACATTGTCTGAACTGGCGGGCGGTGTAATCACCACTAAAGATGGATCTAATTGTTCAGTATACTTCCAAAATTCCTCAACATTGATTGGATAAGAATTAACCGTTTCTTCTGTCGGTAAGGGCTGAGTTTCTGTTTCCGTTTCTTCCTCCGTTTGACTTCTCAACTGTCGCAAACGTGCGATTACTTGTTCTTGGCTAAATCCTCGCAATTTAAACAAGACAAACGGATCTTCACTAAAGCGATCGCCTAGCAGATAATAAACAGCAGCAATATGTTTACAAGGGTTCGCTTTGTCTGGACAGGTACAGTGTGAATGAATATCTTCTAAACTAAAGGGAAATAACCTTAAACCATTCGCTGCAAATACTTCTTCGATATTTTGAGGCATTTCTCCAGCTAAGAGTTTAGCCGAAAAAATTGCCTGTTTGGATAAAGTTTCAACAACAAATCCCCATTCTTCCTCGCTAAATTGATCCAACCACAGTGACACTTCATAGGGTTCTACTTGCGTTCCTTGAACCTTGGCTTGAACTTTTTGATCTTGAAAATCAATACTCAGTACATTTCCCTGTCTCGCGTAATTTCGAGCCCGTTCGAGCCGTTTTTTAAAGCGATATTTATCCAGTAAATCTAGCCATTGTTGTGACCACCATTCCCGATCTGTTTCTATATCGTAATTTGTCATTTTTGATCTTCCTGATAACTGTTTACTGTTAACTGTTAAAGTTGCCAGGGATTCAAATCCCTGTCTAAAAAACCAAGTCCTTTTCAAAGGACTAAACCAGAGTAATTTTCAGGATAAAACTGTCTACTCAAAACACTGTGTACTGGATAACTGTTTACTGTTATTCCTCCTCCTCTATCACTGAATTGCGATCAAGAATGAGTAAATTTCTTAAATGATCGGTGTCAAGTTCTGTTAACCAATCTTCCCCTGTTCCCACGACTTGCTCGGCTAATGCTTTTTTACTCTCTATAATATCATGGATTTTCTCTTCCAAGGTTCCCGTACAGACAAATTTATGAACTTGAACATTGCGAGTTTGGCCAATTCTAAAAACTCGGTCTGTTGCTTGATTTTCGACTGCGGGGTTCCACCAGCGATCAAAGTGAAAAACATGATTAGCACGAGTTAAATTCAAACCGACTCCTCCAGCTTTTAATGATAAGATAAATATCGGTGGCCCCTGCGGATCTTGTTGAAAGCGATCGATCATTTCTTCTCGTTTATTTTTACGAGTGGCACCATATAGGAATAAAACTTCTCGGCTGAGTTGCTGTTCTAAATAGGGTTGTAAGACTTTTCCCCATTCTGCGAACTGAGTAAAGATAATGGCGCGATCGCCTTCGGAAAGCAGTTCTTCCAGCATTTCCTGGAGTCGTTTTAACTTTCCAGAAGTTTGAGGATTGAAAGTAGAAGGATCGGCTTTACTCTTCGTTTTCGTTGATGATTTTCCATTTAGTAAAACGGGATGGTTGCAAAGCTGTTTCAGTTTAACTAACAACCCTAAAATCATCCCTCGGCGTTGAATTCCGTCCGCAGAGTCAATTTCTGCTAAAGATTGATCGACGATTTTTTGATAAAGACTAGCCTGTTCAATGGAGAGAGAACAAAAGATCGTATTTTCCTGTTTTTCGGGTAAGTCTTGGATAATATCTTTATCGGTTTTTAAGCGACGTAAAATAAAAGGCTGAACCAGCGATCGCAACGTTTGTAAAGAGTCTGTATCTCCATACTTTTCAATGGGAACTGCAAATCTCCGCTGAAAAAATTGTCGTTGTCCGAGATAACCTGGATTGAGAAAATCCATAATTGACCACAATTCAGACAAGCGATTTTCTACTGGAGTTCCTGTTAATGCAATTTTAAACTCTGCTTCCAGTTCACGAACAGTTTTAGATTGCTTTGCTTCGGGATTTTTAATATTTTGAGCCTCATCTAAAACTAATCCTTTCCACTCGACTGTTTTGAGTTGTTTTTCATCTCGAAAGGTCAGAGGATAACTGGTAATAACTAAATCATATTTTTGAGCGAATGAAGTAAAGGTTTTGCCTTTTTTGCGTTTATCCCCATGATGAACCACAACTTTTAAAGTCGGACTAAATCGTTTAACTTCTCGCTCCCAGTTTCCTAAAACAGAAGTCGGACAAACCAATAAAACCGGAGCATCTAAGGCGTTATTTTCCTGAAGATATAACAGAAAAGCGATTAATTCTATCGTTTTTCCAAGTCCCATATCATCGGCTAAACACGCACCCAAACCCCATTCTTCTAAAAAAGCTAACCAACTCACTCCTTTAGCTTGATAAGGTCGAAGTTCTCCTTTAAAATCACTCGGTGTTTGAATCTCATCTAGAGAACGATTATTATTCAAAGTATTGAGAAGATCCTCTAATTTTCCGCCCGCTTCAAAATTAACAACAGGTAACTTTTCCACCATTTGCGAGTCACCCGTTGATAGACGCAAAGCATCTTCTAAAGTCAGTGAGAATTTATCTTTACGACGGTCAAAAAAGGCTTGAGCGGCTTTAATATCAGTTGGACGTAATTCAACCCATTCTCCATTAATTTCAACGAGGGGACTTTCTTGAGCGACTAAACGGTTAAATTCAGTTTGAGATAAGGTTTGATTTCCAATAGAGAGTTCCCATTTAAAGTTGAGTAAACGACTTAATCCAACTCCGCCATTTTTCTGCGAGGATGTTGCTGCTTTTATACTGAGTCCTAAACGGTTTGACCAACCATTTTGACTGGCTAAACTCGGTGGTAAAATGACTCCTAAACCACTATCTGTAAATCGCCAAGTAATACTTTTAATAAATTCGTAGGCTTGGAGTGGCGTTAAAATACAGGACTGGGGGCGAGCGTCTTGTAAACTAGGTTCTAGAAGAGGATAAAGCTTCGAGGCGAGTCCTAATCCTTTTAGGAGAGTTTCTTGAGGACGTTTAATGATGCGTCCGTTGTACACAAAAGCCTCAACTGGATGTGTCCAAATGGTTTGAGCATCGACTAAAAATTCAGGTTCATCAATGGCTTGTAAACAATAATCGATTCTCCAGTTTTTCTCCTGATTTTCAGGGGGAAATAGATGAAATCCTGTTCTAAATAAATTCTGTTCTGCGAGGGATTGTTGCAGAGGAGAAGTCCAATTTTTCAGGAGTTTATCAAGGGATTGTATTTCCGAAATTTTAGCTTTAATTTGATTTGATTTTTGTTCTAATGCTTGTAACCAACTTTGCACGACTGGGACAGAATTAATCTGAGCTATTCTTTTCGGGTCGCTGTCTTCTAGAGATTGTCGAACTTGACTATCAATACTATGCGTTAAGAAGTCATTAATTAGATCTTGAGGATTTTGGGGAAGAGCTAAAGCAAGATTTTCAGATGTATTTTCTGTTGTTTGTGATGAGGATTGATAGAGCCGACAGCTAGTAGGCATTTGTCGAGAAAAACGGAGTAAGCGAGCTTGATCTGTAGCACTATCGAGTAAGGGTTTCCACTGAGCCAATACTTTCTTATTTTCGGAGGAGTAAGAGAGGCTCGGTAAAAATTTACTGCGGGCTAATAAGTCTAAACTCCATCGAGAAAGATGAGACCAAAATTGTAAATCCGCACCCAAAAATGAATGTTCACTTGTTAGATTTCCCAAAGGCAAAGATTGTAAAAAGTCAAAAGCTTCTTGAGGATTTAAGCAGAGACCTTCGAGTTTCCAGGGATGAAGATAAACCGATTTCTCTGAAATTTCAGAAGCCGATTGTAAGGGCAAAAATTGATGATGTTCTGAGTATTCAGTCGGAAGAGCGAGAACTTCTGTTGTTTTTTTTGGCGATCTGATCGAAAATTGCTGTTCCTGTAGCCACTTTTTGAGTTGAGTCGCGCTTAAAACAAAGGGATAATCTAAAATTTCGCGATCGCCATTCAATTCTTCAGGAGTAATGCGGCGCCAGTTTTCTCCCCATATAAATAGATAACCTTCGGAGTGCGATCGCCAACTTCCGTGTAAAATTGCCATTTCAAAAAATAATCCTCAGACTTCCAACTTCAATCAATGTAGGGATAGGTTAACCAACGAGTTGCGGATCTAGTATAATGTGCAACTATGTTCAACAATCTAGCCGCTAGTCTCTAGAATTAGCTGACCTCAAACGGTAGAACCCAGATCGGGAAAGTCAAGCAAGATTGATCAACCATTTTTTAATCATAGATTTCCCAATGCGAGGGATTAACGATGAGTATAAATGTTAGGTCAATCCTGCTAATCAACCTGGTTTGAGTAATTCTATCGGGAAAATCAGTTTACCGAATCTCTGAGCTAACACATAGATGGGTGCTATGCCTCTTGCTCAGTATTATACTGATCATAGGCATTTACGGGCGGTTTTTCTTTAGAATGTAGAGTGGGGAATTTAAACCTTCCTCTATAGACTCTGTTCTCTGTGCAACGGTTAGAAGCCTATAGCTCTTAGAGTATAGAGTAATGAAAGGCAGAAAAGCAAAGGGTGTTGAGAATACCGAACCTTTTCTGTTTGTGACTGCAAAAGGATAATGGAAAGAGAAGGAAGATAGCATACATGGAAGAAATTGACAAGTCGATATCCTTTGATGGACGGGATATCCGACTAAAGATTGGATTACTGGCGCCTCAAGCGGGTGGAGCGGTATTAATTGAGTCGGGAGATACATCAGTTTTAGTCACTGCAACTCGTGCTGAAGGAAGACCAGGAATAGATTTTCTGCCGTTGTTAGTAGACTATGAAGAACGACTCTACGCAGGCGGTCGGATTCCTGGGGGTTTCCTGCGTCGTGAAGGACGTCCGCCTGATCGGGTTACCCTCACCAGTCGCTTGATTGACCGTCCTCTGCGTCCCCTGATTCCCGGTTGGATTCGAGATGATATTCAAATCGTCGCGACAACCCTGTCAATGGATGAGCAAGTTCCCCCCGATGTCCTCGCGGTAACAGGGGCTTCAGTGGCAGTGGTCATGGCTCAAATCCCCTTTTACGGGCCGATGGCAGCGGTACGGGTTGGGTTGTTAGGAGATGATTTTATCATTAATCCGACTTACCGAGAAGTCAGAAACGGAGACCTAGATCTAGTGGTGGCGGGTTCTCCCGACGGTGTGGTCATGGTCGAAGCCGGGGCGAACCAACTCCCGGAACAGGATATTATTGAGGCAATTGATTTTGGTTACGAGGCAGTCTGTGACCTGATTAATGCTCAAAAAGAAATAGCGAGTGAACTCAATATTGAGATTGGGCCAGGAGACTCACCTGCTGAGGATCAAAGCTTGGTTGAGTTTATTCGCGATCGCACCACCGAACCGATCAAGCAAGTTCTGAGTCAATATCAGTTTACCAAGAGTGAACGGGATGCAGCCCTAGACGAAATCAAGCTGAATCAAGTTGAAGAACCTCTCGCCGAAAAGCCGGAAGACGACCCGATGCAAGTTGCGATCGCCGAAGACTCGAAAGCCGTGAGTCGGATTTTTAAAGATGTCACTCGCAGCTTGATGCGACAGCAGATCGTTCAAGAGGGTATGCGGGTGGATGGTCGTAGCCTGGATCAGGTGCGTCCGGTTTCTTGTCGAGTCGGATTATTACCGAAGCGAGTTCATGGGAGTGGTTTATTTAATCGTGGATTAACGCAAGTTCTCTCTATTGCGACCTTGGGAACGCCTGGAGATGCACAAGATCTCGATGATTTGCATCCCCAAGATGAGAAGCGTTATATGCACCATTACAACTTCCCGCCCTATTCTGTTGGTGAAACTAAACCGATGCGGGCACCAGGAAGACGAGAAATTGGTCACGGGGCTTTAGCAGAACGCGCCTTACTTCCGGTGTTACCTGTTAAGGATCAGTTTCCCTACGTGGTGCGGGTGGTTTCTGAAGTCTTATCCTCTAACGGTTCAACGTCGATGGGTTCGGTCTGTGGTTCTACCCTCTCGTTAATGGATGCAGGGGTTCCCATTACTAAGCCTGTGAGTGGAGCGGCGATGGGTCTGATCCGCGAAGGTGAAGAAGTCCGAATTCTGACTGATATTCAGGGGATTGAAGACTTCCTCGGCGATATGGATTTTAAAGTTGCAGGAACCGATAGTGGGATTACCGCCCTGCAAATGGATATGAAGATCACGGGTTTAAAGATAGATGTGATTCGCCAAGCCGTCGATCAAGCTAAACCCGCCCGTTTGCATATTTTAGAGAGTATGCTGGAGGCGATTCAAAAACCCCGTTCCGATCTCTCTCCCTTTGCGCCACGCTTGTTAACCATGAAGATCGATCCCGATCTGATTGGCTTGGTAATTGGGCCAGGTGGCAAAACCATCAAGGGAATTACCGAGGAAACTGGAGTCAAAATCGATATTGATGATGATGGTACTGTCACCATTGCATCAACCGATAGCGATAAGGCGGCTAGGGCTTGTCAGATTATTCAAGGGATGACTCGCAAACTCAACGAAGGGGATGTTTATGTCGGTAAAGTCACCCGAATTATTCCCATTGGGGCGTTCGTGGAAGTGCTTCCCGGTAAAGAAGGAATGATTCACATTTCCCAACTCGCCGATTATCGCGTTCCTCGTGTTGAAGATGAAGTTGCGGTTGGCGATGAAGTGATTGTCAAGGTTCGTGAAATTGACAGCAAAGGACGAATTAACCTCACACGCTTGAATATTCACCCCGATGAAGCAGCAGCGGCGAAAGCGGCGGCGGTGGGAGTGGTGAAGTAGTCTTCCTAAACTGACGAAGTGATAGGCGGACTTTGAGGAACAAGAGTTGAAAATATTACCCCCCGAATTCAGCTCTAAGTTAAGCCTAAGCAAGGGGGGTAAAAATTAGTATTGAATAATAGCGTTTCCTGAAGACGAACTAGACAATAATTCTCAATTCTTAGAACAGAGAAAGTAACATTTGAGACTTTAAGTAGGGACAAGTTATGAGTGAGGATTTAGATGCACGATTTATAGTCACAACTTGCTCAATTTTAAAACCCGAAAAATAGGTGAATTCAGACTTTGAGGCTAGGGTTAGAAATATAGCCTGACGAGGGATTCAATGATCGGGTTCTGTTGGGAAGTGAGTTATTCTGGTTCAGAATAATCCAATGTTACTAATTTGTCTTATTCCAGCGAAAGGCTAAAAACGCTTGGGTTATGTCTTTTGCGTTTAGGGTCTTATAATAGCCGGGGCGATACACCCATATTACCTATTAGGTTTTACCCTGTTAGGATTTACCTTGTTGCCAATTAAATCATACACACGAAGCAGCACCCAGATGGTAGAGAGATTGCCCCGACTTCAGTTGAGTGGCAACTAATACTCAACACGGAAACTTTAACACACCCTCACCAGAAATTGCTAATTTCTCCACGACTTTTTCAGCAAGCCTAAAGATTTATAAAGCTATCCTCTGTAATTGAGAAATTCATAGTATTGTTGAGGATTGCTATCGGTTGATCGGACTCCAACACACTAATAGTCGTTGATGTGTCCTGTTGAATAATTTCTAAGTCCGCAAAACTGATGCTGTTATCAAGAACAATCAAATCTTCTCCAACTTGGAAATCCTCAATCACATCGGTTCCAGTATTCGGCGAGAGAACAAAATAATCGCGATCGCCTCCCCCAGCTATTGTATCATCGCCTTGATCTCCGAATAACCAATCAACTCCAGCTTTCCCATTGAGGACATCATTGTCTTTTCCGCCATACAGAGTATCATCTCCGTCTCCACCACAAAGCGTATCTGCGGCTTGATTTCCACTCAGGAAATCCGATCCCTTTCCACCACACAAGGTATCGCGTCCACCTCCAGACTGTTCATCCTCAGTATCTCCAAATAGGGTATCATTCCCCTCATTTCCACAGAGTTTGTCGTTTCCTAAATCTCCAAATAAGCGATCGTCTCCCGTTTCACCGTAGAGGAAATCATCTTCTTTTCCCCCTCGAAGGGTATCTTCTCCAACTCCCCCCATCAAGGTGTCATTATTGCGGTTTCCTCCGATAAAATCATTTCCAGACCCTCCACTAATAATGTCTTGTCCTTCGAGTTCTGTGGTGTTGGGGTCATTGCGATCGCCAAATATCGTGTCATCACCGTGATCGCCGATAAGAGTATCATCTCCTCGATCTCCCCAAATGCGATCGGAATCTTTTCCACCGTAGGTAAAATCATCTCCTCGACCCGCATAGATAATATCTTCTCCTTGACCGCCTTGAATGAAGTCATCATCCTGATAACCATACAAGACATCTTGTTCTCCTCGATCGCCAACGGGGTCTAGACTTCCATTAGAACCGACAATTGTATCCTCTCCGCGATCGCCATGTAAGGTATCATCTCCTTCATCACCGAAAAGGCGATCGTTGTGTTGACCTCCGTAAGCAAAATCATCACCTTCATTCCCCATCAGCATATCTTCACTCTCATTCCCAGAGATAAAGTCATCTCCAAGACCCGCCGCGATCCAGTCGCTTCCGCTAATATCACGAGTTGGGGAAAATTCCTCGTCTCTACCTCCGAGAAGGGTGTCATTTCCATGATCTCCAATGATGGTATCGTTTCCGATATCACCCCGAATAATGTCATCATTACTCCCACCATCTAGCCAGTCTTCACCTTCGACAGCGTTAAGTGTGTCTCGACCCCCAAAACTGAGGATAGTATCATTTCCTGGAGTTCCCATCAGAACATCATCAGTCTCGTTTCCAGTTGCTGAAATTCCGACGAAATCGTTATCAGTGTTTAGAACAGGACGAGAGGGTAAGGAAATTGTTTCTAGTTCAGGAACTTGACAACATCCACCACAACTTGACGGATCTCCAGTCGGTGAGTCGTTTCCACCTTCTCCATCATCACTTCGAGGAATATCAGTATCTGTGTCATCGCCAGGTGGAGTGGGTTCGGGTTCCGGCTGAGGTTCGGGTTCAACAACAGGTTGCGGTTCCGGTGTCGGCTGAGGTTCGGGAACGGGTTCAGGTTCAGGTTCCGGCTGAGGTTCCGGTTCAGGTTCAGGTTCGGGTTCCGGCTGAGGTTCAACAACAGGTTCGGATTCCGGTTGCGGTTGAGGTTCAGCAACAGGTTCGGGTTCGGGTTCAACAACAGGTTGCGGTTCCGGTGTCGGCTGAGGTTCAGGTTCGGGTTCCGGCTGAGGTTCGGGAACAGGTTCAGGAACAGGCTGAGGTTCAGGTTCGGGAACGGGTTCCGGTTGCGGCTGAGGTTCGGGTTCCGGTTGCGGCTGAGGTTCGGGTTCCGGTTGCGGTTCAGGAACAGGTTCCGGCTGAGGTTCAGGAACAGGTTCGGGTTCCGGTGTGGGTTCAGGTTCGGGAACGGGTTCAGGAATGGGTTCAGGTTCAGGAACTGGCTGAGGTTCGGGAACGGGTTCAGGAATGGGTTCAGGTTCAGGAACTGGCTGAGGTTCGGGAACGGGTTCGATTTCATTCCCAACATTAATATTGATCAGTTGAGTGTCAGTTAACCCTTCAGAATCTGTGACTGTAACTTCGACTTGAT
>JBCBCI010000082.1:0-26570 GCA_038530755.1 Cyanobacteria bacterium J06592_8 | reverse complement strand
CTGGTTATTATCTCCGAGATTCCAGTTAGCATTACCTTCAATACTGCTGTCGCTACCGAAGTTCCAGGTTCCGGTGGTTCCGGCGGTTTCGGAGGTTTTGGAGGAGGCGGCGACAATCCCTTCTCTGGCGGTTCTGAAGGTTCTGAGGGTTCCGGCGGTTTTGGTGGTTCTGGCGGCGGAAATCCCTTTGGCACTGGTAACGTTGATGAAGGTGAAGGTAACGAAGGAATGGGTAATGGAAACTCTGCCTTCGGAGATGGAAACTCCACATTCGGTAACGGTAACACAAACTTCGGTGATACGAACCAAACAGAAGGCAATGGCAATCGTTCCTTTGGTTCAGGTGGCGAAGGCTTCAGCGCCATATTTGAAGGTGAAGAGAATCCTCTAGAAACTTCTGAAGATGGAAGCGGTTTACCATTCGATATTAGCGAAATCGGAGGTAATATTCCGGCATTTGCGGGTGGCGGTACACCTTCATTCGAGGGAGACACACCGATTAATACTGAGGATTTAGCAGAAAGTAGCAACAACGAAACCTCTGGAAACGGAAACTGGAACTTCGGTAGCGACAGCAGTATTGAAGGTAATGCTAACTGGAATCTCGGAGATAATAACCAGATAACAGGCAATGCTAACCGTCCAACTGGCAGTGATAACACCATTAACGGTAATGCTAACCGTCCCAGTGGTAGTGGTAATGAAATTACAGGGAGTCGAGTCAGTACCTCTGAGGATAATCAAGAAATCCTCGGAAACGGCGATCTCTATTTCCAAGTCGATGAAGAGGGGACGATCACAATCGTGAGTGATGAGTCTGCTAGCGATCCTGATTTCTCCTTCGATCTGAGTGAATTTGTGGATGGTGACATCTCAGGAATTGACATTAGTGAGATTGAGAATATTGATTTCAGTAGTCTGATGGATCAGTTCTCCATGAATAATGACTCTGAGGACGAAATGTCAGACGATGACACTGACTCTGACAGTGAAACGGATCAAGACGATAATTCCGATTCTTCACAACAACCAAATATCGGACCTTTTGGTCGTCTACTCGATATCGATGGCGTTGATGGCGTTGAGGATATTTTCGGAAACCTCGGCGGTAGTGGAGATGGAGGCGGTTCATTCGGGGGTGGTAATCCCTTCGCCAACTGGAACCCAGTAGAAGATGGAAATCCTTTCATTGTTGGAGATGAACCTGAAACAGAAGAAACTTCTGGCTTTGGTAACTCACCCAGCGGAATTGACAGCCTGACTGGAGAAATTGAAGATCTTGACGGCTTCACAGATTCTATGGAAGAGATGGTCGATGACTTCGTTGATTCGACTGTAGAATATTTCACCGATGAAGATATTCTGGCTATGATGAACGATCCCGATCTACTTGAAGACAGTGAGATCGATGGATTCATCAATATCAGTGAAGGTTTTGATGGTAGCGATTTCTCAACACTGTTTGATACTACTGCGATCGCAGATCTCGATAACTTCAACATCTAATTACTTCAACATCTAATTAATGAGTTGAAAACTTAACAGCCCTCGGTCTAGCCTTTGAGAAATGTTGCTCTAGGGATTAGACTGAGGGTTAAACTATTCTAATTGCCGAAGATGCCATCACTCAGCACATCTTCCGCGATCGCGCCTCTTGACCTATTCTACGAGTACGCGCCTCAGTGCCAAGGTTTGTCTTTGAAACGCCGAGTCCATAAAGTGTCGCGTGTTTGTGAAGTGGCTGTTTGCGGATTTGATTCAGGTGGTAAAATCTAAGCCAATTCGACAAGATCTGGTAGGCTCTGTTCTTTACCAAGTCTTTAAATCATCGAAATTCTCGAAATTAGAGAATGATTGTTCGACCTGTTTGAAATCAAAACCCAACTATGACCAGCCCAACAGCAAGCAGAGACGCTAGTTCATCCGATCCCTCTTGGCAAGTTCAAGTCAGACAACTTCCCCTATGGATGCGTAGGTGCGGAGCTTGGGCGGTAGAAGTTTCACTCGTCGTTGTCAGTGGGGCTGTTCCCTACGGCATCGGTGTCTTATGCAACCGTACTCAAGCTGTTCCGCTCAATCCCGTTCTTCGGACAACAGGCCAAGCCGTAGCCGTCACTTTAGGCTTACCTGTACGTGATCGCAATCCCCAGGTTAGCACTCTAACTAATTTTTTCTGGTGGGGAGCATTATTAACGCCAACCTTAGTGGGAGGATGGCAAATTTATCTCTTGGCGACACGGGGACAAACCTTACCGAAGCGTTGGTTTGCGGTACAGGTGATTAATGCCAATTCTGTCGCTCCACCTGGCTTGCTGCGGGCATTTTACCGAGAAAGTGTGGGCCGTTGGGGGATTCCACTGGGAATTGCCTATATTATTTGGCGCATCACCGGAGCTTTTCCCAATTTGGTGATTTTGACAGGCTTATCCGGTTTGATGATTTTAGCAGATGCCCTCGTTGCTAAACGTCTCCAAGGTCGCACAGGCCATGATTTATGGGCGGGAACACGGGTACGAGAAGTTCAACTTCCCACGTTTAACCCGTTTACCAGCTACGACTGGAGTAGTGAACAAGAAGCGGTTCGAGCGATTGTTTTTCGCTCTGGGAAAGGACGCATTGCGATCGATCTTTGGGCGTGGATGCGTCAACATCCAGGAATCACTCTAATTGCAGTCAGTTGTGCGAGTATGGCGGCGGTTTTGGGTACGTTTGTCGGAACTCAAGTTTATATTCAAAATCAAGCCAACCGTCGAGAATTTAAACACCAAGATAATGAAGTTTTTCTGGCTTTGGTGAGTAAATTATCTCCCAGTGCGCCGACTGATCCGGCTCAACGTCGAGGCGCGATTTTAGCCTTGGGAACGCTGCAAGATTCACGGGCGATTCCGTTATTGGTTGATTATTTAGGACAAGAAAGTAATCCGCTCTTATTAGATTCGGCTCAACAGGCTTTAGTCAGTACCGGACCCGAATCTTTGCCCTATTTACGACAGCTAAATCAGGCTCTCAAAAATGATCTCGACTCGATGCAGTTTGGGGGAAATACAAAAGATAAAGAATTGGCTTCTCAACGCTTACAAGCGACTCAAAGAGCGATCGCTAAAATTCTGACGATTCACGAAGGCAAAATTCATAATATTGATCTCAGTCGAGTGGATTTAGGTCAATCTACAACTCCTCCGACTCAATTTACGTTAATTCTGGATCAAATCGATCTATCTGGCTTTAATTTCAGAAGTAGCATTCTCACTAATGCGAGCTTCAAAAATAGTAGCTTTTATGGACCGGGATTAGATGGGCGTTATGAGACTTTTGATGATTGGATTTCCGATTTGAGTGGAGCGGATTTAACCGAAGCTGACTTAAGTGGTGCGTTTCTCAGTAATATTGATATGAAACGCGCGAATCTACTCAGAGCGACGTTAAATAAAGCGGATTTATCCGAAGCTAATTTAACCGGAAGCAACTTCAGTAGTTCCCAACTGATTGGAGCGAATTTAGAAGCAGCAAAACTGAATAATGCCAAGTTAACGGGCGCAGATTTAGCGAATGCTAATCTCTCGAAAGCCAGTCTGAAAAATGCTCGGATGAATGAGATGAATGGTCAAGGTGTGCAGTTGATTGAAGCCAATTTAGAGAATACTCAACTGCAAAATGCGGATCTCTCTGGTGCGGATTTCAAAGGCGCAAATTTGATCAATGCTGACTTGAGTTCAACCCTATTAACGGGAGCAAATTTTAGAAACGCGAACTTGAAGAATGCCAGTTTACAGAATGCTGACCTCAGTTTAGTGAGTTTGAAAGGTGCAAACTTAAGAGGGGTTGATTTTCAGGGGGCAGTCTTTTTTGTGAATCAACCTGAACAGAATCACGAAGAACCGTTCATTGAGCCAATCGGAGGTGATAATCAATCAAATCGCATGAAAGGTGTTAACTTTTCTAAGAGTAAAAATCTCAGTTCTGAACAAATTAATTACCTGTGTAATCAAGGCGCAATTCATCCCGATTGCAAAAAATAAGTCAAATGTTAGGGTGCGTTAACTAATCTAGATCTTCCTCTTGTCCCCTCTCCTCGTAGGAGAGGGCTAGGGAGAGGTAAAAACTTATATCCCGTTTACGATTCTGATAGAATTTTAGGGACTTTAAAGTAATCTCCATCCGAGTCGGGCGCACTTTCCAACAGAGAATCCCGATTTTCGTAGGGTTTCAACTGATCAATTCGAGTAATATTACTCACATCGATAGCGCGAGTCGTCGGCGGAACATTTTCGGTATCCAACTCTGTGAGTTGTTCAAAATATTCTAAAATACTGCCCAACTCCGTTGTAAATTTTTCCTCCTCTTCTGGAGTCACTTCCAAGCGAGCTAAATGAGCCACTTTGTGAACCTGTTCGCGATCAATCATTGTTCAATAAAAATCAAAAAAGTAAGTCGTAAAACCAGTGATTCAACTGGATAAAATCCTCAGCGATCGCTACAATCTATCTGTAGTATAATCGGTCACTGCTTGAAATATGATCCTAGAAATATTGTTCTAGAAATATACATCAATATTCGAGCGTCCAGTGGTTTTCAGCCAGTTTTGAGCCTCAATATAGTTATTCGGAGCGAGGCGAATAGCTTGAATCCAATATTCAGCCGCTTTCCGATAATATTCTTCCGCTTGATTCTCCTCTCCAGCTTCCTTTGATCTTTCACCTCGATAGTGAAAGATGACCGCAACATTATTCAAAGCTTGAGGCATTCGAGGATTCAAATCAATCGCTTCATGATAATAATCTAAAGCCTTATCATGTTCACCATTACTGGTATGAATCAACGCAATATTATAAAGAATATAGCTGCGATCGTTCGCATCTTCTTCTAGTTTGAGGGCTTCATAATAGTTATCGAGAGCCTCTGCATATTCGCCGTCGCCCTGAGCAGACATTCCATCCCGATAATAGGCAAAAGCTTCCTTAGCTTTACGATTCGTGGGCAGCATTTTTAGAATAATATCTGCCATGACTGTAAAAGTCTTATCGATAAAATTGTCGTTCCGTTGTGATCTGGGCATTGACTCAAATCTCCAATATTGAGAGTTGTGCGATTGGTGAGGGGAACTGAGTTCGACTCCAACCCATAGTTTAATCTAGCGTGAAATGGGTTGCGATCGCCCTTAAGTTTCTCCCTAGATTGTTAAAATATAGCAATACAGAAATCGTAAGGTTTAGGAATCCCTTGGTATTATCTTTGATTTGCCGAGTGGAGGATGCCAAACTGGGGATGGATATCTAGGGATAGCTTTTGGATAAGAAAACGCTGATGACACCAAACCCTTCAATTATCAAAGCGGTTGAGCAGCTTGGTTATCGCGTCACCACTGGAGACGTCGCCGCCCAAGCCGGAATGAATGTGAATATCGCTCAACAGCAACTTCTCGCACTGGCTTCGGAAGCAGGTGGACACCTTCAAGTCGCCGAGTCTGGGGAAATTGCCTTCGAGTTTCCTAAAAATTTTCGGGCTATTCTTCGCAATAAATCTTGGCGGTTGCAGTTGCAAGAATGGTGGGCGAAGATTTGGCGTGTGTTATTTTATCTGATTCGGATTTCTTTCGGAATTCTGCTGATTGCTTCTATTGTGCTAATTTTCGTCAGTATTGCCATTATTTTAATTGCACTCAATTCAAGTCGCGATGATGATTCGGGTGGAAACGATGGAGGAGGTGGATTGATCTTTCTTCCTCGTTTTTGGATTAGTCCCAATTGGTATTATTTTTTCTATTGGGATTATGATAATTATTCCTATCACCGTCCTCAACGCTCTACAGCTTCTAATCGCAGTCCATACAACTTTTTAGAATCTGTGTTTTCTTTCCTATTTGGAGATGGCAACCCTAATCAGAATTTAGAGGAACGACGCTGGCGAACGATTGCAACCTTAATTCGGAATAACCAAGGTGCGATTATCGCTGAACAAGTTGCACCCTATCTCGATGATATTAGTCGTCAAGAGGAAGAATATGAAGACTATGTGTTGCCTGTTCTGACTCGATTTAATGGATTACCTGAAGTGAGTCCTGAAGGTGAATTGGTTTACCATTTTCCTGATTTACAAACAACAGCAAGCCAATATCGCGCTCAACCGATTGCTAGCTATTTGCAAGAAAAGTTTTGGAAATTTAGTCAAGCGAGTTCCGGACAGCTCATGTTAGCCGCTGGATTGGGTGTGATGAATATTGTCGGAGCGTTTATCTTAAAGAATCTTTTACAAGATCGGGCTTTAGTTGAAGCTTTGGGTGGGATTGTTGCTTTCGTCGATGTTATTTTCCCGCTCTTATTAGCCTATGGAATTGGATTTTTAGTGCTTCCTTTAATTCGTTATCTTTGGATACAATGGCGCAATGCTCGGATTGATGTTCGCAATCATAACCGACAAGAACGAGTCGCTATTATCAATCAGAATAGCAGTTCTATACAGAGTAAACTAGGTTACGCTCGTCAATTCGCAGCCAAAACAGTTGTTAGTCAAAAAGATTTAGCCTATACAACAGAATCAGATTTGATTGAACAAGAACTTGAACAAGCTGATAAACTGGATGCTGAATGGCAAAAACGTATCGATCAATCCAAAGAATTATAAGTTAGAAATTTTGGGTACTCCTCTAGGTCTTGCTTTTCGGGGGCTTGTCGCCCCCTGAACTAGAAGATAGAGTGCTGAAATAACTCCTGATATAGTCGTATTAATTGAAGCCTTAAATGCTGAAAACCTAGAACATTTGGGAGAAGCTATTTTTGATTTTAGTACCTATGAAGACTTCCTTAACTGGCTACAAGAAAACTCTAATTAAGTGCGACAGTTAATCATTGATTTCCTTTTATAATTCCCAGAGTGTTAGGAGGGTGGAGGTGCAAATAAAGTATCGAATACTCTCCGACGTTCTCTCGGCGAATTTGGTGTTAAGTATGTCCACAAGGTTTCCCAATAGAAAAAAGAAATCCCTTGAAAGTTATGATTGCGAACTTCTTTGACTTGTTCTTCAATTTGTTTAATCTCAACGCTGTTTCCCATTGTTCCACTGAGAATTCCAATCCCAATCGGAACTTTCCCGCGTGTTCTTTGAACGGATAAATCTTCTAACTCACTGATAAAAGCTTTCGGACTGTCTCGATAAACTTGCAAGATTAACTCCTCTACTAACCCTTGTTCTACCCAGCTTCTCCAATCTTGTAAAGACTCATTGTAAGCATAGTCGTGAGGGTTGGGAGAGAGAGAAATTTGACAGTCCGGTTTAATGGATTTAATGCGATCGTGTATACTTTTCATTAAAGCTGTAATCTTATCAGCTCGCCAACGCATCCAGTCTGGATCTGAGGGGTTATTCGGCGGAAGTTTTCCATCATGTTCTTGCTTGTAGAGTTTAAGCGTAAACCAATCATAACCCAGTTCAATTGGCATTCCAAAATGATCATCAAATTGCACACCATCAACATTATATTTAATGACTGTTTCAACGACTAAATCTTCAATAAATCTTTGAACTTGAGGATGGAGAGGATTTAACCATAAATTTTTAATCCCAAACCGTCCAGCGTTTTTGTTACTGGATGGCGCATTCGGAAGAATCGCATCTTTCAAATATGCAGGAGAAGGAATTCCTGAAAATTTATAATTTTGGGGTAAAGCAATCCAATCCGGATGACGTTTAACCAGTTGAGAATTAATCGGTGCCATCAATCCATATTCAAACCAGGGAATCACTCTTAAATTGCGTTGATGTCCTTGGCGAATTAAATCGGATAAAACATCGTTTCCCAAGTGCATTAAATTCAGTAATGGATCTTGAAAAAGTCCAGTAACTCGACGAGCAACAGCACTATTATAAAAGGTTTTTCCTCGGTTCCAAACAACAGGATAAACTGTGTTAAAATTTAATTGTGAAAGTTGATCGAGTGCTCGTCTGATTTGACCCGGATAAAAGAGAACGCCACTATTAACATTCGTAATCCAAACTCCACGAATCTCCTCTTTTGGACTGACTGAATTTTGATGAATTTCGGTCGGAAAAATATAATTCCAGGTCAGCACTAAACCCAAACTAAAACTTAATATAATCAGCGTTAATAGATCGAATCTTCTTCGTCGTTTTCTGATCATTGTAAACTAAGTCACTCTTTTCAATGAGCTAGGTATTACCTACCCTACAGATGCTGAATATTATACGATCAAGATTCAAGTTTTTCTAAGGCGGCGACGAGAATCTCAGCTAAGTTCTCCGTTAACAGGTTTAGACTGGGTTCGAGTTTCCAATCTTGAACTTGACTCGGAACCAAAAATCCATGAGTGATGGTATTTCTAAAAGCTTTAGCCAAATTAAACGTATCTTTCCATTTCTGAATGGGACTAAATTCAACCATCCAACGTTTAATGACCTGAGCATCTTCTCCTCCCAACCCCAAAAACTCGACGATGGCTTTATCTTCTCGACTCAGCCACTTTTCTATCGTGTTGCGATGTTCAGAAATTGGCGGATGTAAGGGTGAATATGGAGGGAGATCACATTTATCCATCATTAATTTTAGGACTCGTAACTTGAGGCGTCGATTTTTAAAGTCATTAATCAAGGCTCTGGTTGTAATCTCGAAGCCGCTGTAAGCGATAACCAGTCGCCACTGTACTCCTCGTAGTTTCCCTGTCTCCGTGTGAGGCGAACCACAAATCGCTGGCTCTTCCCAGTCTATCGCCGCCTGAGTCAGATTCACACCGCGACTCAGAAATTGATAAACTTGATCGATATGTTTAGGATGATCTTTATGATCGGCGTTAAAGTAGGACAGCTTTTTTTGTAAGGTCTGACATTTCGCCCGATTTGTCAGCCAAGAGTTATTCGGTAGAAAAAGATCATCTACTTTTTTCCAAGCCTGATTCAGTTTTTCCGATATTAACAGCGTTTCTGACATTACGCTCTCTTCATACACGAATTGTCCAGGAGAACATAAGATTCCCCTAGACGATGTATCACTTATTTTATCATAATCCTAATAACAGAAAGTTTAGATCACTCACATTGAGTGACAAGAGATTGTTCGTCAAGACTGACGACTTTACATGGCTAATTTTACGAGTAGTTGGCTGACATTAAATGACCAAGTTAGGGAAGATTCCTAGAAAAACTCAACCCATTGTAGAAAGTGAGAACATCCATCCTGAAGATATAGTCTCAAACCTCTGAGCAGAGGATGATTGAGATAGAACAGAACGCAAATACAACTGAGGAAGTTGAACGCAATTAGACTTGAACCGCTCTATTTTAGAGGCTTATTCCACATTCATCGACTAAATAGCACATCGCTCGAAAACGCAAGCCAACCACTTGATCGTAGAGAGGATTCAGTTTGCACAAGGGCGGAATCCGCAGAAAAGTTCGACCTGAAATTTTAAATTCTCGTTCAAATGGGCATTGAGCTGGAATCGCTTTGTAGAGAAACATAGCCAATTTAGGATTGTGAATTTCTAGGTTATCCAACCATTGACGTAGAGGATTTAACATAGTCGATACAAGATGATTAATACCTGCATTATTAATGGATGTGTTGTTCAGAGCGGTGTGATTCATTGTGTCCTCCAAATGTTCATTGTGAACATTTATTGTCTGTGTTTTCTGGTCTCTATAACCAAGATACAAAGCTTTTTCTCGAAATAGGTAAAGGAATCGAAAAAAATATTCAAACAATTGTAAAAGTTATGTAAATTTGTCCAGGCTGTCAAAAGATAAGTATAAGATAAGGTTATTTTTTCGGAGATTCTAGCCTTGAATTTATTCATTTTGGTAGAGGTCATAATCTCAAGTATTAATATTAATCAAGAAATTTAATCGAATTGATCCTTAAAATTGAGATAAGTAAACCTCATTAAAGCAATTTGTGGAATAATATAGAAAGTTTACAAATTCTCATTTAACCTATAACTCAGTCCTGATGATGCTCTCAACGTTATCTCAACCGCAAACTTGGATATGGAAAGGCTTTCCGATCTGCTATTACACGGAAGGAAATACTGGCCCTGCGGTAATTTTAGTGCATGGCTTCGGTGCATCTTGGGGACATTGGCGGAAAAATATTCCGGAACTAGCGGCGAGTTGTCGAGTTTTCGCTATAGATCTGTTAGGCTTTGGAGGTTCAGCCAAACCGACTCCAGGTGCAGACATTTCCTATACCTTTGAAACCTGGGGCGCGCAAATTGCTGATTTTTGTCGAGAAGTGGTGGGAACGCCTGCTTTTTTAGTGGGAAATTCTATTGGTTGTATTGCTGTAATGCAAACTGCGGTAGACTATCCTGAACGGGTCAAAGCAGTGGCTTTACTGAACTGTTCGCTGCGACTTCTTCACGAACGTAAACGCTCTGAAATTCCCTGGTATCGGAGTTTTGGTGCGGGTATTGCTCAAAAAGTTTTGGGCGTGAAGTGGGTCAGTCAACTCTTTTTTAAACAGTTAGCGACACCTCGAACCGTCAAAAAAGTTCTTTTAGAAGCCTATAAACGACCGGAAGCGGTTACGGATGAGTTAGTCGAAATGTTACTGACTCCAGCACGAGATCAAGGCGCTGTTGATGTATTTGTTGCATTTACGAGCTATTCTCAAGGCCCTCTCCCCGAAGATTTATTACCGATTTTACCCTGTCCAGCTATTATTTTGTGGGGAACAGATGATCCTTGGGAACCGATAGAATTAGGGCGAAAATATGAAGAATATGACGCGGTTCAACAATTTATTCCGCTCGAAGGTGTCGGTCACTGTCCACAAGATGAAGCCCCAGAATTAGTGAACCCGATTTTACTGAATTGGATTTTAACATTAGACCCAACATTAGAGCGATCGCCATCAACCGTTGACAGTTAATTTTAAACTTCATTGAGGACGATAAATTGTTACGCATTGGGGTGATATCCTAATTGCTTGCTATCACTTTTTGCCTCAACTGTTCTCGTAATTCGTGAATTCGGGCGGTATTACCATCTTCTTCTCCGAGTTGATGAAATTGGCGTTTTTTCTGAGCCAGTTCGGCGGCTACTTGAACAACTTCTCGCTGTTGGACTGAATTTAAACCTAATACTTGCCAAGCTTCTTGTCCGGGAGTGCAAATGGCTTTATAGTATTTTGGAGAGAGAACTAGAGGAACTTCTTCTTGTAAATAAGTCTGGAGATATTGGCGTTCTACTCGACCTGCAACTCTCCAAAGTATGATCATAATGATTAGCAAAAAACTATAATCAAATAAAGCCAATGCAAAGGAAAAACCACGAGTCAGTCCAGATAAAGCGGTTGCGGCATTGTGTACCATGTGCATAGACATCGCCGCAGTTAAACCTAGAAATATTGCTAAAACTCGTTGCCCAATTTGAGATGAATAACGAGCCACTCCAAACCCAATTCCGGTTAAAGCTGTCCAGAACCCGTGCATTCCACCAAAGATTATGGCTCTGAGAATTAAAAGCTGCGCCCAACGTTCCCAAGTATCTGTTCCCATTAAATACTGTACATTTTCAATATAAGCAAAACCAAAACCCACCATTGCACCATAAACCATTCCATCAACCCAACCATCAAATTCATGGCGTCGTCGCCGATAAACGATAGCAACAAACATCCCTTTAATAATTTCTTCGGTAATGGGAGCATCAATCGCTAATATGGCTAAATTATACTGATTTGGATTGTCACCTAACCAATTTCTTAAAGGAATCGAAAACAGCACTTCAAAGATGACTGAGAGAGCAATAGCAGGAACAGCACCCCAAAGAAACGCATAAAGCAAGTATCGAGGCGGTTCTTTTTCAAATCGATCAATCGAACGAACAATCGTGGTATATACTGTTGTTAATATCCCTAAAACCGCCAAAGTAATAATAAGTTTAGTCATTGTATTCTGTATAAAAATAGAAATTGTTGATTAGAAAATTAGATTAATTTAAACTCAAATTAACTGGCTTGACCATCCTGTCTTTCTTGAATTTAGAGTTAATCCCAAATTATTTTATTTCATTTCTGTAACTCTAGATGGGATTAAACAGTTTTCTTTATCTTTTCTTTAATTAGAGGCTATATCTTCTGAGGCGTAGCTGAGAATTTGAGGAAGTTGCATGGTGAAGGTTGAACCCTGACCCAGTTCGCTCGTTACATTCAGTTCTCCTCCCATCATTTCACAGAGTTTGCGAGTAATGGTTAATCCTAAACCTGTACCTCCATATTTACGGGTGGTGCTTTCGTCTGCTTGAGTAAAGGGGTTAAACACGGTTGCAATTTGCTCAGAACTCATCCCAATTCCGGTATCGATGACTTGAAATATCACGTAGGTGATGGGTTGGAGTGGGATGGGTAAAGATAAGTTAATTTCTGAGGTCGAGACATCTTTTTCAGAATCAGAATTTAATCGCTCAGGAGCAGGTATTGCGGGGAGTTCAGCCGTAGAATCTGTGTCTTTTTCAGTCCAAACCTTTAAGCTGACTTGACCCTGTTCTGTAAATTTACAAGCATTACTTAATAAATTTAATAAGGATTGTCGCACTTTAGTAATATCGGAGTGCATGATGTCAATATTATCAGCAACATCAACAATAAAGGTATTAGCATTTTTCTCGGCTAAGGGAGCAATGGTGGTTTCGACTTCCCAGATTAAAGTCGCGATTTTGTAGGTTTCCAAATGAAAATTCATCCGACCCGCTTCAATTTTTGAAAAGTCGAGAATATCATTAATCAGATCTAATAAATGATGACCCGCAATGTGAATATTTTTTAGGTCTCCAACAAAATCCTTTAACCCTAAATCTTGAGCATCTTCTCGGAGCAGTTCACTGTACCCTAAAATCGCATTCAGCGGAGTTCGGAGTTCATGGCTCATATTTGCCAGAAATAAACTTTTAGCTCGGTTCGCTGCTTCTGCTGTTTCTTTAGCATTGCGGAGTTGAGCCGCTTGTTTCTGGTCGGTAATATCACTCGCCATCATTAACAAACATTCTATTCCACTGATATCAATTAACTCAATTGACATTAACCAATCTCGAATTTCATGGGCTTGATTGTAGACTTGAATTTCCAGATTACTGACTCGATATTGCGTTTGGAGGCTGTCTCGAAATTGCAAATATTGATCTGGAGCTACCCAAAGGTTTAGAGATTCGGGTGTGGCATTAAGAACTTGCTCTTTTTGCGCTCCTAACTGATCTAGAAAACTCTCATTAACATCGAGAAATCGTTCATCGGAGAAGCTACAAATACCAATACCAATGGGACTCGCAACAAAGGCTTTAGAAAATCGTTCTTCACTGGCTCTCAGTGCCATTTCAGCTTGTTGGCGTTCAGCGACAGTAGCGGCGAGAACTAATCCTGTAATCACCATCACCCCAAGAAAGGCTTGTAGAGAGAAAATTTCGGGAATATTGCTGGTCTGGTCGATGAAAGGGCCACTATCACGCATTAACCCCCAAACTGCAAAAATTGCGGTTAAAAAGTGAGCGATCGCGACACCGCGTTGACCAAAGCGTAGAGATGCCCAGATAATCAGAGGATAGGGTAAATATTCCAAAGGATAGTGAATGGAAGCCGCGCGAGTCCGGGAACAGAAAACGAACCAATTCAACACCAGAGTTAAGAGTAGCCATCCCATCACTTCCCAGGAATTAAAATATTGAGCAGTTTGGTTTGTTGGAGTCTGTTCTGGGTGATGATCTCGCCAAACCTGACGAATTTTATCCAGAAATGTAGGTTCAGATTTGTTTTGTGAGTTGGGTTGCTTTTGAAGCTGAATACCCCAAGTTAAGAGAAAAGGAGTGATGACTAAAATACCAATTGCATTCCCGAGCCAATAGCGAGTCCAAACTTCAAAAAATTTTGTCCAGCCGAATTGAGACAGGGACATCTCTACACTCAGAACTGTCGAACTGACGAGGGTGGAGACTCCCGCTGAGAGGAGAATCAGTCCTAAAGCATCTCTGAGGCGTTGGAGTCGGTTAGAAAAGTTAATTTTTTTAAGCAGCCAAGTTCCTAAGCACGCTTGTAGAGTCGCACTCAGACTGTAAATTATGGCAGTGGGTATTGCTGCTGTTGGTGATGAGAGATTTGCGAATATTGTCCCTAACGTGATTCCTGGCCAGTATTGACCTCCAAACAGCAACAATGCAGCTTGAGCAATTCCAGCAGTGGGTAAAAAAATAACGTCGGTTGAACTGAGCATTAGGGTTTCTGTCGTGACTGCCGTCGCAAAATAAACAACAGCTACCAGCCAGACTAGGATCAAATATTGTCCTGCTTTACCCTTGACAATGTTACGGAACTGAATCTGCATTTGAATGGTTTGGTATTCGGAGTGACACGTTCCCCTAGTTTCTAGATTAATCTACAGATGTCTCTAGGGTGAGTTAATGTGGAGAAATCAGCGAACCCATCAGGACTAGATTGAAGTTCCAGCACCCGGGTTAACAGAGGTATTGGGTTAGAGAGGGTTAGCACTTGTGGGTTTTGAACCAACAGAACTGAACTAGATTTCAGCTCAATTGATTAAAATTCACTCTTAGCTAGGCGAGTAGATGGATGGTCAGTTATGGGATTCTAACACCTTGTAGCCTTGATTACTGTTGATTTTTGATAACCTCTAGCGTGAGATTAACAGACTTCCCAAACCTATTGTAACGATTACTCTAGCTACTTAAAATTGTACCCAATTCGGATCGGTCGCAGCCAAGGCAATTACCCAGATAGACTGATGAGAATATTTCTAGATATTGTTAAGATTTAAGCTTTATTTTGAATTTATATTTTCTAGATTTGTATAGACTTTATAGCGTCGATCATCATAAATGAGCGTCCAACCTGAACAGGGATTGATATCACCGAGTTCAGTAATGAGATGATTAATTTGATAGAGATTGACAATTTCTTCTAAGGCTTGACAGCGGGTTTCTCGAAAATCAGGTGAGTAAAACCGTTGTGCCATCATGTGTCGATTATGCCATTCAATCACTTCGTTATCTTTATAGGGATGGGATTTATAATTCACGACGATTGGGATACCTGTATAGAGTCTAAATTCGATAAAGTTACCGGATGTATGAGGAACTAAATATAAATCTTCAGCAGTCCGCTGCGATTTGGCAAAATCCATCACATTCGCATAATCTGGACGATTTTTTAGCTCTCGAACTTGTTCTTCTGCTCCGACAAAAACATAAATTGCGAGTATTAGTAAACTCAAGAAAATTAGCGGTTTCTGATATTGGCGTAAATTTTGAGGAAATTTATTAAAAAGATCAGCCAAAAAAGCCGCTAAAATTAGACAACTCGATAACGGAACTAAAAAGGCAGACACTCGCCAAGGTGTAAGAAATCCCAAACTATTATTATTGAGAAAAACTTGTAAACCAGTTCCAACTGTAGCCACAGCAAAAGGAACGCCTACAATCCACAATAAATCGGTTTTCCGAACTAAATATATTGCCAAAGCGACAATAATAACCTGTACAAATGCAATACTATCAAACCAAGCCGTGGGGAAAGAGTGATGGGGAATACGATTAACAATTAAACTTTTAGCCTGTTCTGCTATTTCAGGAGTTGTAGGTTGAAACACAAAAAACATATATAGCGTTACAGGTAAAACGAAGAGAAAAGACAGCCAACCTGTTAAGAAAATCTGTTTAAAGCTTTCCCCTTTTCGATATAAAATAATTAAATAGGATAACGTCACCAAAGCTGCACTCGGAAGATAAGCCGGATGAACGGTTGCTGCTGTTGCTAAAGCCAACAAAGACCAAATTCTATAGTCTCGTAAGAACAAATAAATTGATAACAGAATAAAAACGCCAAAATTGCTAGTTTGAAAGTAGTCACCCAAGATGTATTGTTCGGCGACACCATAATGCAAATGAACATGGCTTTTAAAATCAAAGATTCTAATCTCTAAACAATGTAGCGTAACAATCAAGACTAAATAGAGAATCTGTTTCGTTTTCGTATCAAACTTGAAAATACTTTCAGCAATTCCAATTAAACTATAAGCATAAATTCCAAATAGGATAATATAATAACAATAGAAAAAGTAGGGATTTAGGAAGGCTGACGTTAACCAAACTAAAGCCGTAAATACAGGTAATGGATCTAAAGTATTCGCCAACCAGTCTTGATTGAGATATCCAACTCCGGCTTGTGCAAGTCCTTGTAAAAACTTCGTATTTTGATTCGAGGTATAAAGCGGTTCTTGAACGTAGGAAATTCCTAGAACTAAACCGAGAATTAAGATTTCTAAGCCGACAGAAAACCCAGATTTAAAATAAGATCTTAATTTCATTATTTTGTTTAGATATTGTTTGAAATATTATTAAAGTTCACAACACAATCCGCATTTAAAATATTAATTTCTGAAGTCTGCAACATCGAACACTGCTGAACAGTTTGTAAAATAGCAGGCGTTCTCCCCTGTTCATACTCAGCTAAAATATCTTTCCCTAATGAATGATACCATTGTCTCAGCCACCGATTCTCAAGCAAATATTCACGAGTAAATGCTGTTTGGTCTAAAATGATCAAATCAAATCCGTGAGTTTGAATTAAAGCTTGGAGTGGACTAAGATCTGTACTATATTGAGCTTTTATCAACTCAGTTGCTCGGTGTTGAATTTGATGATAATATCCTAAATGATAGGGGACTGCGTATTCCCAAGCCACCCAAACCGAACGCTGAGAAAAGCTGGGAATATTATTCGCAACGGGAGAAATAGACGCGATTAAAGTGTCTTTGGGTTGTTGGGAAAAGAACCGATAAACTTCCGGTTGTTTTGCAAAAACATAGCTGGTTTTCGGAAACTTACCCCAGAAACAAGATCCTAATATTAGACTTAATCCTAGAAAGACTGTTAGACTGAAAGCTGTAACTTGCTTCCATGCTTTATTGGGAGACTGAATAGCGAAAACTAAAATTTTATCTAACAATACACATAATACAACTCCAGCAGAAATCGCTAAACAAATCCGAAAAGTATAACTTGTGTACCGACTCGGAAGATGGAGTCTAAACAGCATCAGATGAGCCGCAATAAACCAACTCAAGGAAGAAATTAAAATCAAGAGTAAAATCTTAACTTTTGGTGTTATTTTTGAGATAAATTTGAATCTATATTGTAAAAAAAGTATTGCAGGAAGTAATAAACCTGTAGCGATTAAAGTCGGTCTAAATAAATATTTTGGAATTAAACCACTGCGTTGACCTTGAATAAAAAAACGCCAGAGATTATCTTGAAAAAATGCACTATTTCCCGCGCCTCCAAACTCAGACATTGTTTTCGCAACTGCTACCGTAATCACCGGAGAAAATTCACTCGAACTTGCTGCATAATAGCAGATAACCGCCGCAGCCACTCCCAAACCGATGATACTAACTAAACGATTTTTCCTATCTTTAGAAAAGAAAAAGAGAACCTGTAAAATTAAAATACCAGAACTAATTAAGACGGCTTGAGGATAAAATAATCCGAGTAACCCAATAAAGATTACACTCCCTACCATCGATTTTCGTAGAAGATAATAGACAAATCCAAGAAATAAAGGATAGACAAAAGCTCTAGGTGTAGCGGAAACCAAGTCATCAATTAGCCAGAGTTGTTGGTTCAGTAATATTGAGGAAATAAACCCAGCGAGCGGAATCGGTAAAAGTTCTAAGGTGACTCCAAAACAGTAGAATGTTGTGATTAGATCGAGTCCCCAAGGAATCATTTTACTGAGAAAAATAGGATTTAAACCCAACTGAGAAAAGAGCCAATATAGGCTGCGATATCCTCCCGGTGCGACGGATTGAAAATAGTCAGCGATCAGATCGTTCGGGAACAATTCGGGGTCTAAAAATCTCTGCATCCAAAAAATATGTTGTCTCGCATCATCTTGAATTACATATTCACCACTAAAAGCTTCTTGAACGGCTAGCAAGCTATAAATCGTTGCAAAAATCAAGCTTAAACTCAACCAAACTTTTGTCGATGAACCCTGACGTTTTTCCGATGAAGAGAACAGAAAATGATGCAGATTTAAAATAGATAGATTCAAAATCATTTCACCTTGAGTTCAGCCAAATAAACATCTGTACGATAGAGAATATAAACAAATCCTCGATCATCTTTCCAGTTGTGGTAGAGTTCACGAATATTTTTCAAAATTGATTCGGCTTCTAAACCCTGTTTAGGAATATAAGATGCGCTGTGAGTTCGACCAACTAACCCAGTCAAATCTAATGCTTGATGATGAGTAAACTTCTGATGACGTTGATTTTCAAAATCTAAACTTTCTAAGAGTGAAGTAATCGGTCTACGAGAACGAGGACGCATAGCAGAATTATAGCGAGAAGCTTGTTTAAAAATTTGACTATAGGCTTGAGTAAATTGATCTTGGCGATCGCGATGATTCCAGACAATCGCCACTCGTCCATTTGGTTTTAAAATTCGACTAAATTCTTTCAGCGTCGGTTCGAGATCAAACCAATGAAACGCCTGGAAAGCTGTCACTAAATCTACAGATTGATCGGCTAAAGGAATTGTTTCTGCGGTTCCCTCTAACCATTGAACTTGAGGATGAGATGTCGCCATCTGTTTCATCGCCGCATTCGGTTCCAGCGCCAATACTCTCACTCCTCGCGCCGCCAGCAAATTTGCAGAGATTCCAGTTCCCGCGCCAATATCAGCGGCGACAATTGTGTTAAAATCGCCTAATCCACAGAGAATATGCGCGATCGCTTCGGGTGGATAACTGGGTCTGTACTGAGCATATTCACTGGCTCTGGCGGAAAACCGACTGACCGGATTTTTTAGATAGAGTGGTAAAGGATCTAGGATTTCACTCACAACTTGCGTCAAGATTGAGAAAATTTATCCAATCATAGCGTCTATCGTGGTACTTTGTTAGGCTAACGATGCGACATTGGAAATCATTTTAAATCGAAGTGTTATGTTTATGCAATCCTTGCGTCAATTTCTAACAACACCCCAAAAGCATTCTTCTCATTGGCGAACTTTATTTTGGTTGGTTCTAAGTTTAACGTTTAGCGTTATTTATAGCATCTTGGTTTTACAGCAAGCCTTTGATGGAGAATATGTGGTTCAGGATGATGCTCGTAAGCATATTTTTTGGATGCGTCGTTTTCTCGATCCTGAACTATTTACCAATGATTTAATGGCTGATTTTTTTGCCTCTGTTGAACCGTTGGGTCTAACGGCTATTTATCGATTTTTTATCGGTTTTAATCTCGATCCCATGACGATCAATAAATGTTTGCCTTTGGTTCTCGGTGTGATCATGACTGGCTATTGTTTTGGGATTTGTTTAGAACTTTTTCCGGTTCCGATGGCTGCATTTATCGCATCTCTACTGTTCAATCAAAGTATCTGGATGAAGGATATTTTTGTCGCGGCGATCGCGTCTTCTTTTTCTTATCCTTTATTTTTTGCTTTCCTCTACTACTTTCTGAAAAAGTCTGTGATTCCTTGTCTGATTCTTTTAATAATAGAAGGGTTGTTTTATCCTCCAACCGTTTTAGTCTCTGCGGGAATTTTATTTATAAATTTAATTGAGATAAAAAATCGCAGAATCAGCTTTATTTCAGATCGAAAACAACTAAAGTTCTGTTTAACTGGATTAATTATTGCTAGTTTGATGCTGGTTTCCTATTTAATAAGTTCCTCTGACTACGGGCCAATTGTCAACCTAGCAAACGCTAGAGTTTTACCTGAATTTCAAGAAAAAGGTCGAGGGTATTTTTTTAGTGACGATCCCATTCAATATTGGTTTTTAGGAATTCGTAGTGGGATGATTCCGAGAGGATTATTTACACCTGTTACCCTGTGTTTTGGATTGTTTTTACCGCTTCTTGTCAAATTTCCTCGTCAATTTCCTCTGATTCAGCAGATGAAAAAATCGAAGTTTATTCTGCAACTTTTATTCGTGTGTTTAAGCTTATTTTTCCTCGCTCATTTACTACTCTTTTACTTATTTTTACCGAACCGATATACCAGTCATAGTTTTTATCTACTCATTGCTGTTTCTACCGGAATCACTCTCACAACGATTATAGATACACTGTTAAGATGGGTTGAAGCTTCTCCGGTTTATCAATCCTTTAAAATACCTCAGATGATTAAATATTTGCTGGCTTTTGGAAGCACCATAATTATTGCGATCGCTGTAATTTTTTATCCGAGTTTCCTGGAACAGTTTACCTTTCCAAATTATAAACAACCTCGTGAAGCAACTCTCCATGATTTCTTATCTCAATATCCTAAAGATACACTGATTGCTTCTCTCTCTCCCGCCGCCGATAATATTCCCTCATTTACGCAACGTTCTGTGTTAGTCGCTTGGGAATATTCAATCCCCTATCAAGTTGGATACCATCGTCAAATTCGTCAACGCGCAATGGATTTAATTGATGCTCAGTATAGCCAAAGTCTAGAGGTTTTACAGAATTTTATTCAAACTTATAATGTTGACTTGATTTTACTCGATGGGGATGCTTTTCTTCCTTACTATCTTACCGATAATAATTGGTTTAGACAGTGGGAGTTTAAAGCTGAGGAAGTCGAACCTGTACTGAAGCCAGAGACTCCCCCAGCCGTAATCGCGACATTGGTTGAACGGTGTTCGGATTATCAAACAGATGCTTTTATTGTGGTCGATGCTAGCTGTATTCTGCAATTTCCCCTGATTCAATAAGGTTTAAGTTTTGAAACTCAAGTTAGCGAACAAGCTGCGTCTTTTCTATACCAAATACTCGGCTGTTAGTCGCTAAAGCCGATTCATAAACCTGATAAATTTTTAACGCTTTACTACTCCAGAAAAAGTCTTTTGCTCTTTCAAGGGCTTGGACAGACATCTGCGATCGCAATTCTGGGTCTTCAACCAAGATTTTTATTTTTTCTTGCATTTGTTGAACCAAATATTCACGAGAACGAGGTTCAATCTTAAATCCTGCTTTTTCAGTAACATATTCACCAATTCCACCGTAATTCACAACGATACAAGGAAGTCCACAAGCCATTGCTTCGATCACAACTGCACCCCCAAATTCTCGCACTGAGGGGAAGCAAAAAATATCCGCTTGTTGATAATAGTGAATAGTCTCTTGTTGAGGAACCCACCCAACAAACTTAACTCGATCCTGTAAGTTTAAATCTTCTACCATTTTCTTGAGGTTTTCTTTCTCAGAACCGTCTCCGACAATGGTGAATTGAATGCGATTTTGGAGAGTAGAATCTAATTGTCCAATGGCTTCAATGACAACATCTGCACATTTATAGGGAACCAGCCGCCCAACAAACAAGAGATTGATAATTTTATCGGGAGTTTGAGAGCGTTCTACTTTAATTAAAGCCTCTTTATCGATGCCATTTTCAGATAAAATAGAGATGCGATGAAGAGGAAGCGCAAAGAGGTTTTGAATTGAATTTAAGGTATAAGTTGAGCCGAAAAAAATATGAGTGGCTTGCTTGTATGTTTTGACATAGCCGGGAATCAGATATCGACCAAATGTTCTCAAAAAATTCAAACCCGCATTTTCCTTTTTGGCTATTTCTTGAAATCCCTCTGGAAAGGGGATTCCTCCATTCACAGGCCCTAAAATAAAGGGAATATTTCTCTGCTGACAAGCCTGAATAATTTTATAAGGGTATCGAGGTAGCATGGGTGTAAGGGCATGAACGATATCATATTTTCCCTCAAGTACATTTTGCTTAAACCTGTTGTAAACTCGACGATCAAACTCTGCATAAATTGGATAACTGAGTAAATGATAGAGAGGCCAATTAACTCGACCTTTCATTGCTAAACTTGCAACGGACTGATAATATTGCTTGATTGCTTTACTCTCAGGAATATAAACAACATTATCGAAGCCTTTGTTTTCAAAACTAGATTGATTTCTCTCATGGGTAACGAGGGTAACTTCTGCGATTTGATTAATTGCTTGAAAAAATTTGTAGGCCACGAAAGGAACAGATGACCAGTCCGGGTTACATTGTTCTGCAACCAGTAAAATCCTCAATTTTCGGCTTGTTAGTGTTTGCATTCTTTGATGACTGTTTATTGATAGTGGTTGTAGGACCTAGACATTGATCACACAAGATTCTCAATAAATATGAGGGCTTTCTTGACTCTTTACATAATCTTGTTAATCTTTACATAACCTTGTTAATCCTTGAAAAGAACAGCACCATTACTGGCCTAAAAAGATTTAGTGATGCACCCATTTCAGTTGATACCCTACTCAAATTTATCCAAGAAACCTAGTATTTTGCTCAATTATAACAAAACACTAAAGAGTCAATCGGCTTTGACAGCTCAATTTCTAAACTAGCCTACAGATTCTATGTTCTTCTCTTAAATTAGAGATGACAATGATACATTCGTAAATGATAACCCGGAACTTCTGATTTAAAATCCGGATCGTGGCTACAGTCGTGCATTTCCGGTTCAAAGGGGGCTGAAAAATTAATCAACCATAAATTGAAGGGATAGTTGAGATTATCTACAGTTTGACTTAGGGTTTTCATCGGAATTTCAGGATCACCTTTTTTCTGCGCGAGTAGAAACTGAGGTGAATTTTTTGTGACTCCTAATCGCTTTAATTCCCACGCCAGACTCATCATTTCTCCCGTTTGTTCGTGACTTTTATGAACAGTTGCAATTAATGTGGGAAGATTGGGTGTTAAACGTTCTGCAATATAGCTGACTGCTAGATCTGAACGATCAGGTTTTTGATAAGCTAAATGAGTCGCCACGCTTATTGCTCCAATTAAACCAACACTACATACAAAAATAATCGCTTTCTGTTGCCAATTCTGTTTTCCTGGAGATTGCCAACCAACGGTAAAGCTAACCGCAACAATTAAAATAACGATGGGAAAATAGGTAAAGTGATAACGAGCAACTAATGTCAGATCGATGCTGAATCCGTAGGTAATCGCAAGGATTATCGCGATCGCACTAGCAACTAATCCGATTAATATCCCTTGAGAAAATCGCCAATTTTCAGGCAATCTTTGCCGACTCTCCCAGACCAGTTTTCCAGTTAGTCCTAATCCGGCTAACATGATACTTGCTGAAATAATTGTCAGAAAAATCGGCTGGTTTTCGACAGGTAACATGACAATCATGGTTGTCATCCAGATGATTAATCGCCCAACGGGTTCAAGAAAGTTTTCCAGTGGATTACCATGGAAAGTCCAGCGAATCAGTTCACTCTCTGGATTAGAAATCGCTAAAAAAATAGGCAGCCAGACTAAAGCTCCCATCGTCGTCCCGATTGCTGCAAAATAAACACTTTTCCAAGACTGACTCGCCGGAACTTTAAAGGGAGAAAATTGACAGTTTTTTAACCAAAGTCCCCCAATGACTAGACCGATCGCACCTAGAGTAAAAATAAAAAAGAAATGAACAGCTATTCCTAGAGTATTGATGATAACCCATAAAAATCCGATCCAAACAGGTAGAGAATCTTTTTTTTGAATTTTATAAATTGTTGTAATCAGGCAAGCAAGAGATGCTATAATTAAAATCATAGCTAAAGTGTAATGTCGAGCTTCCTGTGACAAATACACACCGTAAGGAGAAATCGCCATCAAAGCCGCAGCGATATGACCGACAAGCCGAGAGCGGAACGTCACCCAAGCTAATCCAAACATAGCCGGAACTGTAACGGCTCCCAGTATCGCACTAAGCGATCGCGCTCCCCAAATCGAAACTAAATCTCCGTCCTGACCAAACAACCTCACCCAAATATGAGTCAGCATAAAATAAATAGGCGGATGGTTGCTCTCTCGGAATAGATTGTCTGGGACAGAGAATATCGATAAACTTGAGTCGAGTTGCAGTGGAGAAAGCAAAGTATCAAGGGAAATTGGCACATCAAAAGGGATATTGCGGAAACCGTGTCCTAAACTAAACACCAATGTCGCAAATTCATCACTCCACACAGGTTTAGAAGCCAACAGCGTCAACCGCAACGCTAGAGCCAGTATAAACCAAAAGCCCAGTAACCCTAAATCAGTCCCATAATATTTCGAGTTGTAGCTCAACTGTTGATACTCTTGATTTCCAATTTTCTGATTTTTTATTTTCACTGTTCAGTATTCTTCAGGCCACTTCCGAGTAATCCAGCTTCAAACAAGTCTCGATAGGCTTTCTCCCAAGTGTCGCGCAGATTACGTTTCCCATATTTCTGAACCTGATCATAATCAATCACTTTTTGAACCTCTTCTTTAAGCTGAGTTAAGGTCATATCTTCGATATTGGGACTATTCCCATTTCCATTCACTACTTCCACATCAAGCACACCATTTCCATTGGGAGTCGGATTATTCCCTTGAGTGCTTGAACCTCCATCCGGTTCAGAGGGTTTCGGAAGCTGGGCTAAATCAATCTCACCATATTCTCCATTTTGAACCGCTTCAATTTCTAGCCAAAACGCCTCCAGCAATTCTTCCTCCCCAGCGTTTTGAGTAGCATGAACAGCTCGCACCACTTGACCCAAAGCACTTTGCAAAGCTCCAACTAAACTTAACTGTCGTTGTTGACGTCCTTTATTACGAGTTTGTTCTTCTCGAAGTTCTTTGAGTTGAGCCTCTAAGTGTTGAATCTGCTCGGTGAGTTCTCCGTCGAAGCGTTGCGTCGTCTCGCTGACTGCATCATGAAGTCGATTAAACATAATCAAAACCCTAATAATGTGGCGAGTTCATTTTAGAACAATTTCAAATACAATTTTAAATATTAGATCTAGATTTTACTTAATTCGTCACATAGATCACTGCACTTGTCAAGTGAGAAGAACAAAAAAATTCCGGGCTTCTCAGGTTTTTCTTGCTTAGAATGGAAAAAGTGCAAGCAAGAGGTCATGTACAAATGCTTAAATTGGCAAACGTCTGGATTAAAATCATCCAAAAAGTCAAACGAGTTAGCCGTGACTTACAAAGCCAATTTCGCAATCCGATTCGGTTTTTGTCAGTTGCATTATTAACTTGTCTCTTGATTCTAACTGGCATTCCCACAGCTACCGCACAATTTCCATTCTTGCCGATTTCCCCAGAAACCTCAAACAGTCAGGAAACCCTAATTTTTAACGCTTTAAATAGACCGTTTAATTGTGTCAACCTTCAGTTATGTAGTCATGTTTGGATGACAGGAAGTTATGTTCCACTCCTGACTGTGGCATCCCCTCCGATTAGCGTTGAACAAGACAATATAAACTTACCTGTTGATATAAGAGCCAGACAAATTCAGCGACAACTCAACTTTATTCGAGAAGAAATGCTTCGCCGTGCTGAATTGAATTCTGCTGAGGACAGCATCTCATTAAATAAGAATCCAGCTAAGAATCTGTTGATCAAGAAAAGCCAACGGACTCCCATTGGTAAAACTCTACAACTCGAAACAAAAAGTATTAATGAGAATCTTCATCCCGGTACGCCTAAAATTGAAGTTGCTTTAGAAAATAACATACCTGTTGTTTATCTACCGTCTCAAGCCGGGTTTGTTAAGCAAACACTTCTAAGAGTTAGGGAATGGGATATTATTCCCAATCAGGATGTATTGAAACCCAATAATCCTAAAAAACAAGTTAAAATTGAACAATGGGAGCAACAAATTTCGGAAAGTAATCCCAATTTATCTTACGAACAGGCTCAAGCCCTAGTTTTAGCAAAAATTTGGGAAAATACAATCAAGAGAGAATTAAGTGCAGCCCTTGAAGAACAAGATGATTTTAAGAAAGATCCCGTTGATTTTATTCTCTTTTTTCTGATCATATTAGTGGGCATTTTTATTTTCAGTTTTCTTTTATTTTGGCTTAAAAAAAAGGTTAAGTCTAAACGTCGTAAACTGGGTAAAACCTTAGAAAATTTAGAAAAGTCAGTCACTGTTGAACCGGATACAACATCCGAGGAATTAGCCGCAAAAGCCGCCCAAGCCGAAGAAGCTATCAACGCCGCTAAAAATACAGATTCAACTCAGACTGAGCGCAGCTACACCCGTAATCGTAATAATAGTCGGGGTGATTTAGCCGATATTCCCTTTGAGTTAGTCTCCTCAAGTGTAGAATCTCTCTGGCAATATATCACTCAAAATTCTCTGAAGCAACAGACTATTCTTAAGCAGCAAATCAACTTAACGTTGTTACTGGAAAATCTCTTATTCTGGGTACAAGTTATTATTTGGGGTTTTGGAATTGGATTTTTGATGATCTTTTATCCTCCCACTCGGGTTTATGCCAGATTACTTTTAACTAGCCCATTTTTAATTGCTTTAATTTGGATTTTCTTCAGTATTGCTGACAAAGTAGTTGATTTCTTTATCGATTCCTTTCTCCTAAGTTGGGCTAAAGAAGCACAACAAACCTCCTCAACTCCTCAACGCTACACAATGCGAGTCAAAACCTATTCGACTGCTTTGTCTCAACTAACCACTGTCATCGCCTATGGATTAGCAACTGTTCTCTCTTTATCTACATTAGGTCTTTCCACAGAAGGACTTGCTAGTGCTGGAGTGATTACCATCATTGTTACCTATATTTTT